>JAWLBG010000010.1:0-128228 GCA_041395065.1 Prosthecobacter sp. | reverse complement strand
ACTGGCGATGGATCCGTAGGACCGGTCCGTCGTGATCGCAGAATTGACCAATCTGAGTGTTCCCTCGCTGACTGTGGTGGTGCCGGAGTAGGTATTGGCGGCAGTGAGTTCCAAGGTGCCTGCGCCTGTCTTGTCCAGAATACCGATGCCATCGATGACTCGCGCAATCGTCAGGGTCATGCCTGCATCCACTCCGATGTGACCGCCGTCTGTGTCAATGTAGATGCCGCGGTTGTTGTCATTGATGGTGAAGCTGGCGGCTGCCGAGAGCGTGGCTCCCGCACCATTGAGATACAACTGACGGGTGCTGAAGGATGCGGGATTGGATCCGAGATTGGACTCGTCGCTGATGCGCAGGGTTCCGTCGGTGATGATCATTGCACCGCTGAAGGTATTGCTTCCGGTCAGCGTCGTGACGCTCGTTCCTGACTGCGTCAATCCACTGGCACCGGAAATGACTCCGTTGATCGTGGTGTTGCCCGAGCCGGAGGTGACGATACCGCTTCCCGCGGAGACGTTGGCGTTGATCGTCACATTGCCCGAGCCCGTCACGCTCAGCGTTCCCACCGTTGTCAGCGCCTCGCCCGCCGTGGAGTTGAGCGTGTAGTCGGTGCCTGCCGTGTTGCTGAAAATCACCACACCAGCGGTGACGTCGGATCGCAGGGTCGGAGCGAGGTTGGATGCGCCGTCGGCAAAGATCACATCATCTCCGTTCTGAAACACGCTGTCCTTGGCATTGGACCAGTTCGCCGTCGTGCCGATGTCCCAGAACGTCGGGTTGGAGCCGTCACCACCCACCCAGGTATTGGTGACGTAGCCGAGATCGATCGTGATGGCGTCCACGCCGTTGTCGATGAATGCACCGGCGGTGGCCAGGCGGCTGCTGAGCGTGTGCGCGCCGAGGGTGAAGCTGGCCAGATCTCCGATGAAGCCGCCGCTGCCGTAGGTCAACACCTTGAGTCCTCCGGCTCCGCCGGCACCACCACCGTTGCCCATGCCGATAATGTTGATGGTGAGGCCTCCTGTTCCCACGGCGCTGATATCGAGACCGCCGGTGCCGGTGGCTCCGAGAACGGCGGCCGTTCTGGCATCGACTTCAAGCGTGTGGGTCGTGCCGAGGAAAGTCAGATTACCCGCCGTGCTGGCCTCGCCACCGATGTTGGCGCCCGCGGCGACGGTGATGTTTCCTCCCAAGGTTCCGTTCACCACCAACAGGCCGCCGTTGATGGTCGTTGCGCCAGTGTAGGTGTTGTTGCCGCTGAGGATTTGCGTGCCTGAGCCTTCTTTGATCACGGAGAACTGGTCGCCGTCCGGGGTTGAGTTGACGATCGCGCCCGTGAAGGTTCCGCTGCCGTTATCAACACCGAGCTTGAGCCCGAAACCATCGGTCGAGTTGCCCGCGATCTTCAGGGTGCCCTCGCCATCCAAGGCGTCGAAGACAATCGCAGTGGCCGAACCGTCAAAAGTCGCACCGAAGTCCACCTGAAAGTCCGCTTTGTTCGCGCTCCAGTCGCCGAGGCCGCCGCCGCCGAAATCATAGCTACCATCCGCAATGCGGATCAAGGCTCCGGAGCCCATCGAGAAAGTGGATCCGGCGGAAGTCTGGACGAAGGCCCCTCTGCCCGTCTTCACGAATGTTCCATCACCACTGAGGTTGAAAACGCCCGGATTGGTGGAGGAGGTCACATTGAACTCCAGCGTGGCTCCCGCCGCGACCGGTTCATAAACCCTTCCAGAACTAATCGCCGAATTCGTCAGCCGGAGCGTGCCTTCATTCACGGTCGTAAGCCCCGAGTATGTGTTCGCGCCACTGAGCGTCACCGTTCCGCTGCCCGACTTGGTCAGCGAAGCATTGCCCGCGAGCTTGGTGCTGATCGTGACATTGCCCGATCCGGTGAACTGTATGGAATCATTGACGGTGATGAACTGAGAGGTGAGCGGTTTGAGGGTGTAGTTCTTTCCCGTCGAGTTGTTAAAAGTGATGGAGCCCACAGTGACGTTCGTTTGCAGCGTCGGAGAGAAGCGGGTTGCCGAATCATCGAAGACGAGATCGTCCCCGTTTTGGAAGACATTGTCTTTGGCGTTGGACCAGTTGGCGGTCGCGCCGATGTCCCAGTTGTTGTTCACGCTTCCGGTCCAAGTGTTGGTCACGTAGCCGAGGTCGTAGGTGATTGCGGTGCCGCTGTCGCCAAAACTCGCGCCTCGGGCACTGGGAGTGAGGGCTGTGCTGGCCACGAACCTGTCCAAGGCGCCGGTGAAACCGCCGGAACCATAGGTCAGGATGTCCTTGGTCCCGATGTAAGTCGTTCCCGTGATGTTGACCGTGAAGCCGCCCACGTTCAGTGCGCTGACATCGAGACCGCCGGTTCCGGTGGATCCAAGAGCCGCGGCAGTGCTCGTATCCGCGTTGATCGTGTGAGTCGTGCCGAGGAAGACCACACTGCCTGTCGTGCTGCCTTCGCCGTCGAGGTTGGCGCCGCTCGCCACGGTGATGCCGGAAGTGACGCTGCCGCTCAGGACGAGGGTGCCCGCATTGACGGAGGTGGCGCCGGTGTAGGTGTTTGTGCCGGAGAGCGTCAGGGTGCCTGCGGTGCTCTTGACGAGAGCAGCGCCCCCATTGATTTCAGTCACGCTGTCCAGAATGCCGGCCGCGAAGGTCAGATTCGTCACCGGTGCGCTGCCGCTGCCGATGGCGTTGCCATTCATATTCAGAGTGCCGCCGTTCAAGGTGAGCGTGCTGACCGCCGTGCCTGCGGCGATGCCGCCTTGGGCATTCAGCGTTCCACCCGTCAGCGCCAGAACGCCGTCCTGTCCGTCTCCAATTGTCAATGTGCCTGCCACTGTCAGATCGCCTCCCGTGAGCGTCAGTGTGCCGGCACCCGAGACGACCGGGCTGAGCGTGCTGCTGGCCGTGCTGCCGATCGTCAGATTGTTCGCCACCTCGCCAGCAGCATCCACCGTCACGCTCAGACCGCTGTTGATGACGACATCCTGCGCGCTCGTTGGCTGAATGTTGGTGTCCCAGTTCGACTGGGTGGTCCACAGGCCGTCAGCGCCATCGTTGTCAAAAAACACCGTGGTGGCGGTGACGGCGTTGTAGTTGTTCATCACGTCGGTGGACGAGAGAATTGATTCATAGAAACGGAATGCTGCGATGTCTCCATCGAAACTGGCGACTCCGGACGAACCATTGCCAAAGCCGCCCATATTGGATCCGCCTCGTGTCCCTAGGGCAGCGGGGTCACTGCCGGACCAATCCCCCCCGCTGCTCGTCGCGGCTGCTCCCCCCACGGAAACCCCGTTGACGAAGAGTTCCAAGACATTCGTCGTTGTATTGTAGGTCGCCACGGCTTGGATGAACTCGCCAGGTGTCAATGTGGAGAGATCAAAGGTTTTGACGGCCAGGGTCGGGAGTTTTCGGGCACTGAGGATGCCATCCTTCACCGATAGTGAGATTCCCGTTCCACCTCCATCTTCGAACAAAACCTGGTCCACACCAGATGTGCTGAGGGAATCCGGACGAAACCAGATTTCCCAACTTGCGGGATTGTTCGTCGGGTCACCCGCAATGTTTGTGAGGGATTGAATGGTCCCGGTCCCTGCGGCTGTGAACTGAGCACCGAGCGCGTTGGTTGCCTCGGCAATCCCGCTGCCAGGGAAGCTGTAAGTATTGGTGATACCGGCGAAACCAGATGTTAACGGCGCCGTCGAACGAAGGACAAGCGGGTCAAGGAGCAGATCGAGGGTGCTCCCACCGACGAGGCTCTCCCAGCGTCCATTGCCATCCTGATCCTGATTGGCGTCAAAGCTCAACGTGAGTCCGGTCTGGGTGAGCTGGGCATGGACGGGAAATGATAACGTCATCACCAGCACAGCGATCCAGTGCACCTGGGTCTGCCACACCCTGGTGGAAAGCCGATGGCTCAACGTTTTCAGGAACGAGGAGGTATGATGGTGGGAAAGTCTCATGAAAAAGGTCGGGGGTGTTATCAAATCAAAGGGGAGGTTAAGTCATTCAGCCGGGCGCAAGCCGGGAAGGAATGAACAGGGTTTTGGAACTGTGTCGTTCAGGCGGCTGAAGCAACGCGGAACGGACGACGGCACCGGCGCAGGAGTGCGACGGCGAGACCGCAGGCCAGAAGGCTCATGCGACCGGGTTCGGGAACGATGGCGACAATGCCATTCGTAGCGAAGTGAGTGGTGTCGAGTGAGAGACCCAGAGCGGTCAGGTCCAGGCTGAGGGCTGAATCGACATTGAAGGTCAGCGAGGCGGGGGCGGCGCCGAGGGTGCCCCAGTCGAGGAGATCCCAGGCCATGCCCTTTTCGAAGGTGCCGGAGTCCGGTGTGCTGAGTTTGATCGTGGCATCCGTGTTGAGGGTCAGCAGTCCGGTGACGTTGAGCAGATCGGCGGTGTCTGCATTGCGTGCAGCCGCTGTGATGACCGCCCAGTCGAGATCGCCCGAGCCGTCGAGATTGGAGGCGGCGCTGGTGCCGAGACCGTTTGCGTGAGTGAACTGCAGATTGAGCACGGCTCCATTCGTGAACGTGGCATCGGCCGCTATGGTGAGGGTGCCGACGCCCGAAGCCGTGCCCGGATCTCCCGGCAGAACGGTTCCCGTCAGCACCGACGTGTTGCCTGCAACGATGCCCGTGCCCGCGAGTGCGGCGGAGGCTCCATTGAGAATCACATCACCGCTACCGGTGGTGCCGCCGGTCGCAAGCTGGACGGTGCCAGCATTGATGAGCGTCGCGCCGGTGTGAGTGGCGCTGTTGTCGGTGGTGACGAGGAGGACGCCGTCGCCGGACTTGGTAAGATCACCCGCGCCGCTGATCATGTCATTCATCGTCAGCGTGGTTCCGGTACTGGTTTCGATGCCGCCGCCGGAAGCACCAACGGTAATGCCACGATTCGCCGAGAGAGCCATGTCCGCCGTGGTGCGCAGCGTGCCGCCGTTCAGGATGACATCGGTGGCTGCGCTGGCGGGGACGGCTCCCAGATTGTCGTCGGATGAAATGCTGAGCGTGCCGCCGGTGATCTGCGTGACTCCCGCGTAAGTGTTCGTTCCGCTGAGCACCACCGTGCCCGGACCGGCGGCCTTGAGACCGACGGCGCCCGTGATTTCGTTTTCGACCGTGAGCGTCTTGCCGGCATCCACGTTGAACGTCGTGCCGATCAGCTTGCCAGAGCCGGTGATGGTGGCGTCGCCATTGCTAGTGACCGAATCGAACAACGTGGTGGCACTGCCGACGCTCGAGCCATCGACATTGACCGTGGCGCCGTCATTGAGCGTGAGCGGGCCGAGGCTGGTGACTGACATGCCATTGGCGAGAGAAGCGATCTGGCTTGAGCTCAAACCAGCATCGTCGAAGTAATAGATCTCGTCCATTGCACCCGTGAAGAAATTCTTAGCCAATGTGGTATTCGGCGTACTGCCTTCCAGATAGCCGATGCCGGAATTGTCATTGTGCGCGACCAACTGGGCAAAAGTATCAGAATCCTGCAGAACCCCATCGACATAAAGTCGCACAATGGAATCACTGAAGCTAAACGCAATGTGATGCCAGCCATCCGTCAGCACAGAAAGCGCGAAGAGATTTTTTGAGTTCGAGGTGCCGCTCTGAATTCGGGCGTTAAGATCACCACCGTCTGTCCAAAGCGTCAGGCCATTGGTGCTGCCACCTTCTTCGAAGATGATGGTGGTGCCAGTCTGCGTGGGATCGATCTTGATCCAGCTCGCATAGGTGAACACAAATTCGGCGGCATTGAGAATTCCGGTGTTGTCGTTTTGAGCCGTGCCTCCCGCCTGAAACCCTTGATTCGTGCCGTTGAAGGTCACGGCACCGCCGAACACGCCGTCGGCAGTGTAGGTCGGACTGGTTTTCCCGCCAGGAACGACGCCATCGTAGAGGCTGGCGGTGGTGTCGTCATTGAGCAGGCTGCTGCTATTGTTGAAGGAATAGTAGAACGAAGCCTCGCCGGGAAGCTGGCTCACCGCGGTGGGCTTGATCGTCAGTGTGTCACTCACGACGTTCAGTCCGCCACTGTTGCTGACAGTCGTGGTGGCGGAGAGATCCAGGGTGATGTTGCCCGTGGTTTCCAAAACCGCACCCGACACGCTAGCAAAGCTGGTTGAAACAGTCGTGTCTGCCGTGATGCGCGTGGTGCCTGCGTCGAGTCGAAGATTCGGCACGTTGATGGTGTCGTTGAAGGTTGCGGTGCCGGAGCGGTTCACTGCGAGCGTGGACGTTCCTGAGCCGACGATCGCACCCGATCCAACCGAACCTGTGGCTCCCCCGTTCCCAATTTGCAGCGTGCCGTTGTTGATCGCCGTGCCGCCCGTGTAGCTGTTGGCGGCGGTGAAGACGAGCGTGCCGGCTCCTTCTTTGGTCACGCCTGAGGATCCGCTGATTTCACCACCAATCGTCAGGCTGTTGGTCGTGCTGTCGTTGGTGATGGTCGGAGAGCTGCCGTTGAGGATGACGCTTGAATTCACGGCTGCTGCTCCGGCGCCGCTGCTCATGCTGATGCCGGAATTGCCGCCGCTGTTGTTGAGCGTGAGCGAATAGCCATCCGCGTTGAGGGTGACTGCGTTGGTGTCAGAGATGGTGAGACGGTCGATGCTCATGTTGGCGCCGAGCGCCATGGCCGATTGGTTGGTGGCGGCGGTCGAAGAGAGAATGACCTCTGTGCCAGCGCCCGGCACGAGGGGCGTGGCTCCGGTGCCATCGGCATTGAGCGACCAGTTGCTGCTGGTGCTGCCGTCCGAGATCGCCCACAAGGTGGGAGCCGGGGTAAAGCCGCTGTTCCAATAAGCGGTCGTCAGAGGTGTGGCGGCGGCCGCCGTGATGGTGATGTCCGTGTCGGTGGCATTGACCGATCCGACGGTGAAGTTGGTCGCGTTGAACACCTTGCCGAGGTTGTAAGTGGCGCCTGTGGCGGTGAATCCGCCGGTCGCCGAGGCCAGCGTGATTGCGCCGGCCGGAGCAGTTCCAGGAATGCCGAAAACATCCACGGTGATCACTGTGGATGTTGTCACTGCAGCCGCGCCCGACACCAAGATGGTGGAGCCGAGCTCCGTTCCGAACGTGCTGCCGTTGTCGAGCGAGAAGACCGTTACGTTCATGTTGGCGCCGGAGGTCGTGCCGCTGACATACTCGAAGGTTGCGCCCGCACCGACGGTGAGCTGCGAAGTGGTGTTCGCGCTCATAATCAGCGTGCCGCCTGTCACGGTGGTGGCCCCTGTGAACGTGTTTGTGCCGATGAGCGACTGCGTGCCGGTGCCGATCTTGGTGACGCCGATCGCGCCGGCACCGTTCTGGATCGTACCGCGGTAGAACGTGCTTCCTGGGCCTCCTCCCAGAGTGAGGATACTGGTGGTGGCGCTCGAGTTGGTGACGATACCGCCCGTGCTGCCAGGAAGGTTTTCAAGGCCGTTGATTTGGGTGTTGAAACCAGCGAGGTCGAGCGTGCCTCCGCTGTTGACCTGCACGTTGCCCGCGTTCTTGCCAATGGTGGCATCTTTGTCGACCCCGAATGAGATCGCGTTGGTGGCGCCCATCTTGAGAGTGCCTGCATTGATCTTCAGGTGGGCGGTTTCGCCTGCCATCAGGGACCAGCCGTTGTTCCCATCGTAGGACTTGCTCAGCGTCCAGGTGCCGGAACCGTTTTTGATGACCTGCCCGTTCGCATCACCGCTGGCGATGAACGTCTTCAAAAACCCATTGCCCGCACCGTCCAAAATCAGCGTGCTCTCGCCAAAGCCGATGTTTTCGTTGCCGCTACCGGTGCCGACATTGATCGTCGCACCAGACGCAGCCAGTAGCGTGAGCTGATTGGCGGCCAGGGAGAGAGCGGTCGTGGTGCCGTTGTCCAAAGTTAAGGTGCCCGCGTCTGCCGCAATGACAGCCGTGGCACTACCGGCAATGGTGATCTGCTTGTTGTAAGTGTTGTTTCCGGAGACATTGACAAGCCCGCCACTCTGACCGGTGGCGGCGCCGCTGTTGAGCGTGAGAATGCCCGTGTTGACGGTGATGCCCCCCTGAAGTTGCAACGTGGCGCCGCTGGTCACGGTGATGCCCGAGGTTCCCAGTCCGTCGCCTGCCTGAAGATTGACGATGCCTTGGCTTATGGTGGCGTCGCCGGTAAAGGTGCTGGCGCGGGTGAGTGTTAGGGTGCCGTCACCTGTTTTGACCAACTGGCCGGCACCCGAAATGACGCCGCCAAACGTGGTGCTGGTGTTGTCCGTGCCGACGGTCAGTGTGTTCGCGCCGAGAATGACATTGCCACCGTCCGAACCGCCGCCACTCAACGAGCCGATGGTGGTGTCAAAGCCGGTGATGTCGAGGTTGGTGTTGGCCACATTGGAAAGGACGACGGCGGTGATGCTGACAAGCGCGCTGGAGGATCCGAGGGAGAGCGTGCCGCCGCCAATGATGGTGCTGCCGGTGTAAGTGCTGGTGCCGGTGAGCACCGCGGTGCCACTGCCCTGTTTGATGAAGCTGCCGGCGCCTCCGCTGAGGGAAGTGTCGAGCGTCAACGTGCCGGTGGCATCGGTAAACACGATGAGATCAAGGTTACTTGTCCCAAGCTGGCCATTTTGAATTGTGTAGCTGCCTGCTCCAGTGACGACGAGTGCGTTCTCGTGAAGGTCATCACCGCCATTCAGGTCGAGCGTTCCACCGTTGGCCGCGTCGATGACGAGGGTGTTCACCAGGTGCGGCGAGGCACTGGTCAGCGTCAGCGTGCCTGAGGAGTAGTCGGATCCGTCGCTGCGCTGGTGAAGTTGATGCCACCGCTGGTGGCGTCCGAGTTGGTGGCGGACAGCACGGTCGTATTGGTGTCGCGCACGATGTTGAAGCTGCCGTCGGTGGTGGCAAAGCCGGTGCCGTTGGCGTCTTTGACAAGCACATAGAGAAGATGCCGCCCGTCATCGCCCCGCTACCGGTGACGTCGGCACCTGTGTTGACGAAGCTGGACCCATTGGCGGCGGTGTAGTTGATGACGAGGAAGGAATTCGCCCCGCGGTCCCACACGCTGCCCAGATCGAGCGTGGTCGAGTCGCCGGTGTTCGAGTCGATCGCGATGATGCTGCTGGTGTTGGCGGTGAGGGTGAGGTTGCCCAGCGTTTCGCTGCTGACGTTGCCGCCGCCTGCCTGCCCCTGAATCAACAGTCTGCCGCCGGACACCGTCAGCCCGGAGCTGCCGTTGATCACACCGATGTTACTGGTCCCGAGGTCGAGCAGTAACGTGCCACTGGCGATGTTGGTTTCGCCAGTATATGTAGCAACCACGTTAATCGTAGCCGTGCCGGTGCTGGTCTTGTTCAGGCCTGCGGTGCCGGTGAGCACCACGTTCACTGTGCCGTTCTGCAACTCAAAGGTATCACCTGCATTCACGGTAAGAGCAGATGTGCCGAGCCCGGTGATCGTGCCGCCTCCGGCGAGCGTGAAGGTGGCCACGCGATCGGTGTGGTTGGTGCCGAGATCAAGCACCGCCCCGGCTCCAGCAATCGTCACCGTCACATTGTTGGCGATCTGATTGCTCTGCCCCAGAAACACGGTGCCTCCGTTGATGGTCAGACCACTTGTGTTGTTCAGGCCACCGCCGCCGGTCGCATTGAGAAACAGCACGCCGTCATTCACCGTCGTGGATCCTGCGAAGTTATTGGCGCTATTGGTGAACTCCCACGTGCCCGCACCGTTCTTGACAACATTGGCGGCGGCGGTGCCGGAAGCCAGGGAGCGGTTGATCGTGCCGTATCCCGCGCCGTCAAGGGTCAACGTGAATCCCGCGCCCATGCCGATGTTCGAGGCCGATCCATTTGCGTTGACGTTCAACACAGCTCCTGAATCAATGGTCCACAGGACGTTTTGAGACACATCAAGATTGCCGACGGTTCCACCAATGAGGGTGTTCACCCCCTGCATGACCCACAGCGTCGCGCCGGAGAGCGAAAAATTGATGTCATCGGCGATGGTGACTCCATCCGCACGATTGAATATGAGCGTGGCGTTCCCCACATTGATGGTGCCTGCGTCAACTCCCAACGTTCCTGATATTCCTCCATCGCCCACCTGCACGGTGCCGCCGTTGATGTTGGTGTCGCCGGTGTAGATGTTGTCAGCCGAGAGGATCAGGGTGCCGCTCCCGTTCTTGATCAATCCGCCGGAGCCGCTGATGACACCGCCGATGGTGAAATCGTTGGCGCCGCCATGCGTGATGGTAGGAGACGTACCGTTCAGAACGAGGTCCGCGTTGATCGCGGCGGTGCCTGCGCCCGCGCTGACGGTGATGCCCGTGCTGCCGGCGCTGTTCCCGATTGTGAGCGTGTGACCGTCCGCATCGAGCGAAGTTGTCGCGGTATCGGTGATCGTCAGCGTGTTGATGGCCATGTCTGCACCGAGGACCATCGAGGACTGGTTCGTGGCCCCGGTGGCGGAGATCGTCACGTCCGCACCTACACCGGGCACCAAACCGGTGGCAGTGGTGCCTGCGGCGTCCGTGGTCCAGTTGCTTGTCGTACTGCCGTTCGACACGGCCCATACATTGGCACCGCCCGCATAGCCGCCTTTCCAATAAGCCGCCGTGAGTGCGGTGGCGCTTTGCGGCGTGACTTGGATCTGTGTTGCCGAGGTGGTCAGATTGGCCGTGGAGACGGTGAAATTGGTGTTGTTGAACACGTTGCCAATTTGATAAGCCGTCGCGTTGTCCAGACCACTTGCCGCAGTCACCAGAGTGAACGTGCTGCCACCCGGACTCGCCACGCCTGGCGAGCCATAGACATCCACCGAAATCGTACCCGCCACGGTGGCCGCACCAGTGGTGAAGCCACCGCCGAGTTCACCGCCGATCGAACTGCCGTCGGCGAGGTTCAAGCCGGTGATGGCCACTGAATAGGGCATGGCTGCGTTGCCTGCTCCGGTGAAGAAGTTCAAATGCCCGCCAGAGAGCACCGAGATTCCTGAAGAACTGGCGAGGGCCGAGGTGTCACCTGCGATCAACGTGCCGCCATTTATCGTGGTGGCACCAGTGAATGAGTTGGAGTTGTTCAGCATGACAACCCCGGACGTGGATTTGGTCAACGAGGCGGAGCCATCGAGCACCGCATTCACCCGACCGCTTTGCAGATCGAAGTCCGCTGTCGAACTCAAAGCGCCACTGCCGTTGATGACACCTCCCGCCAGCACGATCGTGCCCGCTGTCGAATTGAAGCCACCAAGGTCCAGTGTTCCCCCTGTGTTCACTGTGATGGTGCCAACGACTGACAGGGCGTCCGTGGAGCCCACCGCCAGCGTTCCGTTGCTGATGATCGTTCCACCAGCGTAAGTGTTGGTGCCGGTGAGCGTCAGCGTGCCAACGGTCGATTTTACCAGACCCACGCTGCCGTTGATACCAGCCACGCTGTCCAGCACGCCCGTGGCAAGGTTGAGGCTGGAGATGGATGAGCCCACGCTGCCAATCGCGTGGCCGTTCATGTTCAGCGTGCCGCCATTGAGATTAAGCGTGCTCGTCGCGCCACTGCCCGCAGCGATGTCGCCATTCATGTTAAGCACACCACCGCTGAGATTCAGCGTTCCGTTTTCGCCGTCGCCCAGTGTCAGCGTGCCTGAGACGGTGAGATCGCCACCAGTCAGCGTGAGCGTGCCTGCACCCGAAATCACCGAGGGGACCAGCGAGCTGGCCGCCGTGCTGCCGATGGTGAGAGAACCTGCCGTCTCGCCAGTGGCATGCACGGTTACATTGGCGCCGTTATTGATGATCACCGCCTGCGCACTTGTGGGCTGGATGTTGGTGTCCCAGTTGGTCTGCCCGCTCCACAGACCATCGGCGGCCTCGTTGTCGAAAAACACCGTGGTGGCGGTGACGGCATTGTAGTTCGCCAGCACTTCCGCGGCGCTCAGCGCGGTTTGGTAGTAGCGCATGGAGGCAATGCCAGCGGCGAGGGTGTTTTGAAAATTGTTTTGCACGAGTCCCTGCGAGGCATCCGCACCCAGCGCATTGTTGTATCCGCCGAGTCCCGCGACGTCGGACCCCGACCAGCTCGTGATGCCGGTGGCCGTGGAAATGGTCACAGGAGTTCCCGCATCGAGATAGATGCTCAGCAGGTCATTGGTCCCGGAAGCATCCAGATCGATGGTCACAAAGATCTGATGGAACTGTCCGTCGGTCGGCGCGGCAATCGACACCTTCTCGGAGGCAGGGTTGGTTTTGGAAGTGAACTGCAGCTGGCCGCCAATCAAGACAAGGGAACTCCCGTTGGTGGCGCCGCCGGACTCCCAGATGACCTGATCGGTCGCGGTGTCATCAAGGCGGATCCAAAATTCCAAGGAAGCGTCTGCCGTGTCACCCAAACCTTGGTAGGTGGCTGCGGAAGCCCGCTCATCGACCAGATTGGTCGAACTCAACCCGGGAAACTGATAGGCGGCGGTGATCCCCAAAATGCCGCCTGTGTCGAGCGAGGTGCCGAGTGTGGTACTCTGAATGCGATTGATGGATGCTCCCAGCGTCCAGTCACGCGTGCTGTTTGCTGTGAGCGACTCCCAGATGGTGTTCGCGTTCAGGTCTTGGTTGGCATCGAAGCTGAGAGTCAGTGATGACTGTGTGAGCTGCGCCTGGGTGGGAACGGAAAGTATCCCCAGAAACAACGCGGTGCACATCACCATGAACCGCAGACCGTCGCGGAAAATCGGGCGGTTTAACAGGATGGAAAAGGCGACGGGCTGGGCCTGGAAGCGGTTTTTCATGCAAGGTTGGGGGCGCTGAATTCCCTTTCCGATGGTCAAACCGGAAGGGGGACTCGGTCTATGGACCAAGCGGATGGGGGGTGGGGGGCTTTCGGAAACGCTGCTAAAGCACTGCTTTATAGCACGAATTCCGCGACAGTAACGTCTCAAATGCCTTCGTAGCCCCTCAAGATTGTCCAGAAAATCCGACAATGAAGACAAGCACCTAGTAAGCACTGAATTCCCGCGAGAACGAACCTGCAAACATCCCCTCCAAGACTTCAAAAAAACCCTGAAATCAGTCCCTCCGCCACTCAACACCCGACTTTTCAACCACAGCATCGCCACGAATCACAAAGTCTGTCGACTGGTGATGGATGACACAGTCCGAAACCCTGTGGGACTTGCCATCGAAGAAAAAAGCGGCCCCAAGATTGTGATGCAATTCGCAGTTTGTGTAGCTCGTCACACAGTCGTTAACGTCCGCCACGCCTCCGGCGGAGGAACCGTTCCATGCGATCTCGGCATTCACCACGTCCATCTCGACTGTTTCGTGGGCGCTGATGCCTTCGTCGCCGTTTGAAAACGCCTTCACGTTTTCCAATCGGACACCGACCCGGTGGCCGTGAATGTTAAAACCGTCGTTGGCGGCGTGCTTCGCAACGATGTTCCTGACGACGATGTGGGAACAGGCGATGATAACGCAGCTTGCGAGCTTTGGCGGCGGCTGAAGAATGTGCCCCGAACCTGGCGTCTTGCCAGTAGGCCAGCGAAAATACAACGAGCCGTCCGCAGCCCAGCCCATCTCACCCGGCTTGAGAGCCTCGGGAGCCGCGTAAACGATTTTCCCTTTTTCCCCGCTCTTTGCCTCCGCCGCACGATCACGCACGATTCGCAAAGGAACCTCGTCGATGAACAAACCCGCCCGCTGGGTATCGGCCACGGGGGGATGATCCGGCAGGGGGCCGCGTGAAGTCCACAGGTCCTCATTTCGCAACCATTCGCGATCCGTGATGTCGATGCCGAGATCGATAATCATGCCTTTCCCATCAAACACGGCAGGCTTTTCAGCGGTTCCTCCCTGCTTGAGCACCAGCGGCTCACGCCGGATTTCGCTGGCGGCAATCGGGAGGCAAAGGGCCGAGAGGTAGGCGATGAATGACGCGCGCATGCAATGGGAAGGACTCTTCATTTCTGCTTCTTTTTTTTGACTCCGGACTTCGCCGGCGCGGGCTTCCAGTCGTAGTGCTCGTTTGGAACGTGGCTGTCCGTCATCAGCTTCAACATCTCGGCGGCGATCTCGGGATGCTTCGCGGCGACATCGGTCGTCTCGGCGAGATCCGTGTCCAGATTGTAGAGTTCGACGGGCTTGGCGGCACCCTTAAGAATGCCGGTCCTCACCGCCTTCCAGGGCCCGCGACGCACGGCGTGCTGCCCACCGTTGTTGTAGGCTTCCCAGTAGAGGTGGTCGTGAGCCTTCTGTTCCCCTTCCCGTCCGGTCAGCAGCGGTGCCATCGAGATACCATCCAGCCCCGCAGGAGGCTTCACTCCGGCCAACTCCGCAAATGTCGGCAGCATGTCCCAGTGCGCCGAAATGTGCGCGGACTCAGTCCCCGGTTTGATCGTTCCCGGTTGCCACGCGATGAACGGACAGCGGATGCCGCCCTCGTAGAGTTCAAACTTGATGCCCCGCAGCGGACCGTTGCCGTCGAAAAACTTTGGATCAGCACCGCCGGCGGACGTGGGCCCGTTGTCGCTCGAAAAAATGACCAGCGTGTCCTTGGCAATGCCGAGTTCCCCCAGCAGATCGAGAATCCGGCCCACATCGCGATCAAGGCGGCTCACCATCCCAGCAAAGGTCGCGTGCGGCCGTTCCTCGTAGCGGTAATGCTGGCCGCCGGGCGTTCCGTAGGGTTCCGTTTCCTCGATCTCGCCGATGTAGGGCTTCTTCGAATCGTCCGGCACGTCCAGATCCACATGAGGGATGGTGTAGGCCATGTACAGGAAAAACGGCGATCCTTTGGCGTGCCGGCTTTTGATGAATTCGATGCCCTCGGTGGTGAAGAGATCGTGACTGTAGTGCGTGCGCTTCTCGGGATTGTCCGGATACAACACCTTCTCGCGATTCCGCCAGAGAAAGGGCGGATAGTAGTGGTGCGCATTGCCCTGGTTGAGGTAGCCGAACCAATGGTCAAACCCCTGATCATTCGGAATGCCTGTCGAGCCGTCCTCACCGCAGCCCCACTTCCCGATCACGCACGTCTCGTAGCCCGCGGTCTTCAGAACTTCGGCGATCGTGACATCCTCCGGCAGCAGCGTCGGCTGCCCTTTGCCTGCAGGACTTAAATGGGAGCCGTTGTTGCGAATGCGCCCATGCCCGGTGTGAAAACCAGTGAGCAACGATGAACGTGTGGGCGCACACATGCAGGAGCCGGAATAGTGCTGAGTGAGCTTCACCCCCTCGGCACGCATGCGGTCGATGCGCGGCGTTTGAATGATCTTTCCGCCGTAGCAGCCCAAATCGCCGTAGCCGAGATCGTCCGCTAGAATGTAGATAATGTTTGGCTGTGTGGCGGATGCGGCATGCGACATCCAGATAACCGGAAAAAGAAGGCAGGCGAGTCGGCGAATCATGACGCGATGTGGAACTACGGGGCTCGAGAGTTCTTTCGTCGATTCACAGTCTCTTGGGATTCACCGGTGAGGACGGTGGCACGCTGCGGGCTTTGGTCTCCAGCAGGCCATGAAGTTGTTTCATCATCAGGCTGGATTCATGGTTGGGTCGGATCGCACGATTTGTAAACTCATGTGGATCCGACCGGTGATCGTAGAGTTCCATCCCGTCTCCCCTTCATTCCATTCGGTGTAACGCCACGCTCCGCATGAATCGTGCGGCCCATGACTTGAGCGGGCAGGCGGTCGTCTGCGGGACGGAGAATTTGGGTGATGGCAGTGCCGTCCCACTTCTGCGCAGGATCGCTCAACAACGGGCGGAGAGTGCGTCCGTCGAGGTTTGATGGAGCTTTGAGCGAGGCGAGATCGGCGAGCGTGGGATAAATGTCCACAAATTCCACGATACGGGCGCAGGCCCTTCCATTTCCCTGAAACGATGGCGCGCGGATGATGAGTGGCGCACGCGTGCCCTCCTCAAACAAAGTTCGCTTTTGCCACACGCCCAGATGTTCACCCAAGTGGTAGCCGTGATCGCTCCACAGCACGACGATGGTGTTCTCCGCGAGCTTTAGACGATCCAGCGCCTCCATCAATTGTCCCACCTGAGCGTCCACAAAGGACACGCATGCGCGATAAGCCTGCAACGCCTTGCGGCATGTCAATTCGTCCAGACCGTAGTTCGGTGTCGGATTGTTGTGTGCAAAGGCGGGCACGGGAATGTCCTTGCGATCATCCGCGGGTGCTCCCGGCAATTGCACGGCCTCCAGAGGATGCATGTCGAAATACTTCTTCGGCGCCACATACGGCGTGTGTGGACGGAAGAATCCCACGCCGAGGAAGAACGGCTTGTCGCGATGCTTCTCCATCAATGTGATGGCCTCTGTCGCGATCATGCCGTCTGTCTGCTCCTCGTCGGTGCCGTCCGCCGCCAGCCAGCACAATGCGGCGCTCACAGGCTTCTGCGGTGTGGGATTGGTGATGAGGGCTTCATCAGCCACATCGCGGCCTTTGGGATTGATGACGAGTTCCCACGATGGTTTGTCATCCAGTCCGTCGGTACCGATTCCCTTCGGCACATCGTAGTGAAAGATCTTGCCCACACGTGCGGTGAACCATCCGTTTTGCCGGAAGAGTTGTGGCAGTGTCACCACATCCGGCAGTGCTTCGCGAAAATGACGGTCTAAATCATAGACCTGCGTCGCATCCGGCCTGCGACCGGTCAGCAACGAGGCGCGGCTCGGATTGCAGAGCGGTATCTGGTTGTAAGCACGATCAAACCGCACCCCCGAAGCCGCGAGCCGGTCCATGTGCGGCGTCTTTGCGGTCTTGTCACCATAGCAGCCCATCGCGTTCGCCAGATCGTCCACCGCGATGAAAAGCACGTTCACCGGCTGCGCCTGTAATGACGACACCAAAACCAGAAATGACAAATGAAGGAACCAACGGCGAAGCATGATAGGCATCGAATTCAGGCAAACACCTCGCGGATGACCTCGCCGCCAAAGACCGTGGGGATTTCGTCGCGGTTGTTGTGGCTGTAGATGAGACGGTGCTGGTCGAGACCGAGCGCGTGGAGCATCGTCGCGTGCAGGTCGGCGGGAGAGATGGGGCGTTCGACGGGGACGAACCCGAGGTCGTCGGTGGTGCCGATGACCTGGCCGCCTTTGACGCCGCCGCCGGCCATCCAGACGGTGTAGCCGGCAGGCGAGTGATCACGGCCGCGCTTGGCACCAGTGGCGCTGCCTTCGGTGGTGGGTGTGCGGCCAAATTCACCGCCCCAGACGACGAGCGTGTCGTCGAGCAGGCCGCGTTGTTTGAGATCGGTGAGCAGACCGGCGATGGGACGATCGACGGCGCGGGATTGCTTGCGGTGATTGCTTTGGAGGCTGCCGTGCGCGTCCCAGCCGCCGTTGCGAAGCTGGATGCAGCGCACGCCTTTTTCCACGAGACGACGCGCGATGAGGCACTGCGTGCCGAACTCCTTCGTGGCAGGATCGTCGATGCCGTAGAGACTGCGGCTGGCTTCGGACTCGGTAGCGAGATCGAAGGTTTCCGGTGCGGAGGTCTGCATGCGAAAGCCGAGTTCGTAGGAGGCGATGCGCGCTTCGAGTTCGGAGTCCTGGCCCTGGCGGGCGAGATGCTGGCTGTTCATCCACTTGATGAATTCCAGCTGGCTGCGTCGCGATTTGTCATCGTAGGCAGCGGGCATCGAGGTGTAGGGCACACCGTTTTTCGCATCGACGACGGTGCCCTGATAACGCGACGGCAGAAAGCCGGGGCCCCAGCCAGGCCGTTGCGGCGCGGGGCCGGTCGTGTTGGAAAGCATCACAACGAAGCCGGGCAGGTTCCCGCTGAAACTGCCGAGGCCGTAAGTCATCCAGGCGCCCATGCTCGGACGGTCGCCGAGCGCCGTGCCGGTGAGCGCCACGCATTCGCCGGGACCATGCACGGGGATGCGATGATTCATGGAACGAATGACACAGAGCTCGTCGACGAGCCGCGCGGTTTCAGGAAAGAGCTCGCTCACCGAGATGCCGCTCTCGCCGTATTGCTTGAAGCTGAAGGGCGAGGCCATGAGCAGCGAATTCACACCGGAGCGCGGAATCTTCGGCACATTCACGGCAATGCTTTCCGGCACGGGCTGGCCTTCGAGTTTTTGCAGCAGCGGCTTTGGATCAAAGGTGTCTGTCTGTCCCGGACCGCCGCTCATGAACAGGAAGATGATGCTCTTTGCCCGTGGACGCAGGTGCGGGCCGATGAGATGAGGGCGCGTGTGATCCCCCTCGCGGTTTGCTGCCAGCAAACCATCCTGCGCGAGCAGCGAAGTCAACGCGATGGAACCGAAACCCAGCGTGCTGCGCTCCAGCATCGCGCGACGGGAGATGTGAGGCGTGAATTCAGACGTCATGGGATGTAAACGAACTCGTTGAGGTTGATGAGCGCGTGGCAGAACTGGATCAAGGCGTCGCGCTTGTCGCTGCTCGAAGCGAGCATGGCGACAGAATGCGTTTTCTCTCCGGCATCCGGCGTGCGGCCGAGCGTGCGCAGAAACGCGGTCTCGACCTGCTTCGCGGCATCGTCACCGGCGAAGAGATAGACCTTGTCCGCCAGCGCCTCGGCGCGGCGCATCATGAAGTCGCTGTTGAGAAGATAGAGCGGCTGCAGTGCGACAGTGGAAACGCCGCGCTGCGGGCAGCTGGCGATCAATTCAGGCGCGTCGAACATCTGCATGACGTCGGGCATTTCGCTGCGGCGTTGGTAGAGATAAAGCGTGCGACGCAGGTTCTTCTCTTCGCGCTCCGGCGTCACGCTCGGTCCGCCGCGCGTGCGGTCGAGTTCGCCGGTGGCCACGAGCACGGCGTCGCGAATCGCCTCGCCTTCGAGACGACGACGCGGCCAGTTCCACAGCAGCGTGTTCTCCGGATCGGCGGCGGCATTGGCATCGTTGTGTTTGCGCTCCTGGCGATAGGTCGCGGAGAGGACGATCTGACGATGGATGTGCTTCGTGCTCCAGCCGTTTTGCATCAACTCGGCGGCGAGCCAGTCGAGCAGTTCAGGATGACTCGGCGGCGATCCCTGCGTGCCGAAGTCGCTCGGTGTCGGCACGATGCCTTTGCCAAAATGATACTGCCACAAGCGGTTCACCCACACGCGCGAGACGAGCGGATTCTGCCGGTCGGTGAGCCATTTTGCGAGATCGCTTCGCGTCAGGCCCTTGGATGAATCAGGCGTGCGACCGAGCACCTCCGGCCAGCCGCTCGTCAGCTCAGGGCCGGGTCGCGCGACATCGCCGCGGATCAGCAGATGCGCGCGTGTCGTTTTCAAATCCTCCGCGTCCCACGGAATCGGATCACGGTTCACCACCGGCAGGCGTTTGATGCCGGGATCGCTCGTGGCCGGCGCATGAAAGCCCCAGGTGTGCGGTTCCTTCGTGTGGACGAAGGTCTTTTTCTTCACCAGCTTGTCAGCTTCGCTCTTGTAGAACTTGTAGGCGCCGCCGGCGATCCAGTTTTCCAGATCGGTGGGATTCGGCGTCGCCGCATCGCGCAGGGTGAGATTGCCGAGCTGGCCGTTCACAAAGAAGGCCTGCAGGCGGTAGTAGTCGCGCTGGCTGAGCGGATCGAACTTGTGATTGTGGCACTGCGCGCATTCCATCGTCAGGCCCATCACGGCGCTGCCGGTGGCGTTGACGATGTCCACCAGCACGTCGTTGCGCTGCACCGCCTTGTTCATGTCATTGCCGCTGATGCGTGCTGCGCCGAGGAAGCCGGTGGCGATGAGCTTTTCATCCGAATACGGCTTCAATTCATCGCCCGCGAGCTGTTCGGTGATGAAGCGGTCGTAAGGCTTGTCGCGATTGAAGCTGTCGATGACGTAGTCGCGAAAACGCCACGCATACGGACGCGGAATGTCATGCTGATGGCCATGACTTTCGCCCCAGCGCGCCAGATCCAGCCAGTAGCGCGCCCAGCGCTCGCCGTAGTGAGGCGAATCGAGCAGACGCTCGACCAGCGCTTCGAAGCGTCCGGCGATCGATCCGGAAACAGTGGCCTCCACTCGCTCCGGCGCTGGCGGCAGTCCCAGCAGATCGAGGTAAAGCCGGCGCACCAGCCTGCGGTGAAGCCTCAGCCGGTCAGAATGCTTTCGCTTCCTGCTTCGCGGCATGAACGCATCCACTACGTGCGATTCCATCTTCGCGTTTGACCTGTGGGCACGTCGCCTTGCTGACGGTTGGAAGGCCCAGCATCCGACGAGGCATT
The DNA here is from genome assembly GCA_041395065.1 of Prosthecobacter sp. Taxonomy (GTDB): domain Bacteria; phylum Verrucomicrobiota; class Verrucomicrobiia; order Verrucomicrobiales; family Verrucomicrobiaceae; genus Prosthecobacter. Next base: position 108,072 of record JAWLBG010000010.1, on the reverse strand, counting down.
CGCGAGCGGCAGCTTCGTCCCAGGCGATGCCTTGATCGATCCATGCCCAGAGCAGGCCGATTTCTTCCGCAGCGCTTCACCACCGCTCGACCGGCGGCATGCGCCCTCGGCGTGGTGGAGCGCATGTCGATGATCTTGCCTGCAGCGCCTTGCCTGGCTCCGCGAGTGGATCGCCCGTGCTGTAGCCGAGTACCGCTGGCACGTCAAGCTGGTAACCGGACTTCGCTTTCGCGCCTTCGTGGTATCGGAAGGAACGTTTTCAGGCAGCGGATACACGTGCTGCACGAAGTCCACTCTTCCACACGAAACCCGGCACGCTTGGCGATTTGGGCGCCGCCTGCGCGATCGGTGGTGCTGCATTGCGCTTCAGCACATCCTGCACAGTTCGGCTGAGCACGAGATCACCGACATAGAGCCTGCCGCTGCGTTCCGTCTTGCGTCCCGTTCCGAAACCGATCCAGCGCACGAAATTCACGCTCTGCGGATGCTTGATCGTGGCGTCCGGCTTCGTCGAGTTCGTCCGCCTTCGGATCGACCCAGAGACCGTTGTCGAAGTCGGCGCGTTCTCTGGCCTGCCTTCGAGAGCCGGCCCACGACCGAATACGTCCTGTTGCCGCTGCATCCCACCGCGGCTCCACGCGGTCTTCGCCGAGCCGATGCGCACGATGAACACCGTCTTGCCCTTCTTCGGCCCCGTGTCCGCCACATGCACGCCGATGTTCGGCACGTTCTCCGCATGGACCGCCCGGTCTCCGCCATCGAGACGGTCCAGCCACATCACAAAGAACTCGCCTTCATCCTCCGGCGGATCGTAGCGAAACTGAAACCGCACGAACAGCTCCGCTCCGCGAAACGGCTGTGCCAGTTCCCGCCGCAGCGGGTTGTTCCGGTCCAGCGTGCCCTGAATCATCACGCCGCCTTCCGGCGCAAGCACCGCCGGACGGATGGCGGAAAGCTTCCACGCATCGAGCGAGTCCAACGAATCCTCAAGGATGCGATCCTCCGCCCCGACATGCGCGCGGAAATCAGCGCAAGCTGGAGGACGAGGAGGCGGGTGATGGCACGACAATTCACGATCAATCTTTAACGCCCTGCAGTTCCTTCGACTTGCGCTGTTTACTTCCGCCACACATTGCCGGATTGCTCCACCACGGCGTCGCCGCGGATCACGATGTCCTGTGTCTGGGTCGTGGATGAGGCAGTTGTCACGCGATGGCTTTTGCCGTCGAAAGAAGGCTTTGCCGAGATTGTGATGCACTTCGCAGTTCGTGCAGGTCGTCACGCATTCATTCACATCGGCCACGCCACCGGCACCGAGCCGTTCCAGGCGATCTCGAACCACGACATCCATCTGCACCGTTTCGTGGGCGCTGATGCCCTCGTCACCATTGAGAAGGCCTTCACGTTTTCCAGACGGATGCCCAACCGCGCACCGTGGATGTTGAAACCGTCGTTCGCCGCGGTAATGCAGGGCGGTGATGTTGCGCACTGTGAGGTAGGAGCAGGCGATGCTGACACAGCTCGCCAGTCCGGCAGGCGGTAGATCTTCGCCGCGCCGGGCGTCTTGCCAGCGGGCCAGCGGAAGTAGATCGAGCCGTCGTCTTTGAATCCCATCTCACCCGGCTTCAGCGTCTCCGCCGCCGCGTAGATGACCTTGCCTTTCTCGCCGCTCTTCTGCTCGGCCGCCCGGTCCCGGACGATGCGGATCGGTGCCTCCTCGATGAACAGCGCCGCGCGTTGCGTGTCCGCCACCGGCGGATGATCGGCAAAGGGTCCGTGCGAGGTCCACACGTCGCCCTTTTTCTCCCACTCGTGCGCCGTCACATCAATGCCGAGGTCGATAACCATGCCCTTGCCGTCAAACACCGCCGGCTTCTCCGGCGTGCCGCCGTCCTTCAGCGTCAGCGGCGTGCGACGGATTTCCTGGCTGAAAGCGGCGGTGGTGACAAGAAGCAGAACGAGAGCGGAAAGGCGTGAAAGCATGGTCGAAACCAAACTGCGCCTCGCGGCTCACGCTTTCCACAAATCTTCGCCGTAGCTCCATCCCTCGCGCACGGGCTCCTTGATCCATGCGTCGAATTCGGGGGCGTCTTTGACCTTCATGTTGACGCTGTCCCACTCGATCGTTTTGCCGGAGCGGATGGCGAGCACGCCGGTGTTCACCACTTCGGTAAGCGGACAGGCATAGTCGAAGTGGGATCCCGCATGCGGAATCACGCCGCGGATGGCGGCAAACAGTTCGCCGATCGGCTCGCCCGCGACGGAGCGTGGCAGCGGCTTGCGGCGCAGGATGTCGATGAGCGGCGTCATGCGCTCGCGCGGCCAGAGCTGCGGGCTCTGCACACGCATGCCTTCGGAGAAGAGCGTTTCCTTGCTGCCTTTCATGATCATGCCGTTGTCGGGCAGGCCCTTGGTCATGCCGGGAAGTGCCTCGGGCAGCAGGCCGCCCTCATACCAATGAATCTGCACGGCAGGCATCTCGCTACGTGCGGCGAAATGGAAGATGATGTGCGAAGCCGGGGCGGTGTAGGCGCGGTTCTCCCACTTCTCCTGCTCCACGACTTCCACCTTCTCCGGCATGCCGAGTTGCAGCGCCCAGAAGGGTGCGTCGAGACAATGACAGCCGATGTCGCCCAGGCCGCCGCAGCCGTAATCCCACCAGCCGCGCCAGAACTGCGGCAGATACTGCGGACTGTAATCACGCGGCGCCACCGGCCCCTGCCACAGATCCCATGAGAGACCTTCCGGCACGGGCGCCGTCTTCGCAGGCTGGGTGGGCGGTGGATTGATGAACCCGACCTTGCCCTTTGGGCGATCCGTCCAGCAGTGGACTTCCTTCACTTCGCCGAGCACACCGGCTTCGAACCATTCCTTCACGAGGCGGATGCCCTCCCAGCAGTGGCCCTGATTGCCCATCACCGTCTGCACGCCGTATTTCTTCGCGGCCTTTTGCAGCGTGCGCACCTGCCAGATGTTGTGCGCGAGCGGCTTCTGCACAAAGAGGTGCTTCTTCGCCTCCATCGCCGCCATGGCGGCCGGGAAATGGATGTGATCCGGCGTGGACACGAGCACCGCGTCGATCTCCGAACCCTTTTTGTCGAGCATCTCGCGGAAGTCGGTGAACTTCGGCACCGTCGGATGCTTCTTCGCGATTTCAGCCGCGCTACGCCCGCCGAGTTCACGCCAGTCCACATCGCAGAAGGCGACGATCTCCTCATCGCGCGAGCCGCTGACCGCGCCATTCCCCATCTGGCCGATGCCCACGCAGGCGACGCGGATTTTCTGCTTTGAGTCGAGCGCACGGACGATATTCGGTCCGGCGAAGGCGGTAAGGGCGGCGGTTTTGAGAAACTGGCGGCGGGGTTGCTGGATCATGTCCCCGGTAACGCGCAAGGACCGCCATCCTTGCGTCTTTGCACTCGTCATCGGCATGGAGCGCAAAATGTGAACATGCCCCCCTGGTAGTGCGCCTGTGCACATCATTACCAAGTCGTGCAGCAGATGCCGCACGACAAGACGCGTGAAAAGCGGTGCAGAAACACGGAGAGGGATTCCGCTACACCACCCCTCGACGCCGACGAACCGTAATGCCCAAGAGGGCGGCCATGGCGAGGAGCGCGGCACGTCCCGGTTCAGGCACGGATTCCTGGATTTGAAAACCCGCTATGCCCGACCAGCTGCTGAGTCCGCTCAGTGTCACGGCCTGGCTTGAGTCAGTCAGACCTTGAAAGCGGGCGTAATTCCCTCCCACCGTGTATCCGACACCTGTCGAGGTGATCTCAATGAAGGAGTTGGGCAGGCCGCTCGCGGTCGAATAGTAGTAGTCTGGCGTGCCTGCCTCCGACGTGGTGACAAAGCCCCTGCGATTTGGATTGTCAGCCGTCACATAGACATACAGATCATACACTGCATAGGGAATATTGCTGACTGTGAACCCGACGCTTCCATTGGTGGCTGAGTCATTGTAGCCGGCGAACAACTTCTCAGTGGTGGTGGGGCTCCCGGGAAGAGTGAGTTTCACATCATTGTTGGCGAAGTAGGACAAGGTGGCGGTCGTCGCAGCTCCGCTTTGGTCAAGCAGCACACCTGAAGGCGACCCACTGCGACCGGCGAAGCTGTTCCAGTTGGCCGCAGGTACGACACCTGCCACATCGGTGGGAGCAAGCACCGGTGGCGGGAATTCACCGGTGAAATCAACGCTGATGACAGCTGCGTGCACTGAAAGCGCGCCGACCATGACCAGGATCATCACACAAGACACCAACACATGCCGGAAAGGGAGTGGAGACGCATTCATGGAAGAAGTAGCGGTAGTTTTTTCGAAGCGGGGTGACTGATCAAACCCCAAACGAAGGACGAACGATTCAATATTCGTCAGCGAGAGTAACACAATACGCTCTGGAACCAAGCAAATTGACCCCATGAATTCGTGATTCATGCATCTCTCCGAAACCTCACGTCAAAGAACCCACTCAATTTACATTGATCACCTGCATTGAATAGGAATGCCTCGCTTTATCGGGTAACGCCAGACGCTACACTAAATCAAGACTCGCATGATACTCACACTTCCAACGACACCCCCATGCGCATCGCTTAGAGAAAATGGTCCATCACGTCAAAAAAGTCGGAGAAGCGAAAATCGAGCAGCGAGTACCGTTCTCTGAACTGCAAGTTCGCTAGCGCATGCGCCTCATCCTCACATTCACGCTGCTCGTCACTCCCGGCATTTTCGCCGCGGAGAAGACGCTCGGCTACAATCGCGATGTTCGTCCCATCCTCGCATCGAAGTGCTTCGCCTGCCACGGTCCGGACGACGACAAGCGGGAGGCCGGACCTGCGCTTGGACGCTCGGGAATTTGACGCCGAGGAAATCATCCACCTTATCACCACCAGCGACGCTGACGACGTGACGCCGCCGCCTTCATCACCGAAGCCGCTCACAAGCGCGGAAAAGACGATCCTGCGCCGCTGGATCAACTCGGGCGCCCAATACGAATCCCACTGGGCCTTTGACCCGATTCGCACTCCGGACGTTCCCGCGTCACAGGGGCTCAATCCGATTGACGCCTTCATCACTGCCAGGCTCGCTGAAAATGGACTTCGCCCCGCTCCCGAAGCCGACCCCGTCACGCTCACACGCCGAATCACCTGATCTCACAGGATTACCGCCGCCATCGGACTTGTCGGATCAGTTCGACGAAAAGTACGAGTCACTCGTGGACCTCCTGTTGGCTTCGCCAGCTTTTGGCGAACGCTGGGCGCGGCACTGGCTGGACATGGCGCGCTACGCCGACAGCAACGGCTTTCTCGGCGACGGCCTGCGGCCCAACGCCTGGCGTTACCGCGACTGGGTCATCAACGCAGTGAACAGCGACATGCCCTTCGACCAGTTCACCATCGAACAGATCGCCGGCGACCTCCTCCCGAATCCCAGCCTGAGCAACTCACCGCCACCGGCTTTCATCGCAACGCGGCGCCGAACACCGAGGCGGGGTGTGGACAAGGAGGAGGCGCGTTATCAAAACCTCGTCGATCGCGTGAACACGACCGGTCGCGGATGGCTTACCATCGGCTGCGCGCAATGCCACACGCACAAGATGATCCGATCACGATCCGCGATTACTACAGCTTCTACGCTCTCTTCATAACACCGAGGATCGCGACGAGCCTGAAGAGCGAAGGCGCAGGTGCTCGCCGAGGTGAGCAAGGACCGCCGTCAGACCTATGTGCATCTCGCCGGCGATTACACACGCCATGGACCGGACGACGCCCGCGACGCTGTCATCACTGCCCGCGCAAAGCGGACCTACACGCCTCGATCTCGCGAAGTGGCCTGTCTCGCCGCAGCACCCGCTCACGGCGCGTGTGGCGGTGAATCACATCTGGAGCAAACTCTTCGGCACTGGTCTCGTTGCTACGCCCGACGACTTCGGCACCAGCGGCGAATCCCCTTCGCATCCGGAATTGCTTGACTGGCTGGCCACCGAGTTCATGCGCAATGGCTGGAGTCGCAAGCAAGTGATCAAGCTCATCGTCACCCGCCACCTACAGGCAGTCCTCCGCGCATCGATGACATCGCCGAATGGATCCGCAGAACCGCCTGCTCTCACGGCAGAACCGCGTCCGTCTCGATGCCGAAATCCTCCGCGACACCGCGCTCGCCGTTGGCGGCATGCTCACACGCGACATCGGCGGCCCCAGTTTTCGTCCGCCGCTGCCGGAGGACGTTTTCGAAGTGGGACGCTCCTCAAACTGGAAGGCCGCGGTCGGCGCCGAACGCTACCGCCGGGGTCTCTACATCATCACGCTGCGCAGCGTTCTCTACCCGATGCTCACCCACCTTTGACGCACCTGATGCCGCCGACGTTCGCGTTCGCCGCGAACGCAGCAACACGCCGCTTCAGGCACTCACCATGATGAATGAGGAGGTCTTTGTCGAGGCCGCGCAGTCTCTCGCCCTCCGCGCCATGCGCGAAACACCGGGTGGTGCATCGAATCGCCTCCGGAAGCTGTTTTCACTCGTCTTAAATCGTCCGCCACGGGCCGAGGAACTCGACCGGCTCGCCGCCTTCCAGGCAGAGCAAAAGCAACGCGTCCTGTCCGGTGGGAAGACGGCGCTCAAAGCACTCGGCGTCATCGAATCTGCCATCCCACCCGCTCAAGCCGTCGAGGCCGCCACTCTCGTCGCGACTGCGCGCGTGCTCATGAACCTCGACGAATTCATCAACCGCCAATGAAGTCACAGCTCCTATACCTGCTCGCCGCCTCGGCAGGCATCGCTGCCGAGTTGCATGTGCCCCGCGAGTTCTCGGACCTTTCCAAGGCTGTGGCGGAGGCGAAGCCGGGAGACGTCGTACTTGTGGCCCCGGGCACGTATACCGGCCCCCTGCAGCTCAAGCCGAATGTCGTGGTCAGAAGCGCGGGAAACGACGACAAGGGCAAGATCGGCCTCAAGCGTGCGGAGGCCACGATTCTAGAAGGCACTGTCGAAATGGCTGAAAAGGCGGTTTTGGACGGCTTCACGGTCACGGGCGTCGGCAAATACGACGAAGAAGTCTGGAAGCATCATTTTGAAACACGCGGCAACGAACAACCCCACGAACACATTGGCGCTCCCGGGAAGCCGGGTGTTTCGGCGTCAGTCGACTGCGAGGTGCGGAACAACATCGTTCATCACATCGGCTACACCGGCATCGGTATCACGGGTGGTGCACCGCGCATCGTTGGCAACATCTGCTTTCGCAACATGGGAGGTGGCATCGGTGCCATGCGCGGTTCTCAGCCTGTGATTGAGAAAAACGAGTGCTTTGAAAACTTCTATGCCGGCATCGGCTGCGAAGGTTCCAGTCCGTTGATCCGAGGCAACCTCTGCCATCACAACATTCGTGCTGGCATCGGCATAAGCGAAGGATCCTCGCCGACGGTGACGGACAACACCTGTTTCCAGAATCGCCGCGCGGGCATCGGCATTCGCACCGGAGAAAACACGCGACCCTTAGTCGAAAACAACGAATGCCGCGAAAATGGCATGGCCGGCATCGGCGTCGAGGAGGGCGCTCAACCGACGCTGGCGAAGAACCGGCTGATCAACAACACGCTTGTCGGCATCGGCGTCATCGGCGGTTCGTCTGCTGTGATCACCGATAACGATATTTCCCGGGAGAGCGGTATGCCGCCCATGATTGTCGTGCTCGACCGCTCCAGCGCCGTCATCAGCGGAAACAGGGTTCAAAGCGCTGGAGTCGCCGGCGTCCTGGTCAAAGGAAAGGCGGAGATTCGCGACAATCACTTCATCGGCACCGGTCCGAAAGCGGGCCATGCCATCTGGATTCACGCCGGCGCATCGGCAACCCACGGAGGCAACCGAATGAAAGGCTGGAGAAACAACATCACCGCCGCCCCGAATGCCAATGTTGGCGAAATCCCCAACCGCTGAAATCCTTCGCATGTCCCCGTTCGAGCAACACATCACCCAAACCCGCCGAGACTTTCTCGCGACGAGTTCGTGCGGGATCGGGACACTCGCTTTGGCATCGTTGCTGAAACAAGACGGTCTGCTGGCGGAGGAGGCGAGTCTTCCGGCAAACCCGCTGGCAACACGCATCTCGCATTTCGCGCCGAAGGCGGAGCGCTGCATCTTCATCTTTCTCGAAGGCGGACCGTCGCAGATGGATCTCTTTGATCCGAAGCCGCTGCTGAACAAATACGACGGCCAGCCGCTGCCCGACTCGATCGTGGGCGACGCGAAGTTTGCCTTTCTGCAAAAGGACACGGCCACGGTGATGGGCACGAAGCGTGTCTTCAAAAAGCACGGGCAGTGCGGCATGGACATCAGCGATCTGCTGCCACACATCGCCACCTGCGCGGATGACATCGCGCTGGTGCGCTCGATGCACACGAACCAGTTCAACCACCTGCCCGGCCAGCTCATGCTGAACTGCGGCGCGGCTTTACTCGGGCGTCCGAGCGTCGGCTCGTGGGTGACGTATGGCCTCGGCAATGCCTCACAGGAACTGCCGTCCTACGTCGTCATGGTCAGCAAGGGGCGGGGGCTGCCTGGTGGCAGCTCGACCTGGTCGAGCGGCTTTCTTCCGTCATCCTACGGCGGCGTGATGTTTCGCAACGGCGCCTCGCCAATATTGAACTTGAACAATCCCGAAGGCATCACGCCTGAGATGCAGTCTGCCAGCGTCCGCGCACTCAACGATCTCAATCGTCTTCAGCACAAGCACATCGGCGACCCGGAAATCGCCGCGCGCATCAGCAGCTACGAGCTCGCCTTCCGCATGCAAAGCGCCGCACCGGAGCTCGTGGATCTCAGCGGTGAATCCAGCGCCACGCTCGATGCCTATGGAATCAATCGCATCGAGCCGCCAATCAAGAGCAACCTCGGCGGGATCGGCAACTTTCAGACCTTTTCGCACCACTGTCTGAACGCGCGTCGCATGGTGGAGCGCGGCGTGCGCTTCGTAAATGTCATTCACGCCTCGTGGGATCACCACAGCAGTCTCGATGCCCAACTCGCGCACAACTGCCTGATGGTCGATCAGCCCATCGCCGCCCTGCTGAAGGACCTCAAACAGCGCGGGCTGCTCGACAGCACTCTCGTCGTCTGGGGCAGTGAATTCGGTCGTACCGCACTGGGCGAGAACCGCCCCGGCAACAAGACGATCACGGGACGCGATCACCATCCGTATGCCTTCAGCCTCTGGATGGCCGGCGGCGGTATCAAAGGCGGTCAGGTCTATGGCGAGACCGACGACTTCGCGTGGCACGTGGCACGTGATCCCGTGTCCATCCACGACTTCCACGCCACGATCCTCCACCTCTTCGGCTTGGATCACAACAAGCTCAGCTACCGCTTCCAAGGCCTCGACTTCCGTCTCACCGGCGTGAACCCCGCGAAGGTGGTGAAGGGGCTTTTGGCGTAAATCCCAACCCGGCAATTCATGCGCATCGCAACCTTACTTGCAGTATTGCACCTAGCCCCGGTTCTTGCAGCCGAACCTCCCGCCGTCACAGTCGTAAACATCCGGCATGTCTTCCACAACGGCGAGCACAACGCCTTCACCGACCTCGTTCGTTTCAAAGGACAGCTCTATCTGACGTTCCGCAGTTGTCCGGACGGCCACATGGTGAACCCCACCGCATCGGTCATCATCATGCGCAGCACGGACGAAGGCGCGACATGGGAGCAGGTGCATCGTTTCTCCGTCAAAGAACGCGACACGCGCGATCCACACTTCCTCGTCTTCAAGAACCGTCTCTTCGTTTACACTGGTACTTGGTGGAGCGGCGCGACCACGCTGCCGCGCGAGGAATACGACATGAACAAGCACCTCGGCTTCGCGGTATTCTCCGACGACGGCACGACATGGAGCGAGCCCACGATGCTGGAGGGCACCTTCGGCCTTTACATCTGGCGCGCGGCGACGGTCGGCAGCAAAGCGTATCTCTGCGGACGTCGCAAGCCCGACTACGAGATCGGTCCGCGTGGAGAAGGCGGCAAGATCCAGTCTCTCATGCTCGAAAGCGACGATGGCCTAGTGTGGAAGAAGCGCGCCTACTTCAACGAGACGAATGGCGATGAAACGGCCTTCCTCTTTGAGAAGGATGGCGGCGTGCTCGCGATCGGTCGCAATGGCAGCGGCAAGGAGGCCTTCCTCATTCGCTCGAAGCCGCCTTACACGGACTGGAATCGAAATCAGTTCGACCGCGCCATCGGCGGGCCGCTCGTCGCAAAGTGGGGCAATCACGTCCTCGTCGGCGGACGCCACACGACGAAGGAGAAGGGCGCGAAAACTTCGCTCTGCTGGCTCGTCGGCGACCAATTGCACGAATTCGCCGAACTCCCCAGCGGCGGCGACAACTCCTATCCCGGCTTTGTCGAACTCTCGCCCACCAAGGGCCTCGTCTCCTGGTATTCGAGCCACGAGAAGGACGAGGCAGGCAGAACAATCACCGCGATCTACATGGCCGAACTGGAGTTGAGGCCCTAAGGCGCCACCACATCCACCGCACCGCGCAGAAACCCGCGGGTGAGGGATGCGTTGTCGAGTATGAAGGTGCGATACTCCCAACCGCTCGACACTGAAGGCAGGCCGGCAGAATCGGGTGGAACGACTTCGGAGACAAGCTCATCCCAAGAGACCAAATTCAGCGTGCCTTGGAAGGCATAGGTGATGCCGTCGATCGTGGCGGTCGGTGACGGTGAACCGCTGAAGACGGCACCGCTGCGAACGGGAATAGTGATCGCGAAATGATTTGTGCCGCTGACATCGGTTATCGCTTCTCGATGCTTGCCATCATCGATGGCTGAAAGAGGATCGCCATCGAAGGCAAAGTGTTCGAGGTTGGTCTTGCCGTCGCCGTTGGGATCGTCATACGGGCCACCTTGAAAAAGCGGGTTCAGGCCGGACGCCACGGCCCAGTCGGTGTAGGCCTGCGAGACCGGAGCGTAGGCCACGAGATTGCCGAGATCGGTGGTGGTCAAAGCACGGTCGTAGATGGCCACCGAATCGATGAGGCCGTCCCACTGGCGCTGCCCGCTGTTGAAGGAGCCGAGCTCCAGTCCCTGCAGGCGTATGTTGGCGAAGTCCGTGCCGTTGACTTTCTGCCAGGCGCGCCCGTCCCACACCGCGAACTGATGCCTGCTCGTTCCATCTCCAAACGTTCCGGTGGAATGGTCGGCGATGATGGCGACGAAGAAGGGGCGTCCGGTCGGCAGCTGAATGCCGCTGTCCACGGGGTTGCTGCCGAAATCAAATGCGAGTGAGCCGCCACTCCTGAGGCCGAACGTGAATCCGTTGCCGGAATCCCAGTCGGAGGAAACGATGATGCGTTCCGACGAGGTGCTCTGCGGCTCTGCCAATTGCACCCAGGCGGTGATCGACCACTGGCTGATCAGCACGCGATAGTCAGCCGTGTCCTTGCCGTAGGTTCCGTCGTTTTTCACCGTGCCCGCATCCACATAGCTTGAAGGATCGTCCACACCGAGCGAGATGGCATGGCTGGCGTTCGGCGCGATTCCCGGCACCCACGTCGCCGGGCCCTGAAGCGTGGCGACGTTCGGTGTGCCGAAGGTCTGTTCCCAGATGTGGGTGCCTGAACCTTCCTCCAGATCCCAATTGAGAAGCGGACCGTCGATGATGCGGACCGTGGGACTGGGAGACGACGAAGCAGGCGCGTTTCCAGCGGCGTCGGCGACACCCGAATTGGTCTTCACCTGGATGTCGATCACACCATCTCCGGTGCGACCGCTCAAGATCACGGCATAATTAGTGCCGGAACCGGAGAAGAGGATGTCGGCGAACCTCAACGTGCCGCCGTAGCTGATCTGCAGGGCGCTCGCGTCATTGAATCCATCGACCGGTTCACTGAACACCACATCGAAGTCCACTGAGTCGGAAGTGAGCGGTCCGATGAAGGAAGGGGTGATGCTCAGCACTGTGGGCCGGGTGTTGTCGAGGGTGATCGTTGTGAGCGTTGATGAGGTCAGCGCATTTCCGGCAAGGTCTTTGACATCGCCCGCAGGATCGACCGCGATCGTGAGGTCGCCATCACCGGCCAAGCCATCCACCGTCACGGTGTAGGTGTCGTCCGAGCCGCTGACCGCCACCGAGGTGTAAGTGACGCCGGCGTCGGTGGTGATCAGCAGGTCCGACGCCGAATCGAGTCCCGTGACCGGCTCGTTCAGCGTGACGGTGTAGTGAATGGTGTCCGCGTTGGTCGGGCTGCTCACGTCCGGTGTGATGGAGGTCGCCATCGGTCCGACGCGGTCCACGTTCACCGCGGCGCTCAGCACGGATGAAGCCAGCGGGTTGCCCGACTGGTCGGTGACATCGGATCCCGTGGAAACCGCGAGAGCAATGGTTCCTTTGCCCACCACGCCGTTCAGCACCACGGTGAATACGGAGCCTGTTCCGGTGATGTTCGCCCCCGAGACGGCTGCACTGCCGGTGGTCTGAACGTTGAGATCAGCGAAGGCATCGAGTCCCTGCAACGCTTCGTCCGCCTGCACACTGAAGGAAAGCGTGGTGGCGTTGGTGGGGCCGGTCGTGGCCGGAGTGATGGATGTGATCGTCGGGCCGGTGTTGTCGATCGTGACCGCCGCACTCGTTACCGAGGAACTGAGCGAATTGCCTGCCGCATCAATGACGTCACCGCCGGTTTTGATGGCAAGTGTGATCGTTCCATTGCCAGTGATTCCGCCGAGGCTGACCGTGCGACTGGCGCCTGTGCCGGAGAAACTCGCGCTGCCGACGCCTGCGGTGTTCGTGGTGGTGATCACGAGGTCGCTTATCGCGTCAAGACCCGTGACAGCATCGCTGAAGACCACGGCAAAGTTCACTGAGGTGGCATTGGTGGGACCTGTGGTGGCCGGTGTGATGCTGCTGACCGTCGGACCTGTGTTGTCGATCGTGACAGCGGTGCTGGTCACCGAATTTTGCAGCGGATTGTTGAGCGAATCGAGAACGTTCCCGCCGGTGGCGATGGCGAGTTTCAGCGTGCCGTCCCCGCTGACACCGGTGAGCGTGACGGTCCAGTTCGTGCCCGAACCGGAGAAACTGGCGCCGGTGGCCGCGGCGCTGCTCGTGCTGGTGATGACGAGGTCGGCCAAGGCATCAAGGCCGGTGACGGCCTCGTCAAAGGTCACAATGAAGGCGACCGTGTTTGCGTTCGTGGGACCGGTGGTGGCAGGCACGATCGCGGTGACCGAAGCGCCCGTGTTGTCGATCGTTACAGCCGCGCTGGTCACCGAAGTGTCGAGCGGATTGCCAAGAACATCGGTCACGTCCGAGCCGGTGTTGACCGCGATCTTCAGCGTGCCGTCGCCATCGACTCCGGTGAGTGTGACGGTGTAGGAGTCGCCGCTTCCGCTGAAGGTCGCGCCGGTGGCAGTGACCGAACCGGTGGTGATCAGAGTGAGGTCGGAGAAGGCATTGAAGCCCGTGACCGCCTCGTCAAAGCCGATAGTGAAATCGAGGGTGTTGGCGCTTGTGGGACCGGTCGTCGAAGGCGTGATGCTCGTCGCGCCGGGAGGATCATTGTCCAAAGTGACCGCGGCGCTCGTGACCGAAGAGGCAAGTGCGTTGGTGGCGGAGTCTTTGACATCCGAAGCTGTGTTCACCGCGATGCGGAGGGTGCCGGTCCCGGCCACTCCGTGTGACGGCGTAGGAAGCCCCCGTTCCGCTGAAAGTCGCTCCGGTGGCAGTGGCCGTGCCTGTTGTGGTCGGCGTCAGATCGTTGAAGCTGTCGAAGCCGCTCACACTCTCGCCAAAGCCCACGCTGAACTGGAGCGTGTTCGCATTGGTCGGACCGGTGATCGCAGGAGTGATGGCGGTGGCGGCGGGCGCCGTGTTGTCGATCGTGGTCGCCGTGCTGGAGATGGAGGACAGCAGCGCATTGCCCGCCAGGTCCTGCACATCGCTGCCAGGGTTCACCGCCAACTGAAGCGTGCCGTTTCCAGCAATCCCGGTGAGGGTGACCTGATAGCTCGACCCGGAACCGGAGAAACTGGCGCCAGAGTAGGTGACCGTGCCGCCGGTGGTGACCGTGAGGTCCGAGCTGCTGTTGAAGTTGGCCACGGCTTCACTGAATCTGATGGCGTAGGTGACAGACGAGGCGTTGGTGATGCTGGTGCCCGGCAGGATTTGCGTCACCGTCGGGGCCGTCTGATCGATGGACGCAGATGCCGTCTTCGTTGTGGTGTTGAGTGAAAGCCCCGCCCCGTCCACGATGTCATTTCCCGGATCGACCGAAATCTGCATCACTCCATCGCCCGAGATCCCGCTGACGGTGACCGTGTAGAGTTCCCGGCTTCCCGAGACGACCACGCTTGAGTAAGTGCCGGGAAAGGAAAGATCGAAGTCCGTGGCATCCACGTTGCTCACCGCCTCGCTGAAGGTGACACTGAAAACCACTGAAGTCGTGTTCGTCGGGTTTGCCGTCGGACTTTGCCGGGTCAGGCTGCTCAGCGTTGGCGGCGTCGTGTCGGCGACCAGCGCCAGATTGGATCCGTTGTAGAAATAGTCGATGTTGTACCCGGCAGGCAGGTTCCTGATCTCGGAAAACGAGCCGTAAACGGAGCTGTAGCTGGCCAGGATGTAGGAGCTTTTGGTCGGCGGGCCGTTGGGGAACTGCAGGTCCAGAATGCCGGTGCCGCCGAAGAGGCTGAGATAGCTGCTGAGGACGAGCTTGTCGTTCTGGGTGTCGTCGATTTCGCACACGTAGCTGCCGTCCAGCGTGCAGGTCGTGCCGGTGAAGGTTCCGAAGCCATTGCCCGGCGCAAGCTGGCCGTCTGCTGCCACCTCGATGTCCCCGACGGTCGAAACCCCGGACACGGTGCCTTTAAGCACCTTCAGCCTGGAGGAAGAGGCGGCTGCGAGGTTCACGGCCAGTTCTCCCGTTCCCGCTTTCGTCAGCTTGCCGGCTCCGGTCAATGTGCCGGTGAACTCCGTCGAACTGTTATTGACGTTGACCAGCAGCTCGACTCCTGACGCGACGGTCACGGCGCCGTCGCCCGAAAGGCTTCCCAGCTGCGTGCCATTGGTGGTGCCCGCGAAAGTTGCGCCTGACTGCACCTCCACATTCGCTGCATCGAGGCTGGTGGTCGAAGTGGTGCCGAGCGTGCCCTCCAGAACCATCAGGTCTCCGTCGAAGGTGGTCGAGCCGCTGTTGAGCATCAGTGTGCCGCCGCCCTGCTTTTTCAAGGTGTTGGCGCCTCCGGTGGCGGCGACAGCACCCGCCCAGGTGGTGGTGATTCCGACCGGCACCTCGATGCTGCCGCTGGAGGTGGTGGTGAAAAAAGTCACCTGCTTGCTCCAGGTTGTGCTGGCGATCGTTTTGAGGGTTCCGCCATTCATCTGCAGCGGGTTGAAGGCTGAGCCGAAGTTGGCATCCGCAGATACCGCGAGGGTTCCGCCGTCAAGTCTGACGGCACCGTTGAAGGTATTGGTGCCGCTGAGCGTCTGGGTGGTGTCGCCGCTGTCGATGACGAGGTTGCCGTTTCCGGATATCACGCCCGAGTATGCATTGCTGCTGTTGTCGCCAATCGTGAGTGTGTCCCGGGTTCCTGTGGTGGGCGGAAAAGCCAGGCCACCCGAGCCTGCCAGCGCGCCGACTTTCAAGGAATTCGAAAGTGTCACCAGCGCGTTGTCGGCGACGAGTTGCACGCGTGCTGTTGCCAGTTCATCTCCGTTGTAAACCTGGACGAGGCCGGCATCGATTTCAAAGGTCCCGGTGAACGGGATCAGGCTGGGGTCGGTGTCGATGTTCGAGCTGATGAGAGCCGTCGGTGTGTGGGCTTGTCCGCGATCGGTGGACCCAAAGGTAAACGTGCCACTCCCGACTTTGCGCACGGTGCCTGGGCCCTGGAAGACGCCCTCGTAGCTGGTATCCGATGAGTTGCCGAATTCGAAGACAGCCGAGGGGCTGGGAACCCGGATTTGTCCGAATCTCCAGATGGGCATCGTCAAGTTCATCGAATCGTACAGGTCCGTTCCTGAAAGCTGGGCCACCTTGAAGGTATCGGTGCTTGTGGTGGTGCCGAAAACCACGGACCCGGCGTCCTTAATGACACCATTGCCAGGGGCGTCATGAGGGGTGTTGCTCGGTGCAGCCTCTGGATTCAACACAATAGCTCCTGCATTGTCGAGGAAGTGCGGGTCGAGGATGTCGGCACGGCCATTCACCATGTTAAGTGTGCCGAGGAAGGTGCCGGAACTGGCTCCATTGGTGGGCACATTGAATCGGATGGCGCCATAGGCGATGTAGTTGACTTTAAAAACAGAGTTCACGTTCGCGGCGATGCCGCCGTCCAGATCGAGTCGGATCGCGTTGACGTAAGCCGGATCATTTATACCACCGCCAATCCTGCCAAAGCCTTGAACCGTCGTGGTCGTTCCGACGGGGAGAATGAGGTTGGCGGTTACGCTTGAGACAAATTCGTTGTGTCCTCTCGACGTGTCATTCCTGCGGACGTCGATGACGGGAGTTTGCAGAGTGCCATTATAGAACGTCCAGTCGTTGTATGCACCCGAGTTGGTCCAGCGGAAGTTGAGGACATCGACGACCCGGTCCTTGTCGTTGCCGTTGGAGTCAGAGAGATTGATCGTGTTGATCAAACCGTCGCCGCTGAACATCACCTCGTCGCCGCTGCCCGGGCTGCCGTCGGGGTCCCAGTTGGCATCGTCGCGCCAGCGTTGGCTGTTATTGCCGAACCAGTTAAACGACCCGGCTCTGGATTGAAGGGGTAATGACAAAACGAAGCTCAGCAGAGGGAGCAGCAGAGGGGAGAAGAACAGTGGACGCTTTGGGTTCATGGCGATGATGGAAGGAGCGGAGAATGGCTGTTGGAGAGGTCTGCGAGGACGCCCGACACCCGGTGCAGCTCGTCCTTGGCGAGAAAGGCGAGTGCGCCTGCTTCGGAGGCGGCTTCGCGGAAGGCTTCCGAGTCGTGCTGCGTGATGATCACGATGCGGGCCGCCGGATGGGCGCGCAGGATGGCGCAGGTCGCGCTCAGCCCGTCCATGCGCGGCATCTCGATGTCCATGATCACCCAGTCCGGGCGGAGCGAATCAAACCTCTCGATCGCTTCGAGGCCGTCACTGGATTCGATCACCTGGTGACCGCACTGACGGAGCACCCGCGCAGCCAGGCTGCGGATGACTTCCTGGTCGTCGGCGATGAGCACCGTGTTGTGTGGGATCGTCTGCACACGCAACATCTGCCCTCAAAGTGGGGCGTGCGGTATCCTTCCCGACTGCGTATTTTTCTACGTATTTCGAAGTCAGGAATGCGTAGTTCCCTGAGCACCGCCCAGCGGGACGGTCAATTGCACACGCGTTCCCTCCCCTTGCTGGCTCACGATCTCCAAGCGGCCTCCCATGAGCGATGCACGTTCGCGCATGCTCTGCAATCCGATCCCCGGAACGGCCACGTCGGTGCTCGGAAAACCGTGGCCGTTGTCTTCGACTGTTGCCGTCAGACTTTGAGACTCGCCATGCAGGGTGATCGTGACACGATCAGCACCCGAGTGACGAAGCGCGTTGTTGAGCGCTTCCTGAAGGATGCGAAACACGCCGATCTTGTGCTCCGGCGTGAGATCGTATTTCACCTCGGGAAGATCGCATTCGACGTGGGCATCCGTGCTTTCGGCAACGCGGTTGGCCATCGCACGTACGGCCTTGGTCAATCCGAGACGATCAAGTTCCGGCGGGCGCAAAGCCCGTGAGATCGAACGCACTTCCGCCAGCGCCTGGCCTGCCGCATCCGCGATCTCCTTGAACTGAGCGACTGCCGCGTTTTCCGCAGGCAGCGAGCGGCCCGCCAACGATGCGAGGTTTTTCATCACCAGAAGATTCTGCCCCAGTCCATCATGCAGTTCGGAGGCCACGCGCTTCCGTTCGCGTTCTTCGGCCTCTAGAATGCGCCGCGCCACCTCCGCGCGACGTTCTCCGGCCTGTCGGAGGTTCTTGATCTTCCTGCCAACGGCATAAGCAAGCAACGCGACCACCAGCGCCAGCGCAGCCATTTGCACGACACGTTGTTCCCACCAGTGCGCCAGCACCACCAGTTCCAGTTCATCGTGATGGGCTGGCGCTCCTTTCGAGTCGAGCGACTCGAGCTGAAACGTGTATCGCCCCGGACGCACACCGCTGTAGGCGATCTCCCGCGTCGAGCCTGTCGCATGGAAGTCTTGCTCGTATCCCGCCAGCCGGCACCGCAGAGTCGGCGATGCCAGTGCTCCACTTCGCAACACCGCGAAGTGCAACTCGAACCTGTCTTCCATGGGTTGGATCGTGACCGCCCCCCCCGTCGAACGATCCTTTTCCCAAGCGATTCGACTTCCCGCCTGCAACGTTTCAATCTTAACAGGGGGTGAAACGGATCGTTCCAGTTCCTCTGTGAAGGCCACGGGATCGATCGCCGACACACCGCGAACGCCGGCCACCCAAATGCGCCCATCGGTCGAGCGATAAATGGCTGTGTTGCGACCTGAAACACCGCGAGAAATGAGATCGGGAAATTCATCCAGTCTAAAAATCGAAAGCGGTCCATCTCCCTCGCCGAAACAATGTGCCGCAACCTCCGCAGCATCCAGCCTCCACACGCCCGCCTCCTCGATCGCCAGCCACAAACCTCCGATGTCGTCCGCAGCGATCGAGAAACCGTCAGGCGCTTTCATCAGTCCCGGCGGCAGATCTCCCCAGCGGCCTTCGCGCCAGCATCCGAGCCAGCGCCCATCACGCGCATACCACAACGTTCCATCGGGTGCACAGGCCAGCCGATCCACCGCGCCGCCACTACCGCTTTCCACGAGCGTCTCCCATGCGTCCTTCTGCCAACGCATCACGCTTCCGTCGCTCAATCCCGCGAGCAACTCTCCGCGCGTGGATCCGTGGGCGATGATCTCGACCTTGGCCTTTGGATCCGCCCCGTCGAGTTGCACGCTTTCAAACCGACCTTTGTGAAATCGCTGCAGCCCGTTGCGGCCACTGATCCAAAGGGTTCCTTCACCGGTATCCACCAGACCGCCGATAAATCCGGTGCCCGAGAGGGCTTTTCCACGCACGCCGATCGTCCTCTGCCAGCCGCCTTCATTTCCGTGCCAGAGATTTGACGAAAAGTCCGACAACCAGACCCCACCATTCTCCGCACCCTCCACCTGATTCAAAATCTTCCCCACTGCCGGATCGGCGACCTGCCGCACGCCTCCACCTTTGGGCAGGCAAAGCACCCCGTCGGGCCCGGCGAACCACATGGTTCCATCTCCAGATTCCGAAATCGTCGCAATGTCAGAATAACGAACATCTTCATTCGCAGGCCACTTGAGCACCGGGCTTGGTTGGAAGCGGAACAAGCCGCCACGTCCCGCGGCATAGATGCTGCCGTCCTTCGCCAGCATCACGTTGCTCATGGCGCGGCTTGAACGCTCGGGATAGCAGCGCACATGCCTCGCATCCTCGCCCGGCTTCTTCACCCACAGTCCGCCGCGCTGTGTGCCGATCCAGAGCCTGCCGAAGTGATCCTGCACGGCGTGATCGATGTTGACCGAGAGGTCGATGGAGAGCTCCATCGGCTCATTCACGCGCCATTCACCACCCGCATATTCAGCGAGGCCTTTCTCAGAAAACATCCGCGCGTGTCCGCCAAGCCCACGGAACACATGAAACACGCGGCCCAAAGTCGACGAAACAGGAAGCCGCTCCAACCGGCCATCCCGCGCCGACAGCCAGCCTTCCGAGTCGAAAAAGAGCGCGGCCCAAACCGCACCGTCGCCCGTGACGACCGCCGGTCCAGGATACATGACCGGGGCGGGAATGGGTCCGCTCAGACGCTCTGCCTGCTGCTGCGAATATTGCCACAACGTCAACTCACTATCGCTGAGACTGATCCACATCACCTTTTCACCTGCCGTGAACAGTGAGACGAACGGTGTGGCCGGAATGCCCTTTCCCTCCGCGACCACTCGCAGCCCTTCGCCATTCCTTTTCAACAGCCGCCCCCTTGAGTCATAGACCCAAAGATTGCCCGCTTCATCCACCCAGAAGTCGGCGACGTGGACCTCGGGACTCTTGGAGTCGGGCACGGACAATCTCGTGAACTTCGTCCCGTCGAAGCGCGCCAGACCGTTTGGGCAACCCACCCAAATGTAACCGTCCGGCGTCTGCGCCAATTCCCTCACCACGTTCGATGGCAGGCCGTCATCGATCGTCCACTGCCGCATCTCGCAGCCAAGTTCGAACGGAGTCACTTCGTCCGCCGACCAGGCATGGAGCGACAATGCGCCCGCCAGCATGCAGAGGATCCGTTTCATCCCGTCATCAAAACAGATCACGGTGCTCCCTGGCAAACTGTAAAAGCGAATGACTGCCCCGCAGCCCCAGTTTCTCGCACAGGTTCCGCCGATGGGTGTCCACTGTGCGCGGAGAAATCGACAGCGCGGCGGCGATCTCCTTCGTGGCCATTCCATCGCCCACATGACCGAGAACCCGCTTTTCCATCGGTGTCAGTTGTGCCAGTCCGGGATGCGCCTTGCCCACGGCCGCCCGCTTTTGGTGGCGGCGCATCACATGGTGCGCCACCGCAGGGCTCAAAAACGACTTCCCATCCCGCACCGCTTCCAAACAGGCCTGAATGTCATCAATCGCATTGTCTTTCAAAACGAACCCGTGCACACCCGCCTCCACGACCTCGTTCACCAGACTCTCCTCGTCATGCATCGTCAGCATGATCAACTTGGTCGGCAGGCCTTCCGCGCGGACAAGGCGCGTGAGCTCCAGTCCGTCCATCCCCGGCATGTCCCAATCCACGACCGCAATCGCGGGTGACAGCTGACGAATCATCGCCAGCGCGGCCACGCCATTGCCCGCCTCACCGACGATCTCGAAACCGGGTTCCTGTGCGATGACCTGCTTCAACCCGAGCCTGAAGGTCGGGTGATCGTCGGCCATGATGACTGAGGTGACAGAAGAGGATGCAGACACGAAAAAAGCAGTGCGGTTTGGTGTTCGCATTTTCAAACACCCGTCAGCTTCGTGCAACCAACGAGATGTCGCTGGCACGTTCTTGTCTTCCGATGACGGTTTCGCACAGATTCCTGCGTATGAAGTGACCATGCTCACCTCCACCCGCCGCCGCTTCTTTGAAGACTCCCTGATGGCAACTACCGCCGTGGCGCTTCCCTCTCAACTCTTTGCTGCCGAACCGACATCGGCGAGCCCCAATGAAAAGATCACCGCCGCGATCATTGGCTGCGGGATTCGCGGAAAAGCGCATGCGCGGGAGTTGGCGAGAATCGCGGACTGTGATGTGGCCTATGTTTGCGATCCTGATCTGGATCGCGCCGACGAGGTCGGGGCATTGCTCGTCGAACTGAAGCGGCCGATGCCGAAGAAGGAGCAAGATTTGCGGAAGATTCTGGAGGACAAGTCGGTCGATGTGGTCTTCATCGCTGCGCCGAACCACTGGCATTCGCTCGCGGCGATCTGGGCGATGCAGGCCGGCAAGGATGTGTATGTGGAGAAGCCGGTGAGCCACAACGTCGTCGAAGGACGACGCATGGTGCAGGCGGCCCGCAAGCTGGGGCGCATCTGCCAGGGCGGCACGCAGAACCGCTTCGCGCGGTCAACTCGCGGCGGCAGTGCAATACATGCGTGAGGGCAAACTGGGCGAGGTGAAGCTGGCGAAGAGCATCATCTATGGCGGACGCGGCAGCGTCGGCGGACCGGCGGAATGCGAGATGCCTCCGCGCTGCGATTACAACCTCTGGGCCGGTCCCGCAGCGGCGCCAGAGCTCAACCGGCCGAGATTCCACTACGACTGGCATTGGTTCTGGAACACCGGCAACGGCGAGATCGGCAACAACAACGTCCACTCGCTCGACATCTGCCGCTGGGGCCTCGGCGTGACCGGTTTGGGCAAGTCCGTGCTCAGCTATGGCGGACGGCTCGGCTATGTCGATGTCGCGGAAACGCCGAACTCGCAGGTCGGCATCTTCGACTTTGGCGACAAGACGATCATCTCCGAAACGCGCGGCCTCAAAACGGCGCCGTTTCATCCGACGATCAAGTCGATGTGGTTCTTCTACGGCAGCGAAGGCATCATCGCTGACACGAACCTCTACGACCCCAAGGGCAATCTCGTCCGCGCCTTCGAGGGCAAGTCCGAGAACCACTTCGCCAACTTCCTCAACGCCGTGCGCACTCGCAAGCAGAGCGATCTGAAAGCCGAGGTCGAAGAAGGACATCAAAGCACCGCGCTCTGCCACATCGCCAATATCTCGTATCGCCTCGGACAAACCGCGTCGGTGAACGACATTTCAAAGCATCTCGGTGATCTCAAGGCCCACGACGACGTGCAGGACACGCTCGAACGCACCCGTCATTACCTCGCCGACGCAGGTGTGGATCTTGACAAGACCCAGCTCACGCTCGGCCAGCATCTGCGTGTGGATGGCGACAAGGAAAGCTTCCTCGACAACGACGCCGCGAACGCCTTGCTCGCCCGCGAGTATCGCGCGCCGTTCCTGCTGCCAACCGAACAGGACATCTGACGCCGTGAAGCACCTCCTCATCGCCGGCCTGCCCCTGCTGCCACTCGTTGCAGGATCAGCCGGCGAGGTGCTGAAACTCACGCTGCCGCTGGAGAACAATGGCTTTGAGATGCTGAAGTATGATTGACCAAGCCAACTGCTAATGCGCGTGCCTGCTCCCTGACATGCAATGCTGGTGACTGAACAAACCCTCAACTGTGACCTCCTCGTAGCCGGGGGCGGAATCGCGGGCGTTTGCTGCGCTCTCGCCGCGGCTCGTCTTGGAACACATGTGATCCTGTGCCAGGACCGCTCCGTCCTCGGAGGTAATGCTTCGAGCGAAGTCCGCATGCACATTGTCGGGGCCACCGGACTTGGCGGAGGAGAGGCATTGAAGAACGAACTCCGGGAGGGTGGCATCATCGAGGAGCTTCGGCTCGACCTTGCTGTTCACAACCCCCAGCGCTCGCCAGCACTGATGGATCTTCTTCTCTATGACAAATGCCGCCAGGAACCGCATCTGACACTGCTCCTCAACACCACAGTTGTCGGCGCTGTCGTCGAAGGCGGCCTCATCCGCCAAGTGCGCGCCGAACGACCTTCCACTGAGGAAACCATCATCATTCAGGCCAAGACCTTTGTCGATTGCACCGGAGACGGGCGCCTTGGCATCGAGACGTCCGCGCCCTGCATGCGCGGACGCGAGGGCAAGGCGCAGTTTGGCGAATCACTCGCGCAGGACGAGGCAGACGCGAAGACGCTTGGCTCCTCCATCATGTTTCAGGCGCGAAAGCACGATCGCCCGATGCCATATGAGGCGCCACCGTGGGTGCGGCGCTTCACCGCAGACGATTTCAAGCTGCGGCCCTATGGACAGAGCGGCTTCGATCTGGGCCTCGAATACGGCTACTGGTGGATCGAGTGGGGCGGCTGCCTTGACACAATCAAGGACAACGAAACGATCCGCGACGAACTGCTCGCCATCACGCTCGGCGTATGGGACTTTGTTAAGAATCGCTCAGACATCGACGCCTCGCACTGGGCACTGGAGTGGATCGGTTTCCTCGCCCGGCAACGCGAAAGCCGACGCTTCGTCGGCCAGCACATCCTCACAGAAAACGACATCGGCACTTCGCAGGCATTCCCCGATGCCATCGCCTACGGAGGATGGCCCATCGACACACATCCGCCAGAAGGCGTCGACGCTCCCGAACTGCCTCCCTGCACGCAGCATCACCTGCCCTTCATCTATGACATCCCCCTGCGCTGCTGTGTCTCAGCAGGGCCTCGCAATTTGATGTTCGCGGGTCGCAACCTATCCGCCACTCACATCGCCTTTGCCTCCACCCGCGTCATGGCAACCTGCGCCGTCGTCGGCCAAGGGGTCGGCACCGCTGCAGCGCTTGCTCTGAGACAAGGGGTTGCTCCCGCTGACATCGCCGCGGATGAGGAACTCGTACGTTCCATCCAGCAGCGTCTTCTGCGCGATGACTGCCATCTGATCGGCCTATCGAACGAAGACCCAAACGAGCTTGTGCGCATCGCTTCGCACGTCACGGATGTTCAAAGACCCGGGAATGCCACCGCTGAAAACATCCGCAGCGATCGCACGCGTATCGTTGCCAAAACACCCGGCGACCGCCAAAGCCCCGGCCTGCATCGATGGACGAGCGACGGATTGCCTGCCACCCTCGAGATTCGCTGGGATAGCCCCGTCCGAATCCGCGAGGTCGTCCTCATCTTCGACACCGGCCTCCACCGCCTTCTCACACTTTCCCAGGCCGACGGCTACACGCAAAAAATGCTATGGGGGCAAGCCCAACCCGAAACAGTGAGTGACTACGCTTTGAGCATCGAAGGCGCTCATGGCTGGCGGGAGATTCTCAACGTTGAACACAACCACCAGCGCCTGCGCTCACACCTCCTAGCATCTGCCGAAACCATCAACGCGCTGCGAATTCAAGTAAGTGCTACCAACGGCCTCGACCATGCGCGCATCGTCGAAGTGCGTGCTTATGCGTAAATCAACATGAAAACCATCCTCACCCTCGCCTTACTGCTGCATTGCGTATCATCCGCTCAGGAGTCCTTCCAACCGCTGAAGAAATCCACTCACATCCTCGCATCAGGAGATGATTATCTCGCATTTCCCGCCGTGCTGGATCTCGGAGCTGAGGTGCTGGTTTCCTTCAAACGGGGCAGGTCGCATGCCGCAGACGCGGGCGCAGTGCAGGATTTGATCAGGAGCGAGAAGGCGAGCGGCAAGGTTCTTTCCAGAGGCACGCTGGCAGCGGTGGAGGATGAAATCATGCAGATGGGTGAATGGGTGCGTTTTGCGAACGGCGACATCGCCAACTTCATCGACGCGCAGGAAAAGCAGGGATCGCTTCGCACCGGACTGCGCGTCGTGCGTTCGAAGGATGGCGGCAGGACATTTCAAGCGGTGCAGCGACTGGGCGTGGTGGACGGCGTGGAATACGGCTACGCCTTCGATTCCATCACACACGAGGGCACGACGTGGATGCTGGTGATGACCTTTGCCAACCTCACCGGTGGAAAACTCGTTCACTCATCAAAAAGTCAACCCGGATCCGTGGATGTGATCCGCAGCGACGACAACGGCATGAAGTGGCACTTCGTTCGAAGCATCACAAATGAACTCGACGGTGCACCGATCAATGAGAGCGCGTTTACGACGCATGATGACGGTTTCCTAGTCACGGCGCGAGGATACGACAATCGCGAATGGCTGCTGCGGATGGACATGGAATTCAAACTGACTGCGAAGGTCGATTTGACCGCCGGGAATGGAGCCATCACCTCGCACATTGGCAGACCTCGATTGTTTCAGCGCGACGGCGGCGTTTATCTGCTCGGTCGGAACTGGATTGAAAAAGGCGTGATGCAGCTCGCACTGTTCAAGCTCGACCCGCAGACACTCGCGATCACGCGCCATGCCGTCCTGGACAATGCGGAGAAGGGGCGGGTGGCGGACGGTTACTACGCGCAGCCCTATTGGACGGAACAGGATGGGCGGTCCTTGTTCCATGTCGTCACCTACAAGACTGGCGCTCACAAAGTGCCGGAAATCCTCCAACTGGAGTTTGATTGGGCCGAGGTGCGGTAAGATTCGGTGCAGCGACACTCAGGCGACCACCACTTCTTGACGATGCGTGAAGAGCAGGCGGCAATCGATCGCGTCATGCGGCAGACCGGTCATGCGGGCGAGGACTTCACGATAGGTTTCGAGTTGGGGGCGATAGCCGTTGACGCGTTCGGCAAGCGCTTCGTCGGTTTCGACCTTGTCGGTTTTGAAATCGAGAATCGTCGCGCTGCGAGGTTCAATCATCACGCGATCAAAGGTGCCGGAAATCCACTCACCATTAAGCAGGATCTCGAAACGTTTTTCGCGCCAGCAGACCGCTTCGGGTGACGGACGACTGAGGATGGCCCGCACTTCAGGTGCCATGAGGCAGCGTCGAACTTCATGTTCGGCGCGTTGGCGCACACTTTCATCGGCGCACGGAACGACGCTCCATGCTTTAGCCAAAGTGTCCTCATCCACTTCATCCAGCCACTCGATCTGCTCGAACAACGCATGCACCAGCGTGCCGTAAGCGCGCGCAAAACGTCCGCCGCGCGAGAACAACTGCTTCGCCGTGACCTCGCTCGTCTCCGAACCGCTCGGCGTGCGCCGCACGGGACGCTGACGGCCAGACGATGTCACCGGGGTGGCTTTGGCAAGCTCGACAGGTTTCTCTGCCTTCCGCGGCCGGTCAAACCAGCGCGCGTTGGTGGATTGCGTGTTCGACTCGTAGACGACCGCCGCCTTCACGCCGCCAAACTCACGTTCAGCGGGTTCCTTCTCCCCGCCGAGCGTGAGATCGAGCAGTTTGATGAAGTTGTTCGAGGTCGAGCTTTTGCCGCGCGGCGCGGCGATGATGTAGTTCGCGTGTTTGGCCCGCGTGAGAGCGACGTAAAACTTGCACAGCTCTTCGTAGGCCGCCTCGGCTTCGCGTCCAGCACGATAGGCGGCGAGCACTTCATCCGCCTGCACGAGATCCGATGGTGGCAGATCGAACACCCATTCCACGTGCCGCTCTCGGTCGCGTTTCACGCCGATGCCACGACGCACCTCCGTGAGCTTGGTGCCGCCGACATCGGGAAGGATGACGCAATCAAAGGTGAGGCCCTTTGACTTGTGAACGGTCATGACCTGCACCGCGTTGTGCGTGTCCGGCTCACGCACGGTATAGCTCCTGGCATAGGCGAGAAACTCGTCGGCGTCGCGGCTGCCGCCTTGATCGAACAATCGTGCGGCCAGCGCCACGTCTTCGGCACGCCGCCGGCTGAAGGCATCGATGGCGATCCCGGTCGTTTCGAGTTCCAGCAGCCAGTGGCGCAGCACGGCCTCAAACCCTTCGTCAAAGATCTGTCTCAGCACTTCGCTGGATAGATGGCCGGGCATTCGATCCACCAGCAACTCACGGAACGGCGTCATTTGCAAATGTTCCCACGCCATCGTGTCACCGGGATGTGCGGCCGCCTGGATGATGCCCAGCAGTGCGAGAGTGAGCGGGTTGTCCGTGGCGATGGCGAGTTCTGATTCGCACATCACTGGAATGCGCGACTTCGAATGCGCACGGATGTAGTCCACAAGCTCACGCCCCTTGCGGTTGCTCTGCACGAGGATGGCACAACTTAACCCGCGACTTACCGGCGCGATATGCTCCAGAATTCCGAGCGTGAGCGCGAAGAGATCTTCGTCACCTGGCTTTTCCTGATTCGATGAAACAGGATTCAACAGCATCGCATGTCCAGCCATCGCATCGTTAACGCCTGCGACCTGATGCGGCTGCCAGGGCCAGCGATCGATCGTTTCCACAGGCAGTTGCAGCTCGCTCAACGCAGTCCTGTCACCGAACACGCGGTTCACCATGTCGATGACATCGTGCCCTGATCGCCAGGACACATTCAGTGGCCGCTTCTGAATTCGCTTTTCGCTTTCGGAGCTGTAACGCAGGTAAATGTCGTCAAACAACCGCGTGTCACCTCCGCGCCAGGCATAGATGGCCTGCTTCACATCGCCGACCTGAAAGAGCGTGCGCTCATCGCTGGTGTCCTGCACGGCCTCGTCGATGAGGTTTTCAATCACCGACCACTGGATGTGGTTGGTGTCCTGAAACTCGTCGAGAAGCCAGTGGTCATAGCGTGCATCGAGCCGGTAGTCGATGCGCAGCCTCTCCTGTTCACCCGGAACCTGGGAGAGCATCGGCTTCGGCAGTCCGGCGGCAAATTCATGCCCGGCGAGAATAAGCTCCATGTCCTGAAACGTCAGCCGCCCACGCCGCCGCACCTGGCGGGCCCAGGTCTGTTCATACTGGTTCAAAACAGCCCACACTCCGTGCGTGCGCTCCAGCCTCACACGCAGTTCGCTGCCGACAATAAACGTGATGATCGCCTTGAAGGCATCGCAGGTCCGGCCTTCGAGCGTCTGCTTCTGCCTGTTTACCGTCAGAGTGCACTTCTTCGCTTCGATCTCATCCCACTGTGCCAGGGCCTTCTTGACGAAAAACTCGATCCGGTTCGTGAGCTTCCCGCCGGGATGATAGTCGGCGAGTTCGTCCCTGAACTGAGTCCAGAACTCCCATGCCTTGTCATGCGTCTCCTCCGCCTCCAGGCGTTGCATCAAGCGCCCGGTTTCCGCCTTCAAGTCCACCTTGGTGTCGAGCCAGTGACAGCCTTGCGGCCAGACCGCACGCGCATTGCCCCACAGTTCACCGCTGGCGGCATGCAACAGGACTTCGTGCTGATTTTCGATGAACTGGTCGAGCACGTCGCGAATGCGTGACTCCTCCTTGCCGAAGGTGGCGCGACGAAACGCCTCGAGAAACTCCTGCTGTGCAGCGAGGCTCTCGCCACGCGATTTCAAGCCGGGGAGCGTGCGCTGAAAGACGAGCCGATACACACGCTCGCGCTCCACCCCGCAGAGATGCTCGTTCAAGATTTCAAAGTCGCCCGCGAGTCCAAACTCGGCCGGGAAACTGCGCAATACGGACGAGAAGAAACTGTCGAGCGTGCCGAGAAACAAACGCGGCATGCGGGCGATGAACACACGCAACAACCGCCGGTAGTCTTCTGGTTTCAGTGCACGCAGAATCGGCCGCAGCGGATCATCCTTCGCCTCCGGGTCGATGCTTTCATCGCCGGCCAGGCCCGCGGCAAAGCCGGCATCCGAAGCAGCTCTGGCGAGTTTCAGCAAGATGGAGTCAAAGAACTCGCCCGCCGCTTTGCGCGTGAAGGTGACCGCGACGATGCGCTCCGGAGTCACGTCATGTCCTGCGAGCAACTGCTGCCCCATCAGCGCAATGAAGCGATTCGTAAGCTGCCATGTTTTCCCGGAGCCAGCGGATGCCAGGATCATTTCATTCGGGATCGTCATGCGGCCTCCTTTCCTGTGAGCCAACTCGCATCCACGGCCTCCAGAACCTCTCCAAAGAACAGGTGACCAAAGTCGTCGTCATAGGGCAGCTTTTCAGCAGGAGGCCAGAACTGGTGTCCGCGAATCGCTGTGATGACGCCCTCGGCACAGGTGCGTGCGCTCTCAAGCAGCACGCCGTCGAGGCCCGCCCATTCATCCAAGTCGATCTCGGGCTTGGTCTTGCTCAGTGTGACATGCGCAGTCGTAATCTTCTCACCGGGATAGCGCTCCTCCATCGCGAGCCGGTAGAGGGGCAGTTGCAGACGCACCCAACGGCCTGTTTTACCGTCGCTGCGCTGAGCAAGCCGCCATGGGGCGACAAGCTCCGGTTCTTCACCGCGTTTGAGCGGCAGGAGGTGGTAGTCTTCCACAGTGCGGCGGGACTTCGTCTGCGCATCGAATGCGGAATGCGTCTTGAAGTCGATCAAGCGGATGCCGAGCTGCTCGTGCCGCTCCACCCGGTCCACAACGCCACTCACGATCATATCCGCGAGTTTCCACGGTGTCTCCTTCGGGCTGATGTACGTTTCGGCGGCGATGATCTGCCAACCAGATTGACGCTGCTGGGCTTCCTTCTCCGCCCACCAGCCGAGACGCTGCCGCGCGGACTCGCGCTGGATCGTCACCGGCACGGTAAGGCGCGGTCCATAGATGCCGTGGAGACGGCGGTCGAGGATGGCGTGGAAGGCGTCGCGAATCTTGTCCGCATCGGTTAAAGCGACGGCTTCAGGGTCAAGCGCAAAGGTTTCCAGCACACCGTGGAGCAAACTGCCGAATCCCGCAGCATCCATCTCGCTGCGAGTGGTATCGATCTCGTTCATGCCCAGTCCGTGCCGCAGGTAGAAACGAAACGGACACTGGAGGTAGCTGTCGAACTTCGTGACACTCAGCCTCTGCAAAATGGACGCGTTCTCCGGCACAGGTCGCGGTTTTAACTTCCAAGCGAGTTTCCACGGCACTGGATCGACGAAAGGTGTCTCCTTTTTGAAAAAATGCAGCGTGCGGGCGGGCAGTTCCGGGTCGGCGCATTGAAAAAGCAGACGCGAAGGGCGCAACGGCGTGCCATCAGCCCCCGTGCGACCGAAGATGAAATCAACGCGCCCGCCGTTGTGACGTCGCGATTCAATCAACGCGGTCATCAGACAGGCATCACGGGCAAAGCGGGTGTCGTTACAGCGCAGGCCAAGCGCACGACGCGCCGAGTCCGGCAGGAAGGTGTGACCGAGGATGGCCTCGGGCGCCTTTCCGTCGTTCATGCCAGTGATGACGAGATGCGGCGCATCCTCCCAGAGGAGTTCGAGCCAGCCTTGAAGGTCGATGTCGTTGGCCTTGCGATCAGGATAGAAGATCTCGTCGCCGAGAGTTTGCAGCAGCAGTTCCAGCTTCTGCGCGGAATCAAGTCCGCCGGGAAACTTGTCCGCCGCCGGACCTTCGAGCATGTCGAGCACCTCCGAGATCTGATCCGCGATGGCGGCAAAGACCGCATCCTGCGGGCGATTCATTTGGAAGCGGCGCTTGTCGAACACTTCGCCGAGAAAACCGGTGAGCGCGGAACCAAAGTCATCACCGGAGAGCGATTTGAGCACACGGTCGATCCAAGCGAGGCCGGGAGGAACCGCGCTCGGTTTTTCAGCGTCCGTGAACTCACGCGGCGCCAGTTCCAACGCGTCGTCGAGCGTATCCGGCAGCGCAATGACTGCGAGTTTGTCAAAGTCATCGAGAAACTGCCGCAACTGCGGCCGCTGCTGGATTTTGCCTTCCACAAGACCACGAATCGTGTCCGCAACATCAGGACAGTGCACCAATTCCGCCACGGACCGGAAGGAACGCGTGCCGGCGAGTTGCGAAACGATGCGTAGCAGGTGAAACACACCATGCGTGCCCATGGGACGCCCGGCAGGATCGAAGGCACTGATGCCCCGGTCAGAAAGCGATTTCTTCAACGGTGCTGAAATCTCAGTATCTGCGACCCCGATCGCCGCCACCGCCCCCGGGTCGTCATACGATGCGAGCAATTCAACCGCGACGTCGGCTTGTTCCGCAGGCGTACCGCCCTGATGAATCGTCGTCTCAGGCGTGGGAATGTCGACGGGCCTCGTCAGCCACGCATCCGGCCGGGGCCGTCCCCAGGCATCGAAGGCATCGCGATGGCTCTCCTCCGGTGCGTAAACGAGCACATCCACCGGAAGATGATGCGACCAGTTTTCCAGCGCCTCCACAGCGAGCGCCGAGGGATCAAGGACACCCGCCATGACAACCCGCTCGATGCCGGCAGGCGGCCTGCCTTTCGCAGCAGCCACACGACGCGTGGTCTGCCAGTCGGCAAAACCACGCTGCTCCGTCGCCCGGACACAATGACGTTCGATGCTGGCCAGGTCGCGCCAGCGTTCCGGCTCCATCTCGGTGCCTTCAAAGATTCGCGCCACATCGGCAAAGCTGAGCCCCTTTTCATTCAGCGTCTCGCGCACGTCGAGCAGATCACCCGCCGTTTTCAGCGCCCAGCTAAAACCGCGTTCGACAGGATCGACGGGAAACAGCTCGCGATGCGCACCCAGGTCAATGCGCAGCAGTTCGGCGGCCCAGATCAGCCGCGTCTCCAGACCGCCTGCCGGATGCAGTTCCGGGGCATGCGCGGGCGAGGTCAGGAAATCCGGTGTCACCACCAGCGGAGGCAGCACGGCCGCGTTTTTTCCAGCCGCATGCACCGCCAGCGCCTCGCGAAGACGGCGGCTCGCGTTTCGCGTCGGGACGATGATCAGCCAGGTGCTCAGATCGAGCGCGCCTGAACCGCTCCAGTCTGCCGCAATATGCCCGACCACGGCGCTCACAAGCGGCTTGTCCCAGCCGAGAAAGTGCCGCTTTGCCGAAGACAGCGACGCCTCAAACAGATCCGGGGCGATCTCGATGGTTGAGGCTGGTCGTGACTTGCGCGGCATGGTCACGCTCAGAGTAGAAAGGCGCGACCATTTGGCATGCACTTTCAGGTCTGCCCGAGCCTTTCTTCAAAGAGCATCACGGAACTCACGACGTGAGATTACCGCACCGCGCCCGTACCGTTCTTGCGAAAGTACTCGTCGCGCATACGGCGCAACTCCTCCAAGCGGGAGGAGATGGCCGTTTGCTCACGCTCCTGCTCCACTTTCTGGGCACGGACAAAGTGGTTGTTGTCCCCGATGTTGCGCCAGGGACCGGCAGGAACTTCGTTCACGTCGACAAAACGCCAGTCGCAGCGTGACATGGACTTGAGGCCGAGATAGTCACGGATAGCCGGGGAAATGTCGATGCCCGCGCCGTTGTTGCTGGTGTTTTTCGGCCGGGCACTGCCAAAGACATAGGCGTGATCATCGGTAACGAAGGGGCCGCAGTCTTCCCACTGGGCATAGCAGACGCGGTTTCCGTAGCGAATCGCCACCCATTGGCCTTTCAGGACAGTTCTGCCGGAGCGGGTGAAGCGCTGTTTAAACCAAGGGATTACCTTCGAAGCCTCGGGCTTGTGGCGGGTATGGTCGACGACGTCGTTATACGGCAGAGCGATGTAGAACGGGTTCTGCTTCGGTGTAAATCCGACGGGCGTGAAGTAGTTCGTGCGCTTGGTGGGATCCGGGTCGTCATACCCCCCGAAGCTTTGCATCCATTTTGTGTCCCAGGAACTCTTGTCGTTCGGCGTGGGATTGTTCTGGGTGGGCTGCTCACCGATCCAGAACACTGTGGCGACGATGTCCAGCTTCCAGGGATAACGCGAGTAGCCCAAACGGGGGACTTGGGTCGAAGACGAGACACTCGGAATCCCGGCACCATCGCGCTTGTTCAGTGCCGCGACTGCCCCTGACGCGGATACGGACGACGCGCCCTGACCGCAAACAACGGTGGCCGTCGCAATGGATGCGACGACGACCAAGATACGCATGGGGAGCTTGGCAGGCATGGGGTTCTCAATTCAGGGGACATAGTTTAGCAGACTTCGTTTGCGAAACGCAATCGCTAAATCCGCGCCGTTCCTGTCTATCTACGAACGATGCGGTCTATCTGATTTGGTGGAGAATCGGCATCCGGTGTTCAAAGAAACCAAACGCCTATTCACCCGCTACAAGGCTGTCTGGATCGTGCCCCCTCAGCCAAACAACGCCGCCACCGGCTTGCCGCCATCGGTAATTGGTACGGGGCGTGTACCGTCCATGAGTTCCTTGCTCGGATCGATGCCCATCGCGGCATGAATGGTGGCGTGGAAATCGACCAGCGGCACAGGGTTCTCGACGGGCTTCTTGGCGAGTTCGTCGGTAACACCGTAGGCACCGCAGTGATTCAAACCTCCACCTGCAAGCACCATGGAGAACGTGGTTCCTTGATGGCCGCGGCCGCCACGCCCGTCGAACTCCGGCGGACGGCCAAATTCAGTGCCGACGACGATGAGCGTCTTGTCGAGGAGCTTCTTGTCCTTCAAGTCACGAATGAGCGCAGCGAGGGCTTTGTCGAGCTCCTGAATGAGCAAATGCTGGTTCTTGTAACCTTCGTTGTGAATGTCCCAGCCGGTTCCGTTCATGAAGTTAAGATTATGCGAGACCTCGATGAAACGCACCCCAGCCTGCACTAAGCGGCGCGAAAGCAGGCAGCGCTGACCGAACTCGCCGCCATACTCGTTGCGAAGAGAAGCGGGCTCCTGCTTCAGATCAAAGTGGCGCATGAACTGCGGTCCGGAAAGGCCGAGCGCCTGCTCCTGCACTTCCTTGTAGTCGGCGAGAGCGGATTCCCTGGGCACGCGCGCCATGAGCGGTGCGAGAAGCTGCTCACGAGTCAACGCGCGCTTTTCATCCACGAAATCCGGACGCGTAAAACCGGCGGGGCCGGTGTTGGTGTCCGTCAGATAAACATAGCCTGCCTTCGCGCCCAGGAAGCCCGGGCCGCGGCTGACATTCGGATAGCCGATGAGAATATAGGGCGGCACGTCACCTCCAGCGGCGCCGCGCTCATGGGCAATGATGGAACCGATGCTGGGATACACCACGCTGCCGGAGATCATGCGCCCTGTGTGCACGATGTTGGTGGCAAAGGCGTGCTCGTCGATGACGTGGTGATTCACGGTGCGCATCACGGTGACGTGTTCCATCACCTTCGCGGTCCGGCCCAGATGCTCGGTGAGCTTGACACCCGGCACAGTGGTGTCGATGGACTTATAGAGCGATCCGGCGACTTTCTGCTTGTCGATATTGTTGCCCAGTTTTTTCGGGTCAAAGGTGTCGATCTGCCCCATGCCACCACCTAGCCAGATGAAAATGCAGTGTTCGGCCTTGCCCTTGGGCATGTTGACCGGCATGTTGTTGGCAAACAACGGGGCCGCGCCGAAAGCGGCTGCGGAGGTGAGGAAAGAGCGGCGTTTCATGGTTCTAATGCCTTATTAAACGTCGAATAGGGGTGATTTTCACCATTCGCCGCACCTCACTTTCGTGGGGTACGGTGCCGATCCGTGAAAATGGGGCCGTCCGAGCGTGAAATCACTATTTCAGCCGAAACGCGCGGGATTGCACCAAGGCGTGAATGTAGGCGCTCAGGGCGTCCTTTTCCTCCTTCGCCCGCGAGATAATCTGATCGGCGAGATTGAGGTCCTTGAAACCGAAGGGGCGACCGAGGCCGTACTCAATGAGGTGCTCGGTGAAGCCGCGCGCGAAGTCGTCTTTCCTGGCACTGATCTTTGCCCGCAGTTCGGCGGAATCGGTGAATGGCGTGCCATCAGGCAAAGTGCCACTGCTATCGATGGGGAACGCCCTGGCTTTCGTCGCTTTGCGCTTCGTGGGAACCTGAACAAGTTCCTGCTCCCGCCAGAGTCCGACGGCATTGAAGTGCTCCAGGCCAAAGCCGAGCGGATCTATGCGACGGTGGCACTGGGCGCACTGCGCCTCCTCCATGTGAAGGTTGAGCAGTTCACGCGCTCCGACGATTTTGTCGGCGTTGCGGCTGAGTTGGGGCACGTTTGGCGGTGCGGGAGGCGGTGGATTGTTCAGCAGCTTGCGCATGATCCACGCACCGCGCTCGACGGGCGAGGTGCGCTCCCCGTCGGATCCCATGGCGAGGATGGCGGCCATGGTAAGCAGTCCGCCGCGCTTGGAATCGGCGGGAACAGGAACACTTCGAAACTGGGCACCGTTGACACCGCCTTGCAGCCTGCCGAGGCCGTAGTAGTTCGACAGGACATCGTTCACGACGAGGAAGTCGGGGTTCAGCAAGTCGCCGATCGGGCGGTTTTCGTCGATGACGGTACGGATGGTGTGGTAGACCTCGTTTCTGGCGGCGTCTTTGACGCTTTCGTCGAACTGCGGGTAGCTGCGGAAGTTGTAGTTGAAGAAGTCAAGCCGCTCCATGTCGAGCCACTGATGGGTGAATCCGCTGATGAACTCAAAGGCGCGAGGGTCATTCAGCATGCGCTGCGTCTGCTGGCGAAGAACCTCCGGTTTTCTGAGTTCGCCGTCCATGGCGAGCTTGAAGAGTTCGTCATCAGGCGGCGCTGACCAGAGGAAGTAAGCAAGGCGGATGGCAAACTCGCGCTTCGTGAGCGGCACTCGCTTCGGCAGCGGCTTGCCGTTTTCCTTGAACCAGGG
The DNA here is from genome assembly GCA_041395065.1 of Prosthecobacter sp. GTDB lineage: Bacteria > Verrucomicrobiota > Verrucomicrobiia > Verrucomicrobiales > Verrucomicrobiaceae > Prosthecobacter. The sequence continues at coordinate 72,461 of JAWLBG010000010.1, read as the reverse complement.
CTTCTCTACAGGCTCGGTAAGGTAGAGAAAGCCCGGAGAGGCCAGAATGACAGCCAACGGTTCCTTGAGGGCCGCGAGGGGCTTTGCTCCCATCTCAAGCTGCGCCTGATAGATGGCCATCAGTTTGTCGATGAAGGAATCGGAAGGCTGCCGCGCGCGGAAAGCCTTTGTGGCGAATCGGACCAGGATTTCGCGAACGTAGGTTTCGTCGAGTTTGGTGTCGGTCGGCTTGAAAAAGACGGCCTCATGAGATTTTGGCGGCCAGCTGTCATGCGGCGGTCCTTCCCACTCGATCCAGTCCACCCAGATGGCCGGATCGGGCACTGGCTTGTTTTTCGCCTGCGCCTGGCTGAACACGAGGCGGGCAAAGTCGCGGTTGTTGATCTGGCGCTCGCGAATGCCGAAATAGCGCGGCGAGGCATTTGTCAGAGTGATCGGGATCTCGACGACCTGAGGGTCCGCCATCGTGCCTTTGATGTGGACGCAGCCCTGCACGCTGAGTTCACCGCCGCGCTGGCCTTCGAGCCGCGTGCCATACTCGATGAAGCGCTGGTGAAACGGCACTTTGTCGTTCAGCACGGCGGCCTTGAAACGAACCATGTAGCGTCCGGAAGGCGTTGCGGTCGGAATATCGGCGTTGAGGATGAAGGCACCGCCGAAGAGCGTGTGCAGCACGGCCCCGGTCTTTGTTTCCGGCCAGCCCAAATAGGCGCGCAAGGGCGGCGAGTCGCGCTTGTAGAAGTTCTCCTGGATGGCGACTTCGGCGGCATCGACGAATCCGAAGTCACGCGGCTCTTTGCCGGACTCGTGCCAGGCCTTGGCCCGTTCCATTTGCGCATCCATCGCGGCAAGTCGTTTGGCGGTGGCTTTCGTGGTGTTCGTTTCGGCCTCGACCCGAACTTTTCTGACTTGCGGCTTGGGCGTGGTGACAATGGCTTCGTCCAGCACGCGATGGGCGATCTTGAGATACTGCTCAAACTGGTCGCTGGAGAAAAACAGTGACCCACCGGCCGTATCGAAGCCGCCTGAGTTGGCGTCCGACGGAAGGTCCGAGGCATCGACCTGGATGCCGAGGAGGGCTTCGATTGTATTTTCATACTCGCGGCGATTGAGACGACGCATGGTAATCTCTCCGCCGGTGTCGCTGAGCAGTGCGCGGGCATCGACGAGGCGACCGGACAGAATTTCCAGGAAAGCGGTTTTGTCTTCGTTGGTCGGCTGAGGCTTTTTCTCAGGCGGCATCTCACCGGAGTTGAGCGAGTTCAGTATTTTCTGCCACATCTCCGCGGACTCAAGAGTGCCGAGATCAAATGACAGTTTGTAGAGATCCAGGTTTCCCTTCTCGGTGGTATCGTCGTGGCAATCGACGCAGTACTTCTCGAAGAAAGCGAAATGCTTCCTGGGCATCGAGACCTGACTGGTCGCTGGCGCTTCCTCGGCCACGGCAGAACTGGCAGCAAGTAGCAGCATGAACCGCCACACACTTCTTGGGCGGAAAAAAAGGAGTGAAAGAGCCGACATGGAATCCGTCAATTTCACGCGAAGAGCTCTTTGATGGTCCCCGTGCTGTCACCATGCGAATCAACGTTCACGCCGACACCTTGGAGCAGAGAGAGCCACAGATTGCAGAGGGGTGTTTTAGGGTCCTGCATGACCAGGTGGCGTCCGTGTTTCACGCCAGCGCCGCCGCCAGTGAGAATGGTGGGGCAGTTGGTGAGGTAGTGAATGGAGTGAATGTTACTGCCGAAGCTGAGGGCGACATGGTCATAGAGGCTGGAGCCGTCGGGCTCCTTGGAAGCCTTCAATCCGTCGATGAGATAGGCGAGGAGTTCGGCGTTCTTCTGATCTCGCATCTCCGAGACCTGGCGGCGGGCGCCATTGGTGTAGTGGCTCATGTTGTGCCCGGTGATGGTGGCGCCGAGACTGGAGATGAAGCTGGTGACAGGCTGGCGATAGGTGATGACGCGTGTGGCGTCGACCTGCATGGCAGCGAGAATGAGGTCATACATGAGTTTGACCTCCTCATACCCTTCGATCTTTCCCTTGGGCTCCTTGACGGGCTTTTCAGGAAACTTCTTCGGCACGTCAAGCCACTGCTCTTCCTTGGCGATTCGAGATTCGATGTCGCGAATGGACTGCAGGTACTCGTCCACTTTTTCCACGTCGGTGGAACTGAGGCCGCGCTTGACGCTCTTCGCGTCGTCCATCACCGCATCGAGAATACTGCGGCGCTGCTTGAGCATGGCCTGCCGCTGCTCGAGAGGGGTGTTGTCTTCGGCGAAGAGCTGATGAAATGCCGCAAGCGGATTGTTGAGTCCGGCGATTGGCTTGCCCTGCCGATTCCATGCCATGGAAAGCCCAGGACCGTGGCCGTCGTTCTCGGCCCCCTTGCAGCCGAGTTGGATAGACGTGAAGCGGGTGTCCGCGCCAAACTGCTCCGCGGCGACTTGGTCGGCAGAGATGGTGTTGTGGAAGCTCTGTCCGGGTTCGGCGTAGCGATTCGCCCCAGTGAGATAAAAGGTGCTGCCCCAGTGCGCCTCGTTGTTGAACTGGTTGGCCAGGTTTTGGACGATGGTCAGGTCCTTTTTATGACGCTTGAGCGGCTGAAGTCCGGGTGTCAGTTCATAATCCGCACCCGTGACTTTCGGATCAGGATACCAGGTCTCACGGGTCACCCCCCAGCCCATGCCGAGGAAGACCAGACGTTTCGGACGGGCGCCGAGGGGAGCGGCCGAGGCAAATCGGCGAAAGCCGAAGGACTCGAGAAAAGGCAGGGCGATGGTCGCAGTGCCGCTGCGAAGAAGGGCGCGACGAGAGGGGTTCATGGGGTGATGGGGGCGAATGGAAAGGAATATCCGGTTCGCCCCGGTGAACTGCCACGAGGTGACCGTTCTATCAATGCATTACCCTCGCCGTGACTGCTCAATCGGCAGCTCCAAAAAGCTCAGTCAACAGCCAGACGCCAAGCAGGCACTCATTCACCCTTCGAACCGGCGAGGCCCGGCACCTTGGACGCATCGTAAGTCGAACCTTTGGATACCTGGACCATGGTGACGCGGATTTTGGTGGGGAAGAATTTCTTCAAGTCGGGCTGCAGGTGGGCGTGGCTCTTGTCATCGACTTTTTCGCCTTTGAGTACGAGAGAGATGTGTTTGAGGCCCTCGCTCCAAATAATGGAATCGTTCTCCCAGAAGGCGGTCATCTTCTCGTCCTTTTCATAGACGCCAGTCTTGGTGTATTTGGGCGAACTAACGCAGCCGTAATTGTTCTTCTGGCCCTTGTTCGGGATATAGCAAAGGCTCCAATAGCTCGGCGTGTCACCTGCGGGTTTTTCCAGCACCTCGAGGCGCACATGCACCGTCCCGTTGCGATAGTCGATGGGCGAAGTCCAGTCCTTCGGCATGTCTTTCCCCAACTTGTCCGCATGCACATACAGGTGCGACTTGGTCTGCACGGCGTCCTTCTCCTCGAATGTAAACGTCTCATCAAAGAGAACGAACTGTTCGGCGTGAGCCGTGGTGAGAATCGACAGGGCGAGGAGGAGCGGTTTCATGGTTCAACGGGGAAGAGTCGCATCGACGTAGATGAGTCGGACTCGAATGCCTTCCTTCACGGTGACAGTCACCTCATTCTTGTCGTGAATCGGCACGGACGCGGACAGCGCATAGCAGGCCAGTTCTTCAGACTCGCCCAGCCACGTGCCGGCATACGAATGCTGAAGCGGCATGGAAACAGGCGCCACGCCCTCCAGTTGGACACCGTTGAAGGACACTTCGATTCGCCTGTCGGCAATGGGTTCGTCGGACCGCAAGCGCAGCACGCCTCCGGCGTGTCCCTTCGCACATGGCAGCATCAGAAGAGGAAAACGCTGAGGTTCCCCCTTGTTCAAAACAGCGGGCAGCAGACGATCGCCGAGGATGGCGTCCTTGCGTCCCGAACTGAGGAAGGCCCATTGGGCCTGCGTGTCTAAAAACGCCCGGTCTTTGAGCCTAGGAAGGACGTGAAAGGGCGGTTCGTGAAAGGGGCCGATCGTGTCGGTGACGTGATAGCGGTAGTACGGGAAATTGAAGAGGCTCAGGCCCTGCGCACCCTGCTGGTAGGCGAGACGTGCGGTGGTGTAGAACTGCTCATCGGTCGTGCGCAGAAACGGCTGCGTGCCGCTGCCGGCGGTGGCTTTGCCGGTCATGGTCGTGTGCGTCATTTCCGCGTAGATCGAAGCACTGTCACCCACTTCCTCGTGAGCACGGCGCACGCTTTCGTCCTGCCAGGTGAAGTAGCTGTAGGAGAGATTGATCATGTCCACACCAGCCTTGGCGAGAGCGGCAAGATCGACTCCTTGCTCGGGCCGCACGGCTGCGTTGGCAGGAACACGCACGCACAACCAGCGCCGAGGCAGTCCGCGAGCCGCCGCTGTCTGATCGAGCATCTCACGAATGCGCCGAACGAAGGCGGTCGTAATCTCGAAACGCTGGTCCGCATTCGTCTTTGACCCGAAACGAACCCAGTGACGCAGGAAGTCGAGCTCGAGGCCCGCGATGTCGTAGTTCGCGCAGGCTTCTTCGATCAGCGCGAACTTGTAGTCACGCACCTCGGCAATCGACCAGTCGAAGACGCCATCGTCCCAACTGATCAAGTCGGGGCCGATCCGAAAGCGCTTGTAGTTGTCCCAGTAGTGTCGCGCCATGTTTGCCGTCGGCTTGTCGCGCCTGATCGCCTCCTTCAAATCCCTGACATGATGGCCGTCATTGAGGCGGAAGCTGAGAAACGGTGCCACGCCGATCTTTCGGCAGGTATCGACCAACGTCGCGAGCATGTCGCCACCTTCCATGAGGTAGCGCCCCACCGTTTGCACGCCCTTGACGCCATGCTCCTCACGCAGCCAGGCGTAGTGATCGGCAGCTGGATAGATCTTCGATTTCCACCACGGCATCCAGCCGAGGCCGGGTTGCAGGAAGTGGGCGTCCACGCCGGCAGCTTCGGTGATCGACTTGGCCAGGAGTTCGTCGGTGAAATCAGCGCGGCGATCTTCAGGTCGCTGGCACGACATGATGTGCGTCGTGTCGTTGCTGTAGATCGTGCGGATCGCGGGGTGCACGTAGTTGGCCAGCGCTGGAATTGACGCCGCGGACGCCACGCCAGCGGCGGTGCGATGGATGAATTTGCGGCGATTCATCGCGCTCACAGCTTGGGGATCAGTTTCTCGCCTGTCGCTGGTGCTGCCAACGTTGGTTCGCCTTCGAGAAAGCCGAGTTTCATCAGAAACCGGTCTGCCGCCGCGAGCGTGAGATCAGCCCAGGGCTGGCTGTTGAAAAACGCGTGCCCTTGTCCCTCCGCATATTGCACCTCGACGTTCCCACCCTTCAGCCCACTCCATTTCGCAAAAGCCGGGTCCCAGCCTTTCAGCCATCCATCCTTAGTGCCGAAGAAGGCGATCGCAGGCGGCATTTCCGGCTTGATTGTTTGCAGAAAATCCACTTCAGGGTCCGATGCATCAGTCGCAGTCAGCGCGGGATTGAATAGGACGTAGACAGCGACCGAGGTGTCGTAGCCTTCTGGATCCGTGGGATCATTCAGGCCGGGATTTGTGGTCGCAATCAAACTAATGTGGCCGCCTGCCGATCCGCCGCCCGCGATGATGCGCTTCGGATCCATGCCGAGTTCGCCCGCATGTTGTTTGAACCATCGGATTGCGCTCTTCGCATCGGGGATGCAGATGCGCTTGCGGGATTGCCCCTCCTTCAATTCGGTTCCCTCGCTCTTCTTTGCCAATCGGTAGGTCACCGTCGCCGCCACGAGTCCGCGGCTGGCGAAGTAGTCGCACTGATAGCTGAACGCATCGCGACTGCCGCCGCCCCAGCCGCCGCCATGAAACAGAATGATGCCGGGCACGGCTTTCGCAGACGCATCGTGGCCTTTTGGGAAATAGATTTCCATCTCGCGATTCACGCCATCCACCTCCTTGTAGGTGTAAACTTTGCCGGCAGGCCCGGAGACGCGTTCAGCATGGGCCGATGGCAGGATCAATGTCGCGAGAACGAGTGAGAGGAGGTGCTTCATGAGGTGTTCTGATTTTTTGAAGGCTGAGGAAGCTATCGCTGCTTCTTTTTGTCGCTGAGAATCAACGCCTGATTTTTCTGGAAACCCGCTGCATCGCGTTTCGCGAGCAACTGCATTTTCAACAGCTCCACCACGGTCGCGTATTCGGGATTCTGCGCCAGGTTTGTGAACTCACCCGGATCCTTCTTCAAATCATAGAGCTCGGTCCCACTCTCGCCGAAACCCCAATGCGTGAAGCGCCACTCGGCGGTGCGGATGGTTTCGCCGCCACTTCGGCTGACGGTGAACGCGGTGTCCTTCGTCCATTTCGGTGATTGCGTGTCCGTGAGCAGTGGTGTCAGGCTGGTGCCCTGGAGATTGCCGGGAGCGGGAATGCCGGCGAGATCGGCAAGCGTGGGATACAGGTCGATCAGTTCCGTGATCTTCTGCGTCCCGCGACCGTGCTGCGCCTTCATCCACGGCACGCTGACGATGAAGGGCACGCGCGTGGCCTCTTCAAACAGGTGTTGCTTTTGGAACTTCTGATGATGGCCAAGCAGATAGCCGTGATCGCTGGAGAACACGACGATGGTGTTGTCTTCCAGACCTTTCTCCTTGAGCGCATCGAGGACACGACCGACCTGCGCGTCCATGTAGGACACGCTGGCGTAGTAGGCCTGCAACAGCCCTTTGTGCAGTTCCGGCGTGACGCCATAAGCCGTGCTGTTCCTCTTGTAGTCGCGAATGACTTCCGGCACGTCATCGAGGTCGTCCTCCGGCACGATTGGGGCCTGCATCTCCTCGCGATCGTAGCCGTCGAAATACTTCTTTGGGGCGACCAAGGGCACGTGCGGACGCACAAAACCCACGGCGAGGAAGAAGGGCTTGTCCTTCACCTTGTCGAGAATCTCGATGGCGTGATCCGCAGCCATGCCATCGGCGTGCGCGGTGTCACCACCCGAAGCGACGACCGAAGTGAAGCTCTGCGACCCCTTGTCTTTGGGCGACCAGTTCGTCTTTTCGCCGGGAGCGTTCTGCTCGAGAGCCTTGATGTTGATCGCCTCATCCCATGACTCGGGATCATCCCGCTCAGCGGTTCCGGCGATGATCTCGGGGGGAATGCCCATGTGGTAGATCTTGCTCACGCGCCCGGCGTAGTAGCCGCGATTGCGGAAGATCTGCGACATGGTCACCACGTCCGGCATGCTGCCGCGCAACGACCCCACATTGCCGAGGGTGCGGTTCGAATACGGATACAGGCCGGACATGAGCGACGCACGTGACGCGCCACACACCGGATACTGACAGTGCATGTTCTCAAACTTCACGCCGCGCGCCGCCAACCGGTCGAGATTGGGCGTTTTGCACTGCGGATGGCCAAACCCGCTGAGGGCGGTGTTCAAATCGTCGGCAATCAGGAAGAGGACATTCGGCTTCTCAGGTCCGACCGCAGCAGCGGAAATCAATGACAAGCCGAATACGGCGAGGGTGAACAATGTGGAAAAAGGTTTCATGCGAAATCAGAGCCGTCGCCCGCTTCTCCGCAAGAGAGCCAGGGTTGGCAAGACGCAGGGAAACGTTGCCCTGCGCCTTGATATCGCTTCAAAAGAACTCCGCTATGGGCTGTAGGCCCATTCGGGGGAGTTGAGCAGAGCCCACAGGACATCCTCCATCCGCGTGCGCCATGCTGCGTCCAGCCGTGCACTCGGCGGATCTCCCGCCCGCGCCGCCTTCTCCTGCTCCATCCGCACCGTGGTGGCTTCGCCGTCGAGATGATTCGACCAGCTGACATACTTCTCGCGAACGCGGGTGGTGGGCGCGGCGGCGGGGACGGTCCGACTCTTCACTCGCGCTTCATAGCCGGGACCGAGGTGCTTCTCATACAGCTCGCGCTCCTGCTCGCTCGGGTGGCGTGTGAGCAACTTCAAAAAGAGCCTGTCGATGAACTGCCCGAGGGTTTGCTCCTTCAGCGCGAGCTCCGTGATGCCGTGGTCCTCGCTCAGCCGCGTAAGCCACACGCCCAGCGTCCCGTTGCCCAGGATCGCCGGCTGCAGCACGTTGGGCTCGGCGTCGCGCCGGCTGGTGGGATCCTGGCGCGCGCCGCGCCAGCCAAAGGCCGCCAGCACGTCGCACACCGCCTGGATGCGCGGCAGGGCGAGGCTGGGACGGTCGCGTTCGTTGCTCGTGCTGGTGAGCATCCAGCAGCGGTGCGGCTTGCCCAGATGAATGGCGTTTCTGAGGTCGCGCGTATTGTCGATGTCGAGGCAGACTTCCTCGGTGCGGAAGGGCTTGCCGGTGGCCGCAAAGAGGCTGTCCACGATCTGCTCGGCCTGCAGACGCCGCGGAGCAGGACTCGTGTAGAGCGGACTGGTCTGCTTCAGCTCCGCATCGGTGGCGCGCTGGTAGGCCGCGCTGTTCATGATCAGGCGCGCGAGGTGCTTCACGTCGTAGCCGCCGCGCACCAGTTCCCGTCCCAGCCACCTCAGCAGTTCGGGGTGCGTGGGCTTGCCCTTCTCCCAGTCGTCGACGGGCTCGACGATGCCACGCCCCATGAAGCGCGACCACACGCGGTTGGCAATAACCTGCGCAAAGCGCTCGTTCTGCGGCGCGGTGATCATCGCCGCGAGCCGGTCGCGCGTGTTGCCGTCGTCTTCGGCGAGACTGGCCGCGGCTTCATCGCAAAACTCGGCAAAGGGCCACTTCGGCTGCACTTTCGTGCCCGGCTTCAGCGTGACCTGAATCAGCGGCTTGCGCCCCCCGGCGTGGATCTTGTCCATCGGCACGCTGCTGGTCGTCGGCACCTCGATCTCCTTTTTGCCGAGCATCGCCGCCAGCTCGAAAAGATCCTGCTGCAGCGACTTGCCGGTGGGCGAGTCGTGGCAGCGAGCACACTTCAACTCGACGCCCAGGAAGGCCGAGCCGACAATGGCTCCCTTCGCCGCCATGGGCACATCGTTCTGCGAAGCTGTGCCAAAACCCGCTGGTCCGCCAAGCCGCTCGCTGCCGCCCATGCGCAGCAGTTCCGTGACGAAGAAGTCCATCGGCTTGTTGTCCTGCAGCGACTCGTAGAGCCACCAGCGGAACGGGCCCGTGTTGTTGAGCGTCGGATTGAGGATGTTCGGATTTTCGGCGAGCACGTCCTGCCAGTAACCCATCCAGTTGTCCGCCCAGCGCGGATCGCTAAGAAGCTTGTCGATGGCCGCTTTGCGGTCGGGGTTCTTCTGGAAGGCTTCGATCTCTGCCAGAGTGGGCGGCACGCCGACGGTGTCGATGTAGGCGCGACGCAGGAAGCCCAGATCCTCAGCGGGTGCCGTGAGCGTCAGGTGGTCGGCGCGGATGTCGGGCCAGTGCGCGCCCTCCTTGATCCATTGCGTAGGCAGCGATCTCTGACTTGGTCAATGGCTTGCCCTTCGGCGGCATGATCTCGTCCTCGTCATCGGTGACGATGCGCGCGATGAGTTCGCTGGCATCGGGATGGCCGGGCTTGATGGCCGAGGCCGCCTCGGCCAGCGAGTCGAGCCTCAGGTCTCCCTTGGCCTTCGCTCCCCGGTGGCACTCGTTGCACTTGGCCTCAAGAATCGGCTGCGTCCTTGAAGTAGTCGACGCCGCCCTTGTGCGGAGTCCTGCTCCTTCACCCCGGCAATGCGTGCGGCGATGAAGCGGTCGATCTCGTTGCTCATGGGAAAGCCCGCTGGCAGCGCTGGCACTTCCACCGGCTTGCTCTTCGCCAGCCATCTTTCGCGGCCTCCCGGCGCTTCGCCCAGCTGGATCGGACTGCGCGCGCAGCTCGGCGCGCTTCTTCGCATTGACCGCCGCGTAGTGCGCGTTTGCGCTCCTTCTCGTAGGCCGCCCACCCCGCGTCATTGTAGGCGACGGCACGCTTGCCGGGCGTGACCAACTCCCACGACTCTGTGCCCTGCTTCGACCATGCAACGACGGTTTCCCCAGAAGTTCCGGACGACGGATCGATTTGCCGACATGCCGACCAGTGTCTCCAAGACGATGAACTGGGGTTTGCCCGTGCCTTCGAGCTCGCACCACGACTCGCGATTGCCCGGCGGTGCAAAGCGGAAGTCGAGCCCGAGGTCGAGTAGTCCGCCTGATCGGTCACGAGATGATGGCCGTCGCTGTCCTTCGGTGGGAAAGGCGTCTTCAGCATCGTCTTGCCGTCGATGTAGAGATTTGTGGCTCCACGAGAACGCAGCAGCAAACGATGCTTCCCTTTGGGAAAGATGACGCTCGCAGCGGCACGCAAGAGGAAAGGCACATGGCGGTCACCGCGCACTCCTGTTTCGACATACTTTTGCGGCACGTCGAAGAGGCCGAAGACGTCCTCGGTGTAAGTCTCCTCGACCTTCGGCGGTTCGCTTGGCCAGGCGTTCGCATCAGGCATGCCTTCCTCGGCGAGTTGCACCAGCACGCGACCGGCAGGCACATCTTTTTTCGCCACAGGCGGTGGCGGCGGGATGAATTGATACTTCGCCTTCAGCGCCTCGGTGTCGATGGGACCGCGATAGATGGCCACATTATCGAGCCAGCCTTCAAACGCATGCGAGGAGGCCATCGTCGAGCCGTTGCCGATCACAACCGCGTCGCCGTCCGTCACCGGTGCACGATCCGTCGCGCCGCCCATGTCCCAGGTGCCGTCCGTCTCACGACCGTCAATGAAGCCCTTCACGCTCTTCGGTGCTCCGAAGGTGTAAGTCACCGCCACATGATGCCAGCCGCTCGTGGGCACCGTGTCCTTTGACCACCAGCGATGCCACTCACCTTTTTTCCCCGGCACATCGGCGCTGTGGAAGAGGAAGCCGATCTGCGACCCCGCCTTGCCATGCTGAAGACGGAACGCGTAGTTCTGATTGTTTGCGCCAAACTCCTTCGTTCCCAGACGGCCTTTGCCGATGATGTAAGGCGTGCCCGAGGCATCGGCGACTTTCACCCAAGCCTCCAGCGTGATCGTTTCATTCAGGCCAAAGCGCAGCTCCGGGCTGTCAGCGACTTTGATCGGCGATTTCACATCGAAAAGGCGGGCCTTGTTCGTCTCCGAGAAGCCCGGATACGTCGGCGAGCGGGGCCCGACTTCTTTGCCATCATCAAAACGCCACTGCATCACCGGCGCGGAGGCTGGCCTGTCCGAGGCGTCATTGCCACCGCTGTCGTTTTGAGCGAAGACAGGTGAGAAAACTGCGAGGAAGTAGAGAAATGCGGCGCGGAGCGTCATGCCACTACCAACGGCCTTTGTGCGAGTCTTTCACCCCTCCCAGCACCCCACTTTCGTGAGGGGGCATTCTCGCTCTCAAACACCTCAAGGGCTGTAGGCCCATTCGGGAGAGTTGAGCAGAGCCCACAGTACGTCCTCCATCCGCGTGCGCCACGCCGCCTCCAGCCGTGCACTCGGCGGATCTCCCGCCCGCGCCGCCTTCCTGCTCCATCCGCACGAGATTCGCCTCGTCATTCACGTGATTCGACCAGCTGACATACTACTCGCGGACGCCGGTGGTGGGCGCGGCGGCGGGAATGGCGCGGCTCTTCACCCGCGCTTCATAGCCGGGCCCGAGGTGTTTTTCATACAGCTCGCGCTCCTGCTCGCTCGGGTGGCGCGTGAGCAGCTTCAAAGAGCCTGTCGATGAACCGCCAGGGACTGATCCTCCAGCGCGAGGCTCCGTGATGCCGTGGTCCTCGCTCAACCGCGTGAGCCACACGCCCAGCGTCCCATTGCCTATGATCGCCGGCTGCAGCACGTTGGACTCGGCATCGCGCCGGCTGGTGGGATCCTGGCGTGCGCCGCGCCATCCGAACGCGGCGAGCACATCGCTCACGGCCTGGATGCGCGGCAGGGCGAGGCTGGGGCGGTCGCGTTCGTTGCTCGTGCTGGTGAGCATCCAGCAGCGATGCGGCTTGCCCAGATGGATGGCGTTCTGGATCTCGCGCGTGTTGTCGATGTCGAGGCAGACTTCCTCGGTGTGAAACGGCTTGCCAGTGGCGGCAAAGACCGTCCACGATTTGCTCGGCCCTGAAGACGTCGCGGTGCGGGGCTGGTGTAGAGCGGGCTCGTTTGTTTCAACGTGGCATCGGTGGCGCGTTGATAGGCGTGGCTGTTGAGGATGAGGCGGGCGAGATGCTTGGTGTCGTAACCGCTGCGTACGAGTTCGCGTCCAAGCCATTGCAGCAGTTCCGGATGCGTGGGACTGCCTTTCTCCCAGTCCTCAACCGGTTCGACGATGCCGCGTCCCATGAAACGCGACCACACGCGGTTGGCGATGACCTGCGCGAAGCGCTCGTTCTGCGGCGCGGTGATCATGGCCGCGAGCACATCGCGCGAATCCTTCGGATCTTCGGCGAGACTGGCCGCCGCCTCGTCGCAAAACTCGGCGAAGGGCCACTTCGGCTGCACTTTGGTGCCGGGCTGGAGCGTGACTTGAATGAGCGGTTTGCGACCGGCGGCGTGGATCTTGTCCATCGGCACGCTGCTGGTCTTTGGCACTTCGATTTCTTTTTTTCCGAGCATGGCGGCGACTTCAAAGAGGTCGCGTTGAAGTGATTTGCCTGTGGGTGAATCGTGGCAGCGCGCGCACTTCATTTCCACGCCGAGGAAGGCCGCGCCGATGATTGTGCCTTTGGCCGCCAACGGCACGTCATTCTGCGAAGCGGTGCCAAAACCCGCCGGTCCGCCGAGGCGCTCGCTGCCGCGCATCCGCAGCAATTCAGTGACAAAGAGGTCCATCGGCTTGTTGTCCTTCAACGACTCGTAGATCCACCAGCGGAAGGGGCCTGTGTTGTTGAGCGTCGGATTGAGGATGTTCGGATTCTCAGCGAGCACGTCCAGCCAGTAGCCCATCCAGTTGTCCGCCCAGCGCGGGTCGTTCAAAAGCTTGTCGACGGCCGCTTTGCGGTCGGGGTTCTTCTGAAAGGCTTCGATCTCCGCGAGCGACGGTGGCACGCCGACAGTGTCGAAATAGACGCGGCGCAGGAAGGTGAGATCATCGGTCAAAGGCGTGAGCGTGAGATGATCGGCGCGGATGTCGGGCCAGTGCGCGCCCTCCTTGATCCATTGCGTGAGCAGCGTGATCTCCGACTTGGTCAAGGGCTTGCCCTTCGGCGGCATGATTTCGTCTTCGTCGTCGGAAGTGATGCGCGCGATAAGCGAACTGTGATCCGGCTTGCCAGGAGCGACGGCGGCACCGTCGGACTTGCCGCCTTTCATCGCATCCGCGAGTGAATCGAGATGCAGGCCGCCTTTGGCCTTCGCGCCGCGATGGCATTCGGTGCACTTGGCTTCAAGAATGGGCTGTATGTCCTTGAAGTAGTCGATGCTGCCCTTGTGCGAATCCTGCGCCTTCACCCCGGCAATGCGTGCGGCGATGAATCGGTCGATCTCATTGCTCGCGGGAAAGATTTCGGGCAGGGCCGGCACTTCAACCGGCGCAGCTTTCGCCAGCCACGCTTTGGCAGCTTCACGTCGCTTGTCCCAGTAGGGATTAGACTTCGAGCGCAGTTCGGCGCGCTTCTTTGAATTCACCGCATCATAGTGGGCGGCGCGTTCTTTTTCATAGCTTGTCCATCCGGCGTCATTGTAAGCGACGACGCGCTTGCCAGGTGTGACGAGCTCCCACGATTCAGTGCCCTGCTTCGACCATGCGACGACGGTTTCGCCGAGTTCGGGCCGGCGGATGTTTTTGCCGATGTAACTGCCCACCAGCGTCTCCAGCACGAGGAACTGCGGTTTGCCCGTGCCTTCGAATTCACACCACGACTCGCGATTGCCCGGCGGGGCAAAGCGGAAATCGGGTCCGAGGTTCAGATAGTCATTCTGCTCGGCCACGAGATGATGGCCGCTGCTGTCAGTCGGCGGGAAGGGCGTGCTGAGCACGGTTTTTCCGTCGATGTGGAGATTCGTGGCGCCGCGTGCTCGCAGCAGCAGACGATGTTTCCCTTTGGGAAAGGTGACGCTCGCAGCGGCGCGAAAAAGGAAGGGCACATGGCGGTCGCCACGCACGCCGGTGTCCACATACTTCTGCGGCACATCGAAGAAGCCGAAGACGTCCTCCGTGTAGCTTTCGCCAACTTTCGGCGGTTCATACGGCCAGGCATTCGCATCAGGCATGCCTTCCTCGGCGAGTTGCACGAGCACACGGCCTGCGGGCACATCTTTTTTCGCGATCGGCGGTGGCGGTTGAACGAACTGATACTTCGCCGTCAATGCGTCGATGTCGATGCGGCCGCGGTAGATCGCGACTTCATCGAGCCATCCTTTGAAGGAGTGCGGTCCTGTCCGGTTGTAGCCGCTGCCGATCACCAACGCGTCGCCATCCGTCACCGGCGCGCGATCTGTGGCGCCGCCCGCATCCCAGACACCATCTGTGGGACGACCGTCGATGTAGCCCTTGATGCTCTCCGGTTTGCCAAACGTGTAGGTGAGCACGATGTGATGCCAGCCTTGCAGCGGCATCGTCTGGTGCGACCACCAGCGGTGGCCATCGCCCTTTTTGCCGGGCTGGTCCGCGCTGTAGAACAAGAACCCAATCTGCGCGCCGCCTTTCACCGCCTGCAGCCGTAGCGCGTAGTTCTGATTGCGATCTCCGAACTCCTTCGTGCCGAGCCGTCCTTTGCCGATGAGATAAGGCACGCCGACCGCCTCAGGTGCCATCACCCAGGCCTCCATCGTGATCGTGTCATTCAGCCCGAAGCGCAGCGCCTCGCTGTCTGGAATCACGAGCGCCTTCTTGCCATCGCCATCGAAGCGGCGGGCCGCGTTGTCCTTCGAGAACGCAGGAAAGGTGGGGGCACGCGGTCCTGCGTCCTTCGCATCGTCAAAACGCCACTGCATGACGGGTTTGGCGACCGGTTTGTCCTCAGCATCATTGCCCCCACTGTCATTTTGAGCGAAGGCGAGGGTGCAGAGAAGAAAGGTGGTCAGGATGAAGCGCGGCATCGCATTTCTTAACGCAGTTCGTTGCCTTCTTTCAGCATTCGGGCATCCCACGATCGTGAGGGGCTCAGACTTGCACGAGTCCGCGCCGGATCGCCTCCGCAGTGGCCTGGGCGCGGTCGTTGACCTTCAGCTTCATGAGAATGCGGCTGACGTGCTGCTTCACGGTGTCCTCGGAGATGCCGAGCGTGGCGGCGATTTCCTTGTTGGCGTTGCCTTGGGTCACGAGCGTTAGGATTTCGCGTTCTCGTGGGGTGATCTCAGGTTCGGCGAGGCGGTCCTGAAGGTTCTTCTCAATCTCGGGCGGCAGGCTGCGCTCGCCTTGAGCGACGGTTCGGATGGCGGCGAGGAGATCGTCGCGTGAGGAGGATTTTTGCAGATAGCCGAGCGCGCCAGCCTTCAACGCGGCTTGGATTTCGTCGTCGCGGGCAAAAGTGGAGAAGATGAGCACGCGTGCGGATGGATGTTCGAGCAAGAGGGCGGCGGTGGCCTCGATGCCGCTGATGCCCGGCAGTTGCAGATCCATGAGCACGACATCGGGTTTCTTCTTGGCAAAGAGCTTCGGCGCATCCTCGCCTCGGTCGGCTTCACCCACAACCTTGAGATCGTCCTCGAGTTCCAGCGAGGCGACGAGTCCGCTGCGAACGACGAAATGGTCATCAATGAGGAGGAGTGTGAGCATGATTAAAGAGGAAGAGTGACGATGACGGAGGTGCCCTTGCCTGGTTGACTTTGCCATTCGGCTTCGGCGCCAATCTTGCGGCAGCGTTCGCGGATGCCGATGCAGCCGAAGTGACCGGGCTTGCCGTGGGTTTCAGCGGTGGGATCGAAGCCGCGACCGTTGTCGGTGATGCGGAGGGTGAGGAGTGTTGGCGTACTGGAGAGATGGAGGGTGATTTGCGTGGCCTGAGCGTGCTTGAAAGCGTTCGTGATGGCTTCTTGGGCGATCATGCGCAGATGATGCGTCACGTGAGGCTGGATGGCAGGAATGGGATGGAGATCGAGCGCGATCGCGAGGCTTTCAGGGGCGCGTGAAGCTAGGATTTGCAGTGCCTCGGCGAGCGTGGTGGCGTGTTCGGTGTCGCGAAGATCGGAGACGAGGTTGCGGGCCTCGCTTTGAATGCGCGAGACGAGGCTGCGGCTGGTTTCAAGAAGGCCGCGCGCCTTGTCCTCAAGCGGGCGCGTCGTGGCTGCGTCGAGACGAAGTGAAAGGCCCGCGAGTTCCTGCTCGAGCGTGTCGTGGAACTCACGTGCGATGCGCTGGCGTTCATCGAGCGTGGCTTGATGGGAGATTTTGCGTTCAAGTCGCGTGATCTGGCGGCCTTGCAGCGTGATCCAGACAAGCGTGAGCAAAATCACACCGCCAAGAAGGGCGATGGCGATGATGAGTCGTTTCGCCGTCCAGAACGGCGCGGAGCTGAGCACGCGGATGTCGTCGATGGATCGCAACAACAGTGAAGCGCGGTCGGGCTGCGAGCGGAAACCTTTGTCTGTGGAAGATTCCACAAGGCAGATGCCAGTGAGGCTGCAGGAGGAACCGATCTCGATTGCGGGTGGACGCTCTTGCAGAAGGAAGGCACGGATGGGCACGCCCGCAGAGGTGAGGCGGAGTTCGTAGCCGTCGTGGGTGCGGAAAAAGTCGTTCAGAACCGCAGCAGCGGTCAACTGCACGAGATCGGCATCGTGCGAGCCGTCTTGAAACTGCTGAAGAGAGACAAGGGCGGCGGAGGGCGATTCTCCGGGTTCGGCGGCGAGCACCAGTGCATCCGCCAGCGAAGCGCTGAATCCGGCCATGATCGGAAAGCCGGTGATTTCAGCCTGAAGGCCCGGTTTGAGGTGGGCTGGAGTGCTGAGTTGAATCGCGATGGAGGGAGATTGCATCGGCTTAGCCGGCTCGTCCTTCGGTGCCTCACGTGGTGGCGGTGGTGGCGTTGAATCGCGCAGGAAAACCCGGCCATCGTCGAATGCGGCGAGCACGGTGCCGCGAATGCGTGCGCGATGATGCGGCTCGTCCGCAGCACCAAAGCGCAGCAGGGTGGCGACGGAGATGATGGGAAGCGATTCGGGTTTGCCGGGCGGCTGGATGATTGCGATGTCGTTCCAATCGGTCACGCGCAGATACGGGAACACGAGCTGGCGGCGGTCGTTGATGCCGCCGGCAGCAAGGGCAGTGATGCGCAGGCGTGCGTCCACGACATCGGGAGCGGATTCAGGTGGTGAGTCGATGCGCACCTCGATCACACGGCTGCCCATGGCCAGGCGCAGGAGGGATCGATTTTCATCGAGCGCCGTCAGCGTGCGCCCGAGTCCCTCGACGACGACGCGCTGATAGTGAAAACGTCCGGTGGCGAGGTCGTCGTAGTTGGCCGGAGCACCCGGCGGCGGCGCATTGTGTCCGAGGAACTGCAGTTCGGTCACATCCACGCCGGGAAAGTAGAGTCCGGCGGTGGTGGTGCCTTTGATGCGCACTTGGTCGCCCACATGGAGATCGGTACGGCCGGGTTTGAAATGCAGATGCGTGCCTGCGGTGTCGTCCTGCACGAATGCAGTGGTTGCGCTTTCAACAAAGCCCACCGTGGCCGTGAGATCGATGGGCAGTTTTTCCAAAGCCCGTTCATACGGGAGCGTGCGGATGTCGATGGCGCGATTGAGGTCGGCAGCTGCCGAGAATGACGAAACCAGAATGAGGAATGACGAAAGAATACCGAAGAGCGAATACCGGAGAGTACTGTCGAAGGCTCGTGGGCTCTGGTCGTCATTCGTCATGGCTCAGTCCTCCGTGGGATCGACACCTTTTTGCAACTTGCGGACAAGGTCCTTCACGGCGTGAGCGCCCCTGATATCTTTGAACTGCACTTCGATACCCGCATTCGCAGCGGTCGAAAAGTCAATGATGCCAAGACCGAGAAGGCCCTTAAGGCCCGGTTCGTAAACATCGATGCTACGGATGTCGCAGATGCGCGCCTCCTTGGAACTACGGCCGATGATGCCCCAGATCAATTCCACCCGCTCATAGGTGACGATGTAGTCACGCGAGTATCTGGCGATACCGATGCCAATGAGCGTGGAAGTGGCGCACAGCAGCGCGATGACAGCGTATTCGAGCTGGATCGCGAAGAGCAGTCCCGCGGCAACAAGAAGCAGCAGCACGAGAAAGAGCGCCTTCATATACCCGAGCCACGACGGATGGGCATGATGGAGGATGGCCTCGCCGCTGGGCGTGTAGCCGAGAACGGAGACACTCCCGCCGCCATCGGAGACTTCCCCGGCTTCTTCGTCATCCCCTTCAAGTAAATCATCCGCTTCGGCGTCCTCTTCATCCACTACTTCCTGCATCTCATCAGGCAACTCGGTGTCGGGACTGATTTCACGATAAGAGGGGCGGTTCAACCGTGAACGTGTGGCGGGGCGCATGCCGCTGACGAGTTCCCCCACGGTGTGGGAGAGACCGGTGTCCTCGTCGACACACATTTCCCCGCGAGCCAGCGAGCCGCGCGCAACGAGCGTGTAGAGATCCTCCTTGGAAAGAGGCTCGCCAAAGGCCGGATGATTTTGCAGCGTGTAGCGGGTGGACATGATGAGCGGCGGCGGGCGGTAACACCCGAACCACGGTCACTCTGCATCGGGCGCGGGCGGGAGCAAATCCTCGCGCATCATCAAATCCGCGACCTTGAGGAGAAGCAGCTCTCCCTTGGGCGTGCGGAGGATCTCCCCGAGGAAGGGGGTGAGGCGGTCCATTTCCGCCACTGCCGAGTGAACCATACTGGCCAGGATGCGCGAATCGTGACGGTGCGGCGGGAAGACGTTTGTAATGCGAAACATCACCTGGCCCCCGTCCCATTCGAGCTCAAAATTGCCGAGGTTCAGCTCCTTGTTCACCCGCATCAGGAGTTCGCAAACGGGCAGCCGATGGGTGGAGGGAACCTGCAGTGTGGAATTGGCCACCACGCTGACGATGTGCGTTTCACCAAAGACCTGCATGTGCAGCGGAACCTTGGTGTGGTGGGCTTCAAAGTCGCACTCAATGACGTGGTGCTCAGGAACCTCGCGGTAGTGCCAGCCCATTTCCTTGAAAGTGCTGAGGGCGGTGGCGTAAAGGGCGGACACGGACAATTTCAGATCTGAAAATGAAATCCTGAAGTGGTCGGGGCGGCCAGATTCGAACTGACGACTTCTTGCTCCCAAAGCAAGCGCTCTACCAGGCTGAGCTACGCCCCGAAACTTTATCATTCCCGACCGGGTCGGCGGGAGGGCCGCGATAGTCGCCGCGAATCGACCGGGTGCAAGGGGAAAAGCCAGACAGGAACCAACGAAGAGGGATAAGCGGGTGGAGTCGCACTCGGTGCTAAGGCTTCCGAAGGCTCATGGTTCCACTGAAATTGCCGAGCAACTCGCGCTCCCACCATTCGCCGGATATTTGGCGGACTTCCGGACTGGTGAAGTGGTAGCGGTAGAGTTTCGCACGGATGTGCGTGATCTTTTCGACCGGAAACGGCGGCGGTTCCAGCAATGCCCAAACAGGTTTCTTGTGCTGCAGAAGGGCGGTGCAAAACTGACCGAACCAGTGCATCGGGGAGCCCGCGCTCGAATCGCGCTGCGGATCGTAACCCGGGTAAAGAGCGGCAAACCACATCTGCCAGTCAAGCCGAGGCTGGTGGGGCGCAATATGTCGCGGCGCGAGTTTCGGATCACCGGGTTTGTATTTGAAGTCCAGCGGCAGGAAAAGAATGCCGTCGTCGCTGACTTCGAGAATGATCTCGGGACGTTCCTCGGTCATGTCTTGAAAGAGACCGTAGGCATTGAAGGATCGGGAACCTGAAATCGGCGCATCCAGCTTCTCGTGAAGTTCGGCGGGGAGCAGCGGCTTGAAGTCGGGCACGCGCACCGCCAGAAAGGAATCCGCCGCAACAAGGGTGAAGAGCACGACCGGAAGCACAGCGGCGAGGGCAGGCCACTGAGTCCAGCTTTTGAGCGAAGGCCGGGGAGCGTCGGGGTCGACTCTCAGCCATCGACGGACGAACTTCGGCCACCAGCGGTCGTCCAGCAGGGTGAGCGTCAGCGCGACAGCGAGGAGGTTGAAGAAGTTGTAGTTCCCGGTAGCGAAGATCATCGCCATGAGACCCGTGAATCCCAGGGCTGCAGCCAGGCGGCCCCAACGGCCCATAAAGACGGCAAACGGCAGACCCAACTCAATGCCATACATGATCCAGCAACCCGCGACGTGAAACCAGCGCGGCCAATGGTGAGCGAACCATGAAAGACCGTTTGGCAGCGGCTGTGTCTCATAGTGATACAACAGAGCCGTCATGTCCCTCCAGGGCAGATCGCCGCCGGCGATTTTCACCAAGCCGGAGAGAAACATCAGGCGGAAGAGCAGCCAGTGGAGCAGAAAGATCGAACCGCGGGGCGGCTCCCCGGCATCTCGCCACGACCAGAGACGCCATGACGCCACAAAGGGCGCGAGCAGTCCGGCCTCCAGCAGCAGAGCGTCCCATTGATAGCCCATGAAAATGTCTCCTGTGGTGGCGAAGGAAAGATAACCGCACCACAGCAGCACCAGCAATGGTCCCTGCGCCACGCCGGCGATCACCAGCACACATAGCAGGCCGCACACGATCAGGCAGCCATGGGCAAAGGCGTCGCTGTAATACAGGTGGAAGATTCCGGGAAACTGCCAAAACAGAGACTTCCCTTCCCTTTCCTCAAAGGTGTGAACGTTTTCGAGAAGGTTCTTCGCCGGCAGGATGCCGTCCTCTCCCACCAGGCCGTCATACTGCAGTCCCCAGGAGATAAAGGCGATGAGATAAATACCCGCGAGCAGGGAGGGAAACAGCCGGCGAACCACGCAGTAACGCCCACGATGAGTTTCAAGCCGGGAAAACCAGAGCATGCCCCAAGGGTGACTACGAATGCCCTGATCACGCAAGCCTAATCCTGCCTCACGACCGCCTTCCAACGTCTTTCGCGTTTGGGGCAAACAAACGTGGCGTCACTCCGCCGGGAACTGCAGGCGATCCCGCCCGAAGAGAACCGCTCCAACTGGAAGCATTACCAGCCAGAAAAGGCGGCCCGCTTGCGAACGGAGACCGCAAAACTGCGCCGCGATCCCCTTGCCGCTAAGCCACGCAAAACGGCTGTACTGCATCCCGGCACGCAGCAGGCGCAGCGGAGCGTTGAAAAACCATCCGCCCTCCAGATTGAGCACCATTTGGAACATGAGCCTGTGCCCGGCGGCGTTCGTGCGCGGATTTGAGCGACCGTGGACCAGCGAGGGAGCGTCCATCCAATAGATGCGCAGCATCTCGTTGACGTGACGGGTCTTGTAGTGCTGCGAAACCTGGCACCAGATAAAAGATTCGGGAATGAAATTCCCCGGCACATCCACCGGATAAGGGAACCGTCGCACAACATCGAGCCGCAGAAACCCCCAGTGCTCTCCGAATACCTTGTGACGGTACTCCAATTCCGACGCAGAGCAGTCGAGCGGATCCTCGGGAAAGCGCGTGCCGACAAGGGTGCCATTTTGATCCTGGCACAGACCGGTGACGCCTGAAAACGTGTCGCGCAGCGCCCCGGGAATGGTGTCCCAGTGATGCTTCAGACGTTCGAGAGCCTGAGGCATGCAACCGTCGTCGGAGTCGAGTTTGATCCAGAACTCCCCGCGAGATTCACGCAGGGAGAGGTTGTGGGCATGGTGGGCGCCACGGTGCGGTTCTTGGAAATAACGCACCGGAAAGTCAGCCTCGCTCTGGTAGCGTTCCATAAGCGCCGGTGTGTCGTCTGTGGAGCCGTCGTCGATGACGAGCCACTCAAAGTCGCGGAAAGTCTGCGCCTGCAGGCTCTCAAAAACGCGGTGCAGCGTGTGGGCTCGGTTAAAGGTTGGGGTATAGACCGTGAAGAGCGGCATACGAAAAGTCTGGACGCACGATGGCGGAACACCGCCTAGTAGGCATTGTCGCGCCTGAAAAAGGTGAGCAGCATGATTTGGAGATCAAGCCAGAGGCTCCAGTTTTCCAGGTACCAGAGATCGCACTGAATGCGCTCACCCAGGTCGGTGTCGCCACGGAGTCCGTTGACCTGAGCCCAGCCGGTCATGCCGGGTTTGGAGTGATGACGCGCATTGTAGTGGGGCACCTGGTGCTTGAAGGAGTCGATGAGTTCCGGACGCTCTGGACGCGGCCCGACGAGGCTCATTTGTCCCTTCAGGACGTTCCAAAACTGCGGCAGTTCGTCGATGTTCCATTTGCGCATGAAGGCACCGACTTTCAGCCGACGCGGATCGTCCTTCACGCACCACTGGGCGCCGGTGGCTTTTTCGGCATCGATCCGCATGGAACGGATTTTGATGATGTCAAAAGGCACTCCGTTTACGCCCCAGCGACGCTGGCGGTAGAACACCGGACCGCGTGACTCCAGCCACACAATGGCACCGAAAACCGCGATGATGGGAGCGCTCACAACCAGCCCCACGACAGCTCCAACGATGTCGAGAAGACGCTTGGCAAAGACATTGAAGCTGTTGTCCAGCGGCAACCGGGTGACGCCAAGGACGGGCGTGCCGGCGATGGTTTCCAGCGTCAGGCCGGAAACAAACACGCGAAAGCAGGAGGGGATCACCTTGAATTGGATCATCTCACGCTCGCAAAGATTCGCCAAGGCGATCATCTGCTCGCGCGGGCCGTGCAGGTCCGCCACCACCACCATGTCCACCGCGTGGGTCGCGATGAGGCGCTCGACATCATCCAATCCGCCGAGGCAGTTGGCAGCCGGAGCGTCGGGTTGATTCTGGTCGTCGGTGTTCACCCAACCGACCACGTCGAAGGCGCAGGCGTGATCCCGCTTCAATGTCTTCCAGAGGCTGACCGCATCATCATTCCAGCCGATAAAAAGGGCGCGCTGACGCAGCACCTCCACGCGCCCGGGAGTGCGCAGAAAGCTGAGATAGCAAGTCCTCCAGCCCAGCAGGAGGAGCAGTGCGGTGGCGCCATTGAGAGCCACATAGGCGCGGGAGATGCTGGGCTGAAGTCGCAACGCCAGCGTGATGGCCAGAAAGCCGGCTGTCCACAGCAGGATTCCCTTCGCGATTTTGGAAGACACCCAGCGGCTGCGAAGCAGCACGTTCTGGTGATAGACCCCCTGCCAGCCGAGAACCAGCACCAGCGTAAGACTGCCCAGAGCGGTGTGACCACTGTATTGGCGGAAAGTCATGGCGTCGAAATTGCCAAAGTCGCGCAGCCCAGTTTGAAACCGCAGCCAGTAGGCCGCATAGGCCGCCAAGACTGCCATGATCAAATCACCGAGGATACTGATCAAGACCCAGAGGTGCGGAGAAACTTGCTCGTTTTCCCGCCAGGCGCGCCGGGCCTCAAGGGCGCTGAGGGAACAGTTACCAGCAAGAACGCCAGCGGTTGAGTTTGTGATATCCATAATTTCAAGATTGATATTGTATTGAAATTATATTCTCTGAATTACAAACGGGCAAGATGAAACTATGAAAATTATCTCACATTTAGCTGATTTACTCGTTACTAAATATCAAAATTGAGAAAACACACCTCCATCACCCCATAATCGCCAACAAAACGGGCCGAAGGCAGTCGCCTCCGGCCCGTGGTTCTTCCACTTCGACCAACTCGAATCTTAAAAACTCAGCTTCACGCCCGTCACAATCCCGCGCCCCGGCAGCGGCAGACGGTCTTTCAGCACTGAGGTGTGTTCACGTGCGTCCTCGTCGGTCAGGTTCACGCCTTTTACATAGAAATCACAGGTGGTCGCCCCCTTCACCAGGCGATAGGTCAGCGCCAGATTCACCATGAAATAGCTGTCCGTTCTGAACTCATTGGCCGCCAGCCGGTTCTGCGGTGCGGCGTAAATGCCCTCCAACCTTGCACCAAAGGGGCCGTGCTCAGCAATCAGCGCGGTGGTGAAGTGGAAGGGCGGAATGCGCGGCAGCGAGCCGCCAGTGCTGGCGTCACGGGCACGAACGGCGTCCGCCTTGAACTCCAGGTGCAGATTCGTGCCCGCCTTCTCCGCGTCATCTTCGACGGGATGCAGCAGGTGCAGAGTCGTTTCTAACTCCGCTCCAATGAACTCCGCGTTCACCGCCCGGTAGTTGAACTGAGGCGAGTCGGGGATCAGGTCGCCGTCAGTATCAACCAGGAAGCCAGCGGGGAACTGGCCGATGAAGCCGCTGTAACGACTGTAGTAACCGCCCACGCTGCCAGTAACCCAGCCCGTGCGCTTGCGGAAATTCAGGTCGAAGCTCAGAGAATTCTCCGAGCCTAGGTTGAAATCCCCCACTTCGAAGGTGCTGGTTGCCGCGTGGCTGCCGTTCGCAAACAGCTCCTGGGGCGTGGGGGCGCGTTCCGCATAAGTGATCGTGAAGGCGGAGGAGTATTTTTCGTTCGGAGTGAAAACGACCCCGGCCGATCCGCTCACATTGTCAAACTTCCGACCGCGAGCCGGACCAAACACATTGTTGTTCATTGAGCGCGTCTCGATGTGATCGTAACGCCCACCGAATTGAAAACTCAGCGGCCCCCGAGTGACGTCCTCGAAGAAGAACAGCGAGTTCGAATCGGTCAGCGTCGGCGGCATGAAGGCCTCGGCCCCGCCCACAAAGAAATCACTCCGCTCCGACTGGAAACCGACCACGCCCTCCATGCCGGCAATCTTGTCGTGCTTCACTTCCACGCGAGCGTCGTAGCCGTCGTTTTTGAAGACCGTGTTGTCCATGCCGTCCTCGAACTCGACATGCTCGTAGTCCGACCAGGCAAAGCGGTAGCTGATCTCCTTGATCAGGGGCAGTGGCTCGTAAAAGGCGCCGCGCACGTCCAGTCGTGTCTGGTTCATGTCGATCACCACTGCCGAGTCTGCGGGCGATCCGTAATTCGTGTGAAACTCCGTCCATGAAAAGCCCACGAAGCCCTTGTCCCACACATAGCTCAAGCCACCCGAAAGCCCCTCAGATCTCAGATCGCTGTTCAAGACCACTTTGTTCGGCTCAGGCGTGCCTGCAGGTAGTGGATTGCGCTCCTGCTCACCCACCGTGCGCAGGTTTCCCGGGACCCGGAACTCCTCCGCCGAACGCGTAAAAGCCTCAACGTGAAACGCCAGCCCCTTCCAACCGCCTTCCAGCATCACACTCGACTGGTAACCCTGGTCGACGGAGGAAAAGCGCCCGCCCATCGAACCACGAATCGTTCCATCGAGATTTTCATCCACGATGCGCCCATCGATCGCGTTGACCACGCCGCCGATGGCATTCGAGCCGTAGAGCAGCGTGGCCGGGCCGCGCACCACCTCCACTGACTTCAGATTGGAAGGTTCGAAACTCAGCGCATGGTCGGGACTGGCCGAGGAAGCATCCAGCGTGTTCAGCCCGTTCTGCAGGATGCGCACACGATCTCCGTCCAGACCGCGGATGATCGGGCGGCTGGCTGCCGGACCAAAGAATGAGCTGCTCACCCCGGGCATGCGCGCCAGCGTCTGTCCCAGCGTCGGCTCCAAGGCCAGATTCAACTGCTCCGAGGTCATGATCGAAGCCGCCTGCGCCTGCTGGTAGAGCGGACGGTCCAGAGGAGCGGAAATGACGATCTCATCCAGAGTGATCACTTCCTCCTCGTGGTTGTGGGACGGGTCATGCCGCTGTTGAGCGAAGACGGAGACGCTGAATGCGAAATAGGCGGGGATAAAAAGTGGGCGCAGGGAAATCATGAAGTGATTTTGGGTAACGCCCCGCTATAAATGCAATATGATTGCAATTGCAAGTTATTTGTATTTAAGAGCATTCTGAACTGCACCCATGCGGCGAATCCGGCCCCATTTCGTATCCCTCAAGCCAACATGGCTGGTGCCAAGCTCACGCTAATGAAGGCGAAATGGCCAATGCGATGAGTCCAAGACGCATGGGAACATGCATCGCAATGAGGTGCGCCTGTGGGCTGAAAGAGCCAACCCCATCCATGACTGCACGAGTCGGCTACGACGCCAAATCGCCCCCCGTGACTTCCCTTTAGATCAACTCCGGCATCGGTGACCAGCCATCGACGAGATACTGCGGACGACCGGTGAGGTCGTTGAGTGTCGTCTTGACGGTGTCGATGCCCATGTGCCGGTAAAGCGTGGCAAAAACCTCGCCAAAATGCACGGGACGCTCGGTCGGTTCACCGCCGAGTTTATCAGTCGCTCCGATGACCTGGCCGGTCTTCAGACCACCACCCGCAAGCAAGGCACCGCCGACACGCGGCCAGTGATCGCGTCCGCCGTCCTTGTTCACGATCGGCGTGCGGCCAAACTCGCCCCAGGCGACGACTGCGACGTCTTTGTCGAGCCCGCGCTCATGCAGATCCTCGACGAGGGCGCTCATTCCCTGATCGAACAGCGGCAGATGACGCAGGAGCTGCGGGTAGTTGTTGTCGTGGAAATCCCAGCGGCCAAAATTCAGCGTCACCACACGTGCACCGGCTTCGACGAGTCGACGCGCGAGAAGGAAATGTTCGAGATTCAGCGGGGCACCATCGCCGTAGTTCTTTGGATCGCCCTTGCCGTAGCGCTCCCGGGTTTTAGTCGTCTCCTTGCTCAAATCGAGCGCGGTAAGCAGCTTGCTCGAGGTCAGAACGTTGAGCGCCTGTTGATTGAAGGCGTCCATGCTGCTGACCAGACCACTGGAGTCGAGTTCGCGACGGAAATTGTCAAAACCGTCCAGCAGCGAGCGTCGGTCTTCAAGGCGGTCGAGCGTGATGCCGTTAAGCTGCAGATCCTCGACGCCCGCTCCATTCGGACGAAAGGCCGCGTGCGTGTTTCCGCAGTATCCCGGGTGACCAGGGGAACCGTAAGGCGGATGCCCGGCCTTTGGTGCCAGACCGACAAATGCCGGAATCGCGGGATCAGCCTGACCGCTAAGTTTGGAAACGACAGACCCAAAAGAAGGCGGGTCGGAAAGCCGGCCCGTGGGCGCGTTGCCGCCGTTTGGAGGCGGCGGACGACCGGTGTAACAGATGAAGCTATCGTGCGCACCGGTGGGAGAACCCCACATGCTGCGGATCGGCACCAGCTTGTCCATGATCTTGGCCAGACGCGGCGCGTGCTCGGAAATGTGAATGCCGGGAACGGCGGTTTTGATCGGCTTGTAGGGACCGCGGATCTCCAGCGGTGCGTCCATCTTCAGGTCGTACATGTCCTGATGCGGCGGCGCACCGCACATGTAGATCATGATCACCGACTTGAAGCTGCGGCCAGCCTTGGCCTCCGCTTCCGCCTTCAATAACTCAGGCAACGACAGCCCACCCATGGCGAGGCCGCCAATGCGCATGAAATCGCGACGCGAGACGCCGTCGCAGAATTTGCCGTGGGATTTGCCGGAGAGGGTGAGCATGGGGGACGCCAAAATAAGCACTGAACATGCCGGAACTATCACCAAACCTGTGTTATGTGACTGCCATGCACCGCACGCTCCTATGCTTCCTCTCCCTGACCCTTGCCGTGTCAGCCGTGGATCTGACATGGTCCCAGTTGCCTTCCATCCCCGACAAGCGCGGCTTTGCTGGATCATTCGCGGGCGTGAGCAACGGCGCGCTGATCGTTGCTGGTGGCACCCATTTCATCGACAAGATGCCGTGGGAAGGCGGCACGAAGGCCTGGTATGACACGATTCACGAACTGAAGTCACCCGACGGCGAATGGAAGGTGATCGGCAAGCTGCCCAAGCCGAATGGCTACGGCGTCAGCATCACGACACCGGAAGGACTCGTCATCGTTGGCGGCGGAAATGCGACAGAACATTTTCGTGAGGTGTTTTGGATCGACACCGAAGTGCCGCTGGCGCCGCTGCCCAAGCCGTGCGCCTTCATGGCCGGCTGCGTGCTGGACGACATGATCTACATCGCCGGAGGCATCGAAACGCCGGCCGCAACGAACGCGATGAACTCGTTTTGGTCGCTGCATTTGAAAAAACTCGGAGCCCAATGGCAGGAACTCCCCCCCTGCCCCGGCAAACCGCGCATCCTCGCCTGCATGGCCGCCGCAGACGGTGCGGTGCATCTGTTCAGCGGTGCGGCGCTGCATGCGGACAAAGATGGAAAACCAGAACGCGAATGGCTGAACGACGCCTGGAGTTACAAACCTGACGCAGGATGGACAAAGATGCCGGACATGCCCCGCGTGGCCGTGGCGGCCCCCAATCCGGCACCAGTAGTCGATGGTAACATCCTCATTATCGGCGGCGATGACGGCGTGAATGTGAATTTCGAACCCAAATCCGAACATCCGGGGTTCCCTCGCTCGATTCTGTTTTTCGACATGAAAACGCAGAACTGGACCACCACTGGCAAAGTGCCCTTTTCTCTGGTGACGACGAACACCGTGCACTGGAAAGGGAAAATCGTCATTCCGGGCGGCGAGGCGCGGCCCGGCGTTCGGTCGCCTCGAGTTTGGAGTGCTCTGTTGAAATAGGCACACTGTTCGGCCAATCAGGCGCGCTCGCACCATGGGTTCCCCACCTCGTATTGCCATTTCCCTCGGAGCTTCGTTCATGGGCTACGCCACGCACGCGGGTTTCATGGCTCAGTTGCACGGGAACGGAGTGCGTCCGGTCGCCGTGGCGGGATCGTCCGCCGGTGCGATCACCAGTGGCCTTTACGCAGCCGGCCTGGCGCAGAGCGTGATCCGGGACTGCGTGCTCAGCCCGCGCCTCTATCTGTCCTTTGCGTCACGAACGAGATGGTTTTGGCATCATGTTCTGGACATTTTCACCCGCCGTCGTCCCGGTTTTTTTGACGCGAGCGGAGCCGTGCCTTACTTCGAATCGCTCGTCGGGGAGCGTCGCATCGAATCACTGACGGCACCGCGCCTGATGATCGCCATGAGTGATCTGGAAAAACACGAAACCCTCTACGCCAGCAGCGGCCCGCTGGCCCGGGCGATGGCCGCCAGTTCATGCGTGCCGACACTTTTTTCTCCTCTGGAGTTCGAGGGCCGCGCCTGCACGGATGGAGGGGTGGCGCACGAAACCCCCGTCGATCCATGGTTTAAGGACGACGACATCGACCACATCATCCTGCACCGCATCACCCAACCGCCTGTGAAACCACCGTGGCTGCTGCCGGGCAGGTTGCTCACCACCATCGGCGATTCGCACGAGTGCCTCAGCCGCCAGATTCTCGCCGACCGCATCGAACTGGCGCGACTCAGCGGAAAAAAACTCTCCATCATCACCACCACGCATCCGCGACCATCGCCGCTCTTTCCCGGTCGGCTGAAGGAAGCCTACGCGCTCGGGGAGGCCACTGCGCGGCAGTTGCTTGAGAGCGGAATCGCGGGACCCCACTGATCACAGCGAGCGCAGCATCGTCAGTGCTTCCGCCAGCTGCTTGTGGCCGGGACCGGCCGAAAGACGGGGAAACTTGCCCTGCACCATCACCAGCTTGCCATTGCGGGTCAGCATCAGCTTGCGGTCTTTGATCTCCACATCGCTGATTCCCGCGTGGGCGGCAGCGAGGCGGATGGCAGCGCAGGTAAGCAGGTTCGCGACGGCGTGCGGCAGCTTTTCGCCAAACTGATCGCGCCACTGTGCTTCGAGATCATCGAGTTCGCGCCGCACCATGACCTCGCCGAGTTGCCGGTAGGCGGTGATGCGCATCTTCAGATCCTCGATGAAACTCGAGGGCAGGAAGGCGGGTGTCGCCCCCGGTGCGGCCTGAAGCATCAGCGGCTCGCTCATCACCAGGAAATCCGTGCGCAGCCCCACTTCGACGGGACGCATCGCGCGCTTCCCCTGCATGCGGGCGACGCTTTGTTTCAGCATCTGGCAGTACAAATCAAAACCGACCGCCGCGATGTGCCCGCTCTGCTCCGTTCCAAGAAGATTCCCCGCACCGCGGATCTCGAGATCACGCAGGGCGATTTTGAAGCCGCTGCCGAGCCCCGCATACTGCTTGATCGCATTCACGCGCTTGCGGGCATCGCCGGCGGTCACCGTATCCTGAGGCAGCAGCAGATAGGCATGCGCCTGCACGCCGCCGCGCCCCACGCGCCCGCGCAACTGATACAAATCCGCCAGGCCAAAACGGTCCGCGCGGTCGATGACGATGGTGTTTGCGTTCGGAATATCGACACCGCTTTCGATGATCGTGGTGCAGACGAGCACATCCGCCCCGCCGTCCACGAAGCGGTGCATCACATCCTCCAACACCTCGCTCTCCATCTGACCGTGACCGACGATGACACGGGCTCCGGGGCAAAGATCCCTAATGCGCTGGGCGATCTTCTCGATCGTCATCACACGATTGTGCAGGAAGAAGACCTGGCCGCCGCGTTCGATCTCGGCTTCGATGGCCTGCTTGATTGTGCGCTCGTCATACGGACAAATGATCGTCTGCACCGCCTGCTTGTTCGGAGGCGGCGTCTCGATGGTGCTCATGTCGCGCATGCCCATGAGGGCGAGGTAAAGCGTGCGCGGGATCGGTGTGGCGCTCAGCGTGAGCACATCCACAAGGCGAAAGAGCTCCTTGAACTTCTCCTTGTGCTTCACGCCAAAGCGCTGCTCCTCGTCGATCACTGCAAGGCCGAGATTCTTGAAGCGCACATCCTTTGAAATCACGCGATGCGTGCCGACGACAATGTCCACGGTGCCCTCGGTAATGCCCTTCAGGATTTCACGTTCGCGGTTTGCCGGCGTCAGGCGGCAGAGCATCTCCACCGTCACGGGAAACTCGCTCATGCGCTGACGGATGTTCTCCCAGTGCTGGCGCGCGAGGACGGTCGTCGGCACGAGGATCGCCACCTGCCTACCGCCCATCACCGCCTTGAACGCCGCGCGAATGGCCACCTCCGTTTTGCCAAAACCGACATCAGCACAGAGAAGGCGATCCATCGGCTTTTCAGCCTCCATGTCGCGCTTGATCTCCTCCGCGCTGCGAAGCTGGTCGGGCGTCTCGTGATAAAGAAACGACTCTTCAAATTCGACCTGCCACTTCGTGTCCGGCGGATGCGAGTAAGCCTTTAACGTCTGCCTCTCCGCCGCCACGCTGAGCATGCGCGCAGCGAAGTCCTCCACGCTTTTCTCGGCGTTTTTGCGCGTCTTTTGCCAGCGCGCCTCACTGAGTTTGCTGAGAGCCGGGGCCTTCCCCCCGACGCCGACATACCGCGTGACGAGGTGCGTGTGGGCCACGGGAACGAACAGCTTGGCACCGTCCGCGTAATGCAGCACCAGCACCTCTTCGCGTTTGCCGGAGTCGCGCACCTCGACGCCGACAAAACGCGCCACGCCATGCTCGGCATGCACCACGATGTCGCCCTCACGCAGATCGCGCATCACATCGCGGGCTTTGCGCAGCACCTCCGCCTCGTCGAGCTTCGATCCGCGCACTCGGCGGATCTGCTGATGCCTCCCAAAAATCTCCGCACCGGTCAGCACCGCCAGCTTCGCCGCGGGAACGGTGAAACCGCGGTAGAGCAGGCCCAGCTTCGTCTCCAGGGATGACGGAAGGGCGCTCTGCAGCTCCGCGAAACGCTCGCGCTCCGCCTCATTGTGAAAAAAGATCACCGAGCGCCAACCGGCTTCGTGCCATTCGCGAATCTGCCGCGCAAAATGCTCCCGCCTCGCCTCGTGCAGCACGAAATCGGACGCGTCGAACACACCCAGCGGATTCTCGTGAATTGCCGCCGAAAAATCCTCCAGTCCCTCCACTGGCGCCGCACCGCTCAAAATGCGGGCGTTCGCATCCGCCTCGCCTTCGATCGCAATGATAAAATCGTCCGGGCGCAAATGCTCGCGAACCAGCGATGCGCCCTCCGCATTTCCGCTCATTTGCAGGATGACACCAACGCTCTCAAGCCGTCGAATGGAAGACTGGTTGTGCAGGTCGAAGGCGCGGATGGACTCGATCTCGTCGTCGAAAAACTCCAGCCGCAGTGGTTCCTCCGCCTGCCATGAAAAGAAATCCACAATGCCACCGCGTCTGGCGAACTGGCCGCGCTCCGTGACCACCGGCACGCGTTCGTAGTCCGCCTCCCCAAGTTCGGCGAGGAGCGCCTCCACATCCATCTTGGCACCCGCCTTCAAAGTGCGCCGCTGGCTGCTGATCTCGGCCAGTGCGGGTGCGGGTTCGTCGAGACTTGCTTCACACAGCACCATCACCGGCGCATTCTCCTCCATCATGCGTCCCAGCGCGCCGGCCTGCTCCGCCAGCAGTTCGGGGTCGACGAGCGCGTCGTTCACCACATGCCCGAGTCGCGGAAGGTAGAGCGCCGGACACTGCCACACGCCCAATTCGGCATGCACATGATCCTGCGTCTTCACGTCGGGGCAAAGTATCCATACGCGGCGATGCGGCTCGGCCCTCTCCCCCCGCCGCACCAGCAGCGCTGCGGCAAATCCAAAGGCCTGCGGCGTCACGTGATCCAAAACCGTCCGCTCCTGAAACTCATGCGCAGCCAATACCAGATCCACGAGACCGAGCGCATCCCCCCGCGAACGCCCGGAAGCGGGTGGCGGCTTGCGTTTCGCGGTCTTTCTCACGCCGCGGGATGTTGGGGCGCGTTTGACGGGATCCAAGAGAAGGCGCCGGATGGTGTCATCCGGCGCGGCACATCAGCGGACAAGTCCCGCGCCGTCAAACGCGAAGTCGGCGATCATTTGCCCGCCTTCGAGGTGCTGCCCCGCGTCCTGCCGACCGCCGCCGGCTTGAGGTCTTCGTCCGAGGCGTAGCAATAGACTTCACGGTTCTTCGGGTCAAAGACCCGCACCACCACACCGCCCATGGCGTCCGCGAAACGCGCCCGCGTCCCGTCGACATAAATGACGTTGCCGACCAACTGCGACTTGTGGAGTGCGATGGGCAGTGTCTCGAAAGAATGACTGGCCGAACCTTTGAGGCTTTCGATCTTGTGGGAACCCGAGGTGGCCACACGGGCGGCACCCTTGCCCCTGCCCTGGTCCTCCTTCTTAAATAGCCAGTAGTCCACCCGCAGATTCGACACCTCGGACGGAAGCTTGTTGCGCAACTCGATCTTGTAGCTCCACATCTCGGTGGTTCTCAGTTCGTCCGAAAGCTTCTGCTTCGTGGTTTCACCTTTCGTTTTGTCGTAGCGGACGTCGAAGCTGTAGCTCTGGTTCTCGAGCGCCCACTGGTTGATGTATTTCTGGTCCGCAGGGGAAAAAGTCGTGACAGGAACCGTGAAGACGACCCCGTCCGAAGCTCGTTTCATGGTCACCTGCCCACCACCTGCGGCGGTGATCTCGGCCTCCAGTTTTCGGCCTTGGGGATCGGTGAATTCGCGGGCTGAAAGATCTGCGCCGGTGAAAGCAAACAGGGCGATAAGGAGAAGAGCGTGATTTTTCATGGGTGAATTGCTGCGCCCAATTCGAAGCTCCCCGGTCCTTTCTTGCAATTATTTGTCAGAATCGGGTTCAAAACCGGCCCTACCCATCCTTCCACCGCCTATGGAAATTCACCCTGTCGTGAAGCATCCCCGCGGTCTGGTTCGTTTGAATCGGCGTCATGCAAACAACCAGCCCATCCCGCCGCCGATTCCTCCAACAGTGCTCCGCCGCCGGAGCCGCCCTGGGTTTCCCCACAATCATTCCGTCCTCGGCACTCGGCAAGGACGGTGCGGTGGCGCCTTCAAACCGCATCACGCTGGCCCTGATCGGCTGCGGCGGTCGTGGCACGGATGTAGTTAAGAACTTCCTTCAGGACGAACGCGTGCAAGTCATGGTCGTATGCGATGTGGAGCGAGAGTCGGACCGCTACAACAAGGGCATCATCAAAAAGGCCGGAACGCTCGGCCGCGAACCGGCGCGGCGACTGGTGGACAAGACTTACGGCACAAAAGGCTGCGCCACTCACGAGGATTTCCGTGAAGTGCTTGCACGCGCAGACGTGGACGCCGTGCAGATTGCGACGCCGGATCATTGGCATGCCCTGCAGGCCGTCGCCGCTGCCAGGGCGAAGAAACACATCTACTGCGAGAAGCCCCTGAGCCTCACCGTCGCCCAAGGCCGCTACATGAGCGACATCGTGCGTCAAAGCGGTGTCGTCTGGCAAACCGGCAGCCAGCAGCGCAGCGACATTCATTTCCGCATGGCCTGCGAATACGTGCGCAACGGCCGCATCGGCAAGCTGAAGCAAATCCGCGTAGGACTGGCGAGCGACAACCGCGATAACAACGGCTGTGCGTCGCAGATCGAACCCACGGCGGTCCCCGAGGGACTGAATTACGACTTCTGGCTCGGACCAGCTCCTGAAGCGCCTTTCTGCCCGGCGCGTCTGCATTCGAACTGGCGCTGGTTCTACGACTACTCCGGTGGGAACATCACCGACTTTGGCGCGCATCACCTCGACATCGTGCAATGGGCGCTCGGCCAGGACGAGAGCGGCCCGGTCGAGTTCTTCGACCTCGAAGCGACATGGCCGGAACCGGGCGGCATCTACACCACCGCGCCGACCTTTTCCTTCGCGTATCGCTACGCTGACGGCACCACCGTGCGCGTGGCCAACAAGCAGGACTTTGGTTCCGGCATTTCCTTTGAAGGAGAGGATGGCAGCGTCCTCTGCACGCGTGGTAAGCTGGAGATCAAACCCATCGAACTACGCAAGCCACTCGCCGAGGGGGATGTGCGCCTCTACGAGAGCAAGGACCACTTCCGCAACTTCATCGACGGCATCCGCGACGGCGCAAAAACCGCCGCGCCCGTCGAGTATGCGCATCGCAGCATCACCATCGCGCACCTCGCCAACATCGGCCTGCGGCTTCATCGCGAAAAACTGCGCTGGGATCCGGCCACGGAACAGATTGTCGGCGACGCCGAAGCCGCCGCGATGCTCACGCGTCCGATGCGCGGCCCGTGGCAGTTGGCCTAGTCACCGCGTTGGCTGCGGTGGATAAGGATACCAGCGTCCCTGATACCAGTATCCCTGCGGCTGCTGTTGCGCCGGGTACGGGTAGCCCTGCTGTGCTTGTGGATAAGGCGGCACGTAGGGTTGCTGCGAAGGGTGGGCCTGCTGAGGATATCGGGCAGGATACGACGGTTGAGGATAACCCGGCGGAGGATAGTAGCCCTGCGGCTGCGGAGGTGCCGCAGGCTGATTGTGACTTCCCACGGCTTTCACACCGGCCTTTGCCACTCCGCCGGTGGCTTTCACCGTGGCACCGGCGACTGTACCGGCGGCGCCGAGCGGAACCGTGACGAGTGAGCATGAGGGAAAGCTGCAAATGAGAATGACCGCGAGGAGGCGCATGAGACATGCACTTAGCCCCGGTCTTCCATCTTGTCACCCAAACTGCTTCCAGAACATGACGATCGAAATGACGAAGCCGATCGCCGTGATCAGGTGCCGCACGCGACGCGGTTCGATCCGCTGCGAGTAGTGTGCTCCGAAGTAGTAGCCGATCAAGGCGCCCGCCGTGAGCGTCAGCGCCTGCGGCCAGTTCACCATGCCCGCCGAGATGAACCACAGGGCCGCAACGACATTGATCAGGCTGCCAAGCAAGTTCTTCAGCGCGTTCATTTCGTGGATGTGCGTCATGCCCATGAACCCGAACGACGCCAGCATCAGGATGCCGATCCCCGCGCCGAAAAACGCGCCATAGATCGCCACCGGCAGTTGCAGCGCGATGGAAAACCACAACGCTTTCGATTTCGTCTCCGTCGCCGACTTGCGCAGAAAGCCCTGTAGAAAAAACAAGACGGTGGCGAACAGCACGAGAAATGGAATGAGCTTCGAAAACTGGTCGTCGCTCGTCTTCGTGAGCAGCCAGCTTCCGATCGCCGCGCCGATCACGCCCACCGGAATGAACCACACCAGCCAGTGCCGGATCGCCCGCAGATGCTTTCGGAAACTTACGATGCTCCCCGCCGTGCCGATGACCAGTCCGACCGTGCTCGTCACGTTCGCCATCACCGGGGGCGTGCCGCACATCAGCAGCACCGGAAACGTCACCAGCGTGCCCCCGCCCGCGACCGCATTGATCGCGCCCGCCGTGCATCCGGCGGCGGCGAGAGCGAGCGTTTCCATCCAATTCATGCACCGTCACTACACGACGCGTGCGCGACTGCATGGGAAAAGATGCGGCGCCAATTGGCTATCTCACTTCGCCTTCGGATTGCGCAGATAATACAGATGCCCGTCTTCAGCGCCGCCGACGAAATCAGGGAGTCCGTCGTCGTTGAAATCGACGGTAGTCGGGCTGACATCATGACCTTCGATATTGGCATCGGAGAGGAGACCCATGTCGGCGAAGAACCACTGGCCGCCTTCGCTGCCGGTCTGGCGGAGGAAGTTGGCGTTGGCGGAGTTGAGCAGGATGTCGAGCTTGCCGTCCTGGTCCCAGTCCATGATGCAGATCTTGCGGCGGCCGCTCTTGCCAGCGATGCCACTATTCAAGCGAAGAGGCTCGCCGGGTTTCATGGCGACAGGTGTCTTCACTTTGAGATGCTCGAGCGCCTTGTCGACCAAGCCCGGGGCTTTCGCTTCTTTCGAAGCGCAAATCACACGCTGCGGATGTTTGAGAACAAGTTTGCCGTCCTGCTTCGCACGCTCGAAGAAGGCGAGATAGCCTTCCTGATCGAGCATTACGAGGTCGGTGAGGCCGTCCTTGTTCCAATCGATGCCGACAGGCGTGGTGCGCCATTGCGTGAGCAGAGCTTTGCCATCGGGACGCAACCAGCCGTAGACGAGATGCGGTTGTTCGCCGTTCCATTCGACCTCGATGGGCTGCGCGGCGGCGAGTTTCGGCTTCTGGCGCGTTCCGATGTTCTTGTACCACACGACTTTGCCGAGAATCGAATTTAGCAGCAAGTCGGGCAGGCCGTCGTGATCCCAATCGGTCACCGTTTGCGTCGTGTAGCCCCACTTGGCTTCGCACGGGCCCTGAATTGAACCATTTCGGACCCGCCATCGGACGGATGACTTTGCCCTCGGCTTCGAGTCGCACCGGCGCGGCCCACTTCGGCTTCTCGACGCCTTTGCCGCTGAGGTTTTCGATGAAGGCGACATAGCCCGCCGTGTTTCCGCAGATGATGTCGGTGTCGCCATCGCCATCCAGTCGAAACCGACGGGTGTGGCGAAGCGCGCCGAACTTCACCTGATCCGCCTCCTGCTGGAAGTAGCGCGGCTCGGCATAGATAGGCGCCTTGTTGTGATATTTGCCGGTGTGCTCGATGAATGCCACTCGACCGTCTTCGTCACCGCAGATGAGATCCGAGATCGCCGTCCTTGTCCCAGTCGACCGCCGTCGGCGTGATCATTTCGAGATCCATCGTCAGGTAGCGGCCCGTGTCGGTCTTGATCCGAGAGACAAGCGCATACTTCGGCTTCATGCAGCGTGCCGGTGTTTTGAAATAAGTGAAGCCGTCGAGGAACTCGCCGCAGAGCAGGTCGAGATCACCGTCGCCGTCGAAGTCGCCGAAGTTCGGCGAAGGCCAGCCAAAGGTCTCCACGGGCCGGTCGGTGGCCATGATCTTCTTCGGCTTGTCATACTTCGGCGCCTCGTTCGTGCCGGTGTTGCTCAGCAGATACACATAGCCGCGCAGCGGACCGTTCATCCAGCGCCCGTCCTCGGTGTAGGCATTGTCCCAGCCGTATTCGGTCCAGTCACCGACGCCAACAACGAGATCGTTTTTGCCGTCGCCATCGTAATCGACCATGCGCCACATGTTGCCGCGCACCTTGTTCATGTGGACGTTCACCGGCGGGCCGAGTTTGGTCTGCTGCTCAATGCCGGTTTTGAGGAAATCGGGATGCACATTGCCAGGCGTCAGCACGACCGGTTTGCCGTCGATGTAGCTCACCTGCACGTTCTGCGCGCCTTTGCTGATGCGCTTCGCCGGTTTGAAGACAGGCATTTTGTTCTTCGCGGTGTCGCCGCTGGTGTTCTCGAAAAAGTAGATGCCGTTGTAGGGCTTGTCCGGGCAGTTCACCACGAGATCGAGGTCGCCGTCGCCATCGAAGTCCATCGGCATGGGCCATGCCCACAGACCGACGCCGAGATCGACGGTGAGTCCGGGATTGTTGTACTTGAGCGGCGTGAGACCTTCGGCGGCAAAACTGACGCTGCCAAGGAGAGCGACGAGGCTGATGGGAAGAAGCTTCATGGTTGGAAGAAAAAACTGCGGATGAAAACGGTGATACTAGGCGAGACGAACGTCACCACACAAGGAAACATGCAGGCCGAGTTCACGCATCGCGGCGGCCTTGATGCGTGCGGCGCGATGCGCCTGCTTTTCGTTCGGGCAATAGACCACCTGGATGTGGTTCGACTTGTGTCGCGCCATCATCTGGTCGCGCGACACACCTTTGAGAACCGAGTGCATGATCGGCCACTGCGGCGTGGTTTCCTGCCAGCGACGGTTGGTTTCTGCGTCTGGCAGTTTCACCACCTCGGCGACGCCGATGTCGCAATGCAGCGCCCCATTCATCACAAACACTCGACTCCAAACGATGTGGCCCGGTTTGCTCACGCCTTTCATCGTGCCGCCACCGAGACGAAAGTACATCGCGGGCTGGCGTTCGCTGCTCGCGCCTTTCCAGCCGCCGATAAAGTGAGCGGGCGGTGCCGCGCCGCTGATCAGCAGCACCCAGACGTAATCCTTGCCGAATCTTGCGCCCCAGCGCAGGTCATGCAGCGTGTTCTCCGGCGCAAAACCGAGTTCACGCCACAAACGATACGTCACGAGACCATCGAGACCGGCGCATTCATCGACTTCATTGAAATGCGGCAACGCCTCGCCTTCAAACAGCACGCGTTTGCCGTCGGCGCTGCGCACGGGAGGACGATCGGCGTTGTTGAGCATGCCTTCAACCAGATCACTGGCTGGCGTTAAATCCTTCAAGCCCTGCTGATACTGGATGCCGATCGCATCGCAGCCGAACTCATCCGCCAGACGCACAGCAGCGACGTACATTTTGCACTGCAACAACACCTGTGGCACGGTCAGTTCCGTGACTTCGTCAGTGCCGAGCTTCATCTGCAGGCCCTTGCGCTTCAACCACGCGTAAACCGCCACCGCGTCCGCATCGCTGACGTTTTGCATCGCAGCGAAGAGGGTGGACTGGCTGAGGCGCTCCTTGAAGCACCCCGTCGGATGCAGCAGATGGTCGGGAATGATCGCGTTGAACATGCCCATGCAGCCTTCATCAAAGACACCGAGGATGGCCTTGTGGTTGCGAAAACGCCGACCGAAATCACGACCGATTCGCTCGTCATCCGCAGGCAGTTTCAGCAGCGGCAGGTCGCGAACGTGCGATTGATCATGCGTGACTTCCCCTCGGATCAGCCACTCGCGCAAACCTGTTGTGAAGAAGGCATCCGCGAAGGTCTCGCTCCAGAGCGTCGAATAGTTCACTCCCGCCTTGGTGAGCGAAGCGTTCAGATTCAGCATGCCAACCAGTCCCGGCCACTGACCACTCCAATTTGCCACCGTGAGGATCGGACCGCGATGCGTGGTCAAACCGGCCAGCACGTGATGCGAATACTGCCACACCGCCTCCGCGACAATCAGCGGCGCGTCAGGATCGATGCCGCGAAAGACCTCAATGCCCTCGCGCTGGCTGGCGATGAAGCCGTGTTTCTTTTTCGCGTCATAAGGATGGGCGCGCTTGACGGTGAAACCCTCCGCCTTGACCGCTTTAACGAGGGCATCTTCCATCGCTTTCTGGGCGGGCCAGCAGGTTTGATTCGCAGCGAGTCGCAGATCGCCGCTGGCGATGAGTTGAATGGTTGGTTTGGCAGGCATAGTGCCGGGATTGTGGGCCGGAAGCAGGCCCGGCGGCAAGCCAACTCTTCAGCGCATCCTTGGCATGCGGGTGACGATTCTTGATCTTACCGTTCAGACTTTCTGCGCCTTCCATTTGCCGCGACGGAACAACCACCAGCTCGACACCGCGAGCAGCGAATAAGCAACAGGCACGGAAATGACGGCCCCGACCGGTCCAAAGCCCAGCGTCTTGGACAGCAGCCACGCCATCGGAATCTGCAAGATCCACAGGCAGAGGAAATTCAGCCGCGCCGGAGTCCAGGTGTCTCCCGAGCCGTTGAAAGCCGCTTCAAAGCACATGCCGGCGGCATAGAGCGGGAATGCCAGACTCAGGATCCACAGCGACTCGGTACCGAAAGCCACGACATCCGCTTCCATCGTGAAAAAGCGAATCAGCGGCCCTGCCATGAAGACGAAGACCAGGCCGAAAAGTCCGAGCACGAGGATGTTGAGCTTCGTGGCGATCCAAACCGCTGCTTCGGCGCGTTCCGGCTTCTGCGCACCCAGATTTTGCCCGACGAGTGTTGCCCCGGCATTCGCCAGTCCCCAGGCAGGCATCAAAGCGAACACTACGATGCGAATCGCGATGGTGTAACCGGCCAGCGCCGTGCTGCCGAAGAGAGCGAGGATCTTAAACAGGCCGACCCAGCTCGTTGTGCTGATCAACAGCTGAGTGATGCCGCTGCCGGACTTGGCGAGCACCGCGCCAATCACTGCGCGCAACGGCTTGAGATGCACCCAGCGCACCTTCACGCGGCTGTGATGCCCCGCCAGATGCCAGAGCTGATAGATCACGCCAGCACCGCGCCCGATGTTCGTCGCCACGGCCGCGCCCGTGACTCCCATCTCCGGGAAGATCCACCAGCCGAAAATGAGGCAGGGATCGAGGATGATGTTCAAAGTGTTCGCGAGGATCAGCGTGCGCATCGCAATGACCGCGTCTCCTGCGCCACGAAAGACCGCGTTGATGAGGAAGATGAGGAACACGGTGGCATTGCCGCCCAGCATGACACGCGTGAAGACCGCCCCACGCTCCACCACTGTCTCGTCGGCTCCCATGAGCCGCAGGATCTCAGAGGCAAAACCACCGAACACGACGCCGATTCCCGCCGAAACAAGCACGCCGAGCAACACGATCTGCCCGGCCGACTGCGACGCGAGTTCCGGCTCTTTTTCACCGATGCGACGTGACACGATCGCCGTGGCGGCAATCGAGATGCCGATCGCCACGGCGTAGATCAGCGTCATCACGGACTCTGTGATGCCAACTACCGCCACGGCTTCCTTGCCAAGCTTCGAAACCCAGAAGACATCCGCGACCGCAAAGAGCGACTCCATAACCATCTCCAGCACCATCGGCACCGCGAGCAGGATCACCGCGCGGTTCAGCGGCAGGGCGGTGTAGTCGTGCTCCTCGCCGCGCAATGATTGCCGCACGCTGCGCCAAAAAGTGTCCGCGGGCGGCGCTGAAGTGTCATCCCTCATTCACGGCTGCCTTCCCTCGTCCACGTCGATGTAATGGGGCATCGTCTGAATGTCTTCGCGATCCGCGAGGCCGCTCTCCCCCTTTCGCTTCACAAGCATGGGTGTCACGAAATCATTCCAGCCGAGCTTCGAGGTGAATCCGTTCCACACGAGAATGTCCATCTCGTTGAGCGGACGACCATGCTGCTGGCACCATGCGAGGATTTCCTCGTCACTGCCACCTTCCAGCACGCGCGCCCTCAGGGCCTCATAATCCACATGCAGAAAGCCTGTGCACCAGGCGTCGGACCCTTTGCCGAGATTGTTATGCAGTTCCTCCCACAGCTTGCTGGCGGCGTGCAGGCGGATTTTGGCGAGCATTCGCGGGAAGTACTTCAGCCCGGCGGTTTCATCGAGCGGACTGCATGGAAGCGTGGCGGGATCGGGTTTTTCAGACATGGGAGATGCGTGGCTCATGAGTCTTCGTTTGGCAATGGAATCTCTGAGGCGCGCTTGCCACGCGCCGATCACGGCTTACGGAGGACCTCACATGACTGAACCTGCATCCTGGCGGCTCGAACACACCTACACCCGGCTCCCCGCGATGTTTTTCACCGACGTGGAACCCACGGTGGTGAAGGAGCCGCGCATGGTCATATTCAATCATGCGCTCGCAGAGGAGCTCGGCCTGCCGGAAGACGATGCCGCAATCTACGCGGGCAATGCGCTGCCGTCGGGAGCGCGCCCCATCGCGCAGGCTTACGCGGGACATCAGTTCGGGCATTTTACCGGCTTGGGAGACGGGCGAGCCATTCTGCTCGGAGAGCAAATCACGCCATCCGGCAACCGCTTTGACATCCAGTTGAAAGGACCGGGACCCACGCCGTATTCGCGTCGCGGTGATGGTCGTGCAGCACTCGGGCCGATGCTGCGCGAATACATCATCAGCGAGGCGATGCACGCGCTGGACATTCCCACCACACGCAGTCTCGCCGTGGTGACGACGGGTGAAAAAGTCTGGCGGCAGGACGGCGGGCTGCCCGGAGCCGTTCTCACACGCGTGGCGGCCAGTCACATCCGTGTCGGCACTTTCGAGTGGGCTGCGGCGCATCGCGACACCGACGCTTTGCGGGCGCTCGTGAAGCACACGCGCCAGCGGCACTATCCCGGCATTGAAAATGATCCCGCCGCGCTGTTCGAGGCCGTGATGGAACGGCAGGCAGCGCTGATCGCGAAATGGATGCACGTCGGCTTCATTCACGGCGTCATGAACACCGACAACATGGCGCTCTCCGGCGAGACGATCGACTATGGCCCCTGCGCTTTCATGGATGCCTACGATCCGGCCACGGTCTTCAGCTCCATCGACCGCAACGGACGCTACGCCTATGGCAACCAGGCACCGATCGCGCATTGGAATCTCGCGCGGCTTGCGGAGGCCATGCTGCCTTTGTTCCACAATGACGAAAAACAGGCCGTTGAAGTGGCGAACGGTCTGATCCCCCGCTTTGAAAAACGGTTCAAGCATCACTGGCTCACGGGGATGCGCGCGAAGCTCGGATTGATGACCGAAGAAGCCGAAGACGCCGACCTGATCGAAGGCCTGCTAGACTGGATGAAGGAAACGGGCGCTGATTTTACCAACACATTCGCCGCCCTCACCACCGACCGCTTCACGCCCAACGAATGGCACAGCCGCTGGCGGACCCGCCTAAGCCGACAGCCGCATTCGTCCGACGAAGTTTCGGAACTCATGCGCCGCAGCAATCCGGCCTTTATTCCGCGCAATCACAAAGTGGAGGAGGCGCTCGAAGCCGCGAACGGCGGCGAACTGAATCCTTTGCGGCGTCTGCTGACGGTGCTGGCCGAACCTTTCGACCACACCCAGGATCTGCCGGAATTCAGCGAGCCTTCGCAAGAGGCTTCCTACCAGACATTCTGCGGCACATAAGCAAGGTAACGCCTGCCTTCGAAAGGCTGACTCGCACGGGACCGTAATCCCCGGCGCATGTCGCTCCCGCATCCAGCGCATCCCGTTTCCCGCCGTGAAGTGATTCAGGCGGGCGCGGTCGGTTTGCTGGGGCTTGGGATGAATCACCTCAGCGCACTGCAGGCCATGACGGCGGCCACGCAGCCGGCGCGGGCGAAGTCGGTGATCTACATCTTCCTTAGTGGCGGGTTGGCGCAGCATGAGAGCTTCGACATGAAGCCTGACGCACCGATGGAGGTGCGCGGTGAGTTCAAGCCGATCCGCACCCGCACGCCCGGCCTGCAAATCTGCGAGCATCTGCCGAATCTCGCGCGCATTTCCAAAAAGTGGTCGGTCGTGCGCTCGCTCACGCATGGCAGCAGCGATCACTCATTGGGGCATCACATCATGCTGACCGGCCGCAGCGATGCGCCGCTGGGTTTTGATCCGTCGAAGCCAAAGAAGTCCGACTACCCGAGCATCGCCGCGCTGGCCACCGCGTTGCTTCCCAAGCGGAAGGACAACCTGCCGCCCGCGATCGTCATGCCGGACAAGCTCGTGCATCGCACCGGCCGGACGCTTGCGGGGCAGTTCGGCGGCATGCTTGGCGCGCAGCATGATCCGTGGTTCCTCGAGATGTCGCCCTACCACCCGGAGCACTACGGCGCGTATCCGAAATACCTCTTCCATCACGAGCGCGGCTTTGAAACCGACGCCACGCTCAAGTTTCAGGCGCCGCATCTCTCGTTGCCGCAGGGCCTGACGCTCGACCGCGTGCTGGATCGCGTGTCGTTGCGCAACGCGCTCGAAAAACAAACGGAGGATCTCACCGCCCTCGCAGGCGACGAAGCCTTCGACTCCACGCGCCAGGCCGCCATCGGCCTGCTGAGCAATCGCAAGGTGCATGACGCGTTCAGTTTGGAGAAAGTCGATCCGAAGCTGCTCGACCGCTACGGCCGTCACAGCTTCGGCTGGTCGCTGCTCATGGCCAAAAACCTCGTGCAAAGCGGTGTGCGCATGGTGCAGGTGAATCTGGGCAACAACGAGAGCTGGGACACGCATCAGGCCGCGTGGAAGAACCTGAAAAACTTCCTGCTGCCGCCAATGGACCAGGCCGTGAGCGCCTTGATCGAGGATCTCGACGCCAGCGGCCAGCTTGATGAAACGCTCATCGTCATGGGCGGTGAATTCGGACGGACGCCGAAGATCAAGAGCATCTCCGCCACTGCCTTGCCGGGCCGCGACCATTGGGGCCATGCGCAAAGCATCCTGCTCGCCGGCGGCGGCATCAAGGGCGGT
Source organism: Prosthecobacter sp. (assembly GCA_041395065.1). GTDB lineage: Bacteria > Verrucomicrobiota > Verrucomicrobiia > Verrucomicrobiales > Verrucomicrobiaceae > Prosthecobacter. The sequence goes on along the minus strand of JAWLBG010000010.1, from coordinate 28,007 downwards.
CGCGTGATCGGCGAAACTGACAAAACGGGCGGCTATCCCGTGAGCGATGCCCAAACACCCGAAAACTTCGCCGCCACGATCTATGAAGCCCTCGGCCTGCCACGCGAAACGATCTGGAAAGACTTCACCGGCCGCCCGCACACGCTCTACATGGGCTCGCCGATTGGCGGGCTGACGTGATCAGACGACGCGCCAGCGCGTCTTCAAATCGTTCCACTCATCATCCGGCGTCCGCTTCAAGTCACCCCACTCAGGCACCTGCATGACGACGTGCTCAATCAAGTTGGCGCATTGATCGGCAATGGTCGTGAGCGTGCGGCGCATGCCGGAGGACTCGGCGATTTCGAGCATCTTTTCGTGTGCGAGGCCGCCGCTGACGCGCGTGGCTTCTTCACTGGCCTTGCCGTCGGTGAGCGCGACGACGCGCAGCACGTCCTGCGTGTGATGCGGCAGCCAGCGGCGGTTTTCGGCGAGCACGGCGACCAGGAGCGGCTGCAACTCGGGTTTCCAGCCGTCGGCGAAGGTCGCGCCGAGTTTGCCGCCTTTTTCGCCGATGCGCATGTAGTGCGGTTGCAGCGGCTCGACGGGCGTCGCGGCCATGTCGGTGAACGTTTTCGGCCAGTCGATGCCGAGTTCGCCGCCGATGGTGTGAAACGTGAACTGGTCCTGCACGATGCGGTTTCGCGGTGTGTATACGCCGTCGAGCAAATGCATGCGAATGCCGGGCTGCACCGACTTGATGAGCGAATCGCCGACGATGTGCACCATCCAGCCGAACGCATACGCGAGGCCGCGCTCGCTGGTCATGTCATCGCGGATCGCGAGGGAGCAGTAGTCGGCGAGATGATCCCACGGCACGCGCAGCGGCATGTCCGGCTTGGTCCAGCCAAAGACGATGTGAGAGCGACCGTAGAACAGCTCGTGGATCTGCCTCGGCCGATACGACTGCCCGTCATGCACGAGCGACCACGGCTTCACCGCGCCGCCGGTGATCGGGCTTTTCTCCAGCGGCACGGTGCCAAAGCCGACCTCGCGGCCGGTATCGATGCAAACGGCCTCCGGCATCACCTGGATGTCACAGCCGAGATAGGCACCGCAGAGGAAACTGGCGCGATGTTTTTCAAGGATGGAAGCCACGGACAGGCCGCGGCTTTTTACCGCCTTTTCCGCGAGGATGCCATACATGGTGTGTCCGATCAGTCCGCTCATGGGTCCCAAGCAAACGCGACACATGTCGCCGGTCTGGCAAGAGACGCAAAGGTGCCGCCGTAGGTTAGCGGTCATGCTCAACCTGTACTCACATCCCAGCGGCGGTTTCTGCGATGGTGTGTCGCGTCGAAACTTCCTGAAGATCGGCGGGCTCGCCATGGGCGGGATGTCGTTGAATGACGTGCTGCGAGCCGAAGCGGTGCAGAAGACCGGCAAGTCGCACAAGGCGGTGATCATGATCTTCCTGCCGGGCGGACCGTCGCATCAGGACATCTTCGATTTGAAGCCGGACGCGCCGAGTGAAATCCGCGGCGAGTTCAAACCGATCTCCACGAACGTTCCGGGCATTCAAATCACCGAGCAGATGCCGCGTCTCGCGAAGATGATGGACAAATGCACCATCATCCGCTCGCTGGCCGATTGCGACGGACGTCATGACGCTTTCCAGTGCTTGACCGGGCGCAATTCCAAACAGCAGCCTCCCGGTGGCTGGCCCTCGCTGGGTTCCGTGGTCTCCCGATTGCAAGGCGCGGCCAATCCGGCGATGCCGCCGTTCGTCGGCCTCGCGCCAAAGATGGGCCACATGGAATGGGCGCGCACCGGCGATCCCGGCTTCCTCGGTGTGGCCCACGCGCCGTTCCAACCAAACCGCGGCGGCGGCACGGAGGACATGTCGCTCAATGGCATCACGCTCGACCGTCTGCGCGATCGCAAATCGCTGCTCGACAGTTTCGACAATCTGCGCCGCGATCTCGACGCCACCGGCCTCATGGGCGGAGTCGATGTCTTCAATGAGCAGGCGCTGAACGTGCTCACGAGTCCGAAGCTGCTTCACGCGCTCGATTTGAGCCGCGAAGACCCGCGCGTCGTCGAGCGCTACGGCAAAGGCGAAAACCGCAATCGCGACGATGGCGGTCCGCGTCTCCCTGAACACTTCCTCGCCGCGCGTCGTCTGGTGGAAGCCGGTGCGCGGGTGGTGACGCTCGCCTTCAGCCGCTGGGACTATCACAACGACAACTTCAAGCAGCTCCGTGAGGACCTGCCCCTGCTCGACAGCGGGCTGACGGCCCTGATCACCGATCTGCACGAGCGCGGCATGGACAAGGATGTCTCCGTCGTCGTCTGGGGTGAGTTTGGCCGCACGCCGATCATCAACGCCAAAGGCGGGCGCGACCACTGGCCGCGTGTCTCCTCCGCGCTGCTCGCCTGCGGCGGCATGCGCCACGGCCAGGTCATCGGTGCTACGGACAAGCATGCCGGCGAAGCCACCGATCGTCCCGTCTCGTTCGGCGAGGTCTTTGCGACGCTCTACAAGCAGATGGGCATCGACGTCACCAAGACCACGCTCACCGACCTCACGGGCCGTCCCCAGTATCTGGTGGACGGGCATCTGCCGATGGCGGAGTTCGTTTGAGATACGGGTTTTCGGACTCTTCGATGCGGTTTCTCCGACCGCGAAAGATTCCTGCCCTCTCTCGCAGAGCCAGCCATGACGCCGGTTCGTAGTATGAAGATCATCCTGTTTGATCCGTTCTAAACAACCGATGAAGCCCCCCTTCCTCCTCCTTCTGCTGTCCGTCTCCGCCCACGCCGTGGATTTCAACCGCGACGTGCGGCCCATTCTCGCGCAGCAGTGCTTCGCCTGCCACGGCATGGACGACCATGGACGCAAAGGCAAGCTTCGCCTCGATCTGAGCGAGTCCTCCTACGGCGCGGGCAAATCCGGCGAGATCGCCATTGTGCCGGGCAAGCCGGACGCCAGCGAGTTGGTCAGACGCATTTTGACCACCGACGAGGATGATCTGATGCCACCACCACACACAAAAAAAGTGCTGTCGGAAAACGACAAGGTCGTGCTAAAAACTTGGATCGCCGAGGGGGCGAAATACGAGAAGCACTGGGCCTACACCCCGCCGCAGCCGCCCAAGGCTCCCAATGCCAGCATCGACGGCTTCATTCGCGCCCGGCTGGAAAAAGAAGGCTTGAAGCCCTCGCCCGAAGCGAACCCCTACACGCTCGTGCGCCGCGTCTACCTCGACCTCATCGGCCTGCCGCCCACGCCGGCTGAGGCGGATGCGTTTGTGAATGACAAGTCACCGGATGCTTACGAAAAGCTGGTGGATTCGCTGCTGGCCTCAAAGAACTATGGCGAGCGCTGGGCGCGCCGCTGGCTGGATCTCGCACGCTACGCGGATACGAACGGCTTTGAGAAAGACCGCCCGCGTCAGATCTGGCCCTACCGTGACTGGGTGGTGAAGGCGCTCAACGAAGACCTGCCCTTCGACCAGTTCAGCATCAAGCAGCTCGCCGGTGACATGCTGCCGAATCCAACGGCGGATGATTTCATCGCCACAGGTTTCCATCGCAACACGATGCTGAACGAAGAGGGCGGCATCGACCCGAATGAGTATCGCTTTTACGCGATGGTGGACCGCGTCGGCGTCACCGGCACGACCTGGATGGGACTGACCATGCATTGCAGCCAGTGCCACACGCACAAATACGATCCCATCCTTCACACCGACTACTACAGCGTCATGGCGCTGCTCAACAACGCCAGTGAACCCACCTATTACATCCCGACGCCCGAGGTCGAGGCGCGGCAAACGGCCCACGAGAAGCAAATCGCCCAACTGGAGGCCGCGCTGCCAGCCAAGTTCCCGGGCGGCAAGGGTGCGATGGAAAGCCGTTTCGCCGGCTGGATCGAAGGAGAATCGCATCGCGCCTCCAAGTGGGCGGTCATTCGACCAACGGCGATGAAGACCAGCATGCCGCACTTGGAACTGCAGTCCGACGGGTTCATCCTCGGCAGCGGCGATATCTCGAAAAGCGATGTCTATGACCTGAGCTTCAAAGCTCCGATCAAGAACGCCACCGCGTTGCGCATTGAAGTCGCCAGCCATCCGAGCCTGCCAAACGACGGCCCGGGCCTCACGGACTACGAAGGTCCTCTCGGCGGCTTCTTCCTGAGTGAACTGAAGGCGTCGCAAAATGGCGGTTCGGTCAAATTCTCCCGCGCTGAAGCCACCAACGACACCGAGGCTGACAAGATCAGCGACGCCGCACCCGCCAAGAAAGCGGCTACGAAACGGAAGACCAACAACGCCAGCGCCGCGCTTGATGCGGAGATGTCCAGCGGCTGGCAGGTGCTGGGCGGTTACGGCGTGCAGCATGCGGCCGTGTTTCATTTTGAGAAGCCGGTCGATCTGACCAACGGCTTCGATTTGAAGATGCTTTTCGAAAAGCACTTCGCCTGCCCGCTCGGTCACTTCCGCATCTCAGTCACCACCAGCGATCACGCCACGGCGACCGGTCATCCTGCGGATGTCGAATACGCACTCGCCACCAACGATCCGTCCAAGCGTGATCTCCTGCTGCACCGTTTCCTCGAAACCGCACCCGAGACGAAGCAAGCAGCGGCCCAACTCGCAGCCTTGCGCAAAAGCCCGCCACGTGGCCAGCCCACTTTGGTGATGAACGAGCGTCCGGCGTCCAATCCGCGCATCACGCATCGCTATCATCGTGGCGAATACCTCTCGCCGAAGGAGGAGGTGCCGCCCGCTGTTCCGGCCTTCCTGCCCGCGCTGCCAAAGAACGCTCCTGCGAACCGCCTCACCTTCGCGAAGTGGCTGTTCTCGCCGGAGAATCCGCTCACCGCACGTGTCACGGTCAATCGCCAGTGGCAGGCGTTCTTTGGTCGTGGTCTGGTGAAGTCGCTCGAGGACTTCGGCTATCAAAGCGAGCCGCCTTCGCATCCGCAGTTGCTCGACTGGCTCGCCGTCGAATTTGTAAAGCAGAGCTGGTCGATGAAGAAGCTGCATCGCTTCATCGTCACCAGCGCCACCTACAAGCAGAGCAGCCGCATCACGCCCGAACTCGCTGAGAAAGATCCGGAGAACATCCTCCTCGCACGCGGCGCACGCTTCCGTCTCGATGCCGAAATCATTCGTGATTCCGCCTTGAAGGCCGCGGGCGTTTTGTCACCGAAAATGGGCGGTCCCGGCGTCTTCCCGCCGCAGCCGGTGAGCGTGACCTCCGAAGGCACCTACGGGAAGTTCGAGTGGAAGGTCAGCGAGGGCGACGATCACTTCCGCCGCAGCCTCTACACGTTCATGAAGCGCACCGCGCCCTTCGCGATGTCCACCACCTTCGACGCGCCCACCGGTGAAAGCTGCCTCGCCCGCCGCGAAGTCTCCAACAGCCCGCTGCAGGCCCTCACACTTCTTAACGACCAGATGTTCATGGAAGCCGCGCAGGCGATGGCGAAGAAGGTTGTCGCCGAGTCCTCCACCGACGAAGACCGCCTCCAAAACCTCTTCCGCCGCTGCGCCACACGACCTGCGGCAGCCGATGAGATTACCATGCTCAAAACTTTCCTCGCCAAAGAACGAGTCAATGAACTCGAAGGCGAAGCGCTGTGGACCTCGGTGTGTCGCGCAGCACTGAATCTTGACGAAACGGTTACCCATCCATGAACACCTCCAACATCACCCGCAGACACTTCTTCCAGGACTGCGCCGTCGGCACGGGCAAGATCGCCTTGGCTTCGTTGCTCGCGGAATCGGCGTATGGCGCTGCGAAGAGTCCGAATGTCGCGGCTTCATCGCATTTCCAACCGAAGGCAAAGGCTGTGATTCACATGTTCATGGCCGGGGCGCCGTCGCAGCTCGAGATGTTCGATTACAAGCCGACGCTGACGAAGTATGAAGGCAAGCCGCTGCCACCTTCGATCATCGGCGGGCAGCGCTACGCTTTCATCCGACCGGACGCGGCGTGTTGGGACCACGGCTTCAAGTTTGCCAAGCACGGGCGGTGCGGCGCGGAGTTGTCGGAGGTGCTGCCGCATCTGGCGACGATCGTAGACGACATCGCCATCGTGAAGTCCTGCCGCACGACGCAGTTCAACCACGCTCCGGCGCAGATTTTCATGAACACGGGTTTCTCGCAGCCCGGACGGCCCAGCATGGGTTCGTGGATCACTTACGGCCTCGGCGCGGAGACGCGCGACCTGCCGGAGCTTTGTCGTCAAGGAGCACCGGCAGCGGCATCAGCGGCGGCGCGGCGTGCTGGAGCAGCGGTTTCCTGCCGGAGCGTCTATGCCGGTGGCGACGCTTCCGGCAACACGGGCGACCCCATTTTGAATGTGAGCACGCCGGAAGGGATCGATGAGGGCACGCAAAAGAACACGATCGATTCCATCAACTCAATGAACCAGCGCCGCCTGAAGCTTGACGGTGATGGCGAGATCGCCACGCGCATCGCGAACTACGAGATGGCCTATCGCCTGCAAACCTCCGCGCCGGAACTGATGGACCTGAGCAAGGAGGACAAGAACACGCTGGAGATGTATGGTTGCGATCCGAAGGTGCTGTCCTTTGCCCGCGCCTGCCCACTGCGCGGCGCATGGTCGAGCGGGGCGCGCTTCATCAACATCTACAACGAGGTTGGGACGCGCACAGCAATGTGGAAGGCAATGTGACAAAGAACTGCAAGGCCACCGACCAGGCCAGCGCCGCCTTGGTGAAGGATCTCAAACAACGCGGCCTGCTCGACAGCACACTCGTCGTGTGGGGCGGTGAGTTCGGCCGTACGCCGATGGTCGAGGCCAGCGTGTCGCTCGGCCGCAGCATGGGCCGCGATCATCATCCGCAGGCTTTCACGATGTGGATGGTCGGCGGCGGGATCAAAGGCGGCGTCACCCTCGGAGCGACCGACGAAATGGGCTTCAACATCATCGAGAACGAAGTCCACGTGGCCGATCTGCACGCCACCATCCTGCATCAACTCGGTATGGACCACGAACGCCTTTCCTTCCGCGCTGCGGGACTCGACTTCAAACTCACCGGCGTGGAGCCCTGCAAGGTGATCAAGCAGATCATTACTTGATCACGTTGGGGAAAAACAAGAGTGTGACGGATATAAAAGTTTTGCCTATGGCAACGCAACCCGTCAAGATTCCTGTTTTTAACTCATGGCGGAACAACGATATCAAATTCTTGAACCTCTCGGCGAAGGTGGGAGCGGCTCCGTGTTTCTGGCAATGGACACTGTGCTGCAGCGAAAGGTGGCGATCAAAAGGCTGCTGACTACGGAAGGGGCGGTGCGTACGGATGACGAGATCACCTCGATCAAACGCGAGGCTGCCACAATGGCTCAGCTCAGGCACGAAAACATCGTGACCACCTTCGACATCGCCCAGGACGAAAAGGGCCTTTTCATCGTCATGGAGCTGGTGGAGGGACGCGATCTCGAGGCTTGGCTAAAGTTTCAGCCGCTTGTCTGGAACGACTTCGCTCAGGTGGTCACGCAGACGCTGGACGCGATGCTGGCGGCGCACCGTAAAAACATTCTGCACCTCGACCTCAAGCCGCAGAACATCCGCGTGCAACGTCTGCCGGACGGCCGCCTCAAGACGAGCATCCTTGATTTCGGGCTGGCCCAACTGGCGACAGGTCCACAAAAGCAGCGCCTGAGCGAAGACGGGCGACTGTTCGGCACAGTACACTACATGGCGCCGGAGCAGTTCCGGCTGGAGGAACTGGACACACGCACGGATCTCTACGCACTCGGCTGCATCTACTACGAATGTCTGACTGGGAAGGCTCCGTTCGAGGGTGAAACCTCCGTGGCGGTGCGGGATGCGCATTTGGCGCATGCGATCATACCGCTGCAGCAGAAGCGCCCAGACCTCCCACCACAACTGTGCGAATGGGTGATGTGGCTGATCATGCCGGATCGGGCCAACCGCCCAAACGACGCCGGAGTGGCGTTGCAATCTTTTCAGAACCTTTGCTACCAGATCGCCTCCTGGTCATCCCACCACGAAGCAACTCCTGTCAGCCTGGTGCAGCCTGTGGAGATCATTCCGGAGACGGAACCCGCCACGGCTGCACCGCTTCGCACATCCTCGGTACCAAGCCGCACATCGACAGTGCCCAGCCGCACATCCTCGGTGCCAAATCGCACATCTTCAGTGCCTATGAGCACTGGGGGGAGCCAGACGAGCGCCCTGCGGGGACCGGCCCGGCTGCCGGGAACTATGGTGCAAAAGCCCGCAGTCAACAAAGCCGTGTTTGTCGGCGTGGGAGCGGTTGTTCTCGTCGTGGCGGCGCTGCTCATTCTCCGTCCGGGAAAGCCGCCAACGGAAGGAACGCCGCCCACGACTCAAACCAATACACCTCCAGCCAAGAAGCCCGCACCAAAACCCATCAGCAGTGGCATCAAAACTCGAACGCCCGCTTCCCTGCCCCTGCCGAACGCGGTGGTGGGACGCTTTGTGTCCGACCAGCAGGTGATGACTTTCGACGATGCGAACACCCCCTCTCTGGGCAAGGCGACAACACCCGCCCGAGTCGCCCAACCGGTAGCAGCATGGAAGGACATTACGTCGAAGAACGGTTACTGGCAGATGGTGCAAACCGGGCGCCTTATCGACTCGGCACCGCGATTTGCCTCGGTGGAGGCTCCCGGTCTGCACAGCCCCATGATGGCGCTGCGATTTGACGGCAAACAGGGCTTTCGCATGACGAGCAGCTTCAAGTGGCGACCGGGAAGCCTTACCGTCGCGCTCGTGTTTCGCCCAAGATTCGTTGATCCCAAAACGGAGAAATCACGCGTGTTCGACCTGCACGAAGGTGACGGACAAGGGCGCGCAGTTTTCTCCCTGCTGGTATCCAAAGAGGACGGCGACACTGTGCGCGTGGGAGCGACCCTCGGGCACGGCGCGAAGTACGCCAGCACGTCAGCAAAGCGCCCTTCGGAAGACGTCCCACTGATCGTTGTGGCCGCGCTTGATCTGGAGACGAGCGAGGTTCGGCTGCGACTGCGATCCACCGCGGGCTGGGATGAAACGGGAAAGATTGCGCGGATTGCAGGTCGTCCCCCACCTCCTTACTCACGCATCGCGCTCGGCCCCAGCGTCAAACCCGACGGCACGACCGCGCCGGACGGGTTTGCAGGAGATGTCTTTGAAGTCGTGATCTACGATACGCCTCTTCAATTCACCCAAATGGGGGAGCTGCTGGACAGTCTGGCCACGCATTACTTTGTTTATTGACGCAGCTCCCAGTGGGAAATCTGGCAGAGCCCACGACGATGAATTCATGTTCTCCCGCTACAGCCATGGCAACGATCGTCCCCGGGCACCGGGTCGCTTCGGGTCTGAACGGAAATCCGCGATTCCCGGGTGGTACAATCCGCATGCAGGCACCTCATTTCGCAGCGCAGGGATTGGATCTGAGTGGTTTTCATTTCGGAACCGTGAATGTGAGCATCGCACCCCGCAGTTACCGCGTGAAGACGCCACGGCACCTGTTTCGCAGCTTGAAGTGGCATCCCGTAGAACCAGCGGAGGACTTTTCGATCTTTGACGTGACCGTTGAACTCGAAGATCATCAGTCCGTCTCGGGTCTGATCTACCACCCACATCCGGACACGAAACCCGAGCACTTTCAAAAACCCGATGTGCTGGAACTCCTGCTGCCTTGGACAGAGGGATTGGCCTACGGCATGAACATCATGCTGGAGGTGCCTGAAGAACAGATGGAATTCACCTCGCCCGGCATTTCATAATCGCTTGCCTCCCGCCATGCAGGCACTCTTCCATTCCAACCCACAACCTCCGCCATGATTCGTCTGTTCTTCGTCCTCTTCGCCATGCCGTGCTTGGCCGATACGCTGACCGACATTGAGTATGCGCGAATTGGCGACACCGCTTTAAAACTGGATCTTCATCGTCCCGGGGAGGCAAGGGCACCGCTCATCGTCTACGTTCATGGCGGTGCCTGGCGTGCCGGCTCGAAATCGAACGTACCGATCGCCCGACTGCTAGACCACGGCTTCGCCATCGCCAGTGTCGACTATCGTCTCTCCACCCAGGCACGTTTCCCAGCGCAGGTTCATGACATTAAAGCGGCAATCCGCTTCCTGCGTGCGAAATCCGAAGAGTTGCACATCGAAACGGGCAAAATTTCCATCATCGGCTCTTCAGCGGGGGGACATCTCGCGGCGCTGGTGGGTGTGACAAATGGCAATCAAGAGCTCGAAGGCCGGGTTGGCGGACATTTGGATCAAAGCAGCGATGTTCATGCGATCGTGAGTCTTTTCGGTGCGTCGAACTTGCAATCCATTCTGGGCCAGAGCACGGAATTCGGACTCACGGTTCGCATTCCCGCTTTGAAGTTCCTGTTGGGTGACACCCCGGATGCGGCTCCTGAGTTGGCGAAACTCGCAAGTCCCGTGGACCATCTCGACAAAGGTGACCCGCCGCTTCTGCTCATTCACGGAGATGCCGACCCGCAGATGCCACCGCAACAGTCCGCAGAACTAAAAGAGGCTTATCAGGGAAGGGTTGTCTACATCACGCTTCCCGGTTCCAAGCACGGTGGTCCAGAGTTTTATGACGAGAAGCGCAGTTCTTTGATGTCCGACTTCCTCTGGAAAATCATCGGAAGCTAAAAAGTCATTTGCGCTGAAGAGTCCAGCGGGGAACGCAGCCTTCGTGAGCCTGGGAAACGGTGGCGGCAAAATCCGCCAGGTAGCCGAACGGATGCGTAACCGTGGGAATGGTGCAATCCCTGGCGTCGAGATGGGCTTTCACTTCAATCGTTCCCGCGAGGAGGTCGAATTCGATTTCATCCCCGTCATGGACTCGGGCAATCGGACCGCCGAGGACGGCTTCCGGCGTGCAATGCACCCCAACAGCTCCCGCAGAAACGCCCGAGACACGACCGTCGGTGATGAGCGCGACTTTTCCGTAAAGCTCAGGCACCGCCAGGGCCGCGCTGGCGACATGCATCTCCGGCATGCCAAGAGCAACGGGGCCACTGCCTCGAATGATGACGATATGGCCGGGTTTGATTCGATTTTCAGATGCGGCCTCAAAGACGCCCTTGCTGTTGGAAAAACAAATCGCGCGCCCTTTGAAGCGAGGCTCTTTGAGTGACGACACCTTGAAGACCATGCCGTGAGGGGCAAGGTTCCCAAAGCAGACTTGAATGTCGGCGTACTCCTTGAAGGGTTTGTCGTGCGGAGCGATAAGGGCATTCGGGAAGGGCACAGGTTGCGCATCTGCCAGATTTTCAGCCAGAGTCTTGCCGGTAACGGTCAGGCATGCCCCGTCCAAGTGGCCAGCATCGTAAAGATGCTTCAAGAGCATCGTAGTGCCTCCCAAGCGGTGCAGATCCACCATCGTGCCGCGACCACGCGGCGCGAAACTGCACAGGACCGGAACCCGGCGGCAAATGGCCTGCACGTCCCGCAGTGTAAACTCGACCCCAGCTTCGCGTGCCACCGCGAGTAGATGCAGGACACCGTTCGTGGAGCCACCGATGGCCGCGATGGCGGTCATCGCATTCGAGAGTGACTGCTTCGTGATGATGTCACGCGGACGAATATCCTTCTCGAGGAGGTTTTTCATGGCGTGTCCGACACGCAGACACTCGGCGCGCTTACCGGCCTCGATGGCGGGCATGGACGAGGTGTCAGGAAGACTGAGACCCATGGCCTCCAGTGTTATGCCCCAAGTGTTGAAGGAGGCGGCAATACCGCAGCCACCAGGACCCGGACATGCGGTGCGAATCACCTGCTCCGACTCCTCGAAACTCATGGTCCCCTGACTCTCCTTAGCAGCCGCGTCGTAAACGTCCAGAATGCTTGTCGGCTGACCTTTGTGGCAGCCGGGCATGATGCTGCCGCCATTGACGATGAGTCCTGGGAAATTGGTGCGGGCCAGCGCCATCGCAAAGGCGGGGCCGTTTTTGTCGCAGTGGTGCAGACCGATCAAGCCGTCGTAGCTGTGGGCGGTGCAAATCATCTCTGCGCCGTTGGCCATCAGGTTCCGCGAACAAAGCGATGCCGCACCTCCGATGTTCCCCTGAGTGATATTGTCGCTGGCCGGTGAAACTCCGAAAGGAAAGCCTATGAGACCAGCCTCAGCGCACCCCTGCGCGATGAGTTTCGCCAGTTCATGAGCGTGAACGTTGCAGATGTTGCCGTCGAGCAGCGGCGTGCCGATGCCGATCTGAGCCTTGTCGAAATCCTCCGGCTTGAATCCCAGCCCCCAGAAAAATGCATTGACCCCGCGCTGCCAGCCGTGGGTGAGATTGCGTGAGTTCCAATTAAGCGTGTGGGGGTGATCCATGTGCTTTAAGATTAGAGAGAGGTCCACCAAACGCCAAAACAAAAGCTCTCGGCCAGTAAACTGACCGAGAGCTAGATATATTTGAATCAACTTCGATTCAATCGAACCCAAAAGGGTCCGATTAAATTAGAAGGTGACGGTAAGCTTCACACCACCGAAGATTTCGTTGTCGTGGGTGGCGTTCATGTAGTTGCGGGTGTCGAACGCGAAGTTCCAAGCAACATACGGAGTGAGGGTAGCGGACTTCGTCAGAGCAACAGGGGTGCTGATGCTGACAAGGCAATGGGTGAAACCACTGGACTGCGTGGCAACACCAGCAAAAGCTGGGCCATTGGTGCCAGTGTAGTAGTCAATGCCATAACCAAGCTGTGCTGCAGGCACGATGCTGAGCCAATCGGTGACAGCAATGGTGTAGTCAGCAGCGGCCTGGAAGTAAGAACCACCGATGGTGAGGTCATAGTAATAACCAAGAGCGAAGCTGGCGTTGCCAAGCGGAATCGCGAGGGTCACGCCAATTTCATTAGCTCCTTTGATGCCCAGTTCAGGATCCAATCCCGCAACACCAGCACCGAAGTTCGAGCCGGAAAAGGTGTCAGGATAGCCGTAGTACTGATACTGAACTCCGAACACGCCCCAGCCGAGATCATAGCTAAGGGAAGTGTAAAGATCGTATTCCGAATAGTCGAAGCTGTTAGGAACCAGCGTAGTGGGGTTGTTCACTGGAGTTTCGTAGGTGGCGACATAGCCACCGCCGATTCCCCAAGTGATGCTGCCGACACCGTCTTCACCAGCGCCACCCACCAGCGGGATGGAAAGGTTGACGAAGGAGGAGATGATGTTGTCAGCGAACCACCGACCGCGGAAGTAGTAACGGCTGTCATAGCCGACACTGACGTCTGCATTCAGGGTGTCAAACAGGGCGGAGGGTTCTGGTTCCACAGGCGGGAGGGGGGCCTTGGGAGCCATGGTGCCGGCGGAGGCGTTCAGCGCTGCACAGGCAGCAAGAACGGTCACCGACTTGGCAATGATGGATGTCATGCTTTTGAGCTTCATGTGTTAGGTCGAGTTTGGTTTTGTTGGTGTTGATGCGCTGACGCAGCCGGGAAGACCGTGTCGCTAGAAATTAAATAAAGCACGAAGCATGCCAAAAGGAAAGCCAGGGCTTTATAGAATTTCTATGAGCTTCAATTTATAATGTGCTGGGATGAAGTCGTCAACAGTTTGAACAAAAATTATATGAACATGTCCCGACGCCCGGGCTCCTCCCTTGGAACGTGGTTTTCCAGCATTCACAACAGTGGTAGTTGACCCAATTGGATTAAGATATGGAATAAAATGAAGATAATCCTGTTTGCATCCCTGCTTCTCGGACTTTGTGCGGCAAATGAAGCCCTGTCACCACCCACTATCGCCATCCCCGTTCGAGTGCATCTCGTACGGTCAGCGACTCGCCCCGCGCTTCACGCAACCCTGGGGAAAGAACGAATTCTCGGCTTGTTTACCGAAGCCAATCGAATTTGGAGTTGTGCAGGAATCCGCTTCGAACTGCAGGAGGTGACCGAAATGGCGGCGATCGAAGTTCCCGCGAAGCGTCTTTTCCAGCGGTCGCGGAACTGGGTCAAGTCAGCCCTTCCTGCCACCGAATTGACGCCGGGAATGCTGGACGTGTGCGTAGTTCACGAGATGGGCCCAAATGGGTTCTATTATGGGGAACCCGTAGTCGTAAGCGAGACAGCCAAGTCATCCAAGGTGCGAGGAGGGTCCGAAGACACCGTCGGTCGTGTTCTTGCCCATGAGTTCGGCCATGTCCTATCGCTCGAGCACTGCAAAGACAGGGACGGACTAATGGCCCCCGGACTCAACGGAGCAGAGCTCAAACGGGACGAGATCAATGCGGCGCGACAGCGTGCCTCCGAACTTCTCTCTCACGGAATTCCGTGACGCATGGCGCGTCCGAGATTTTGGATTTGCTGCGCCGAATGCGAGGCGGACACGGTTACGCGCAGACGCGCACAACCGCGGGCGACGGTAGGGTATCGTATGCAGGGAATCAAAAAGCCGAGCTTTCTCAAGCTCGCGCTCGCACGGATGGCGGCAGTTTCCGATCCCAGAATGACCGGTAAAATGGCACTTCGGACCTGGGGCATTTGAATTCCCAGTCCTGTGATGATCGCATTCACCAGCTGGGCATTCTCTTGTAAAGTACGCCTCAGGACATCTCCTTCTGGTCCGCTTAAAACATCCAAAGCCGCCATTGCCGCGTGAGCCAGGGCCGGCGGAGGGGCGGTCGTGTAGATGAAACTGCGCGCCCGGTTGACCAGCAGGTCAATCACCCGCCGCGATGCGGCCAGATAGCCACCGCTGAGGCCGAAGGCCTTGCTGAGGGTGCCCATTTGCAGTTCAATCTGATCATCGATACCGAGTTCGGCCGCCAGCCCCCTCCCCTCAGGACCCAAAATACCAACTGCGTGGGCTTCATCCACCAGGAGCCACGCGCCGTGTTTGGACTTCAACTCCACGATCTCCCGCAATGGTGAAGCATCGCCATCCATGCTGAATATCGACTCGGTGACGACCAGCACATGCCCCTTGGCGGTCGTCAGCAACCGATCGAGCTTTTCCAGATGATTGTGTGGAAACACCCGGATTGTGGCGCCACTTAACCGCGCGGCATCGACGAGGCTGGCATGGCACAGTTTGTCGAGAATGATCGTGTCACCGGCACCCACGAGCGCCGGGATCGTGCCAAGCGCGACCGCAAACCCGCTGCTAAAGGTCAACGCAGCCTCAGCGCCCTTGAAATTGGCCAGCGCTTCCTCGAATTTCAAATGAACACGATGCGTCCCGCACACCAGCCGTGAGGCACCGGATCCGGCCCCGTATTTAGCCACTCCATCCTCCAGCGCACTCCTCAGCACCGGCGATCCGGCCAGGCCGAGATAGTCATTCGAGGAAAAATTGACCCACTCCCGCCCCTCAGCACGTACCATCACTCCATCCACCTCGTCCAACGGACGCAGCTCACGCCACAGCCCCTGCGCTCGCAGTTCCTCCAGCTGGCTGGCAATGTTCCAGACGTCCATGGCGCGGTCACTCCTTCAACCGACGCTCCATCACGTCGTCCTTCGCCACACCAAGCTCGAGTGCCTTGTCATAGTGACGGCGGGCCAGTTCGATGGATGGTGGGCGCCGCTCCAACAACATGAGAGCCATATTGAAATGAGCGATGCCATAGTCAGGCTTCAGCTCGATCGCCTTCTGCAACTCGGTCTCCGCAGCATCCGCCCACCCCAGGCCTTTCACCGTAATGGCCAGGAAGTTGTGCGCCCGGGCATCCTCAGGATCTTCGTGGACCGCCCGTGTGAAGCACGAGATGGCCCTGTAGGCGTCTCCCTTCTGTTGAAGTAGCAAACCCAGCGCTGTCCACGACTGGGCGAGTTGGGGATTATAATTCACAGACTTCTCGAAACATTCGATCGCGCGCTTCACATTCCCCGCCTGCTGCTCCACGGCGCCCAAGTTTGCCCACACCAGTGCATTCCCGTCGTCCAGCCACAGCATCTCTTCATAAGCCTTGCGCGCCGCCTCCCAATCGCCTTTTCCAAAGGCAGTCGCGGCGCGTTCCCCCAGCACCTTGGTGTAGGGCGGCAACATCCCCGTTTTTTTCATTTCCGCCGGATTCAATGGCGCAAGTTCCTTGGGCGGAGCCTGCCCACCGCCGATCCCAACCGGTTCCTGTGCCTGTGACGAAGGCACCGCCTCCTGGCCAAGACAGAAGGTGGTGAGCAACCACGCAAGGACCGGGATTTTCAGAAAACATTTCGAAATCATCACTGCGACTATGCGCTGAAAACGATTCGGGAAAACTCCTTGCGCATGCCTTTCGAACAGGAATGTTCAGTCGAACAGCCAACAATGCCATGTTTCTCGATACCGATACCCGCCTCACGGCCCGCCAGCAGGAACTGCTCGAATACCTCCGCACCTATCAGCGCACGAACGGCGTCATGCCCTCCACGCGCGACATCCAGCGTCACTTCGGCTTCTCCAGTCAAACCGCCGCCATGAGCCACCTGCGGGCGCTCGAAAAGAAGGGCGTCATCCAACGCCATCCGCACAAAGCGCGCGCCGTCGTCTTTCCCGAAGACCTCGATCGTGCCGAGATCATCGACATTCCGGTGTTCGGACAAATCCCCGCCGGCATGGCTGCGGCGGACATGGTACAGCACGCAGACAAATGCATCTCCGTCGATGTGAACACCCTCGGCATTCCGCGCACCGCCAAAAGCTTTGCGCTTCAAGTCCGCGGCGAGTCCATGATCGGCGCCCTCATCGGTGACGGCGATCTCGTCATCCTCGAAATCCGTGACCCACGCCCGCGGGACATCGTCGCCGCACTCATCGATGGGGAGACCACCCTGAAGCGCTACCTCGTCAAGGATGCCCAGCCTTACCTCAAGGCCGAGAACCCTGAGTTTCCCGATCTCATTCCCGCACGTGAACTTTTGATCCAAGGCGTGATGATCGGACTCATTCGCCACGTGCGATAGAGTTGATCCAAAGATCAGACATACCTCTCCCGCAGGTGCGCGATGTGCCATTTCGCGTCCGTCGGTTTGCCAGTCGCTTGAGCAATGATCTCCTGCGGCAGCAACGCACCGCCCTGCGAGTGCACGTTGTCACGCAACCACTTCAGCAGCGGCGCGTAGTCGCACTTGTCGAGCGCAATTGCGATCTTCCTCTGCTTCTTCGCTGCGTGGAAAAGCTGCGCCGCATTGAGATTGCCCAGCGTGTAGGTCGCGAAGTAACCGAGTCCGCCCATGCTCCAGTGAATGTCCTGCAAGCAGCCACGGCGGTCGTCCGGCGGCGTCATGCCGAACAGCTCGCGAAACTCCTCGTTCCACACTTTTGGCACGTCTTGGACCGCCAGTTCGCCTTTCACGAGACGGCGCTCGATGCCGAAGCGCAGCAAAATGTGCAGGTCATACGTCGCCTCATCGGCTTCGACGCGGATGAAGCTGAACTCACTGCGCAGCATCTCCTTCATGAAGGCGTCCAGCTTCACTTTCTTCAGATGCGGGAACAACTCCTTCGCGCGCGGCAGCCACTTCGCCCAGAACGTGCGGCTGCGGCCCACGTGGTTCTCCCAGAGACGGCTCTGCGACTCGTGGATGCCCAGCGACGCCGCGCTGCCGCTTGGCAGGCCGTAGTCGAGCCCCGGCAGGCCCTGCTCATACAAACCGTGACCCGCCTCGTGCATCACGCCGAAGAGTGACGAAAGAAAATCCTTCTCGTCATACCGCGTCGTCAGTCGCACATCCCCCGGTCCGAGCGTCGTGCAAAACGGATGCGCCGTCGTGTCGATGCGGCCCGCGTCGAAATCAAAACCCAGGCTCTCTGCGATCTCGCGATTCAGAATCTGCTGCTTCTCGATCGGATAGCGCCCCTTGAGCGCGCCCGGCTTCACTCGCTTCGACTTCGCCACCGCCGCGCGCGCAATCTCGGCCAGTTGCGGCCGCAGCTTGGCAAACAGCGCCGCCACCTCGCGCGTCTTCGCGCCGCGCTCATACAAATCGAGCAGCGCGTCATATGGTTCATCTTCGTAGCCGAACAAGTCCGCCTTTTTCCGCGCGATGCCGAGGATCTTCTCCAGATGCGGCGCGAACAGCGGGAAGTCCGACTTCGACCGCGCCTCCGCCCATGCCGCCTTCCCCATCGCCGTCACTTCGCTCTCTTCCTCGACCAGCTTCTGCGGAAGCTTTGTTGCCTTGTCTATGTCGCGCCGCAAACCGCGCACGTTCGCCGCCTGTGTCGGATTCTCCGGCATCTCTGTCTCCGCACGATCCAGCAGCTTCAGCGTGCGCTTCGACGTCAGCAACGCATGCGCTTTGCCCGTCAGATACGAAAGCTGCCGCGCGCGATGCTCCAGCGCCTTCTCCGGCATGTAAGTTTCCTGATCCCATCCCAGCACCGATTCCGTGGACGTGATGAGCGCGATTTCAGAGATAACTTCGCAAAGAGATTGGTAGGCGGACATAGTGGCCGCCACAGTGACGCGCCTGCGCCAGAGAGCAACCTCAAGCGCCGATCGGATGCCACGTCGTCTTGAACTCGATCAACGCTCGAATCTCCTCCGCGCCCTGCATCGTGTCCGCGAACCAGTCGATCGAGACCTCGGCCTTGCGCAGGTGCACGCGCTTCACGCTTTCCGCCGCGCCAAGACGCAACGCCTTGCGTTCTTCCGCATTCGCCACGCCGCTGATCGCACGCAGATGCTCGTGCGTGGCAAACGTGGGGATCAACTCGCTGCGCACACCGGTCAGCAGATTAACCACGCCGCCGGGCAGGTCACTTGTGGCGAACATTTCGCCCAGCAGGATGCTCGGATACGGCTGCGTGGTGCTGGCGAGCGCCACGACGCTGTTCCCGCTCGTAATCGCGGGCAGAATGAGAGACAGCAGGCCCAACACGGGCGCGTCATCCGGCGCGAGGATGCCGACGATGCCCATCGGCTCGGTGACGGTGAAATTGAAGTGCGCCGAGGCCACCGGATTCACGCTGCCGAGCACCTGCTCGTATTTGTCCGTCCAGCCCGCATAATGCACCACACGTTCGATCGCCGCCGCGACCTCGCGCGAGGCATCGGCCTTCGAAACACCGCTCAACGTGATGCTGTCCGCCAATTCGACGCCGCGCGCCTCCATCATCTCCGCCAGCCGATACAAGATCTGCCCGCGATTGAAGGCCGATCTCTTCGCCCAGCCCGGTCCCGCCTTCGCCGCCGCCTCGACGGCATTGCGCAGGTCCTTCCGCGTGCATTGAGGGATGTTCGCAAAAAACGCCCCCGTCGCATCCTGAAGCTCCGCCACGCGCCCGCTCTCACTGCGAATGAAAGCACCGCCGACGTAGCATTTGGGGGTTTTGATGATGTGAAGGCGGCTAGACATGGGTGGGAGTGGTAAATGACGAACTATTCTGTGAAATAACGAGCAATATGGTCTGCTGCAAAGATAAGCCCTGCTCCAATGCAGAAGAGAGTGATGACCGTAACCCAGTAAAAAATTGGTGTTTTAAACTTGGATGTGTTCCAATCCTCACTCTGAAACTCGCCTCTTTGAATGGTTTCGAAGGCGCTTAGAACGGCCAGAATGCCACCGCACCTCAAAAAACACGCTAGAGCCCAATTCCTGTCTGCTTTGTCCGTGCTGAGCAGAATGGCATAGGCCATGAAACAAAGGCCAACGAAGCCGCCCAATAGTTGAACCAATCGAAAGAGATTGGTCGTTAGCTTGGCCCGCTTCACAGGTGGCAACGATTCATCATTCGGAATTGGAGCTTCTTTCGTCATTCGGAATTCCTCATTCGTCATTTGGCACACCGATCTCAAGCCACCTTGAGATAATCCAACAATCCCTGCTTCCCACCCTCGCGTCCAAACCCACTCTCCTTAAATCCGCCAAACGGGCTCGTGGGATCGAACTTGTTATACGTGTTCGCCCAGACGACGCCGGCTTTGAGGAGCGTGCTCATCTTGAGGATGCGGCTGCCTTTGTCGGTCCAGACGCCGGCGCTGAGGCCGTAGGCGGTGTTGTTGGCTTTTTCGACAGCCTCTTCAAGCGTGCGGAAGGTGAGGATGCTGAGCACGGGGCCGAAAATCTCCTCGCGGGCGATGCGGTGGCTCATGCTGACGTTCGCAAAGATCGTGGGACGGAAGAAGAAGCCTATGGAAGGCAGGCGGCAGCCGTTGTCATGCTTCTCCGCTCCTTCCTCAACGCCGCTCTTCACCAGGTCGGTGATCTTGACAAGTTGCTCAGCGCTGTTGATGGCGCCGAGGTCGGTGTTCTTGTCGAGCGGATCGCCCACGCGCAGCGTGGCGATGCGGCGCTTGAGTTTCGCGAGCACTTCATCGGCGATACTTTCCTGCACGAGCAGGCGCGAGCCCGCGCAGCAGACGTGGCCTTGATTGAAGAAGATGCCGTTCACGATTCCTTCCACCGCCTGATCGAGCGGCGCGTCGTCAAAGACGATGTTCGCGGCCTTGCCGCCGAGTTCCATCGTCATCTTCTTCTCCGTGCCCGCGAGGCTGCGCATGATGATCTTCCCGACCTCCGTGCTGCCGGTGAAGGCCACTTTCGAGGTGAGCGGATGATTGATCACCGCCGCGCCGGTCTCGCCTGCGCCGCTGACGATGTTCACCACACCCGGCGGAAGTCCGGCTTCCTGCAAAATCTCGCCAAACTTCAGTGCGGTGATGCTGGTGGTCTCCGCCGGTTTCAACACGACGCAATTTCCCGCCGCGAGCGCCGGGGCGATCTTCCACGCGAGCATCAGCAACGGAAAATTCCACGGAATGACCTGCCCCACCACACCATGCGGCGCGAGCTGCCGTCCAGGCGCGAGGAACTCCAGTTTGTCCGCCCAGCCCGCATGATAAAAGAAATGCGCCGCCGCCATCGGCACGTCGAAGTCACGCGATTCTTTGATCGGCTTCCCGCCATCCATCGTCTCGGCCACCGCAAACTCCCGCGCATGATCCTGCAGCAGTCGCGCGATGCGATACAGATACTTCCCGCGTTCCTTCCCCGGCATCTTGCCCCACACCGTCGTGAACGCCTTCTGTGCCGCCTTGCAGGCCGCATCGACATCCGAGGCATCAGAGAGCGCGATGTCCGCGATCTTCTTCTCCGTAGCCGGATTGATCGTCGGAAAATACCTGCCCTTACGCGGCGCCACGAACGAACCGTTGATGAAGAGATCATACTTCTTCTTCAACTTCGGATCCGCCGTCTCCGGTGCCGGATCAAACTCCCACAGATCACCGAACACGAGTTCGCGGGCGAGGTTCCGGCGTGACGGGGCTTTTTTGGTGGCGACTGGCATGACGGACGGAGTTTGAGAGATCGGCCCCACTTTGCCAAGAGGGGATTTGGCACCCGCCCTTCGGTGTTTTTCACCGCAGCTGCGGGAGACGTCTGCACCCGGTCGTTGAATGCGCGGAGAGGGAGGGATTCGAACCCTCGGTGGAGTTACCCCCACGTCTGATTTCGAGTCAGGTGCCTTCAACCACTCAGCCACCTCTCCTTTCGCGCTCAGATGGGCCGAGAGTACCGCGTCCGGCAGGGAATGCAAGGCGCGGCTTACAATGAGTTCACGGATTTCCAGTTGAGATCAGCCCCTCCTCGCGATGGTGCCCCAGTATGAAAACCTTCTGCCAAATCCTCTCGGTCCTGATCGGCCTGTTTTCCGCACTGTGCCTGGTGCCGAGCCTCATCCCCTTGCTCGGAGCGCTGAACTGGCTGGTCCTCGTTTTCTGCCTGGCTGGCATCATCTTCGGGGTCTTTCCAGAGCGCAAGATTGGCCTCACCATCAACATCGCCGTCGGAGTCATCGCCCTCGTGCGCCTGATCATGGGCAGCGGGGTGGTTTGACCACCGGCACCTTCACCTTGCCGTGCTTCACGCTCACATGCGGGCTGTCTTTGGACAAAAACCGCCACGGGAACTCCACGGCCTGGCTGATGCCGACGCGTATGTCACTCACGACATTGAGGGCGGTCGAAACAGCCGGTTTGAGACCGTAGCCCGCCGCCTTTCCCCGTCCAACCATCGGCAACCCGTGATGGCTGCCGTCGATGGCCAGTGCCTGCGCGAGTTTGCCGGGGCCGGAGCATAGCTCATGAGTCTTGTCGCGGTTCCGGCGCGACTGCATGTGCTCGAGGCCGCGTGTGGGTTCAAGGGCGCGGATCAAGATCAGCCCGTCGCGTTCCCCGCCTTTGACGAGCAGGTTGAAGAGCCAGTACATGCCGTAGTTGAAATACACGTAGGCAGCGCCGGGCGGCTTCGATTTCACAAACTCGCGGGCGCTTGGCCGCGAGGCGGTGTGACAGGCGGGATCGCCTTCGACAGCGTAGGCTTCGGTTTCGACAATGATGCCGGAGCAGCCGTGCCAGACGAACTCGACACCGACCAGATCACGCGCCACCACGAGGACGTCGCGTTCGAAGAAATCTGGGGTGAGAAAAGCCATGCCGGGTCACTCACTCCGGAAACAAGTGCCGACACCGCAGGTGGCGCAGGAGTTTAACGGCGTGGCTGGAGAAGGTTCGGCGGGGGCGATGGGACCGCGTGGCAGTTTTTCGGCGCAACGAATGTGCACTTGAAGCTGGGTGTCGGTGACACTGATCTCCATGCGCCAGGGCAGGCGCGCGCGAAGGCGCAGATCGACGTAGTTCCAAAACACCGTGGCGTCCCGTCCGATGCGCGCGAGCGAACCGACGGCAGAGTTCGTGTGCGCATGGCGTTCGACAACGTCGAGGCCGGCTTCCAGCGCGGCGTTGTAAATCGCGCCGGAGAGCTGGCACAGTCCACCGCCGATCTGCGGGATGAGACAGCCCTCACGAAGTTCACGTCCCTCGGCATAGCCTTTGCGGCGCGTGACACGTCCGAGATGCCGCCAGAAACTCCAGACCTGGCCGGCTGGCACTTCAACTCCGTTCAACACGGCGGCGGCCACACGCAGATTCTGCACTTTGCCCTCCTGTAGGTCTCTTTCTCGTGCCGAGGCATGCTCAGCGTGGCGCAAATCCGACTGCCATTGGGCCACGATTGGGAGGGCGGCCATCGTGTCGGTTCTGGCGTGTCTGCGAATGCCCTCGCGCCAGTTGCGCACGCCGCGGCGCAATTGATGAGCTTTCGCTTTGGCGAGGAACACGAGGGCGGTCCAGCGCGTCGGCTCAGGATGCGCATGCAGAGGCGGATGAGCGGCGGCGGCATTCATGGCGGCATTGTCTCACAAACCGGTCGGATGATCCACAAACTCCCACGGGATGCCGAACTTCGATTCGATGTGCGTGGCGAGGGCCTTCACGCCGAAGGTCTCGGTGGCGTAGTGGCCGCCGTAAAGAACGTTGATGCCGAGCTCTTCGGCGAGCGTGTAGCTCCAGTGCGGTCCTTCGCCGGTGATGAAGGTGTCGATGCCCGCCTTCGCCGCTGCGGCGACCTCGGAACCGGAACCACCGGAGGAGATGCCAATTCTCTTCGTCGTCTTCGGTCCGCCAGCGCAGACATGCACGGCTGAGCCGCCGAGCGCGGTTTGAAACCTGGCCACCAAGTCCTCCAACGACATCTCGTGGTCCGCAGTCACGCCCACATGGCTGCCTTTGTATTCCAAAAAGCCGCCCGTGGGTGTCAAACCCAGCGCCTGGGCGATCTGCGCGTTGTTGCCTAGCACGGGATGCACATCGAGCGGGAGGTGGGCGCTGTAGACGGCCAGGCCATGCTCACCGCAGAGCTTGAGCTTTTGAAACACCGGTCCGGTCCAGGTTTGCAGGCCCGTCCAGAACATGCCGTGGTGAACGATGAGCATGTCTGCCCCGGCGGCGACCGCCTTCTGCATCACCGGCAGTGTCGCATCCACCGCAGCGACGATCTTGGTGGCCTTGCCGTGATGGTTCTCGAGTTGCAGGCCGTTGAGCGCGTTGCCGTAGTCCGCGATTTCCGCGAGTCGCAGTTCGGTGTCGAGGTGGGAGACGAGGTCGGCTAGATTCATGCTGGACAGTGAGTGTGGCGGTTCAGTAGCATGCGCATCATGTGCTGCTTCACTGGAAAAGTCGAGGAGGTCCAAAACACACGCATCTTCGCGCGGCTGGGCGAGCATGGGAACCAGGTGATCATTTACCAAATGTCGGTCAATGCGTCGCAGGATCTGGCGATGGTGTTGCCGATCCCGGTCAAGGAGGGGACGAAAGAAGATGCGGTAAAGTTTTCCGACTTCTCGAAGTATGACAGCGTCTTCGCGGACCTGTGGGAACTGTTCCCGGTGCCAGCTGCTCGAACTTATGGTGATCCCTTTGGCGCCTCGCCTGCTGCGGAGGGTTATTCGCTCAAAGTTCATTCCGTCGGGGCCTATGACGCCAGCTTTGTCCCGACCATCGCCGACTTCAGCCGGCTGGATGTGCGGTTTCGTCTGCCGGACGACGTGTGGAAGAAGCTGCCGGGTTACTCGGACTTTGGCTTTGCTGTGTTCAAGCTCAAACCGGGCAAAGCCCAGGTGCACCCGATGGCGTTTTCATTTCCAACGGCATTGAGCGAGACGGTGTTCTTCCCGACGCTGCACATTCACGACGGGTCAGTCCATGCGAAGGAGACGTTTGATCACACGCTGTATCTCCAAGCGCCCACAGCCAATCTGTCTCGCGGCGGTTGGAGCGAGTCACCGGGACTTGCGGTGACGAAGGTGAAGTGCGGACTCACGCACGGCATGATCCGGCCGGAACTGCATGTTTACTGTCAGTCGATGCGCGGGGTGTTCGACAATGGCGATGTCGTGGCGAAAGTGCGTGCCGCTTGAACCCGACACGCATGCCCGAAGTCACCCGATTTGCTCCCAGCCCCACTGGATGGCTGCATCTGGGGCACGCGTTTGCGGCGTTGTTTGCGCATGAAAAAGCCGACGGCGGCCGGTTCTTGATCCGTTTGGAGGACATCGACGGCACGCGGGCACGAGCGGAGTATGAAGAAGCGATCTTCGAAGATCTGGCGTGGCTGGGACTCAGCTGGGAGGCGCCGGTGCGTCGGCAGAGCGATCACTTCGATGACTACCGGGCGGCCTTGGCCAAGCTGGAGGCACTGGGCGTTCTTTACCCGTGCTTTTGCACGCGGAAGGAGATTCAGGAGGAGATTGCACGTGCGGGCAATGCACCGCAGGGACCGGACGGGCCGTTGTATCCCGGAACGTGTCGGCATCGCAGTGCGGACGACCGGGCGGAACGCATGGCGAAGGGCGAGGCGTATGCGTTGCGGCTCGACGTGACTAAAGCTGCGACGACCGTTTCAAACGAGCCTCTTCTGGTCGGATCGAGATCGCGGTACCGTTTCATCGCACGTCCGGATGTGTTCGGTGATGTTGTGCTGGCGCGAAAGGACACGCCGGCGAGTTACCACCTCGCGGTCGTCGTGGACGATGCGCTGCAGGGCATCACGCTGGTGACACGTGGGGAAGATCTTCTGGAGGCAACGCATCTGCACCGACTTCTTCAAGAACTGCTCGGCCTGCCCGTGCCGGAGTGGCAACATCATCGACTGATCACCGATGAGACGGGCAGACGGCTGGCGAAACGCGATGACGCACGCTCGTTGCGCAGCCTGCGGGCGGCGGGGTGGACGCCGGAGCAGGTGAGGGCGGCGGTTCGTTGATCAGAATCCGAAGAGCGGCGGCGGCACAATCTGCACGCCGCCTCCACCGAGCGGATTGCCCTTCGTCTCCTCGATTTCGGAGACCACATCGTCGGTGAAACTTACGCTGAGCGTGCCGACCTCGACCTTCACATAGATGACAGTTTGAACGAGATTTCCAAAACCGTCGCGACCGGTGGTGGTCTGAGGCACGCGCTCGTAGATGCTGTACTCGAGCTTTTCCTCCTTGCCGTTGGCGTTGATCTTGGCGCTGCTGCGTGAGGGCTTGCCGAGGGATGCCTGGACCTCCTGGCGGGTCATGCCAAGGCCCACCTGGTTCTTTTTGATCAGTTCGTCCACCTTCCGGGTGCGCTCCAGAAGCTTTTTGAGATTGGTCGCCAGATTGGGGTCAGCAGACAGCACCTCCGCCTGGCGAACCCAGCCCACCACGTCGCCGTGACGTGCGCGACCCCGCACGCGGTAGGCGGTGTCAGACATGGCCACAAGCGTGACAAGCGAGCCTGGCGCAAAAGAACCCAGCGCCCGGTCAAACTTGCTCGTGGGATACACCGGCGCCTCGATCCGCACCTTGAGAACAATGGGTTTGGGCGTCATTCCCTCGACAGAAAAAGTGCCCGGTTCCACGTTTTGGAGAGAGGACTTGTTCCTGGGCGAGGAGGTGACGACCTGTGCAACAGCCGCCTGGACGAGCACCGCAGCGATGAATACCGGAACAAAAGCTTTCATGAGCATGGCATAGTGTGGTTGAGGATACCCGACTCCGACGCATCCCGGCAACCTTTTGTTCGACGCGAAAACACTCCCGCGTATCCGTTCCCTCCTCAAAACCATGCCCAACGGACCCCTTTCGACCAAGCTCTTCGACCTCGCCAAGCAGTACATTCCCGGCGGGGTGAACTCCCCCGTGCGTGCCTTCCGCAACGTCGGCGGCGATCCCTTTTTCGTGAAGCGCGCCAAAGGCTGCCGCATCTACGATGTCGATGACCGCTGCATGATCGACTACGTCGGCACCTGGGGTCCGGCGATCCTCGGCCATGCGCCGATCCCGGTGATCGAGGCGATCCACAACGCCGCCAAGGAAGGCGTCAGCTTCGGCATCCCGAATCTCTTCGAGGTCGAAATGGCCCGCACGATCTGCGAATGGGTGCCGAGCATTCAAAAGGTGCGCATGGTCAGCAGCGGCACGGAGGCGACGATGTCCGCCATCCGCCTCGCGCGTGGATTCACCAAGCGCGACCGCCTGGTGAAATTCGACGGCTGCTACCACGGTCACAGCGACAGCCTGCTCGTCGCCGCCGGCAGTGGAGCGCTCACGCATGGCAATCCCGACAGCGCGGGCGTGCCGAAGCCCTTCGCCGAACTCACCAGCGTCCTGCCCTTCAACGACGAAGCCGCGCTGGAGGAGTTGTTTGAGAAACAAGGCCACGAAATCGCCTGCGTCATCGTCGAGCCTTATCCGGCGAATGCGGGCCTCATCCTGCCAAAACCCGGCTTCCTGCAGAAGCTGCGCGACATTACGGCGAAACATGGCGCGCTGCTCATCTTCGACGAAGTCATGACCGGCTTCCGTCTCGCCCGAGGCGGCGTGCAGGAACTCGAGAAGATCACGCCGGACCTGACCTGCCTCGGCAAGGTGATTGGCGGCGGTCTGCCTGTGGGCGCCTTCGGCGGACGTGCGGACATCATGGATCACCTCGCTCCCGTCGGTCCGGTGTATCAGGCGGGCACGCTGAGCGGCAATCCCGTCGCCCTCGCCGCCGGTCTCGCGCAGCTTCGCGAACTCGAAAAGAAAAACGGCTACGCGCTGCTCGAAAACCTCGGCCAGATCATGGAGGACGCCGTCCTCGAGGTGCTCAAGAAAAAGGGCCTCAACTACCGCTGGTATCGTCGCGGCAGCATGTTCTGCCTCTTCTTCACCGAGAAGGAAGTCCACAATCTTCAGGACGCGAAAACGTCCGACCTCGCCTCGTTCCGCAAGTTCTTCCACCACTGCCTCGACCACGGCGTGTACTTCGCCCCGAGCCAGTTCGAAACCGGCTTCATCAGCATGGCCCACAGCCGCGATGATCTCGAACAAACCGCTGAAGTCGCCGCCGCGGCACTGGCGGCGCTTTAGTCGTTAATCGACGCCGTACTGGATTTCAGCGTAGCTAAATTGATCATCGGTCGCGATTTGGCACATGGCTTCGTTCTTTGGGACATCCTTCCAATAGTAGAGTTGTTTGTTTCCCTGCTGGAAGGGCGACTTCTCGAAATGTTTTTCCAGAGCGCTTCGCAGTTGGGCTGGATCCATGACCACGCGCATTCGAACTGTATAGTCTGTCCAACCGTCCTCCTCGAATTCCGTTGCCCAGAAAAGAAGCGGAGGTTTCTCTTGCAGGGCCATGCCAAGTACGGATCGCGGTCTTCCATAAAAGAAGCTGAGCGTGAACAGCACCCAGCTTGCGGCTGCAACCGGCACGATA
>JAWLBG010000009.1:0-131976 GCA_041395065.1 Prosthecobacter sp. | reverse complement strand
GTGTGCCGCCTGCGCCGGAATCACCTGACGGCCTCGTAGAGGGAGGCGATGCCGAAGGTCAGCGGTGAGCAGGTCGCGGACTGGAAGCCGTTCGCAGTGATCAGCGCGCGCATTTCATCACCGGAGGGAAAGCGCTCGATGGAGCCGCAGAGGTACTCGTAGGCCTCGCGCTTTCCCGTGATCCAGCCTGCGACGCGGGGCATGACGCTCTTCAAATAGAAGAGGTAGGCCTGCCGGATGCCGGGCGTGCGCGGGATGGAGAAGTCGAGCACAAAGAGCCGTCCGCCGGGACGCAGGACGCGGCTCATCTCCCGCAGGGCGTCCGGCCACGAGGCCATGTTGCGCAGGCCGAAGGCGACGGTGACGACGTCGAAGACCGCATCCTGAAACGGCAGCGCGAGTCCATCGGCAGCGACGAGCGCATGAAACTTCCGCGCCTGGGCCTCGCGCATCATGGGCACGGAGAAATCCGCGCCGAGGACTTTGGCGTCGGGACAGGCAGTCTGCACGACGCGGGCGAGATCGCCGCTGCCGGTGGCGAGGTCGAGGATGCGTGCGGGATTCATCGCGGCGATGCGACCCGCGGTGGTGCGGCGCCAGAGGCAGTCAATTCCCAGACTGAGCACATGGTTCGCAAGGACGTAGCGGGAAGCGATTCCCGCGAAAGCCTGCCTCACGAATCCAGCGTCTTGCATGATGAAGATGGCCGGCCCCGCCGGGGTGGCTTTCGCCACGGGAAAGGGATGGTGCTCACGAGAGGACTCGAACCTCCACGATGTTACTCACTAGAACCTGAATCTAGCGCGTCTACCAATTCCGCCACGTGAGCACATGGGGGTCGGGGTGACCGGGGCGTGAGTTTTGACCAAGGCACGGAATTCTCAAGCGGGAAAATGAGTTTCTTGAGAACCCACAGACGCTTGAGCGTCAAGCCATGGAGGAGCACCGCCGCTTTGCGACCTCAGGAAAACTCACTTCCCTCTTCATCACATCCCAAGATCGGCGGGTATTTTGACCGGAGACGATGATGACTTTGGCTCGCGGCGGGCTTATTTTTAAACGCATGAACTCGTCCGCCCCAACCGCACGCGAGCCCCTGCCCGGAAGTCCGCTGGTGATCCAGACGCAGGGCTACACGCCGAGACTCTGGGCGAATGGAAGGGCCGTCTTCTTCACCAACGTGCAGGGCTTGTTTTTCGACAACGAGGCCCTGACCGAAACGCTGATTCGCGAGTTCACGCACGCGGAGTCCTACGGCTCCCGGCTCGTGCCGGTGATGGGCCTGCTCTATCGTGGCGGTGGAAATGCGGTGGTGCTGGAAAGCGCGCCCGCGCCCGCCTTGTGCCGCTACTTCGCCGAGGATCTCGGCCTGGAACTGCCGGACATTCACGTGCTGAGTCATGCGGACTACCTGCAATTGGGCCGGTCGCTCCAGAACGGCGAGGAGTCGCCGACGCATGAACTGATCTCCAAACTCATCGCCGCAGACATGCCGCTGGTGGATGGTTTCGTGACGGACGCGACGATCGAACGCATCGCACGACGACTCGGCCGACGCACGCTGTCCACGAGCAGCGGCAGCCGACGCGGCAACAACAAGCTGCTGCTGCATCGTCATCTCGAGAACGTCAGACTGCCGGTGTTCGAAACGGAGACAGCCGCGAACCCTGAGGAGGTGGCGCGATGTCTCGAAGGACTGCGCAAACGCGGCTTCCGCCGCGCGGTGGCGAAGTCCGCGCTGGGAGCGTCCGGAGTCGGCCTGATGAAGCTGGACACGACCGGCAATCATGCGCAGGTGCCTGCGGCGTTTTTTCACGAGGGGCCGGTCATGATCCAGGGCTGGATCGAAACAGAGCGCGACGGCGTCTGCTGCATCCACAGCCCCAGCGTGCAGATGTTCCTCGATGACGAAGCGGTCTACCTCTACGACCTCACCGAGCAGATCCTCAGCCACGACAGCGTGCACGAGGGCAACGAGTCGCCGCCGCCGTATCGCGCGGCGCTTCCGGGGATCGCCACGGAGCTGTTTCGACAAGCGGAGGTCGCAGGCCGCTGGCTGCATGCGCAGGGCTACCGAGGCACGGCCAGCGCGGATTTTTTGGTGACCGAAGCCGGAGCGGACGGCGAATTCAAAGCTTATGTGTGCGAGGTGAACGCACGACTCACCGGAGCCACCTATCCCTCCATGCTCGCGCGTCATTTCCTGCCGCGCGGTGCCTGGCTCATGCGCAACCTCATGCTCAAGGAGGCCACGTCCGGCGAGGCGGTGCTGCGTTACCTTGAAGAACACGGCGACCTCTTCCCTCCCGGCATGGAGCGAGGTGTCATCCCGGAGAATTTCATTCTCGACGAGAACGGACGCGTTGCGAAGGGGCAGTTCCTTTGCATCGGCGAGAGCACGGAGGAATGCCATCAACTCCTCCAACAGGCGGAGCGCGACCTGCCCATCGACTGGGACTACCTGAAGGACTGATCTCATGCCATCGCCTCCCATCGACCGACTCGTCACCCTCACGCGCGATCTGATCGTGATCCCCGGCACGGAAAGCCGACCGGAGGAGCGGGCGCGCTGCTTCACACTGCTCCGGAACCATGTGGAGGCGCTGGGAGGCCTCGCCATTCGCGAATACGACAGCGAGGGTTTTGCATCCATGACGGTAATGCCGCAGGGCGTCGAGCGGCCGGACATTCTCATGGTGTCGCACCTCGACGTGATCGAGCATCCGCACGTCTCCTGCTACACTTCTCGAGTGGCGGACGGTCGCATCTGGGGTCCGGGCGCGGGCGACATGAAAGGCCAGGCCGCGATCATGCTGGAGTTGTTCTGCGATTTGCAGCGCCGCCATCCCGGCCTCTCCATCGGACTCGCCTACACCTCGGACGAGGAGCGCGGCGGAGAAAACGGTGTGCGCTATTTGTTCGAAGACGTCGGTCTGCGCTGCGGACTCGCCATCGTTCCGGACGGAGGTTCGATTCACGATGTGACGGTGGCCGAAAAAGGCATCATGCATCTCAAGCTGACAACGCAGGGTCGTGAAAGCCACGCGGCGCGCCCCTGGCTGGTGCCCAACGCTCTCACCACGCTCATGCGCGGACTCCAGCGCCTGTGCGATCACTTCGATGCACTGAAGAGCGACGACTCGAACGATCACTGGTATCCCACCTGCGTGCCAACGATTGTCCGCACGCCAAACCAGACCGTGAACTGCATTCCCGCCGAAGCGGAAGCCTGCATCGACCTGCGTTTTCCGCCACCGCATACCCAGACGTCCCTGCTGGCTACGATCCGAGAGATCGCCGGGCCGGAAATCGAAGTCGTCAACGTCATGGGTGCCGAGTCCACGCATCTCGCCCCCGATCTGCTTTATCTGCAAGTTACCGAGGAACTTACCGGCGATCCCGTGCGCCTCGTCCGCGCCTCCGGCGGCAGCGACGCGCGATTCATCGCGCAGTTTGGCATTCCGGTCGTGCTTTCCCGTCCGCTGGTCGGCAATCTGCACGGCCTCGACGAATGGATTGATATCGAATCGATGGGTCTCTACTACCGCATCTGTGAGCGCTTCATCTTGCACAAACTGGGCGTTGTGAATTAGCAGCAAGAGCTCAAGCGAAACTCACCTCGTCACCCGAACCAACGGCGTGGGGAGGCGTTCGCTGGTGAGCCAGATCGCGCGACCGTCTGCGTCGTAGCACGCACCTTCGAGCTGAGGAAGGAGATCTGGCTCGATACGGACGGGGGGCTGCTTCAGGGCTTGCGCGACATCGCCCCGTTCCGGGATCGTCCATTCGTAAACGCTGCTGTAGGTGGATACCAGCATGTGGAACCCATCCGGGGAAAAGTCGGCGGCGGTGGTCATGCAGTTGTCGTGCGGACGCTTGCCGATGCGGATCAGTGCCGGGAAACTCAGATCGGCGATCTTTTCCAAGATCATGCTACCCTCCGACTCCAACTGTTCAGGAAAGGCGTAGAGCGCACATTTTCCGTCGTCAGTCTTCGTGAGGATGTACAAGCGCCGAGTCTGCGGATGGCAGAGGAGGCACTCGGCATTGTGCTTTCCGTCGGGATAACGGGCGCGCCAGAGTTTGGGCGCGGCGCTCAATGTTTCTTCGACCGATTCCCCCGGCGGCGAAACCTCAGGTTCCGGAATTTCATAAACTTGGATGCTGGCGCGAATGCCCAGATTGTCGCCAATGTCGCCGACGAACAGGACCGGCTTGCCGTCTCTCGATTTTCCGATGGCAATGTCTTCCCAGTCGAAGTTGGCCGCATCACGGATGCGCACTTTGGCGCGGGTCTTTCCCTTTTGATCGATGGCAAAGACGCAAGGCTCGCCGCCGGAGTCATTGATGGTCCACCAGATGGAAGGCGATCTGCCACTCAGGGACAGCCCTGAACTTTCCTTGATGCGCTTGTCTTCAAGCAGGACCACTCGCTCGCTCTTGCTGGGCACAGGCAGCATGGGCCATTCGGTCTGCCCCCAGGCCCGACTGACAACGATCAATGCAATGGCAAAGGCGGCTCTCATGACTCAGCCAAGCGGCGTAGCGGCTCCCGGGGTCATGCGTTTGTAGTGAAAGTCAACGCGGCCAAGGAACCAACGCCAGGTGGGACCGGGCTTTGCGCGGTCGAGCAGGAAGTGCGGGCAGTCTTTATTGGGAATGCTGAGCCCTTTCCGCGGCCAGTGATAGTGACCCACGACATGGCTCAGCGGGATGTCATAGGCGCGCATCAGATAGGCGGTGAGACGTGCGGTGCGGTCGATCGTCTGGCCGATGTCGTTGCCGCTGTGTTCGCACATTTCGATGCCGATGCTGTAGTTGTTTCCCGGACCGTCGAAGTCGGCGTGCTCCCCCTGCTCGCGACAGGGCAAATGCTGGATGGCGATGTCATCCTGCACCGTGAAGTGCCACGTCAGGAAGCCGATACGGTTGCCACCGGGCCGCTTCGTGGCACGCAACGCGCCGCGCTTCAGGGCCAGAGCGTGATTGTAGGCGTTGCCGGTGTAGTTCTGCGTGCTGTGAATCGTGATGTAGCGCGGCTTCATGGGCCGGTAGTAGCGCCTGCCAACCGTGCCTGGCGGAATGAGGTCGAGCTTCACCCGCGTCTCCGCCAGCAACTGGTCCGGCGTCACCTGCTGAGGCCCGTCCCTGAACCGCGATTCCCACCGGGAAACGCGCGAGCTATCATAGGTGGCGCAGGCCACGACGACGACTGCGATAGCAAACGAGACTGGCAGCAAAAAGGGGGCGTATCCACGCATGAACTCTAATACGATTCAGTGATGGATGGGTCAAGGATCAAGAGGTTCCGTCCGATTGCGCCTTCAGAACCCGACATCGGCGGTCATTCCAAGAAGCCCCCCTTGAAACAGAACAACCACGGCGTGCGGCATGCACGTCGTGGCTGTTTAGCGGGTTTATGCTCAAACCCGGAGCATCTTTGTTGGAGACCGATGCCTAAGCTATTGCCCCGCAACCAGTTTACCACCGGCGTGGATCGGCATTTGATGCATCGAAACCGCATCGTTGTGGAAGAGCGCCCCCCCGCCATTCGAGTGGTTGCGGACCTCGAGTTGCTGTTTGGGGAGTTGCGTGTGCGAATAGACCGAATGATGGCGAGCAGGTGCGGCGCAGCTGCTGAGTCCGGCCACGGAGAGGGCTGTCAGAATGAGGATGGATGTCGATTTCATGGTTGGTTGGGTTGGTGGTTTAGGGTTGGGTTGGAGGGGAAATCGAAGAACGGGCAGGTCGCGTCATGTCGGCTCGTGCTGTTTCATCCAAGCAGAGGCCATGCGGACCAGAGCGGCGCGGGTCTTGCAGCCCGTTTGTTCACGAATGAGATCCAAACGCCGGTCAACTTCGGCGGGCGGAATGGAGTGATAGAAGGCAATGTCTTTGATTGAGCGCCCTTTGCCCAGCAGACGGAACATTTCGAAGCCCGTCCCGTCGAGCACCCGGTAGAGTGGCTCCTGATCATGGACTGCGGATGAACGGATTTCGTTTGAGCGCGAAGACTCATCCCCCGACGCAGCCTGTGCGACGCCGCCGACGCTCAATTCGGCAATCACGCGGCGGCCATGGTCTTGACTTTGTGTCGGCGCTTCATGAGTCAAACGAGACGGATTGAAATTGGGTTTGCCGCTGGCCCCCGGAGACGTCAGAAACCGATCGCACAACTGACTCGCGTATTTCGTCCGGAATCGCCCACCCCGTCACGCTGTAGCAAACGACAGACGACCATTGCGAGTGAGTTTGGTGTCGGGTCTGGCTGATGAGTTTCACCCATAGAGTGCCGCACCGTGCACTTCTCGGCATCGGCGTCTTCCCGATTCTCAATAGGCTGAGCGCCTATGCACCTGGCTTTCCACAAATCGCACCGCCTGACGAATCATCTCGCACTGGTGGCATACCCCAGCTTTCATGATGTGATCTCGATGCACAGAAACGGTTTTCCGGACTCAGATTCAAAAGCGCTGCGATGTCCTTCGCCGTCTTGCCCTCGCCAACGGGCGGAAGACTTCGAACTCACGGTCACTTGGCTTTTCAATGGGTGAGGAGGCTTTGCCTCAGTTCTCATGTTTCCGTAAGAGCCAGAATCTCGGCCTCGGTCTCGCGTAGCTGAAGCGTCCCCGGCCAGCACGCTGCGAATCGCCCGGAGAAAAGTGGGCCCGTCCACGTCTTTCATCACCTTAAGCGCTCCCGCCTGCAGCGCTCGTTTGGCGTTCTGCATGGGCAAACCAGGATCTTGAGGCTGGGATGCACCGCTAGCAGGTCTTTGGTCAGTTCAAGGCCGCCGCGCCCGCCCATGGTGAGATCGGTGATCACCAGATCAGGCCTTTCACGCTCCACTGCCGCCAAAGCCGCGGTCGCGCTGGTCGCAGTGGCGCACACAGCCATGTCCTGCTGGGCGTTAAGCATGAATTGGTAACCCTCCAACATCACGCGATGATCATCCACAATGAGAATGCGAGCTTTGGGGTTCGAGGTCTCCGGATTCATGACTGTTGTTTTCGATCTACAACACAACGGATGAGCGTGCCACCGGCTGGTGCGGTGGAGACATCCAGATCACCTCCGATCAGCCTCGCTCGATAGCGCATGACTCGCATTCCCAGTCCCTCCGTGTCTGCTGCCCCCTCAGCCATTCCCGGACCGTCGTCCTCGATCTCCAGCACCAATTCATCATCACGCCACTCAAGGCCGATGCGGATCTCCGAAGGGGAAGCGTGCTTCAGCGCGTTGTTCGCCGCCTCCTGCGCGATTCGAAAGATGTGCCCGCCAATCGTCACATCATCCAGCGGCACCGGATGCGGACACTCCAGCACGCAGCGCACCCTGCCACTGCGGGAAATTGACTCCGCCATCTCTTTCAACGCCGCAAGCAAACCGTCCGCCTCCATGCCCACCGGTGCCAACCCATGTGACAACGCCCGCGTTTCTGTGATCGCATCCCGCAACTGACGCGCCACCAATTCGCCGTGTCCGACCAGGCCGGGAGCACTCCCCCTCAATGACTCCAGCATTGCCTGCACGGCCATCAGCGCCGCCGTGAGCCGCTGCCCCAGACCGTCATGCAAATCATGACCAATGCGCCGCCGCTCGTCGTCTGAGACATTCAACACCTCGCGCTCCAGCCGGATCTGCTCATCCTCATGCCTCCTCACCCGCTCCGTCATTTCCAAAAAACCGGCTGCGAGCGTCCCCACCTCGTCAGCGCCGCGAGGCAGGATCAAGGGGGCACCGTCCGCCATGTCCCACTGCCTTATACCTGCGGCCAACGCGGCCAGACGGTTGGCGTAGATGAAATGCAGAACAGCCCACAGCGCAAAGCTCAGCAGCACCATCGCACCCGCGATCCAACCAAGCTGCACCCGCGCGTCATGCATGGCCGCCTTCATGGCAGGTCGGCGGTCCAGGGTCACCAGGGTCCAGCCCTTGTCGTCATCCGTGCCATGCAGTTGAAACGGACAAGCCGCAAAAACGAACTCGGCGTTCTCCGCATGCTCCACCGCAGAACCGCTCATCGGCCGTATGAGACGAGCCGCCTCCGCCAGCGGCGTCTCACTGGACTGCCGCCCCGACCACTCATCATCCGAATCCGCCAGGATGACGCCTTGCTCGTCCACCACGGCCGCTAGCACCAGTTCGGGGACGTCCATCATGGTTTGCAGATTGAGCCGCAGAGCCTTCACATCACCGCGGTCCAGCAACCCCTCGCTGACGACCGCCAACCTTCGCACGAGACCCTCCGCACGCCCCCGAACAGCAGAGAGATCGCGCCCAAGATTGACGTCCAAAGCCAGCCAGTAGTCGAGCCAAGTCGCCGTCAGTCCGAAAACCAGCACAAGCAGCGGCACCGTCCACCGAACAGGCGGCGGAAGAAACATGCGGGCCTTCTTGCAGCCGCCAGGGTTGGAGTCGGGAGTCACTGGAAGGAATGTCCTTCACGCAAAACATGCCTACCGCCCAGACCTTGCGCATTTTTTGCAGCGAGTCGGCTCGCATACTCCGTGCAACGTTCCAGGGGCCAGCCCGACATCCAGCCGTGTAGGAACGCGCCGTGGTAAACATCTCCGCAGCCCGTGGTATCCACCAGGGGCTCCGCCGCAAAGGCGGGCTGATGAAACGCGGCCCCATTGGCGCCCCACACATGACTGCCGCGAATGCCATCTGTGATGACGAGCAGATGCGCAGGAGATTGAAGTAGCGCAGCCGCCATTTCGGCCAACGCCGTCATGCCGCTGGCCTTCTCCGCGAAGTCCCGAGAAACGATCCGCACCTGGCTGGCCTCGCATAAATCGCGAATGGATTCACGAAAGCGTCCGGCGCCCCCGTCGAAGGAAATCTCCACCCCCTGCTGCTGCGCGGCACGAACCGCCGCGCGACATGTCGACTCATGGCGACCGTTGATGTGGAGCAAGCGTGCGCCCTTTAACCATTCGGGCTGAAAGTTCGGCTCGGATGAAGACGACGGCCTGAAAACGATCTGCCGCGCCCCGTCGTGCTTTCGCACCAGAATCACCGCATGCGCCGGCTCTCCGTCCACCAGCGTGCACTGATGCCCGTGGGCATGCAGCACCGCCAAAGCCGTGGCTACCGGTCCGCCCCGATCCTCGGCGTGAGCATCGGCCTCCGCCACGCGTTCCTCGGCGGAGAATTCCGGCACGACAAAGAATGTGTCCCGCGTCTCCGCCCCTATGCCGATTACCTTGAAAGAATCCACGTTCATGCGGCGGCACGATTCATGTGATTTCGGGATTGTCATCTCCGGTCATGTCATTCAACATCGCCCCCCTATGTCTCAACCCAGCACTCCCGCAAACGCGTCCGCCCCCTGGTGGAAAGATCTCACTGGATACCATTGGTTCGTCTTCACCATCGCCTCCCTGGCATGGTTGTTCGACTGCCTCGACCAGCAGCTCTTTCTTCTGGCCCGCAATGACGCCATGAAGGCCCTGCTGCCGGAAGGCTGGGATCCGAAAGAGTACGGCGGTTACGCCACCTCCATCTTCGTCGCCGGCTGGGCCACGGGGGGCCTCATTTTCGGCGCGGTAGGCGACCGCATCGGTCGCGCCAAGACGCTGACAATGACCGTGCTCATCTATTCCGTCTGCACCGGTCTCTCCGCTTTTTCAAAGGGCTGGGTGGACTTCGCGCTCTATCGCTTCCTCACCGGCGTCGGTGTCGGCGGTGTCTTCGGCCTGGCTGTGGCGCTCATCGCCGATACGCTCCCCGACCGCTCCCGCACCGGCGCGCTTGGCACGCTGCAGGCGCTCTCCGCGATTGGCAACATTACCGCCGGGCTCGTCAGCATGTACATGGGCAGTCTGATCAAGGCGGGCACCATCGAGCCGGGTGAAGGCTGGAAGTACATGTTCCTTGTCGGCGCGCTTCCCGCCTTCCTCTGCGTCTTCATCGCCATCCGTCTGCGCGAACCTGAAAAGTGGGTCAAGGCACGCGAAGCGGGCCGCGCCAGCGGTGCGGCCTTCGGCTCCTACCGCTCCATGCTCGGCGATCCGCGCTGGCGCCGTCCCGCCCTGCTCGGCATGCTGCTTTGCGTGTCAGGCGTCATCGGCCTCTGGGGCATTGGCTTCTTCGCGCCGGAACTCGTCGGTGATGTGATCGAACGCTCGCTGATCAAGAGCGGAGCCGCCGCGGACGTCGTCGCCAGCGAAAAGAGCCGCTGGGTCGGCATCAACTCCATCGTGCAAAACACCGGCGCCTTCTTCGGTATGCTCGGCTTCACCTTCATGGCTCAAAAATTTGGCCGCAAGCCCGCCTTCGCCGTTGGCTACATCGTCGCCATGATCGTCACCATTGGTTACTTTCAGATGTTCAACGGACGCAGTGACATCTGGATGAGCGGCGTCATGGGTGCCTGCCAGCTCGGCCTGTTTGCCGGCTTTGCCATCTATCTCCCCGAACTCTTCCCCACACGCCTCCGCAGCACCGGCACCAGCTTCTGCTACAATGTCGGCCGTTTCCTCGCCGCCACCGGTCCCTTCACGCTCGGTGCCCTACAGGCCAAGCTGAAACAGGGACTGACGGGTGCCGATCAAAAGATCGACGCCTTCCGCGACGCCGCCACCTACATGAGCGCCGCATTCCTCATCGGCCTCGTCGCCGTTTTCTTCCTGCGCGAGACCAAAGGCCACCCGCTGCCGGAGGATTGACCGGCTTCGCTGGAATGACGAAACCTGAATGGCGGCTGCGTTCGTCGTTCGGGTTTCTTCTTTTTCAGTCACACCAAATTCCGATTCCTCAATTCACCAGCATGACTCCCGCAGAACTCATTGCCCTCAAGGACACAGCTAGTCTTTCACCCGAGGCCCACGCCCTCTGGCAGATCAAGAACGGTTCATGGGACGCCGCGCATAACATCGCCCAGGACATCCACACCAAGATGGGTTTCTGGATTCACGCGTTGCTGCATGTGATCGAGGGTGACCAGTGGAACGCCGACTATTGGTTCGCCAAGGCGGGCAAGCCCTCGCACGGTCCCGGTGAGATCGACAAACTTTGGGATGAGATCGCCGCAGTTGTGCTATCTTGATGGCTACGACTTTGAACAACGATCCCCAAAAGCCCCAGCAACGCTTCGAAGACCTCCGCGGCATCCTTCGCTATGTCCCGCAGTTCCGGCAGCGCGTGTTCGTCATCGCCTTCGACGGCGCCTTGATGACCCAGCCCGGTTTTGCGAGTATTCTCCAGGACGTTGCCGTCCTTCAGTCACTCAACATCGAGGTCGTTCTCGTCTTCGGCGCGCGCGCCCAGATCCGGACACTTGCCGCTGTGCGCGGTGTCGAACTCACCAATGACGACGGCATGGGGCGCACCGATGCCGCAGGCATCGAGATCGCCACGGATGCCATCATGCGTCAGGCCAGCGAGCTTGTGGCCAATTTGACCGCCCTGGAGATGCCCGTCGCCGTCACGAACGCCCTCGCCGTACATCCGGCGGGTGTAATCAACGGTGTCGATCTGGAGCACACCGGACGCATCGAACGCGTCGACGCGGAAACCCTCCGGGCATTGCTCAAGGCCGACATCATCCCCATTCTTCCCCCGCTCGGCTACGACGGAAAGGGCGCCACCCTGCGACTGAACTCGGATGCCGTCGCCGTGGAGGTCGCCATCGAACTCAAGGCCGCCAAGGTCATCTTTGTCGCCGAATCCGGTCTCACCAGTCCCGAGGGCACGCGTTTGGCGCAACTCTCCGTGGTCGACGCCCGTGAGATGTACAAGCGGAAGGACGAGTGGCAGGACGTCAGCATGCTCTCAAAGCTTCGCTACGCCGCCCTCGCCTGTCAGGAGGGCGTGCCGCGCGTCCACATCGTTGACGGCACCCAGGACGAGGCCCTGCTCGCCGAACTTTTCTCCAATGAAGGCGTGGGCACCATGATCCATGGCGACGAATACCAGCAGATCCGCAAGGCTCACCCCTCCGATGTGCCCGACCTCCTCTTCATGATGCAGCAGAGCGTCGATGATGCTGCGCTCCTGCCTCGCTCCCGCGAGCAGATCCAATCGACCATTGATGATTTCTTTGTCCTCGAACTCGACGGCCATCCGATCGGTTCCGTCGCCGTCCATGGCTATGAAGAGGAGGGCGTGAGAATCGCCGAACTCGCCTGCCTCTTCGTCCGTCGTTCCCACAAGAACAAGAACCACGGCCGAAAGCTCGTCGCCTTCGCGGAAGAAACCGCCAGACAACGCGGCTGTGGCGTCATCTTTGCCCTCAGCACGCAGGCCTTCCGCTTTTTTGAAGAAAAGATGGGCTACACCGTGTCCGGTCCGGATGCCCTGCCTCCCAGCCGCCGAGCCAAATACGATGCCAGTGGTCGGAACTCCAAAGTGCTGACCAAGAAGCTCGCCTGAGCACAGCGCGCACGCAGAAACCTATCCAAATTGCGCAATAACCTGCGCCGCAACGATTCGCAGAATCATCGTCAGCGGATAGACCGCCGCATAGGCGATCGCCGGGGAGTCGCAGCGCGCCATTGTCGTGGCAAAGGCCAGCGCCGGAGGATCCGTCATTCCGCCGGAAAGCAGGCCGCAGACAGACATGAAGTTCAGCTTGTGCCATTTCCGCGCCAGCAACCCAACTGCCAGCAAGGGCAGAGTCGTCACAAAAACTCCGAGCACCACCCACTGCAACCCTTGGGAGGAAAACACCGTCTCGACAAACCGCTCACCCGACAACAGTCCCACGTTTGCCAAAAACAGGATGATCCCCAATTCACGCAGGGCGCGGTTTGCATTGATGGGCATGTGCATCACCAGAGGACCGAGGCGACCTAAATGGCTCAGCAGGATCGCCATCACCAGCGGACCTCCTGCCAGTCCCAGTCGAACCGGCGCGGGAAGTCCCTCAATGCGGAACGGATACAGCCCCAGCAAGACGCCCAGCAGGATGCCTGCAAATATCGCGGCGAACTTCGTCTCCTGCAGCATGTGGACCGCGTTGCCCAGTGCCTTTGTCGCATCATTGAGTGACTCTTCATCCCCCACCAGTTGCAACATGTCACCGAATTGCAGGCTCACGTCGGGCAAAGCCGTGAAAATGTGGTCGCCACGGCTCACGCGCGTCACCGTAACATTGTGCAGGTGCTCCAGCCCGAGCTCACGCACGCTCTTGCCGAGGATTCGGCGATTGGTCACCACCACCCGCCGGTAGGTCACAGGTCCAGGCACCTTCATGAGATCCTCATCGCTTACACTGCCGATCACCCGCCTAAATTTGTCCAAGTGCGCCTTCTTACCCACCACCACATGATCAAATCCCCCCGTGTGCAGCCGCAGTCCCACCCCGAACCGCCGAGACCTCTCCTCCACTTGCGGGGCGATAACGTGAAATGACCACGCTCGTCTCCTTCATCCTCTGGGATCTTCGAGATCAGGCAGTCGCCGAGGTTAGCATTTTCGACTTTGAGATCCATCCGCTCCAGAGGCTCCACCCCTTCCCCCTGCTCCGCCTGGAAACTGCGCCGCCTCTGCATCCACATCGATTTGAAAAATAGCCCGCACAGAATCAGGGAGGTGATAATTCCACCACGGCCAGCGGATAAGCCGCTGCGTAGAGAAAGTGCTAGCAGCGCGTCACGGTGGT
Source organism: Prosthecobacter sp. (assembly GCA_041395065.1). Lineage (GTDB taxonomy): Bacteria > Verrucomicrobiota > Verrucomicrobiia > Verrucomicrobiales > Verrucomicrobiaceae > Prosthecobacter. Next base: position 118,367 of record JAWLBG010000009.1, on the reverse strand, counting down.
TTCCGCCGCTCGCCCCCAGCAGGGAGAGCGCGCTGCTGCGCAGCCCTTACGCCGGGGTATTCAAGCATGCTCCGGCGAAGAGACCCGCTACCGCTGGCAGCGGCATATCCAGCATCCAATCCGCCAAAACAGGCCACCAACACGCCTCCTGCCACCAGCATAAATGCGTAGCCGTTCAGAATCCTCGTCCCTGCTTCCGGGCGAATAAAGCGGCCTCGGCCCCATCTGCATGCCTCAGTGCAAAGACAAACAGAACCAGACCAAATTCCTTGAGGAAATGCGCCACGCCGGTCTCCGGTCTCAGGCCAAAATGCGCCGCGAATAACCCCGCGGTATTAAACACCCCCGCCACCCTGCCACCCCCGACCACACGGATATTTCCCAGCCCGATGCCTCCGGAGCACCACCATGCTGAAAATGAGCAGATCATGCGCGACGGGTGAACTTTCCTGAATTTACCTGAGAAATAATAAGGTTCATCCATTAAACAGCAGAATGCCAGTTACTCACCCCGATTGGGGAGCCAATTTTGCCGTTCACCTTCTCATTTTAAGCAGAAACGCCAAGAGCGACCTTAGAGTTTAAGGATAAATAACAGGCCACGCACACAAATGGATGCCTCGGGGTCTGACGAAAACAAGGTCATCACTACCGCAAAAAGGATTTGTCTCCTGCAGTCTTTCCCGGCTCGCTTTCGACTCTTTGATAGTTATTAACATGGTCATCTCAATTCTCAAATTTTGGATTCATCTGCTAGTTTAATGAACCGAAAACCTCTTTATCAGGAAAGAATCAGAACATCTTGGCACCTGTGGAACCGTTGGCGATGAATAGTGGAACACACTTCACCCAAAGTCCGTCGAATCTGGTTCGGGGTTCAAAATCGTCACTTGATCACACTTCTTTCAAAAAGAGAAACTCAGCTCAAACTTGTTTTTAACTTATTCTTTTTCAATAAACTAAAATTATTTAACCCGCATATTCTAATATACCGCCTATTGTGACAAGATATGCCGATGGCTTCATATTGGAGGAGAAATGACATCCTGACTGGGACAATGAGCCGTTAAAACTGCGGACTTCCAGTCTCAGCAACAGACCTAATTCATGGCCTTATGCAAAACCACCATACACACACCCACCCTTTGCAGCAATGAGACGCGAAAACGCGGCCAAATGAAAAGTCGCCAATTTTTCCACCTCTCTTGTCCACTTTGTTCACAGGTTAGTAAGGGTATCCATCTACGCCTCACAACCACCTTCTCTCTGTCTCGGAACAGCTCTGAGAAAGCCAGCTGATGAGTGCTGAAAATCAACGGGCCTTTTTCAAAAATACCCGTTCCTCGTCCAGCAAAAGGGATTCCGGCACCTTTTCAGCGATCTGAAAGGCCTCCCCCGCCCTGCCTGCAATTTGCAGCAATCCGGCCATCACGGCTCGCTGGCCCGGTGGCATGGAGGAGGAAACCTTCAAGTCGCCAAGGCATTGGTCGATGGTCTCAGCATGGCCGAGTCGGTATGCGGCGAGCGCCCTCAATAGAGAGGTTGAAGCGGTTGAGATGCCTGATTTCTCGGCGAGCACTGTGGCGACGGCTTCTGGATCGACGGTTTCCATTTCAACACCAAGCACAAGTCGGAGGTAGGCGAGGCGCTCAGCGAAGACGGCGCTGGAGGGGCGCAGGTCATGCAGTCTGCGGGAGATGGAGATCAGATCCTCGGTATTTTTGAGTATGGCAGCCTCTTCAAAAGCCTTCTGCAGGACGGCGACCGCCTTGTCAGGATCAAATGTGGCCACTTTCATGTAAGCTTCGAGAGCAAGGTCAGGTAGGTGATACTTGTCGGCCAGAGAAGCGGCATTGATCAGAGTGTCAGCATCTTTCTCCCGAGCGGCTGCGGCTATGCCTGCCATCAAATGCTCGCTGATCTGCGGATCGTCTCGGGAGATTTCCCCTTTCACCCAGGCAAGCCCCACAGCCAATCGTGCCTGAGAGACGGGGGGGCGCCCGGTGGACATGAGTTTTTCGAGTTCGGTCCATCTTTTTTGTGACGCAAGGGCCTGAGAGATGATGGGGTAAAGCTCCCGGGATCCAACAGCAATCTCGTGGGGAACGAGATCTGTGAGGAGTTGATATTCTTTTTCGCCGACGAGCCAGAGGGCGATGACTTCGAGTTTGGTATCGCCGGCCTGCTTGAATCGAGCAACCTCGCCAGATAAGATTTCCATCCTGTTTTCCGGCTCCCGCTTCATCACGGCTGAGAGAACAAAGTAGCGGTCGCTGGCGGAACGATGCGGATGATTAGTTACCCATTCGAGCAATTGGCGGGCCTGAGATGCTGTGGTTGTCGGATCCTGGGCGAGTCGATGAATGGCATCGAGTCCGACAGGGGTTTTGAGAGCTGCGATCTGCCAAAGATCTTCGGTTGCGCCTTCTTTTACCTCTTTGAAGGGACTGGAGGTCTCCTGCATGGCGTTCTGGAGCCGACCTTCGGCCGATGTCTGGTCGGCCGCGATGGCTTTCTCGTTCATCTTCCTGGCCTGACGGTCATCCCCTTCCTGCTTGAGCAGCAGCGCCTGGATCTGTAGGGCCTCCGTGCCAGCAAGGTCTTCCGGGGTGAGTTGCGCGAGTTGCTCACGAGCGAGGCTCGTCTTTCCAACCCGGGCCAGTGTTTTGGCGTAGGTCAGGCGTTGCTCGGATGAGAGCTCTTGGCGGGGCTCTATTATTTCAAAGAGCTGAACCAGACCGGCAGGGTCGGCCCCAGACTCATCGAGAACATGTATCCCGGTTAGCAGGACTTCGAGGTCCTGGTCATCCCAGCGCCTCGCATCGAGGTAATGACGGAAGGCCTGAGTCCAGTCTTTACTTTCCGAAGCCTCAATGGCTTTCGCTGCATATTGACGAGCCCAGTATCTTTTGACTCCGTCGCGCACGGGTTTCCAAGCAAGCATCATGACGGTGACCACAACCAAAGAAATCCCAAAGCCCACGACCATGGGCCGCGCCTGGAAGACGTTTTCTTGCGCGTGATTCTGCGGCGAGAGGGGTGACGGTGTGGCCATGGTGCGTTTATTCTCCTGGCTGATTGCGGCGCTCTTCATCATCGCCGCTGCCGCCGCCGTAGCCGATGACTTCGACGGTGATGATGGAAGGCAGTTGCTGTTCGGGCGTCTGCTGCTGAGTCCCGGCCTGCTGCTCGGGATTGGAGGCACTGGAACTCGTCGCCGCAGCACCCGCTGCCGCAGCACCTGCGAGTCCGCCGATGCTCGGTGTCGCCACGGCAGGTGCGGCCGGAGTTCCCGCGCTGCTGCCACCGACGGCGATATTCGAAGCATTGAGAACGATGGTAGCGGCAATGTTGAGATTGCCAGTAGCGCGAATGCCGGCGTCACCCGCATCCACAGCGCCCACTGGCGCAATCAAGTCCACATTGCCGGGAGTCACGCCTGCGACAGTCGCCAGAACCCCGATACCACCACCAGTGGCCAGACCAGCCAAGTCCGTGGAGACGGCGGCGCTCTGCGGGTCGATCAACACACGAGTCGGAGGCGCCGACTGCACGGTCTTCGCCGAAGAACCGGCGGCGATATCACCCGCGGACGACCAGATGGTGATATCGCCGCCGCGCAGGGTGAAGATACGCGAAATGCCGATGTTCACGTCATCGTTGGTGAAAATGGAAATGGTGCCGCCGGCCTCAGTGATGATCCCCGGAGGTGCGAGGGTTTCTCCAAAGAGAGTCGGTGCAAGTTGCAACCCGCCATCGGGGGCCAAAATGCTGATATCGCCACCGCTGCGGGTGCGGACGTCCCGAGCTTGGGTCAGGATCGAACCGCTGGCGGGCGAGGGAAACAGGGAGGAGATAGCCGCGAAACCGTTGGCATAGGTGCCGACATCCGGACTGTCTGGGTCGTTGTGGTCTCGCCCAGCATCACGGAGAACGAGATAGAAAATGGCCAATGCGAGTTGATTGCGCTGCTCCGTGGTGAGCGCCGGATCGTTAATATTCACCGCAGGCACTCCCAGAATCGCGGCCAGTTCCTGGAGATAGCGGTCTCCCGCCGGGCTGACGGCAAACTGATTGATGAACGAGGTGAAATCCGCCGTAACTCCACCAAGACCCGCCGACGCCGCGCCCATGCCCGCACCGATGACGATGTCCGCACCAGCGAACGGAAGGTAGGGGTTGCGCCCGTTGCCAATGCTGGTGATGCCCACGCCCGTGCCGTCGGCATTGTTGGAACCGACCCCCAGGTCAAGATCGCGACCGGCGAGCACTTGCAGAGAACCCGGACCATTGATTTGAATGTCTCCCGATTTCGGAGTCTCGTTGCTTGCAGGCAGGTTTCCAGGGGCCACGGCCAGAACCCGGGAGAGAGAGTTGGCATTGTAAGCCACCAGATCGCGTCCGCTGGAGACGATCGAGACATCTGTCTCGCGGACATTCTGTATGTAGAGGCCGATGTCAGTCACATCACGCCCAGCGATCACCTGAGTGGCCTTGCCGGCAAAAAGAGTCAGGCCGGAAATATCACCCGTGCCGGCGTAGATCCGAACGGGTTCAAGGTCGTTGAGATGCAGGAGTCCCGGCGCATGAAGAGCCTGCTTTGCTTGCACAACGCTGGCACTGCCTGTGGTCGATCCTGTTTCGCTGAACGTGGCGTTGCGCTGATTAAGGAACGTATTGTCAGTCACGCGAGCCACCGTGTTGCTCGTGCTCTTGTTCATGAACTCGAAGTAGGCGAATGGCGAGGCGATTCCGGGCACCGCTCCAGGACTCGCATCGGAAAGATTGATCGTGGAGGATGCGAAGACGTTGTTGGTGGAACCATTCAGGATGACCGTGGAAGCTCCCGTCTTGTTTAGGCCGTTGAGGCTGCCAGCAGCGAGCAATTCCACCGTGCCGATAGCGGAGGGCGACAGATTGAAGCCACCAACCACATTCAAATCTCCCGAGAAGGCACTGGCGCGCACCGTTCCGGGCATCAACTTCGCAAAAGTATCAAAGGCAGTAATGTCCGTTTCGATCAAACGCAGCCAAGGCTGGAAATTCGCCGCAGACGAGGCATTAAAAAGCAATTCCTTGGTCATCCAAACGCTGAGTATGGGCTGCGGAGCCGTTGAATCCTTCAGGGTTGCCACTGTGCGCAGTGTAATGTCTCCACCAAGTGAAGTAACGGAGACGGCACTGTTGGCGTCATAGGTACTGAAGTAAGTTTTGTACCAGTGCTTGTTGTTGACGCCCTGGGGCAGAAGAAAGGTGTTCGCGGCGGGTCCAAGAAGCAGATCACCACGGGCACTGACGGCAAACTGACTCTTGCCCACGAAAAGCGTTGTGGGAAGCCAGCTGCTGGGGTCGTCGTAAGCCGCTGCGGCCCCCAGGAGCCCCAGACTTGGTGAGCGTGTGTTGTTGGTGGTGATGGAGCCGCTGGCGTCCAAGGTTCCAAGGCCACGTTCGACATAGTAAATGCCACCGTCGATGTCGCCTCCGGCGCGAACTGTCACATCACCACCGCCGAGTTCGAGGAACTTGGCGGGATCCGGCGCACCGGTAGCTGCACGGGCATTGGTGGGTGCATGAGCACTGACGTTTTCGACGTTGCGGCCAGCCTGAAGAAGCACATTGCCACCACCCAGCGCTGCGACACCGTCAAAGAAGTTGCTGAAGTTTACCCACCAAGTCGTTGATGCCTGGGCATCGGTGATAGACCTCAACAGCGTCTCTCTCACCGTGACCGAACCATACTCTCCCGTATCCGGATCGAGGTAGCCGCGACGCATGAGCCAGTTGTTCGGCAACTCGCGCGACGAATCAGAAATGAGATCGCCCTGCGAGTTTTTGGTCAGGTGAATGATGTCCGATTGCGCGAAAACCGAGACGTTTCCACCTGCCAAGCTATACTGGGCGGGGTAAAGCTGCTGGACGGCTCCCAGAGCCGTGCCCTGATTGGGCGTTCGCGAAGTCGTCGGGGTCACGTTAGGCAACACAAAATCTCCGCTGCTAACAACCTCGGTGGGATTCGTGACCTGCACGCCTGCCGTATAAATGGTGGCAAACTGGTTGAGCAGTTGAACATCTCGTCCTGCAGCGATTTCGATATCTCCCGTTCCGGTGCGAATGACCTGGAAGCGATTCGATGTCGTATTGATGTTGCTTCCACCGGTCGGGTTGATAGCTCGGCGCAAGAGAGCATTGGCCCCGGAAGTGGGACTGCTGGGAAGTGCCTGTCCGGCGTCTTTGCCGAGCAGCAGGGAGCCGGTGCCAGCCGCCAAGCTCGCCAAAGGCGTCACTTCCCTAAAGTTCGCGGCGGAGAAATCAGCCCCCGCACTCATGCGATAGGACCAAGACTGCGTATTGGTAGGCAAAGCGGAGTTTTGCGTGCTCAGCGTGGCAAGCCACATGCGTTCCACTTGGGTGTAGCCTGTGGGAATGCTTGTGAGGACCTTAAAGCCGTCGCTAAGTGTGTTGTAGAACTCCAGATTCCCCGCCGCGCGCAGCGTGAGAATTCCGGGCGCATTTTTAGGACCATAGCGGAAAGTCGAAAGGTCCCAGTCCTCTGCTGCCGCAGAAGTGGTGGAGCCAAGGACGAGGTTGCCGGTGCGATTGACAATTTCCGCCCCGGGCATGACGACGAGTAGGCTGGAAAGATCGTCGGCACGCCCGGTCAGCAACCGGGTTGCGATCGCCGCACTGTTTCCACCGAAAGTCTGGCCGTTGGCATTCACATTCGAGCGCACAGTGGATGTGATAGAACCGGAACCGGTGAGATCGAAAACCTGATAGCCTTCAACACGAATGCTGGAAGCTCCGGTGATGGTCCCACCCAACGCCTGAATGGCCAGTACCTCCGTATTACCCGCGGACTGCGGTGCGCGGAGATTCAACGTGCCGCCAAACTGGCCCAGACGCGCGCTGGACGCTGTTTCAGAAGCCACCGACAAGTCAATGGATGAACCAACCTGCACGTTCAACACAGCGGCGGCATTCGAACTTCCGTTAACGTACGAACCGGCTTCCAACCACACAGCCCCTCCCTTACCCGCGTTGTCGAAATCCTGTGCGGCAACAGAGAGAACCGCTCCGAAATTGAGCACGACACTGCCGCCTGCGATCAAGTCGATCCGCCCACCGGTGACGCCGGCCGCGTTGATGGTGCCATTGACGGTGATGGATCCCTGATCTGCTCCAAGCAGGAAGCGATGAGCATTGATGATCCCATTGATGGTGACATCGCCATTGCGCACACGGAAGGCACGCTCGGTTGTGAACGATCCTGCATTGAGAGAATCATTCAGCGTTGCAAAAGTGGACAGGGTGCCAACATCAATGCTGGCCGTGCCCGCCTGACCTCCTGTTCCCGCTCCTCCAAGCACCGTGCCATCCATGACAAAGGTGCCCGTGGAAGCTTCGACCATAAGGGTTCCCCCGTTACCACCCGCAGTTGCAGCGGAGACATTGATTCGGCCGGAGCCGGCTATGTTCACCGAGCCTCCGGCTGCGGCGAGGCTGACGGAGCCTGCATTGGTGAATTTGATCACATCAAAGAAGGTCTGGGCCGTTCCGCCGACATCCAGATTACCGGACACATTGATATCCCCTGCCGTGGAGTTGAGTGTCAGAAGTCCGCTTGGCAGCAGAATGTCTGTTGCCACAAGCACGCTACTGCCACTGAAGGAAGCACTGGCCCCGAGCGGAAGCGCCGTGGTAGGCGTCACGACGGTCGTCGGGCGCGTCAACGTCAAGGCTCCTGTGGAGGAGACTGACTGGGTGGCTCCGCTGGCGGCGGAAACATAGGAGGTCACGATGTCCAGACTGCCCATCGTGCTAAAGGAACCTGCCTCACGCAGGACAAGGCTGTTGGCGGCATTCAGAGTGACATTCGCATACTGCGAGACGGCGAGCGCATTCTTGCCAATGGAAATGTTCGCCGCCGTCACATCGAACCCGCCCGTGAGTCCGGTCACTGCACCAACCAGCGTGCCGCTCGCACTGTTGTCGAGCAGGATGCCATTGGGCGCGGTGATCCCGACACGTCCGCCACCGTGGTTGAATCCGCGAATCTCTCCGGCATGCAATTCCAAGCTTCCAGCAGATGCAAACGTGCCGGTGCCATAAAAATCAATCGACGAATAGCTCAACAGGGAGAGAGCAGAAGAAGTCCGGAGGTTGTCCAGAATCTGTCCGGTGAGCACAAGCCCGCTGCCTGGTTGCAGTGCGCCAGGATTGGTCAACTCCACGCTGATGCGTCCGCTATTGACATTGACGGCCTGCCCCGTGATCACGGCGAGTGGATCGATGCTGCTGAAGTTGGATGAATCGAGGGTGACACTCACCCCGCTGATGGTCACACCGGCCGCCACTGTGAGGGTCGGCAACACGGACGCCGTCACACCCGTGCGTGAAATTGTGGCCGAGGTCAGACCGGCAGCCCGGGCAAGAACACCATTGCCGTTGATGATGAGAGACTCTGCCACAGTGGCCGCCCCGCTTTGAATCAGTGAGGAATTGGCTGCAAAAGTCAGTGTTTGATTGGCTACCAGGATGATCTCCGCCCCAGTGAGAGGCGCACCTGCATTGTCCACTGTCATGTGCTCCGTGCGGACAGTGACTGCAGTCGATTCGGAACCGAAAGCTCGGATGCCGCCAATCAGAAGGCTGCCGGCATTCCATCCACTGAGCAGGGAGGAATCGAGCACGAGTTTACCAGCCTGGGCAGGCGCTCCCGGTGCTGCGAGTATGATGTCCACCGGACTGCTCACATCCACGCGTCCACCCAGGCCGGTCCCAAATCCCGCAGCTTGGAGACTGCCGCTCAACTGCATCGTTTGAAGTGCGGCGATCAGGGCGTAACCGGCATCGTTCGAAGTCAGGGACACCGGCAGGCTCAGGCGCTGCTGGGCTGAGGGGATGAAGGTGCTTGCCGTGTAGCTCGTGTATTCGGCACGGGCGAGAATGACACTGAGAGGCGCCACTTCGAAAGGCTGGAAAACGGTCCCGGAGACATTGGGATTGAGACCGTTGAAGAGGTAACCGTTGGTCGCCACGGCACCGCCCGGCTTGACGAACGGATCAGCCGTCGCCCCGGATCCTGGTGTGACCAAAAACGCGCCTGGCAGCAGTGCGTAACGTGCCGGCAGCAGGGTGTAACTGCCTTCGGCGACGAGGGTGTTGCCCTTGAGATAGACTCGATCCCCGACCTCAAGCCCCGAACTGTAGTAGCCCAAATCACCGCCAAGATTGTCGGCGAACAAGCCGGCGGTCGCATAAGGTCCGTAGGCGGAGAAGATCGAGCTGTAACCGGGCAGAATCGCAAAGCTGGTGTTCGTCGCCAGAATATCCTCGGAGCCGCCATTACCCTGAATCCAACGATAACCGAAGAGCTCCCCGCCGCCGCGAATATCCACATTCGAACCAGCCTCGGTTGTCACATTGTTCGCCGACACGCGGATTGACGGATCAGGCGCCCCAGTGCTGGTGATGTCAAAACCGGTGGGATCTATCCAGTTGGCACCGTCCTTGACGATGCCGTAGGGAATGCTCACCCCTTGTCCGGTCACCGGATCGATCGCGGCCACCGAAGTGATGCCACCCGAGGAAAGTGTCACCTGCTGTGCGACAGGAACATTCGCATTGGTTACGAGTCCCTTTGGCGCCGTGCCAACCCCATTCCAACCAAGACGAATGGAGCCCAGCGGAGCACGCAGCGTTCCGCCCTGAGTGATCGTCGAAGCATACACGCTCAGCCTTCCGCCACCAGACAACGGAAACTCTGGAGCGGTGCCCGACGACGCAAAAGTGACAGACCCCATTTTGGGAACCGCTGCTTCCACATAGTCGTACGCAGTGATGGTAAAGGTGGATGCCGTAACGGGATAGACCTGCCCGGCGGTTATCGTCAGATGACCCGCGATGTCGAAATAGCCACTGCCGCGAAGATCCTGCCGCGCCAGCAATGACGCTTGTCCAATGTTTTGGAGAGAGAGGAATCCCGTCTCAATTAAATCCGCTGCAACCTCTAGCCGACCGGAACCAAAGGTCGGGCTGAAGACGCTGGGAAAGTCCCCCACGCCTGGAACCGAAAGAATGTATGGATTCACAAGTTCCTCATCGCGGAAAGGCTGCCCGAGCGCACGTCCCAGGGCCACATAGGCAGCATTCAGTCGGACCAATCCGTCGGCTCCGAGCAGACCTCCATCCGCCACCATCACAGCAGCGCGGGCCGATACGTCCACCGCACCGACAAACTGCACGTTGCCCTTCAGGCTGAGCGAATCAAATCCGCCATTCGCAAAGGCATCAACACCGAAATATCCAATGCCCTCGATCCCTGCATTCAACGAATCCAGCAAGGCGGAACCGACAACGGTCTGCGCGGGAGCGAAAACCGGTTGGGAAAAGGCTCCCATTGTTTGCGACACTTTCAATGTGAAGTCCTTGTCATCCTGCGGGGATCCCACCGGGATGAACTTGCCTGATTCCACCACCAGAGTTCCGCCCTGGGCCGTCGGCCCGCCCTGCGCGCCGCGGAGGGTGGCGTTGCTGAAGAGGAAATCCCCACCGTGAAGGGTGATCTGTCCACCGTGACTGTCCACTTGCGTGGCATAATAAAGATTGTTCGCCAAGAGTTGGGAGATCGCGTTCAAGCTTGACTGCTGCCTCCCCGCATCCGTGGCCAACAGGTCGAGTATGGCGGATGTTCCCGACACATCGATCACCGCCCCGGCATCGGCGACGACACTCCCGGAAATCTCAATCATGCCACCATCGTAAACGTGGCCCGACCGCTTCCCATAAACGTCCAGTAGATAAACTGTACGGCCCGCCGCAGACAAGCTGGCACCACTTCCGATGTGCACCGTAGTCAACGCCTGAGCCAACACCTGATTGGTGGGATAGTGGTCTGCTCCCATGATGGAGATGTGGCCGGCCGGTGCGAAGATTTCACCAAGTACCTCCACCGTCTCTCCATTCAGCACGACCTCACCTAGGGCATCCGTTTCGATCCTGGCACCGGCCTCCATTTGAATGTGGCCGCGAACCTGCACCAATCCGTCGACAAAGTTGGTGATACCCGGGGCGAGAAACGTGATCGAAGCCGCGTCACGATAGCCTTCCGGGTTTACCAGGGTCTGCAGGAAGACCGTGTCCACCCCGTTCACATTCGCGGTGGAAGCCTCTAGACGTTCAACGATGGGGCGAATGAACGTGCCGGGTGCGATGACGATGGCAGGAGCAAAAGTCTCCGCACCAGCCGGTGGCGTGATGTCGGTCCCAAACCCCTTGAGAGTGAAGTGACTGAATCCACCCTGGCTGAAAAACGCAGTTGGCAGCAGCAGCGTGTTTGGAAAGCTAGAAACGCCGCCCACCTGAATCGTTGGAGCCTGGAGACTCATTGAGCCGCCACTAACACCCGAGAACCCGCGAAGAGTCCCGCCCAATGTCAAATGACCGCCAACGATCGAAGCAATCAGCGGGTCCGTCCCCGCACCCAGCGCCAGGCTGCCCGCTTTTCCGAAAAGAATGCCCACTTCCGCCACGAGACCTCCGCTGACATCCAAGAGGCTCCCGGGATTGATCTCGACGTTGTAGCCCGTGACCGCAATGCTTCCTCCTTCATAGGTGTTCACCGTGTGAAAGAGGCCGGCTGAATCCCTCCGACTCACAGTCGTCGGCACTTTCAGAGGTGCCGGGGCCTGCGCCAGATTGTTGACGATCAATCCCGAGGTGTTCACCACTCCGGTCGCTCCGATGGTCACGCGTCCCCGTCCTACGCTCGCGGGCGGCAAAACCGCCACGCCTCCCTGCGCGGCGAGAATGGCAGTCGTATAAGGGGAGATGTTGTAGGCTGTCAAAGTGACGTCACCAGCGGGAGCCATGATGGTCCCCAACACATCAATGTTCGCACCGCGCAAAGTGATGAAATTGCCCGCATTGGCGACAAGCATCTCTCCCGCCGGCACGAGGATGTTGCCGTCGCCGTTGTCCACCAGGAGGGATCCAATTCCCTGCGATGTCAGCAACGTCGGTGAAAGCACCACGGTGTCACGGCGATCCTGCCGCAGCGCGAGGGGAGGCCCGGCCACAGGAAAGTCATCCGCCGCCGCCAGGCCTGAAGGCGTGGAACGGAACTCCACGCTGGGTGGCGTGGGAGAGAAGAACGGCAGTTCCAGCGGCGAACGGCTGGTTTGCTGCGCCTTGAACTCAATCGACAGGGTGCTCTGTGCGGGAGCCAATTCGAGCTGCTGAGGCCCCGTGACTGTGTGCCCCACAAAGGTCCCATCCAAAGCCATGGACGATGCTGCCAAATGAACCTCTCCCGCGGCAGCGCCAAAGATGTGGGCGCTCTCCAATTGTGTATTACTTCCAAATATCCCGTGGGTCGTGGTCGTCGTCCCCCAGCGCGGATCAACGATCGTAATGCTGGGTTCGTAGATACCGTCATAGATGACCGAGGGGTCCGCATCCGCGATGTCCACAACGATGTTGCCTTTGATCAGACGTGTGGTGGCCACTTCGCCCGCTCCGAAATTCTGATAGCCGCCGGACACATTCACCACGGCCCCCTCCTGCATGACAACGGAATCTCCTGCCGTCATGGTGACCGAACCACCCGCCACTGTCAGCTGTCCGACGTTGCGTTCGATCACCCCCAAATAGCCGGTGAGATCCGCCAGCGGCGTGCCGATCCACTCGGTCCCATCCTCCAGAACACCACTGCGTCGCAGATCCACGGTGATCGTTTGTCCCCGCAGGACGCTGTTGCGCTGAAGAGGCGAATCGGCGAGCTCGCCCGCACGCAGGTCGACCGTCAGTATGTATTGTGTGAGTGAGGACTCAACATCGGTCGATCCCGCCACATCAATGACTGCTCCGCGGTCCACATAGACCTGACCGCCAGAGCTTACGAATTCCAAGTCCGTCACATTCGAACGCAGCAGCAGATCCCAAATCCCGGCGCTGAGAACCACATTGCCATTTGGCGCGTAAACAACTGATCCCTTGCCGAGATAAACTCCAAGTCCCTGCATGTTCACTTGCGAGTGCAAAGCGAGTTCGGTGCCAGGCAAGGCCAGGCTACTGCCATACTCCGGCAGAATCTGGATGACGGATCCGTCACCTGTTCGAACAATGCCGGTGGACGTGGCCGAGGGATAAACAAACACCCCGCCAAGGGATGACAGGGAGGCGTTGTAGTTCGTGTTGGGAATGGCGTTGTAGTTCGCCAGCAGATCGACGCGACCATTGAGGGCGGCAGAGGTGGTGCTGATGATAAATCCGTTTTGGACAACCTCCTTGCCGGCAATCACGACACTGCCGCGGGGCGCCTCGATGAGTCCGTTGTTGGTGGCCGTTCCGCCATAGGTTCCGACATCACCCACGAAAACATCCAGGCCGCGCAGCGACGGGTCATCTGAGGTGTGGGCATCAAAACCGACCTGCATGCCAGCCGCCAGGATTGTCTGGCCATCCGGCGTTGTGATTGTTCCTTCATTGGTGACGTTGGGCCCCACGAGAGCCACGCGCCCCCCGACATTGGCCGATGTCGTTGGTGCAGTGATGCGGGCGCCGGCCTGGACGGTAACATTGCCGAGCCGGTTTCCTGTGGTGTTCGGAAGCGCCGGTGGGGTGAATGCTTCCGTGGGGCCCTTGGTGCCGGCCGGTTGAGCATTGGCGGAGAACAGAAACTGTGAATCCGGGTTATTCAGCAGACCTCGTGTCACAAGGTTGTCATTGAGGGGAAGCGAAGAGGCTACGAGGGAACCCGTGTTCACAACACTGGTCCCACCAAAAATGATGCCGTTCTGATTGATGATGTATACCTGCCCTTGCGACTCGATTGCCCCCAGAATTTGCGTCGGATTTCCCGAAGGGTCGGTCACTTGATTGAACGCAATCCAACTGGCGACGTCCGCCCCGCCCGCGCTCTGATCAAACCGCACGGTGGTGTCTTTTCCCACGTTGAATGTCTTCCACTGAAGCAGGGCCTGCTGCTGAGTCTGCTGGATGCTGACGATGGTGCGAGCGTTTTCCAGAGACGGCTGAGGAGCCGTTGCTCCAATAGGTGCACCGGAGATCTCCAGACCACCCGGCGTTAAGCCGTTGGGGACATCCGGCAGGGGTTGGCCGGGAAAGTTCGGATTATCCCCGAGATTGTTCACAGCGCCGGCAGCGGCACGCGCTGCCTCCTGCATGGCCGTGACCGCATGCAGCGCCAGGGTGTTTCGTGTCAGCATGTCCTGAGCGTTTGCACGGGCACTAGCGGCCGCCGCACCGGCGTCGATCGCATTGGCACCACCCGCTCCCGTAACCGGCGTTCCAGCGGTGGCACCGGGATTGTTGGCAAGTCCCAAATTGTTGCTGAGCATGTCGGCCATGGCTGGCCCCGGCATCAGGCCGGTAAGGATCACCATTCCATGAACTAAAATGACATGGAATGGTGAATGTCTGCGGAAGAGAGAGGGGCTTTTGAATTTCTTCATCAGAAAGGAATCACGGTTGTTTGCCGGCATTGGCGAGAGGCTCGCTTCGGAAGAGCTTAGACAGCGCCGGGGTGTCGATTTCCACAGGGTGTTTTTGCAACAATTCCGCCATATAAGCCTGCATCCCGGCACGCACCTTCTCCGCCCTCAGCTTCTGCGCGAGTTGAGCCCGCACCTGATCAAAAATGGGAGTGAAGGGCTCGCGGGCGTCCAAAACTTTGAGAATGTGCCATCCGTCTGCAAGCCGCACCGGCTCGGAAACGACGTTGAGTTTGAGCCTGGCAACCTGAGCCAGTATCTCGGGTTGGATTTGATCCTCCCGCAGCCAGCCGATCTCACCACTCCGCGAGGCGCTTTCCTTCTCTTCACTGAACTCGATCGCGACAACTCCGAAGTCAGTTCCCGGCGCGCGGAGCCGGTCCAACGCCGCCTGAAGGCGCGATTCGACCGCAGCCTTCTCGTCAAGACCTACTGGAGCGGCGATGTAAATCTGCGCCAGGCGGTAGGACCGAGGCACCGTTAAGGATGCTCGGCTGTCTTCATAAGCAGCTTTCAATTCCACTTCACTCGGATATCCGTCTGGAGGCTGACTGAGCGACTTCAGATAACTGTCCGAGATGGCGGCCTCCCGGGTGCTCTTGAGCAGGGCTTGGATGGACGGATCCCGATCCCAGCCCTTATCGAGTGCTTCCGCAAAGACCAGACGCTGCACAAGCATGGTCTTGACGAGTCGGTTCACGGACGCTGGATCACGAGCCAACGCCTCCCTGTCCACGACTCCCAGATTGACGAGGGACTCGACCACCTCCCTTTCTCGAAGTTCGACCCCCCCCATGCTGCCGACAACCGCGCCTTCCTCCCCCGCACGCGCGACAGCGAGTGTGACCAGAAAAAGAAAAAGTCGCGTCTTCATCTCAGCGTTGGGCCCCTGTGGCAGGTGCCTGCACCTTCGCGGCTTCTTCCTCCGAAACCGCCGAAGTTGAGGCTGCCTTATTGGCGATTTCTTCAGGCTTGATCTTGTTGTCGATGAGCTTGTCCGAGTAGTCCTGCACCAGCGTCTCGAGTTTCACCCGCATGTTGCGGGTGAAAGGCTCGCGTGCCGCGATGGCAGTCCCCAGACCAAACCCTTCATATTTCGACAGCACCTCGTTCCCGATCTTGAACAATTCGTCGTTCTTGCGCTGGTGATCCGCCACCTTCCGGTCCAGCAGAATGACTCGGGCGGCGTATTCAGCCCGCTGAGCTTCGATCTTCTTGGCGGTATTCACTGCTTCCTGATAGCCCGCTTTCCACTTGGCCAGATCCTCCGCGAGACGAGCCTGCATCCTTTCCTGATCCATGATCTTCGACTTCAGATCGGCAATCGTCTTGGCGTCCGCATCCTTCTGTGCGTTGCTCTCCTTGGCCAGTGTTTTGAATTTGGCATCCAGGGATTTGAGTTTGGCTTCAAGATCCACATTGGCAGCCTCAAGAGTCGCGCGATCCGCCTCTGTCTTCTGCTGTTGAATCATGACATTGCGAAGCTGCTCACGCATGCGGGCGAGCACGGCGACGGCCGGATCAATCTCTTCGGCTGCATGAAGCGAACTGACAAGGTTTCCAGAGAGGACGAGGGTAAGAAGAAATTTTTTCATGATCAGAATTTGGCGCCAAAGTCGATAAGGAAGTAGTTCACGCTGTGTGCGGGGCCGGCAATTTCGTTGGAAGACATGTAGGAGGCCCTCAGCATGGTCCGCTTTGAAAGGGCCATGGCTGCGTTCAGCGTGTAACCTTCGACATTGGTGGCACCGCCGCCAAAATTGGAGTCTGTGAAGGCGTCGACCACGGCATCCGATTCCACATAGCGATAACCGAAGGAGAGCGCCCAGTCGCCGCGCTTCTCGAAAGCACTGACAGTCTTGCCGAAGTTGACGCCCATGTACCACGCGGTATCCCCACCGGCCCAGGCACCGGTTCCTCCAGTACGATTGTTGACCACTGCGTTCCTCACAGTGAGATCGCTCATCGCCATCTTGTCCAAGCCCACGTTCTTGACGAACTCCCCAAGCAGGGAGACTTGAAACGGCTCCCAGTGATTGAAATCAACCCTGCCGTTCCAGACGATCTGCCTGAACTTGGTGGCGAGACCGAAGTACTGGAACTGATTGATCGTGCCGTTGAGATTTCCGGCAGGTGCCGCACCCGGTGTAGGCGTAATGTTTCGGATCGGGCGGTAGGTGTTACCTTGCTGGGCGAAGAGTGGCCGGCTATCGTCGGTGTCCCCTGCGTCTAGTTCGGAAGCCGGTACAAACGGACTGGAGAAACGCCCCTCGATGTTTTCCCAATCGTAATAGGCGATACTCGATTTGACGACGATGTCGTCGGTAATCTCGAACTCCACGCCAAACTGCGCAGCCACCAGATACTTGTCGACACTCTGCGTTTTGGAAGAGCTGTAGTCCGCCATGTTCAAGGCCGTGTTAAAGACCGGGAACGCACCAGCAGTCACAAAGGTCTTGAATCCATCCGTCCACGGACTCGATATTCTAAAGGCAAATCCGTCGAGTCCCACGTCCTCATCCCACAAGATTGTACTAGCGTTCATGAACGGATTGTCGAAGCGACCGAGAAGGAAGGTCACATTCGCCTGAGGCAGGAGGGAAGCTTCATACTTGATGAACGCGCGGTCCAACCACAGCTCATATTTGGAAAAGCCGCCACCTGCTCCGCTGTTGGCGCTGCCAAGCGTCTGATTGACAGAAACAGGCGAGTTGTTGCCACCCGTGGCCATGCGAATGCCTGCGGTGAACCCGTCCTCGAGGTCAATATCGAATCCGAGACGCATGCGCAGGCGGGTTCGCTCACGATCGCGGTCAACGTTGATCTGCGGATACGTAAGTCCCGTGAGATTGCGGAAGTCGAAAGGCCGTCCGGTGTTCAAGAGATTGAAGTTCGGGAACGCGCCTGTGACATTGTCATTGCCTGCGGGAAACGACAACTGGTCGTAGCGCATGCGCAGGTCACCGAATAGCTTGATGCGCTGGGTCCATTCAGCTGCGGTATTGGGCGCAGCCCAGTGCTGCTCGCGTGCCTGGGCGAAGACTTCCGTTCTCAACTGATCACGGATTTGAGCTTTCACCGACTCCGGTATGTAGGTCACGCGAACTTCTTCGCTGTCAGGCTCGACCGGTGGCATCACATTTTGTGCAGCCACGGCGGCCTGGGTTTCCGCCAAAGCCTGTGCCTGGGCGCGTGCGAAGGCGGCATCCTCCTCGGCCCCCTTGATCAGGTCCGCCGCCTCCACATGGGTGAGAATGCCTTTTTGCACAAGGCGGTTGATGAGGTTCAGCGTCACGTTCTGCGATGGCGCGGCCAGAATCGGCTGCGCGGCAGGGGCGTCGGGTACGGGAAGCAGCGGAGGATCCACAGACGGATCAGCGTCGACGGGGATGGGAGTCGTCACCGGCGTATCAGAGGAGGGCTCCTCCGTAGTGACCGCAGTAGCGGGCGCTGTGTTCTCAGCAAGCAGTGGAGCGGGTAGAGCGGGTTCTTGAGCATCCGCCTGAACAACAGTCAGGATGGCGAGTAGGAGAGCGGCACGCAGAGGCCGGACTTGGGGGATGGGGAGCATGTGGAAAAGAGGGCTTCAGTTCGGGGGGCGCGCGCTGATGCGCAGGTTGATCGGCATGGGCATGTCGTCGGGCGGCGGCTCGTTGAGCACGAGGCCGCTGAGCACTTCATTCTCGATGACGTTGTCGAGGCTCTTGTCTCCCGTGCTGCTGGAGAGGCGCACACGGGTGATCCGCCCCGTCGAATCCGACCAGACTTTGACGACGTTCGTAAAACCCGCGCGCTTGGTCAGCGGATGCCGTCGCAGCGCTTCGGCAATGCGGCTCTGAACCGTGCCAGCGTACCAGCCCCAGCGCGAACCGCCTTTGCTGCCACCGCCACCGATCATGCCGCGGCCACCGCCGCCACTGCCAACGCCGAGTCCACTGCTGCCGTCGCCACCCGTGAGGGCGGTGCCGAGCGGCTCATCCTTGGGTTCGTCACTTGGCTTGTCGTCGGGTTTGTCAGTAATCTCTTCAGGGGCCTGCTCGATCATTTGCTCCTCCTCTTCAGGGGGCGGCGGCTCTTCCTGTTTCGGCGGTGGCGGCGGCGGTGGGGGAGGAGGAGGCGCGATGACAGGCATGATCATTACCATCTCCATCTTCTTCTTGGGCGCCGAAGTGGAGGGTTTATGATTGGCAATGATGTAGTAGCCGCCGCCAAGAACGAGGCAGCCGATGATGATCATGACGAGGTTGCGCCTGAGAAAGCCTGGCTCGTCGTCTTCGTCTTCGATATCAGTGGATTTCATGACGGTGGTGGCGGTTATTTTCTGGCTTGGGTGGCAAGACCGATTTGATTGATCCCGAGTCGGCCGACGACGTTGAGCACGTCCATGATGGTCTGGTACTGCGTGCCGCTGTCGCCACGAATGACGACGGGGAAGTCAGGCGTGCCGGACTTGATGGCCTCGAGCTTGCTGGACAGTTCCTCGAGCGTCACCGGCAGGGTGTTCAGGAAGACCTTGCCCTCGTTGTTCACCGTGATGGCCTGCATTTTCGGGCCTTCGATGGGCTTGGATGAGGCCGCACCCCCGCGTGGCAGGTTCACCTTGATGCCCTGCACACCCGCCGTCGTCATGATGATGAAGATGAGCAGGAGCACGAGGTAGAGGTCCACCATCGGCGTGACGTTGATGTCGTCGTAGGATTTGTTGTCGGCCTGCATGGTCTTGCTTACTCCTTGTAATGTTCAGCCATCTTCGCGATGAACTCGTCGATGAAGGTTTCCATGTTGCTCACGACGTCCTTGATGCGCGCGCTCAGGTAGCTGTAGATAAACAGAGCTGGAATGGCGACAGCGAGACCCGCCACGGTGGCGAGCAGAGCGCCGGCGATACCGGGAGCGATGGAGTTCACCTCCACCTCTCCGGTCTTTGCGATCACGGCGAAGGTGATCATCACCCCGATCACCGTTCCGAGCAGACCGAGGTAGGGGCCGCCTGCAATGCCGATGGTCAGAAAGACGAGCTTGCCGTTCAGCCTCTGAACTTCACGCACCATGCCGCCGTGCAGCGCGGCTTTGATCGCCTGAATGGAGCGGCCTGACAGACCCACGGCGATCTTTTTGCCGCCGCCATCGGGATCATCCCGGCGCACGGTCTTCATACGGTGGCTGATTTCGTCGGAACCCAGATGATAGAGTTGATAGAGCGGAGACTGCTTCATGAGCCTCTGCATTCTGGAGGACATGCTGCCACCCATGTTTTCACGCTGTCGGCATCCTCCGTGTCGATGGCGGTGAGATCGGAAGAGATTTTCTCCCAGCGTTTGAGGAACTCCTTGGACGCCTTCTCGATCGTGTTGAGATACATCACCTTTCCACCGCGATCACCCAGCCGACCACCGCCAGCAGGGCGCAGCAGAAAATAACGATCCAGCCGTCAATCGTGAGATCCTTGGAGATGTCGGAAATCAGGGAGACATGCTTCATGATCTCGCTCTCCTCCTCGTGATCGGAGGCCTCGTCAGAACCGACAACGACCAACCGTCCCGCGTCGGCGCTTGCCCCCTGGTTCACCGCGGCAAACTGAATGAAGCCTGCAGGTCGGGCAGTCTTGGAGATTTGAAACTCATCCAATTCTCCAGCGTAACCAACCAAACCGGCCGCGGCGGGAGAAGTGTCCTTGTCGATTTCGCCGGGTCCCTTGAACAGCGGCATGGCGGCGGCCAGCGCACCGTAGGACTTGCCATCAAGGTAAACCGTCAGGTTGCCTGCGTCCGCAACGACGGCGACATGATGCCAGGATCCGGTGGCAATCGGTTCTCCCGGCGTGCTGCGCTTCTTGCTGACCTCAACAAACGGAATCCCATTATCCAGACCAAAGATGAAGGCGTTCGTTCCCTCACGGCGACTGAAGATCACGGCATTCGGCTGTAGCGCGCTGGGTTTGATCCATGTGGAAATGGTCAATGGCGCACCCGGAGCCCATTCGAGAGCAGGATTGGACGGAACAGTGATGGCGGATTGACCAAACACCCGGAGGCCGCCCGCGATCAGCGAACCGGCAGCAGGCGTCGGCACGCCCTCGGCACTGGCTCCAGTGGCTGAAGAATCCGTTCCCGCACTTGATGCATTGGCAAAGTGGTAAACAAGCGTGGTGCTCTCGTCATAGGTTTCCTTGACCGGATCTGGGGTCACGGCTTCGGTGCTGTTGCCGTAATAGAGCCAGAACGATTTGGCGGCCTCAGGCTGCAACTCCGGAACCTGCACCCACACGTAGGCTTCATTGAGCAGCGAATCCCACTTTTCGACATGATGCTTGAGGACCGTCTTGTTGTCGTCGGCGATGAACCGCAAATCACTGCCGTCATCCCTGGCGGCCAGGAAATTGAGAAGCCCGTCGTGCAGGCGCACAAGCACGGCGGTGGTTCCGATCGGATCGCTGATGGCGAAACCTTTGCCAGTCGTGTCGATGTCGATCTTCTTGCGGATCGTCCAAGCCGGATTCCACCAGTTCTTCTCCTCAGCATGAGCGGGAGAAAGGAGGACAAGGCCCAGCAGAAGGGCTGTAAGCAGTTGTTGCGGTTTGATCATGAGGGAGCGGTAGGGGGAAAACTAGAAATCGACGCCGAATCGGAAGAACAGGTAGAGGTCGTAAGCCGTGGCGTTGGGCTGAGTGACCAGGGGAATTCCGAGATCCAAGGAGCCGAAAATGTGGTCGAGATAGCGGAAGCGCGTGCCGACACCGGTGCTGGCAATGTTGTTGGTGCGCTTTTCTCCGGGCAGCGGGCTGTTTGTGTAGACTTGACCGCCTTCAAGGAAGCCATACACACGCCACTCGTTGGCCTTCTCTTTGGCGGACCCGATGAATGAGGGACTGCGCATTTCCAGAGAGCCGAAGATGCCGGAATCCCCGAGCTGTGTGGCGATGAGATAGCCGCGCACCGTATTCTGCCCGCCACCGGCGATCTGCTCCGTGTTGATGAGCGGTTGGGGAGCGGCCTGTCCCTGCACTCTCATGTAAGTCTGAAATCCGCCGGGCAGATCATGCGTGTGGGCGAGATCGCCGCGCACGTAAAAGAAATTGTCCTTCGCGCCGAATCGACGGGCGGCAAACTCACTTTGTGATCCGCCCATGCCCGCCAGATGGAAGACCATCGCGGCATTAAACTCAGTGAAGGACGAATCCCGCACCTTGCCCGCCGAATAGGAGAAGGTGAACGGATAGTAGCTGACTGGTGCCGCGATCACCGCTCCCCCCGCGCTCACGTCTTGGATGAAGTCCTTGTAGTCCATGCCAAAACTCAGCGAGTGAAAGAAGCCGCTCTCGGCGGGAAGAGTCTTCATGAGCCGGAGACCGTAGATCTGGCCTTTACCGATCACCGCACCGCCGCCGAGCGTGGAAATGTTGCTGTCCTGCAACGCTCCGGTGAACAGGATACTCAATCCGTCCACATCGCGCACGGGCGCCTGGTAGAAGGCCGAATAGACGGTGCCATCGGAGGTCTTCTCGGGAGCCACTTGAAAACTCATTCCCAAAGTGTGCCCGAGCTGCCAAAGGTTGCTGTAGCTCAGGGATCCGGCGAGCCGCAGCGGAACCGTGTTAGCATTGTGCTGGTTGTTCACCTCCAGACTGCCGTGGAGGGGCAGCTCATCCTCGACATTCAAGTCGATGTCCACCGTGCCGGGCACGACGCCCGCCCTCAGCTCCGGTGTGATCTTGCGGTCACGCCAGCGGTTCAGTGCCTGAATGTCCCTGGTCACCTCATTGAAGTTCGGCACCGTGCCTTCCGCCATGGAGGGTGCCTGCTCCTTGATCTTGCTGGGCAGGAAATAGCGCGAACCCTTCACCCGCAGTCGCCCAACGGGGGCTTCGACGACATTCAAATATATGACTCCGCGCGCACCCGTCTGCCGCGGCACCTCGACATACACCGTCTGGTAACCCTTCGACTTGTAGATCTTCTCCAAGCCGAGCCGCGCCCCCTCAATGTCGTTCTCCGACCTGCCAGGTCCCAAAAAGGGATAGACCGCTTCTTCGATCTCAACCGGCTTGAGCAGTTTGTTCCCGCGGATACGGTATTCGCGGATGTAGAGATTGCCCAATTGCGACAGAGCCGTTTGAAGCTCGGCGGAATCCGCGCTTTGTGATTCCATGCTTTGCCCGCTGACATTGGTCGCCCCGATCAGCACCCACAGAAGCATCGACGAAACTGGCAAACGCCAGTTTGATGCATTCGTGGCGGCATTGCACCGGGAGTATAAAATGTCGGGATTTGAGCCCTGAAATCGAGGCCTGGATGGCATGAAAGGAAGTCTGAATTGCGTGGCTGCTCTTCCCTTCACATGAGCCTTGCCTCAAGTGACCCAAGGTGACGAATGTGTCACAGACACTGATGCTTTGAAGCCTCTACTCCGCACAAAGGAACGAATTCGTTTCAATGCGGCCTTTTGCCGGTGGCACTAAGGATTCTGCGATGAAGCCGATTGCTGTGAGGCTTGATAGGCTTTTTGAGCCGCCTCAATTTGGAGCCTGACAAAAAGATCTCCGCCGTAGAGGGAGGAAAAGCGTTCATCCGCGCGGCGTTGCTCAGAGAGCCAGCGCTGCCGATACAGAGAAGTCGAGGGGTCCAAACCGGCCTCTGTCAGCCCTTGGGAGAATTTTTCCCGAATATCACGAAGAACAGCGCTGCTTTGCGAATCAAGATTCGGATCGGTGGGAACCGTGGAAAGTTCTCGTGTGACGGCGGATTCCGCGGGATCATTGCCGACCGAAAAGGCGACAGGCACCAAACTGGCTGTGCTCGCGATTGCGGTGGCGTCGACAGAGGAAGAGAACTCGCTGGTCTCAGACTGATCCAAAGGCGTCGCTATCCCTGAGGAGCCCTCCACGGTTGCAAGAAGTGAACTGGGTGTCGGATTTTTGCTCTTCGGGCCCAGGAGAGTTTTGAGCAAACCCGCCTCTTCGGCGGCAAGGGCGGAAAACTGCTGATCAAGTCCGTCTTTTGAAACGCGGGGATCGATGGAAGAACGTTTTTGCAGTTCACTCCGCCGCGCTGCATAAATCTCGCTGAGTTCCCCTGCGAGAATGTCGTGAATCGTTGCTTCCGGGCAGCCGATGGAGCGCAGGTTTTCAATGAAGGTCGGGAAGTCCGGCGCATCAATGTCCTCGGCCCATTGGAACCTGCGCGACTTCTCCTCTGTCGTGCTTCTGGCATCGCTGACTGTCGCGGGCGGCGATGATTTACTTTGTGATGGAGAAACAACTTCAGAATCGACAAACTCCGACAACGAGGCGTCGTCACCTTCGCGAAGCCCAACACCTTTTACAGCCCACAAAAATAGAACGCCTGCATTCACGCACAGCGAACCGACCAACAAGAGATGAATCAAACGGGGACGTATCATGGCGCGGAAGAAAGGTGTAAGGCGATACAGAGAAAAGTGCTGGCGGTTTCCCGCCAGCACCCATGGTCAACCTTCGGAGGAAGATTTCAAAGAAGGGAAAATCAGGGGCCAACAACGCCACCGTCTTCCGCGCGAACAACGTTCATGCTGGAGAGTGCCAGACCTGCAGATCCGACGTTGGCGTCAACTGCCGTGATAAGGGCGTCGCGGGCCGTGGTCTGATCACTGTCGAGGGTAGCATTCAGCAGGTGCTGATATCCCCAAAGGGTGTAGGCACCTTCCTGAATCATGGCGTCATCAACCGTGCCTTCATAGTGCACACCTTCGTAGCCGAGACGAGCACCACCACCGGAAACAACCGTGTTGGAGTCGGAAATACCGATGGACGAAATCATGCTGCAGTTGGTGAGGGCCGTTATCAGATTGCCATCAGCATCGAGCAGGTTGAACGATGAATCCGTCTTATTGGCGAGGAAACCGCGCAGCGTGCCGCCAGAGCTGTAGCCACCATTGCCGGCAAGGGCGTCACCGCCGGAAAACGGGGCAACGGGCCACAGACGAAGTTCGGTAATGTCGTCACCGGACGCGGTGGCGGAGAACTGCTGCACTGGGGTAAAGGCACCATACTTGGTTTCCACCAGCATCGTGATGCGGGTACCGGAGCCAGTGTCGCGACCCATGGCGAAGACGAGGTCGGTGTGAGCGGGATTTCCCGTCAGCATCGACTTCTGCTGAAAGCCGGATGAGTAAAGTGCACGCACAAACTGGGCGGTGATGTTGTCAAAGCCATAACGCTCTTTGACCGTCGCACCCGTAGCGGCGGTATCATTCACCACCCAAGTAAAGGCAACGACCCCGACCGGATTGTCCGTCAGTGTGGGACTGGTGAATGCGGTCGAAGCCTGACCCACGTCGGAGAAGGCGGCATGCGCAGTCAAATCTTCCGAAGCGGTGGCTCCGGCATTTTCGCCAGAACCCGCGACGGTGGCCGTCGTGAGGAAGGAGACGACCGAACCCGAAGTGACTGAGGAGATCCCTGTGGCGGAACCAGACCACGTCGCACGGACGGTGGTGGTGCCGGAAATGCCGCTGACCGTGCCGCGCCAGATCGACTTGCTGGCACCGGAGTAGTTTCCAGCAGTACCGCTGTGGGCAAAGTCAGGTGGACCGGTGAAGAAGCTGTTGAACAGCGCATTATGCACGGCGGAACGGAAGGCGGTGGAACCCGTGAGACGGATTTCAGTGTCAGCAGACGCCAGCGGCGCGAGGGCCAGAGCGGCCAGAAGAGTGATGATAGATTTGGATTTCATGGAAATAACAATGAGAAGTTGGAAAAGTATCTTTGAGTAACTTTAAACGGGAGGCAATTAAGCGCGACGGCGGCGCATGATGAGGGCGAAGAGACCCATTGCCGCAAACAGGGCGCGGCTGGGCTCGGGAACGGGCGACGCGCCGGCATTGAAGCTGACAACACCGTCGCTACCCAGGGAGATGGTGCCTTCCCAGGAACCCGTGCGAAGCGGACCCGTCGGATTGGCATTCGTCGTCACACCGAGAATGCGGTAGAGATCGAGAATCTTGCCCTGGGATGTTCCCACGACACCTTCAGCCGTATTCGATCCAGTACCAAAGTCACTGGAACCGGCGGTGAAGTCTTCCCAAGTGTTGGCGGTTGCAGTGTCCAAAGCAGCCACAAGACCACCGTTGAAAACCGAGCCGTCATATGCAGCGAAGGACTGGCCGTAGGCAGCCACGTTACTGGCAAAACCATTCATCTGAGTGGAGCCAGGCAGTGTCACCGAACTGGAGCCCTGAACTCCGATGGAGCCGGACGTGTTGTCAGCCGAGAAGTAAACCGCCTGACGTGGGTCTCCATTGGTTACGGTGGACCCGAGTGTGGCTGAACTGAACACACCGGCAAAACCGAAGGTCAGATCGGTGCGTGTGTCCCAGCCAGCACCGTAAGTGGAGGTGAGTGCCGAGCTGATGTCGATCAGCGTGGAGGATCCCGTGTTGTCGCGGAGGAGGTAGGCAGGGCCGAGGTTGACCACCAGAGCGCTTGTGGAACCCGTGCCGCCAGTGGCACGGAAGCCCATAAGGAGATCCCCCGGATTGTAGAGGGTTGTGGCGGCATTCGCAGGGAAGACCGCCGCAGAGATCCCGGCCGCGACGAGCGCGGTGAGGAGGTATTTGGATTTAAGCTGCATTGTGTGTGGGTTGTGTCGGTTGTTTGTGAGTAGGTGAAATCTGAAGGAGTTCAGAATCATCGACGCCATTGACCGGCGCGGTGTTCTACCTTTCGCGATATGACTCTTCCATCATTAGAGGGTGACGATTTGGTAACACCCTCATCCCCAATCGATACCGTGCGCCAACCGGTCATGCCGGAGGGCGGAATCACAAAGATAGCGAGAGTAGGAAGAGCCATGCTGTTTGGAAACGCCCATGCCATGAGGTGCGGGCATCCCCTCTTCCTACCCCTTTCGCTCGGGGCATCGTCCGATTTTGAGTGAACAAAATGTCACACTCCCCTTCCGCCCCCTAGTCCCCGCTGCGCCGCAATTCGCGCTGAAGCACCGCTTGCAATTCCACGATGTTTTCGAACTCGCGATAGCCGCTGCGCAGATATCCGATCGTGCCATCCCTGCGAACGACGACCAGCCGAGGCACGAACTTGAGGAAATACCGACTGTAGACTTCGGCTTGCGGGTCCGCCGCCATGGGGAGCTCAGCTTCTTTCACCCGCATACTGAACCACCTCTTCGCTTCATTCCGCGACCGACAGCGAGCACGGCAATGTCATCACGACCACGCAGTTGGTCGAGAATAACACTCCTTATATAGCGCATCTCGACGGCGCAGGCACCGGGAACCTTGTCGAAGAAATACAGCAACACCACCTTCCCCTTCTGAGAGGCCAAATGAAACTCGCGACCGTCTGTGAGACGACAGGTGAAATCAGGAGCCAACTCGTAAAGTCACCCGCGTAGCCTCCCCAATGGCACCAGCATTCAGACTGGAACTGGATGCACCGGACGGCGCAGGCTCCGCTGCCGGGCAGGCAAATGGCAGATAGGTGACAGTTAAAAGGATGATCAAAGCGAGGTGCCGCATACCTCATCACGATGTTGATCTGACGTTTGTCAAACAACAGATCAGTCACGAACCACGGGCACGGGCTCCGCGTTGCCGTTACCCGCTGCAATGGGAGGACTGGATTGAGGCGGGGTGTTCGGCGCCACCCAAAACACGCGACGGGAATGCGCGCCCCCAGTGCTGGAGGTCACCATTTCGATCAGCACTGGATGAATACGCCGAGCATTCACCTCACGCGGCTCCACCCAGACAGTCGTCCACTGCAGCGTTCGTGGATCGAAGGCGCGCCATTCGCAGGAGGCCAGATTCTCAAACAGCATGAACTTGGACTGCTGCGCAGGTTCCGTCAGCGGCTGCCCCTCCTTTTCCGCGGGGCGAAGCCCGAGCATCAGCCGTAGACCGCCGCCAGGCGCTGTCTCGGTAAAAAGAGTCACGATGAAATCGGGGGCTCCATTAAAAGGCGACGGCACGCCGTGCAACTCGAGCTCCGTCAGGTAGTCACCACCATCCTGGGAGGTCTTCAGATTCAGCGCGGCAGAAACCGGCAGCGCCGCGAACAACCGATCACCAAAACTGACAAAGGCCTGTTCGCGACCATCGCGCTGCTGCGCTTTGCGCACGTCATCGGCCAGGGTGATGGTGCCGCTGGCAATGGTGTACACCGCACTCAGCACAAGAGCGACAATGAGCAGCACGATGACGAGTTCCAACAGGCTGAAGCCCGCCTTCGCTGCATGGTGTTGCTTCTGCCGGAAATTCATGATTCAGCGTGGTAGGGACTGCTGAAACAGCGGCGGATAAACCCAGGTGGACGCTTCAGCACTTTGTTCAAGACCACCTTCCATCCAGGTGGCCGTCACGCGAATCTCGAACAGGCCCTGCAGAGGCAGTCCATCCTGATTGCGCAGGTCTTCGAGGGGGATGCGTTCGACGACATAGGTCACATCGCCCTCCCTGGTCTCCAGTTCCTCCGGCGGCTGCGGCATGCGGGTGTGTTCCAAAAGCAGGGACCACATGTGTTCCTGCACTTCCGTCTCGCGCCGCTGGTGAAGCGTCGAAGCGCCAAGCTGGTTCACGGCTTCAACGAGGGCCACGACGGCGAGGCTGAAAACCATCAGGGCCAGCAGCGTCTCGAGGAGCGTGAATGCGCGGGGCTTCACAGGTTCTCCTCCATTTCCGCAAAGCCGCCGGTCAGAGGATCCAGGGTGGCGGTGATCCACGCCGACTCCTTCTGCCACCGCAGCGTCAACGGCTCGCACAGGCCTCCGGGCCGCAGATAAAGCCGTTGCTCGAGGGCGGAGACAAAAACGTCCGTGCCGGCGCGACGCACCGTGAGCTTCATACCGTCCTGCAAGTCTTCAAGGTTGACCATCTGTGGCATCGAGGTGGTCAGCGTACTCGCCATCGCCTTGAGAAAGACACCCTCAGCCTCGCGCGCCGTGCGCCGCATCTCGTGCTCGCCATCCATGCTGCCCACCGCCGCCGCCCCGATGCCGATGATCAGCGCCGCGATGGCGAGCACCACGATCATCTCCAGCAGGGTAAACGCAGCGGAGGCTCTCTTCATGGCGCTTACCAGTTGCCGATGTCGTCATCGGTGTTCTCCAATCCGTCAGGCCCCGTGGAAAAGACGTCATAACCACCTGAATTGCGCTTCCCGGGGTTGCGATAGATGATCTTGCGGCCCCACGGATCGGTCAGACCGTCCGGCTTCATGAGCGGGCTCCAGCGCCTTGGCTTCGGCTCTGAGGACGGCCGGCTGACCAGCGCCTCCAGCCCCTGCTCCTGCGTCGGATACGTGAGGTTGGCGATCTTGTAGGAGGTCAGCGCCGTTTCCAGCGCCTTGATCTTCCCATCCGTGGTGACCTGCTGGGCATTGCCCTCGATCCCCTGCACCATGACGGCCACACTGCCGAGGATGAGTGCGATGATGAGCAGCACGACCATCATTTCGAGAAGGGTGAAGGCATGGCGACTCGGAGCTGCGGTTCGAAGGTTTTTCATGGATTGGCTGGGGGTTAGCGGTTGAGCTGGCTGAGAGTGGAAAAGACGATGTTCACCATCGTCCAGACCAGGCCGCCGACAAGTGCGGCCATGATCATGAGCATGACAGGCTGAATGAGGGCGGTGACGCGGTCAATGACGCGAGTGAGTTGCGTGTCCATGCGCGCGGCTGCTTTGCCGAGCACCTCGGCCAGATGGCCGGTATCCTCACCGATGCGAATGACATCAATCGCCTGCGACTGGAGCACACCGGTTTTCCTCATGGCACTGCTGAGAGCGGCGCCCTCCTGCCATCGACTCCGCCTGGGCGCAGTGTGGCCTTCTTCACATGGAGATTCGTGACGGCGCGTCTGACCAGTTCAAGGGAGGGCATGGCACTCCGCCGCGCAGCAGACTGCCGAGCGTCTCGAAAAACTGAAGTTCAAGCGCGCCCGCAGGAACATCCCGAATCCCGGGAAAGGGTGATGAGAAACCTGTGCCACTCTGCACCGCAGGCGTCTTATGCACGGCGAAGAGATCATGAAGATTAGTGCCAAAAGATGAGAATGGCCCACCAGTAGCCCCTGATCACCTCAGACAGCCCCAGGCTGACCTTGATCATGAAGGGCGGCTCCTTGCCCGTGCCGGTGAGCAGGTTTGCCAGCTTCGGTAGCAGGTAGGTGACCATGATGACCGCCAGAGGTGCCTCCCGTTGTGATGAGAAATGCGGGATAGATCAGCGCACCGGTCACCTTGGCGTACCGACTCCATGAGCCGCAGGTGCCGCGCCTGACGATCCATGATCTCATCCAGTGCCCCGCTGTTTTCGCCGGCGGCGATCATGTTGCAGTAAAGTTCGTCAAAGGAAGGCGACGTCTGCCTCAGAGCTGCAGAGAGAGGCACGCCGTCGCGCACCCGATTTTCGCGCCTCTTCGCCAAGAGATGGATTTTAGAGGCGCTGCGATTCTCCATCGCCTGAAGCGCCTGCTCGACCTGCAAGCCGGAAGCCAGGAGGTTTTATGTCCGTGAAGCCGATGCTTCCGTCTTTTTGAGGCGCAGCTCGGTCTCCTCCTGCGACACCGCTTTCTTCTCCTGCTCGGCTCCCTCCGCCTTGATGGACCGCGCCTGCAACCCCCTGCGGGCGAGCAAACGGATGGCATCCCCCCGGTCGGCAGCCTCGATCGAGCCGCTTTTAACCGAGCCGTCGGTGGACAGAGCCTGGAAGGCGAACGCGGGCATCAGGCTAGTTCCTCACTGGTGACGCGGGCGACTTCTTCGAGGGTCGTGATGCCTTCGAACACTTTTTGCAGTCCATACTCGCGCATCGGCACGAATCCGTCCCTCCGCGCCTGCGCCTGCAAGTCCGCCTCCGAAGCCTTCTGCGGAGACAAGAGACTGCATGGCGGGCGTCATCAGCGCGATTTCATAAAGCGCCACTCGGCCAGCGTAGCCGGTTCCGCGGCACTGCTGGCAGCCACCCGGCGTGGCACGCCACACCTGACGGTCCTTTACTTCGGGAAAGCCTATTTTGGCCAAGTCCTCGCGCTTGTATTTCACCGGCTTCTTGCAGGACTCGCATAGCACGCGGACCAGGCGCTGGGCGAGAAAGGCTCGCACTGAGGAACTGACAAGGAAGGGCTTGACCCATTTCGATGAGTCGGGTGATCCCTGCCGGCGTCGTTGGTGTGCAGGGTCGAAAGACCAAGTGCCCAGTCAAAAAGACGCGCGCACGGCGATCTCCGCCGTCTCCAGATCACGAATCTCACCAACCATGACCACGTTCGGATATACCAGGAGAATGCTGCGCAGACCGCTTGCGAAAGTGAGGCCGATCTCCGGCTTCACCGCGATCTGAACGACCCCCGGCAACTTATTCTCCACCGGATCCTCGATGGTGACGATGCGGCGGTGCACGCTGTTGAGCTGTGAGAGGAAGGTGTAAAGCGTCGTCGACTTCCCGAACCGGTGGGGCCTGTCACGAGCACGATGCCATTGGGCTTTTCCAGCAGCGTTTCGATCGTCTTGCGATGCGCCGCGTTGAGCCCAGCCGGGTCCAGCGTAAAACGCTCCTGCCCAAGGAGACGAAGGCTGATCGACTCTCCCTCAACGCTTGGAATGCAGGCGACGCGCACATCGATGGAATGCCCATCGGCCTTCAGATGAATGCGGCCATCCTGCGGCAGGCGCTTCTCGGCGATGTCCAATTTGCTCATCACTTGATGCGGGCGTCACCGAAGCCTGCAGTTGCTTGATGTTCTCCGGCACCGGCACCTCGTAAAAGCCATCGATGCGGTAGCGGATGCCAGGCTGTCGGCTGTCCACATGAATGTCCGTGGCCTTCTGCGCCAGGGCCTCGCGGATGATGATCTGATTCACGAACTTCACCACCGAGGCTTCCTCGTCCTCTCCATCGATCACGCGTTCGCCTCGTCACGCAGGTGCAGGTCATCCGTGCCACCGCCACCGGCGGCGATGAGTGCGTCAAAGGTGTCTGCGCCCACGCCGTAGAGCTGCTGCACCGCATTGAGCAGCTCCACGCGCGGCGTGAGACACCAGCGCACGGGCAAGGAGGATTGACGGGCGACGGCCTGCCGTGCCATCAAATCGCAGGGATCATGGCAGGCCAACACGAGGCGGCGCGTGGCATCAGGTTCCTGGTCCTGCTCAAATCCCACGGGAAACACCTGATGCCGCACGGCAAACCTCGCGGGATCATGCGCTTCAACTCGGCGGTGTCATCCTCCTCTGGCCGAGGCGTCTCCAGCCATGTCCTGCCCGAGCCCCTCCGCCAGATGCCGCGTGAATACGCGCTCATCCCACGGCACCGCTCTCCACCCAGGGCTTGCACGGGGGAGATGCCGCCTGCGTTCGCCGTGTCGTAAGCTGCCTGGACATCCGCGTCATCGACACCGGAGGCACGGGCGCTGGACTGAAATAGGTTGATCATGAAAGGAAGGATGCGGAAGGAACACGAAGACGATCCAATCGCGTAGGTCAAGCACCGGAATGATACAGCCGTGTCACCTTCACGCACAAGCTTTTTGCCACTGACGATCTCGTGTGAATTCAGCCTGAGGATAAACGAGGATTTATTTATGAACGGGGGCTTTGTTAAACCGGGCGGGCTATTGAATGGAAATGAGCAGGACTTCCCCTGCCCTCCTTTCTCAAAATCCATGACTCCACACCACTTTCGCCCCGGCAGCACCACCTGCTGGCTGCCAAGTCTTCTTGCTGTCCTGACTTTGATGATGACCGCCGAACTGGCGGCGCAACTGGGGATTCTCGATCTCACCACCTGCCCAACTATATGCGATGGCCCTGTGCACACCATCAGCGGGGACAACACAACCGCGGGCAACACCATCACCGATGCCGGCGCGGCTCTGGGACGCGTGCTGTTTTACGACAAGCGACTTTCCCGCAATGACACGATCTCCTGCTCGTCATGCCACCAGCAGGCGCACGGATTCAGCGATCTGGCCACCGCCAGCAGCGGGGTCAACGGCACAACCGGCCGCCACGCGATGCGGCTGATCAACTCACGCTTCGCCACCGAGGTCCGCTTTTTCTGGGATGAACGAGCCACCACTCTCGAAGACCAAACGACGCGCCCGATCCAGGACCATGTGGAAATGGGATTCAGCGGCACGGATGGCGACCCCGCCTTCAGCGATCTCATCACCAAACTCTCAGCCATTGAGGAGTATCGTGTACTCTTCGCCCTGATGTTCGGAGAACCGACCATCACTGAGGCTCGCGTCAGAGTGCGCTGGCCCAGTTCGTTCAGCATCCAGTCGTTTGACTCGCGCTACGACCATCGGCGTGAGCCGGTCAATGCGGACAACGTGGCATTTCCCAACTTCACGGCGCAGGAAAACAACGGCAAGCAGCTCTTCCTCAATCCGCCCAATCTGGGGGGAGCCGGTTGTGCGGGCTGCCACCGTCCGCCGGAATTCGACATTGATCCAAACAGCCGCAACAACGGTGTCATCGCATCCCTCGGCGGTGGCACCGACCTGACCAACACCCGCGCGCCCAGCGGTCTCGAAATCCCGGAGGCACCCTCAATGGCGGGCTGATGCACGACGGCAGCTTCACCAGCATCGGCCAGTCATCAACCGCGCTACGCGGCCATTCCCGGGAGACAACACCAGCTTTGGACAACCGCCTGCGGCAGCCCGGCGGCAACGTGCAAACGCTCAATCTCAATCCACAGCAGCGCAGCAGATATCGTTAATCATTTTCACCCTGACGGGGAGCGCTGTCTACGGATGAGAAATGGTCAAATCCCTTCAATGGCGCTGGAGAGCTTAGACAGTCATCATCTTCCTCCGCCATTTCCATGCAATGGAGATGGCACCGCCACACAGGGTGCAAGGGGTGCACGGGACTTTCCTACCAGCTTGAGTCCGCTCCTTCTCCCGCAGGCATGTGGAGCAACGTGACCGCCGTCACTGCGGATGCCGGTGGGCTGCTGCAGCACATCGTGCCAATGACGGGAGGGGCCGCGTTTTTCCGCTTCACCTACACGCCGCCGACGTCATAGATCACATCCTTGGCCCGGAACTCCATCCGGCCAGGAGTGTGATGATAATCCTGCACACTTGCCTCTGGTTGTTTGCGGCCTGCGCCGCAGGCGGCCACCTCCATGGCATCGTAGAGGCATCTGGCAGGTGGCGAACCGCTAAGAAAGGCCACATCCAATTTCCGCACGAGCAGGCGACACCCTATTCCATCACACGCGCGAGCTGGTTGTGAGTGGCTTCGCCCTGCGACGGGACGATGGATCGTGGCTTCAGCTTTCGAACGAGGCGGAATGGATGGACGCGGCAACAAAGCGCGGCGAATTCAAACTCACCAACGTGCCTCCTGCCCGCTACACGGCACTGCGCTTTCACGTTGGCCTGGATGCCAAGACCAATTCGGCAGATCCTGCCAGCTACGCGGCCGGACATCCGCTTAACCCCAACCTCAATGGCCTGCATTGGAGCTGGCAGGGCGGTTACATTTTTCTAGCGTTTGAAGGCGCCTGGCGTTCGTCTGATGGCAAGCCCGGCGGGTTCTCCTACCACCTCGCTCGAGATAACAACCGCACTGCGATCACACTGGACGGAGACTTGGATCTCACCTCCGACCTGTCGGTCAACATCGACTTCGAACTCACCGTTCTACTCGATGGCGTGAAGCCAATCTCCTTGGCCAAAGACGGCGTCTCCACCCACTCGCACACCGGCGATCCGCTAGCCGCAGCCATCGTCGCCAATCTGCCGGGAGCGTTTCGCATCGGGCCTGCAAACCGCGAAACAACGATCACCCCTCCGCCCATCCGGAAGCCCTCCGCTCCCATTGCGATTCCAATTGGTCCCTCCTTTCCACAGCCAACACTGCCTACCGATAATCCGCTCACTCCGGAGCGCATCGCCCTAGGAAAGCAGCTTTTCAACGATCCGGCCCTCTCGCGCGACGGCTCCCTGTCCTGCGCCTCCTGTCATCCAAGCCAGACAGCCTTTGCCGACCCAAGACGTTTCAGCCTAGGTGTTGATGACCGCGCCGGAAGGCGACAAGGCATGCCCTTATTCAACCTGGCATGGAAGACGAACTTCTTTTGGGATGGTCGTGTCTCATCACTCCGCGCGCAGGCGTTGATCCCGATCCAGGATCCTGTGGAGATGGATGAGACTTTGCCGAATGTCGTCTCCAAGCTGCAAAAGACGCACGCCTCCGGATTCAAGGAAGCGTTCGGCACACCTCTGGTGACATCGGAACGCATCGGGCTCGCCATCGAAAGCTATCTCCTCACCCTCACCTCCCACGATTCGAAATTCGATCGCGCCATGAGCGGGAAAGAGAAACTCAGCGCCGAGGAGCAGCGCGGCTTTGAACTCTTCATGATGGAGCGCGAGCCGCGCATGGGCAGCATGGGCGCGGACTGCTTCCACTGCCACGGTGGCGCTCTGTTCACCGACCATCAGTTCCGCAACAACGGCCTCCCGATCGATCCCGCTGACACCGGACGGCATCGTGTCACCGGTTCCGTGCTTGATCGCGGCGCCTTCGCCACGCCCAGCCTGCGCAACATCGCCGTCACTGCGCCCTACATGCACGATGGGCGCTTTCAGACTCTCGAGCAGGTCCTCGACCACTACAGCGAAGGTGTGCAACGGACCGACACGCTCGATCCAAACCTTGCCAAACATCCGGAAGGTGGACTGCATCTCACCGCCGAGGAAAAGAAATCGGTCATCGCGTTTCTAAAGACGCTGACAGACCGGCATTTCGAGAAGGCTGCAGAGTAAGGCCTTCCATAACATGCCATATGCTTGGTTTTGCATCGACAAGACGCGGCACCGGCTGATAAAGTGCTGACTTTCAATGCGCCGACCAGCCTTGCGTTTCTCACTTTACGGTGCCGCCCTCGGCTTTCTCTGCGCGGGAATGATGTCTGTGTACGGCGCATTTCCCACGCTGGTTCTGAAGCCCATCGTGCTGGGACAAATCCACTCGCCGACAAACATCGTCAGCGCGAACGACGGCAGTGGGCGAGTCTTCGTCTGCGACCAACCCGGCAAGATCTACATCATCCAGGGCGGCATGATGATTCCCACGCCGTTCCTGAACATCGCCAACCCGTCCAACGCGGCGCCTGACAATGGTCCCGGTCCTGTTATCAATGTTGCCGGCATCTATAACGAGCGTGGATTGCTGGGGCTCGCCTTTCATCCGGGCTTTTCTGATCCCGAATCGCCTGGTTACAGGAAGTTTTACGTGAACTACGTGAAGGCTTACGAGGCAGCATCGGATCCCGCGCCGCCAATGGCAGGAGACCCTGTGAACTGTGTGACGGTCATCGCCGAGTATCAAGTCTCGGCAGCAAATCCAAATGTGGCTGATTTGGCATCAGAGCGACGCGTGCTGGCTTTCACACAACCGCAACCCAATCACAACGGCGGCCAGCTTGAATTTGGTCCGGACGGCTATCTGTACATCGGCACAGGGGATGGCGGTGGCGCGAATGACAACGCTAACGGTCATTCGTTTGGAAGCGGAGACACCAACACAAATTATCTGGGCAACAGCCAGGACAAGACCCGCCTGCTCGGCAAAATCCTGCGCATCGACCCTCTCGACCCGGATGGTGCGGGACCGCTGACTTACAGCATTCCGGCAACCAATCCATTCTTCGGCGCGGGAGGCGGGGTGAAGGAGGAAATCTACGCCTACGGCCTGCGCAATCCGTGGCGCTTCTCATTCGACAAGCGTGCGGGCGGCACGAACCGCTTGTTCTGCGGCGATGTGGGACAGGGTCGCATCGAGGAGGTCAATCTGATTGTCTCGGGAGGCAACTATGGCTGGCGCTATCTCGAAGGCTTCGAGAATCCGGTCTTCTCATCGGGTGCCGCCAGTTCCCCGATGCCAGACCCCGAACCGGGTGTGACCAAGATCGCGCCCATCGCAATGTATGCGCACACGGGTGTCGTCACGAGCCCAGTGCTGCCTCAACTCGGTCTTTCGATCACCGGCGGCTATGTCTACCGCGGCACGGCCATTCCGGCATTGCAGGGAAAATATGTCTTCGGCGACTACGGCGCCACATCCGGGGCTTCAGACGGACGGTTGATGGGACTGGAGGAAACCGCGCCAGACAGTGGAGTCTTCACGCTCACAGAAGCATTACCCCTGCTTAACCTCGCCAATCCCGTGGTGGGCAGGCGACTTCTCTGTTTCGGCGAAGACGAGAGCGGCGAACTCTATGTCGGAATGAAAACAAACGCCGGTGTGCTGACTCTTGACGGGGGGCTGCCGGCTGGAAGCGTTTACAAAATCGTTCCGGCAGAATCGGCTACGGCGAATCTGACCGCCACCCAGGACAACACAATGTTTTCGGAGAACGGTATGCTCAGTGACGGGCGGGGCTACCTTTACGCCGGGCGCACGGGCCCTGTGTCCGGCTCCTCCGATCTGCGCCGTGCCCTAGTGAAGTTCAATGCATCGGCCATACCCACCACCGCCGCCGTGACCTCGGCACAGCTCAAAATGAACCTGAACAAGATCGGGCCGAGCGCCGGAGGCACCACCTTGGCGCTACACCGGTTGAATGAGACATGGGGTGAGGGAACCTCCTTCAATGGAAGCGGCGGCAGTGGAACGACGGCGATCGCCCCTGATGCCACATGGACTTACCGCTTTTTCGACACAACTCTCTGGAGCACCGCAGGGGGTTCGTTTCAGCCAACCGCTTCAGCCACCGCCACACTTGGGGCAACTCCCACGATTCCTTCCGTGGTCACTTGGGGACCAAATGCTGAAGTGCTGAGTGATGTACAGAGTTGGGTGGCGAATCCCGCAAACAATGCAGGCTGGCTGCTCAAAGGAGATGAATTGGTCGATGGAACCGCCTGTCGTTTCGACAGCAGACAACAGGGCACCCTGATCCCCACGTTGACCGTCACTTACGAATACGAGTCTCCACCAACGCCATTTGAAAACTGGCTCGCCACCTACTATCCCGGTAATCTCACCGGCCAGTTCGTCGATCCCAATGGCGATGACGACGAGGATGGGATCAAAAATCAAATCGAATACGCCTTCGGTCTCAACCCTTTGAGCAAGGAACTCACGACAGACTTCGGCGCGACGACCGCTCCTGCCGCCGATGATGCCACGGATTTCACCGCCACCTTCCGCCGTGACACCATCGCATCCGATCTCATTTACCTGCTGGAGGTCAGCGAAGACCTTTCGATGTGGACCACCATCGCCAGCAGCACCAACGGTGAATACGTCTCCGGAGAAAACGGCGGAG
The DNA here is from genome assembly GCA_041395065.1 of Prosthecobacter sp. GTDB lineage: Bacteria > Verrucomicrobiota > Verrucomicrobiia > Verrucomicrobiales > Verrucomicrobiaceae > Prosthecobacter. Next base: position 80,570 of record JAWLBG010000009.1, on the reverse strand, counting down.
ACATCGTCTCCGAGGACACTCTGATCGATTCGGTCAATCTGGTTACCGTACGCCTGACTTTGCCCTCTGGACTCAACAAACGTCTCTTTGTTCGGCTCAAGGTGATCCGGCCTTGAAGTCGAAGACTCCCCTGCCCTCAAATCCAGTGTTAAGCCTCACCTCGGCACCTGAAAACCCAGAGGAGCTGTGACGATGCGGCCGTCGACTTTCACCTGGCAAAAGAAGCGGATGAAACCTGCGCGCGGAGGGTAGATTTTGAAAGCCAGCCAGGGGCCTCCGCGCAAATCATCGCGCAGGATGTCACCGCCGGAAGGATGCAGGCGAATCACTGTCTTCCCGTCGTCATAAATGCCTGTGAGGTGGGCAAAAGCACGCATGAAGGGCTCAAGGCGCTTCACAGGTTGATTCAGAGCGTCTGAGACGTGCAAACGCATCATGCCAACCTGCCGGGACACGGGGGCTCCCCCATTACCACTTCCGAAACTTAACTGGAAGCGCAGACCGCTGACCGTGGCGTCGAGTGTTTCGATGAAGTCTCTCCTGGAACGGTCCACCTCCTTAAACTCACCGCCTAAATCAACAAAGGGATACTCGGGTATGGCCGTCTCTTCCGGAGCCACTTCCGCCCAGATTCGATACGGGCCCGTTCCTCTTGGAATGAACGAACTCACCCACCGCCCTGGGGCATCCGCACCCGCGGGCACAGGAGTCGTGACATGGAATTCTCCAAGGGCCTGATCGACGATCAACAGACGAACCGGCTCACCATGCAGCCGCACAAAACTGCCGACAGGCCGTGGGCTCCCGTTAGGCAAACTGAATTGAACGTTCAACGTGCAATTCTTGCCAGCAGACACCATTGGATCGCCAGAGAGGCCGGCAACGACCTGTGGTTCCTCGGGTACAGCCTGCAAGTCCGTGTAGGGAATGCGGCGGATGCGAAGCCGTCCGCTGCAGAACCGGCAGGGCGTATCAGCATGTGCGGACAGCATCTCGGCATGCACAGGGCAGACGTAAATCTCCGCCGCGGTGTCCCCCGGAACAAAGGCTCCTCGGAGTGCCTTGAGTTCGGCTTGGAATCGGGTGAAGGCCACCTCCACACCGGGCTGCAGTCCGGTCAGCCCGTCTCTTGCGATGTCGTTGATCAGACGAAAGGCGGACACGGAGTGTTCCGCAATGATTCGACGCTCCTTGTCGTTCGAACCTGTGCGAGCCAGCAGTCGCAGGGCCGGGCTGCACAGGGAGATCTGCTGGGGCACTTCGGTGACACGCTCCTCCTTGAGAAGCCGCGAAACGTTCGCCGTTGCCAGTCGAATGACGTTCCAGGCCTCCGCAGGTGTTTGGGGATCCAACACCTGGGGTGAAACCGGCAGATCAGCAAAACCACTCCCAGCGAGGCCGGACAAAACCAACGGACAGAACCACAGAAGCAAGGCACGCATTTCGATCACTTGACGACGATGTCATCCGCCGTCCACAACAGCCGATCCTCACCGGCAGAACGAACCTCCATCTCCGTGGCGGACATTTGATGAAAAAAATACGGCGTGCCGAAGTGATCGAGCAACTCGCCTTGGGCGTTGAGACGCAGAGCTTCCTGCGGCAGATAGCGGACCCCCTGCGGATTGCCTCCGTTGAGGACCTTGACGATCTCGGCGTTGGTGCCCACAGGATTGCCGCCAAAACGCTGGCCAAAATGACGAAGATTGCGGGCCACCGACTCGGCCTCCAATCGTGCGGGAGTATCCTGCAGGGGATGCAACGGCGGGGATGGGCGCGGTGCTGGAGACTTTATGGATCGGGGCTGCTCCGAAACGGGATTCTGCATCTTGGGCGCCGGGCTGGAAGCAATTGGTTCAACGACGGGCGCAACTGGCTCAGGACGCGAGACCACCCCAGACTTTGCCGGCTCTGACAGCGCTGGCGCTTCCTTTATCCGCAGCAGGAACCAAACAGAAACTCCCAACGCCAAAGTCACGACCAAAATGAGGTAACGCTGCTTCACGTGAGATCAGAGCATGAAACCAAGGTCGTCCGTGGCAAAGCGGGACAGATTCGGGAAAATGGCCGGCATGTCTGTGCTCGAGACACCAAACCACTTCGCCAGCGTGGCTGAAAACTGGTCCACTGCGGTGGTGGGAATCCAGCGACCGGTGCTGGTGTCATCGGGTCCGTTGATGGCGAAGACAGGCAAACGGCCATAGGTTTGGCCGCCTCTGACAGCTCCCCCCATAATCATGTGGTGTGAGCCCCAGCCGTGATCGCTGCCCTGGCTGTTGGTGGGAAAGGTGCGGCTAAAATCACTCGCGGTGAAAGTGGTCACGCTGTCAGACACACTGAGCTGCTCCATGGCACGCTGGAAGGCAAACATGCATTCGCTCACATCGTTGAGCAGGTTCGCATGCGTTCCAATGGTGGTATCATTGGTAGGTGTGAGCTGCACCTGGGAGGTGTGGGTGTCATACCCGCCGACCGAGCAGAAAAAGATCTGTCGGTTCATGTTGAAGCCGGCAGGTCCGCGCGCCTGGATAAGACGGGCGATCATTTTCATCTGATTGCCGAGACTGGTGGCTGGAAACGGCGTGGTCCAAGTCCAGGGGGGCTCGGCGGTGGATGCGATGCTGGTATTCAGAAGATCGCCGGTGACGATCGCATTGCTGAGGACATCCCGATAGGCCCTTCGTTGCAGGCTTGGGTGGGAGAGGTTCATGATGTCCCGCATGGCCTGCACGCGAGTACCAGAACCGGTCATGAGACTGCCACCGCCGAGAACGACAGCACCCGAAGTGGAGACATGATACTGCGCAATGAGATTGCCAATTTCGAAGGTGTTGTTGCCGTTGAGGGACACGGACATCGATATCTTCCCGTCCGGATTGGCCTGACTGTTGAGAATGTCCGCAATGCGCCCCCCCCAGCCTGTGATCGGAGGCTGGTCGGGAATGGAAGTCTGCCACTGCGTGACCTGATCACTGTGGGAGAAGATTTGGGGCGGCCGGTAAAAAAGCGGGTTGGATGTGTACTGCGCGCGCGTGGTGGGACGCACGAGGGTGCCGACATTGAAAATGGTGCTCAGCTTCCCCTCTCCAAAGAGGGTCTGCAATTCCTGGCAGGAGGGATGGAAGCCGAGCGTGTGCCCGTCCGCGTCCGCGTAAGCCGGATCCGAACCGCTCGACCCAGTGCGCAAGGTGTGAAGGGACGAAAGCGGCAGGGCCAGATTTCCACGAATGGACGTGTATTCGTCGAATGACTCCGTGTCCGTGGGCACAATCCAGTTGTTGGCATCGTTGCCGCCGGAGAGGAAAAGGCACACCAGCGCCTTGTAGTCCGTAAAGGTGTCGGCTGCCATGACGGAGCTGACAAGATTCAGGTCGCGCAGAGTGCTGCCGATGGCTGTGGCTCCCAACGCCGTATAAGCGGAGTTGCGCAGGAAGCGACGGCGGGTGTTGATGATTTGGGGCGCTTGGAAGGTGTTCATCTGGATCAGCGCTGAATGGTGAAGTCGGGACTGGTGAGGATCAGATGCAGGATGCCGCGAATGCGGTCCCTGCGGTTCGTATTGGAAGGCGATGAGGCCCCTTGATTGTAAGTGATGACAGACACATGGGCGTTGGTAAGTCCGGTCGCTGTCGGCGCGATCGTGCAGTTCACCGAATTGGTCCCGTTGAGACGGAAGGTGGTCGGGCTGTCCACCGTAATGGTCCGTGTTGTCGTGGTGCTGTTTAAACCCGACGAGAAGGAGCCGTCGGTCACGCCGCTGATACAGACAGTGTCGCCCGTGTTGAGGTTGTGCGGAACTGCCGTTGTCACGGTACAGGGACTGCCAACGGAAATGGATTCAATGGGGGTCGCCAGGAAGTATTTGATGACCTGCTTCGCCTGCGCCGACATCTGACCGGACATCAGCAGGGTGTTGAACTGCTCGATGAGGCTGTCGAGATTCTGATTGTGAGTCCACGGAACCGTAGTGCTGGCAGGATTCCCCAGAACGTTGTTGGTGGCGGCTCCGGTCATCCAATCCGTAAACTTCATGACCAGCGCACCGTTGCCGTTGTTGAAGCTGCTGATGGAGTCCAACCCGCTGGCAAAGATGCCGTTGTAGATGTAGTTGGCCTGCCGGATCACGGTGGTTTCGGCCGTTTCCTGAAACTCCGGCGTGGTGACCCCCTGGGAGGCGAGAGCCCCCGGGAACTTGTAGTCCGGGAGATAGAAATTGAACACAGTGGGGGAATTCAGGGGCGACTGCTCGAGATCGAGCGTCGTGTTGTTCATGGAGAAGGTGCTCGGCCTCGAACTAACATCGCCATTTCGGACCAGCGGAAGTGACTTGAGCGGGAACTGATAGACGCTGTTGTTGCCCTGGTTGGTTCCCAGATTGGTGCCGCTTGAGGGGGCAAGAAATGTCCAGGTGTTCAAATCGACGACACTGTCAACGGTCACCACCATGTCCACCGGTTGCGGGTTGCCGCCGTAGAAGTTCAACTGCACCTGATCGCCCACATTGAGCTCATGGTTCCAGTTTGTATCCATCGTCACGCGACGATCGTTGGGTGCGGACATACCGGATGACGCGCTGGTGTAGCTGCCGGGATTGAATCGCGGAATCATGCAGTTTCCACTGCGAACCGATGTCGAGGTATCACCGACCGTGAAGGTGAATGAACTGCCGTTATTGCCGCTGTTGGTGGCATTCGGCACCGTCGCAACGGAGTAAACCTGACTGTCAATGGCGGCACCGTTGGCGGTGCCGGAAGTGAAGTCCATGAAGAACTGGTTGCCTGCCCCGAGCCAGTGGTTGGTCATCGTCACCGTGCAGGTGCTGGAATTGGCGGGAATGCTGTAGGTGCCCGTTGTCCAACCGAATGCCGACACCGTCAGGGTCGTGTTGTTGCTGCGCGTGGTCGAATATGTGCCGATCCATGGCGGCGGGCTTCCGGAGGAGAAGTCGAGGAACTGATTGCTCGTTCCCGAAAATCCGTGCGCGGAGGATGTCGTGATGGTGATGGTTCGGGTTCCGTTCTGTGAGTAGGTGCCGGTCCAACCGTCCTTCCGGAAAGCACGCGCCGCAGCGGCCACCCGCATGACAGGCTCGCGCTGTTTACCGTAGGCAGGTTTCGAGATCATGTCAGGGTGGCGGGCCTCGTAGTCGAGCAGGATGGCCTTGATCACCGCTCTCATATCGCCACGAACACCGGAGCCGTTGTCATTGAACTTCTGAACGACCCTGTAGAGATAGTCGCGCGAAGGATGACTGGTCACGAGTCTCTGGATGAGTTGGCGGCAAATGAACGGACCCACGTTCGGATGATTGAACAACTGATCATGGGAAATTTCGAGTTCCTGGCCAGGCAATGCCTGATAAGTCGCATCTCCGTATTGGGCGGAGATGTGGGTGACATACGGATCCAGTGGCTGACCGCCCACGCTGGGCAAACCGGGCAGCACTTCATTGTTGAGCAGAAGCTTTTGACCGGTGAAGTGACGCGCGGGCACCTCCCGCATCTGGCGGGTCCAGTTCGATGGAGCGCCGATGGACGTGCGGAACGGCCCGTCATAACCGTAGTCCCAGCCGGTGAAGACATGGGCGAATCCGATGATTTCCTGCTGGGTGTAGGTGTCGATCGGAGTGTTGTCCTCGCTGAGCATCAGTGTTCCGTCTGGCCACATGCGGTAGAGCCCGATGGAAAAGAGCTGCTTGATCTCACGGGCGTAGTTCTCATTCGGGATGCGCCCAACGGTCAGATCCGGCTTGTCATTGCGGAGCATGTCCAGATAGCGGCCCATCGTCGGTGTCAGCGTGGTGGACTCCAGAATCTCGCGGAAGTTGCCAAACGCATTGCCGAGCAGCACGTCGTAAAAGTAGGAAAGTGAGAGGGCGTTATTGTCCAGGGGACCCTGGGCTGAAACGACGTGGATTTCACTGAGCGCAAAGGCAATGCGCTGCCGCAGCTGGTCCTCGCCAGTGATGGAATTGCGCCACCACGAATTGAAGGAGAGCGTCTCCACATAGGCGCCGCCCTGCGCGCTGGCCTGTTCGGTGCGAATGACTTCAGGCAGGTGCTCTGTCGCCGGCTTGGTGAACTGGTCATCAATCCAGGCCTCATAGCTGGCCATTCCCTGCAGCGCCTGTATGTCCGCCTTGTTGGGACCAAAAGTGGCCTGAGTGAGGAACCGTGCGGCTGCCGCGGGATCGGTGTGATCGTCCGTCCAGGCAGGCGGAGGCGGCGGCGGCGTGAATGTGCGGGAGCCGTTTGCCAGCGTGAAGTTGCCGCGAATCTCACCCGCAGGATACAAGGCAGTGTGCAGGTTGATGTAGGCTTTGCCCTGCTTGATCAGTTCCACGATCTCCGCGGTGGAAAGCGTGCCCGCAGCCTGAATGTTCCATTTGTGACTGCCGTCCGGCTGGGGTCCGTCGCCCGGCAGCGGCTCCGTACCGTCGTAAATGATCGCCGATGGATGCGTCAGATAAGGATCCGCATGGACGTGCCAGTCGGTCAGGGGGCCGCTCAACCCGCTGTAGGTGAAGGTCACATAGGCGACAGTCTCGTCCTCGCTGAGCCTCAATGTGGCCGTTCCAACACCGTTTGTATCGGCTCCGCTTTGCGAAAGCATGGTCGCCACGTAGAGCGTGCCGGGTGTCGAACCCGGCGCCGGCGGCACGTATTCGGAAAGAACGTAGCCGGGTACAATCTCCACAGGTGCGGTTCCATCCTGCCCAGGGCGAGACCATCCGACAGCCAGGTTATCACCGGCACCCGTTCCAGCCTTGTGCAGAATTTCGATGTAGTAACGCTGGCCTTGCTTGAGCGACAACCAAGGAGACTTTTGCCCGGGCTCCACCGCCCACGAACGTGGAGTGGCACTGCCAGCCACCACCGCCGCCCGTTTGAAGGCGTTGATCGGATCGTCGTTGTTGGAGATCCACAACTCGGCGGCATTGCTGGCGGCTATCCAGAAGTAGTAGTTTCCTGTTTCAGGAGCCGTGATGTAACCGCGAATACGCGCGCCATAGTCGTCAGCGAAATCGCTTGGAGCCTCCAAAGATACGAGGTTGTCAGTACCCGCCGGTGCGCTGTCTGTCGGAATGTCACTCACGTTCGACCCAGCAATGCCTGTCCAGTATTCGCGCACCAGACCGCCGCCGGTGTCTTCCACATGCAGATTGATGAGGGATTCACTTGTCCCCGCTGCATTGGTCAGGGTGATGAGGATCTGATAATTTCCGGCTGCGCCTCCTGGCGGCGTGCCACTGATCACGCCATCCGCATAGGTCAGCCAGTCCGGCAACCCGGTCAGACTGACCGTGGCACCATTCGTTCCGTCGATCACGTGGCTGAAAACCCCTCCCACAAGCGCGGTCGCCTCTGTAAGACTGTTGAGAGAAGCAGGAGCCGCAGGCGCGATCATCGGGTCATTTGAAGGATACAGTCGCGACGAAGGAATGATCTGTTTGGGCTGGCTGGGGCTGAACCAATACAAACGGCAACGGGAGAAGCCCGAGCCCTCGCGATACTCCAGCTCAATGTCATATCGTGAACCGCCGATCATGGGCAGGCGGACAAACCGTTCAGTGCCGTTGGAAAACCAGTCTTTCAGCGGCTTGCCGACAAAGTTGAAGTTCATGTTGCCAGTGCTGCCATCTGCATGCCGGCCGGCCGCCAGGTTAAACTTGAAGGCAGCCGTCTTGCCTTGCGGTATAGACCCCGCTGCCTCCGTACCGACAAGAAGAATGCTTCCAGTGCCGGTAGAGATAGCCGTACCATAGCTCACAGTGAACGATGTGGGAGTATGTGCGGAAATGCTTTTGTATGTAAAAGTCTGACTGCTGAGGTTTCCACTTGTGGGATCCAGCAGAATGTTCTGGCCTGTCTGGAAGGTGTTGTCAGGCAGTCCCAAGGCGGAATAGTCCACCACGGTGTCTCCGCTGGCCTGATTGTGGCTGTATGACCCTGTGCCTGACGGATAAACCGCAGTCACCTGACGGTCCGTATTGTCACTGACATTGATGCTGCCTGTGCCGGAATCAAAGGCGCCTGCCCCAATGTTAACAGTGAAGGTCGAGGAGGTGGACTCGGTGATTTGATACGGCAGTTGTCCCAAGCTGACCGGGCCGCTGGTGGGATCCACCTCAACCACCTGACCAGAGGTAAAGCTACCGGGCGTCACATTGGTCAGATTGGAGTAATCGACCACCAGGTCACCCGTGTCGCTGTCATAGACATAACTGCTGTTGGTGCCAAGCCTCAGGTTGCCGTTCGACGGATCCAGGCGCAACGTCTCTCCGACCACGACGCTGCCGAACTGCAGTGAGGAGTTGGAAAAGTTGACGACGGTGTCGCCGGAAGCAGCGTCATAGTGGTAGGTGCTGCCGCCGGAGTTGGCGGAAGGCAGCACCTTCATCTCCTGGGGCACTCCATTGATCTTCAGTTTGCACGTGTCGTCAGCGATGACGCTGAAGGTGTAATCTTCGGTGAACTGCGGCTGCACCTGCCCCGTCCAACGCGCGACAAAATTATCCGGATCTATCAACGCCTCATCGGGCGTGCCGGTGCCGTAGAGTCCGTTGTTGCTGTCATTGGTGCCGTTGTTGTTGGTGCCCACGCGTCCGGGTGCTCCGGTGAAGGAGGTGTTCTGCCACACACGATTGAACCACGCGTTGACCGGATTGGAGTTCACCGGACGATTCACCACATAGCCTGCACCCGTATTGCTGGACGGCAATGTTGGAGCAGTAATATTCACGGTGAAGGCATTGGCGCTGTTGACCACAGTCACCGTGTAACTCCCATGGAAGTTACCGTTCGCAGGAGTGAACAGGTTACCTGATGAGAAGGCCAGATCCACCGCATCGTCCACGGCCAAGCCGTGCCCATTGAGGGTGACCACAATCGTGCCCTCCATCGCTCCGGGAGTGCTCACCGTCCGCGTGTAGTTGTAGTTTGAGTTCATCAACGCGACGTGAGAGTACACGTTGGCCTGCGGAATGTTGGCAAACGTGCCGTTGTTTCGGCTCCACTGGAGTCGGCAGCGGGCTTCGCCGGTCGTTTCCACCTGCTCAACGCGAATCCGGTAACGCTGAGACGAATCACCGGGCACCACGAGATCATACGAAGAACTGATTTTGAAAACACCAACCGTTTCATCATCAGGGACGCCATCCTCCGGAGTCCCCGTGCTGGCATCATCCCATCCGTGCTCCAGCACCTGCTCGCCCGGCAAATCAAAGGTTCCGTTCCTGTCCAAATCCACAAGCACGCGGGCCTTGTCATCCGCATCCAGCTGGAAACGGTAACCTCCGGCTGTCGTCGGGTGCAAATACCCCTCCCATACCGAAGACCAGTTGTCCGGATGGTTCTCAGGCGAGATGCTGTTGCCGTTCGGTGTGCCCCCCATCCACTCAAAATCCACGGTCGGATCGATTCGCTCGACCCACGCCGGGTGCGCCGCGCCCAGACTGAAGTAGAGACTGCTGCTGCTGTTGGAAGGCAGAGTCGAGGAAGAGGTGATGGAGCACGTGAAGTTCGTCCCCGTCTTGGCCGTGACAGTGTAGAGCTGGTGATTAAAGGCGCCCGTGTTGAGGTTTCCACCATTGAAGGTCAGCTTCACCTGCTGCCCGACCGTGATGGCCGCCAGTTGTGCCGCGACGTCACCAAGGGTGGGTGTCACAACAATGGTTCCCGTGGTTGTGGGTGATCCGCGAGTGAAGGAGTAGGTCCCGTAATCGCCAAAGTTCGCGGCATGCTCGTAGGTGCTGCTGGCATAGTCATAGTAGCGGGCAAGCAGCCCCGTGCCGGAAGGTGCGGTCGTGTTGTTGATGATCACGGCTGCCATTTTCTTGTTCTGGTCGATTTCCAGTGGTGTGGAATTTCCGGCCATGCCTCCCGTCAGCGTCAGCAACACCGACTCCCCTCCTTCCAGTGATCCATCCAATTGCGGATTGATGGCGATAGAGGCGGTCTTTGATCCAGCGGCAAAATCCACATAACCAGGAACCGGCAGGAAGTCGCTGCCGGCCAACGCGGTCCCAGCCAGGGTGTAATAAACCCGGGCGCCCAGCAGACTGTGGTTGCGGCGCAGTTTAAGCATGCCCGCCGGTCCTCCATCCTCGGACGCAAAAGCATTCTCCGCCTCGATCGTGATAACGTCCTGATTCTGCAGTTCCTGGGTGATCGCCTGGAGGTCGCTCACGCCGTCACCATCGCTGTCCGTGGACTCAGGGTTCAGTCCCAGCTTCCTCGACACCCAGTCGGAGACACCGTCTCCATTCGTGTCCACATCCGAGGTCTCCAGCTTGTAGAAGCGCTTGGTTCCGGCAGGCACTTGGATGGAAATCACCGCCGCAGGCTGGTCCGCTACCGGCAAATACTCCGTTCCGGCAACCGGTGTCTCGAGCGTTTCCACGGTCCATGTTGGAGCGGACGGCGCATCCGCACTTAAAACTCTGTAGCGCTTTCCCGCCTCGACCTTGGTGGTAAAGACAATCGCATTGCCCACCACCGTCATGTTGCCGATTTTGAAACTGTCCGTGGATACAAAAGGATTGGTTCCGGCAACAGCTTCCACATCGTTGGGAAAGCCGTCGTGATCCGTATCTTCCGCAGGATCGAGTGCCCAGGCGTTGAACTGCCCCTGCCAGATGTCATCCAAACCATCCGGCCCGTTCGTCTGGCCTTCAGGAACTTGGCCCGCAGGCCACTTCAAAAGATCCGTCGCCGAGCTGGCAAATGCCGATAAAGACCCGGCGAACAAACACGGCACAAGCAAATACAGAACACGCTGGCGGGAGGACATGCAGGGTCGGTTTTATTGTTCGAAAGGCACGCTTCATGCGGCCCCAAATGGTTGATTTTTAATAATCGGCGCGATAATCTTCATTTCGACATTGGAAGTCAATTACAATGCCTGCATCATCTCCAGCCGCCCGTTAGGGACGGTCAGTCCAAGGCCCTGCACCAAATCATCCGGCTCCAGTCGCCCCCGTTTTTCCCAGAGACAAGATGCCCGTATCTCCCAACATTTCTCAGGAACCTCGCACCGGCCCTTCCCCCTTCGCCTGGCTCGTGATTGTGCTGGTGGTGGTCCTGGGGGGAGTATTCGTCATCCTCATCGGCAGGCGTTTGGATTTGAGTTTTATCAACAAGGATTCCAGCATTGAGATCGCGCGGAGGTCCATTGAGAGCAAGGACTGGTCCACAGCCCTTGACGCCATTCAGAAAGTCCCGTCTGACAGCAGACAAAAAGTCGCTTACATGCGGGTTTTGGCCGACTACCTTCAGGGCAGCCGAACTTCACCACAAGTCCTGTCGAGAGTGATCGCCAGCCTTGAGGCCGAAGGCGCACTGCAACCAGCGGACTTTATCTGGATTTGCCGCGAACACCTTCTCGCAGGTCGAATCTCCGAAGCGCAGGAAGCTTGGAACCGGTTGCCAGTGGAGCTGCGACAAACGCTGGCCGGGCGCGAACTTGAACTAACGCTCCTCGGCCACCAGGGAAGGCGTGAAGCAGCCCTGCGAGCCGAACAGGAGATGTTCGACCTGTTTCCAGATGAACCGACCATCATTCTCCGCAAAGCCGTGCGTGACCTTGACGGCACCCTCACTGAGGTACATGACGCGGCGTGGTCGCAATTGTGGGAAGTAGCCACCCACAAGGACACCAACGGGCAGCAAGCCATCCGACTGCTGGCCAAGCGGAAAGAACTGTCCATGCCTGAGGCAGGGCGACTGCTGGAACTCTGTGACCAGGGACCGTCCGCAAATACTCAGGATCGCTTGCTGGTTCTTGAGTCTTTGTATCGTCTGTCCTCCGAGGACGGACGGAAACAGCTCCTGGATCAGGAGATAGGCAAAAACAAAATCCGAGAGAAAGGCGCAGCGCTCGCCTTCGCCGCTTGGCTCGCCAAAATTGGGGAAATCGACCGCATGCGGGACTTTTGTTCGGCGAATGCCGCGATCAATACGGGCGAGAGCTATCTGCTTCTCGCGCAAAGTCTGGCCGAAGGGAAAAACTGGAGCGCGCTCATGGAACTGACTTCACGGGGGGGGCGGCAGGTGCCTGTGCCGCCGTCCCGAGTGGCCACATGGCGTGCGCTGGCTTTCCGCAATCTGCACACCGACGACATTACAGGAATCCGTGAGCATCTGACCGCGGCCATACGCGTCGCTGACGAAGGAAAAGACGAGTTGGCCATGATGGGCGCCGCACGCATGGCCGAGGAGTGGAGCCATCCGGACCTTGCTTTGCGCGCCTATCTTCTCCTCAGCGAATTCGACAGAAAGCGGGAGGTCGAAATCCTCGAAAAAGCCTGGGACACCGCTGCAACACTCAAAGACGCCTCAGCGCTTCTGGCCATTTCGGAACGTCAGACGCACCTCAAGCCGGATGTTTTGAAATACATGCTTCACTGGCGCTACATCGCTCTGCTCAGCAAAAAGGAACCCCTTCCACCTTCAACCTCGAGCAGCGCTTTTGAACACTCCCCGCAAGGACTCCTGGTTCTCGCGCTCGAAGCGCATGTCGCTCAAAAACCCGAAGCGGTGGCTACCATCCTGCAAAAAATCAGCCAACCGTGGACCCTTCCCCCCGGTCAAAGGGCCGTGTATGCGGGACTGCTTTCCCAAAGCCCAGACCGAGTTGGCGAGGCGCACGCCATCGCAGAAAAAATCTTCCCGACACTGCTCTTACCTGATGAGCACACATTCCTGAAGATGGCGCTTTAGGCCCTCCCAAAAGATGGGTTTGTGCCATAGAACGATACGGACGCCTGAAACAGAAGGCAAACAGCAAGAGACCGTGCGTGACAAAATCTGGAACAGCCGCATCACCCACGGTCAGAGAGGCCTTGTCCGCAAGGCAACGGAATCAGAGCTAGCCGCCAAGGGATATATCCTAGAATTCCAATGATTCGCCCACTCTGCGTATCAATGATTACCATGACTAGGCATTGAAAAGGATATCAATAGTGGACGTTTGGCAACAGAGTGGCGGTTCATTCTGGTTGAATACATGAAAGACCTACCAGGTGGACGCCCAATACCTGCAAGTTGCTTTTGTTATTGGATTAAGTATCTTTAAAAACCCACGTAAGTGAGGGCTGTCTATGTCGGCTGTTTGCCGTGGTGTGAGGCGAGGCCGCTAGCTCCAGATCGCCAAAAATGCACCCCGAGGAAGTGCTCAAAAAGGAAAACAGTTTTTGACTTGGCCTCTTGAGCCTTGATCAGGTCTCACGCTACAAAAAGCCTGCCGGGTTACTCCGGCAGGCTTTGCAAACCAGGGCACCAAGATCACGACGTCGGCGGCGGAGTGCCAGAACACCCAAGCCATTAAAGCTGGGCAACGCACGGCTGGGCTCGAACTCCTTCCAATGGTCAACGAGGCGTTTCCGAGGCTTGGCGAAAGCACCATCCCTAGATCTGTCGCGTTGGTAGCAGAAGGCTGGCTGGGTTTCCATCTGTTGGCGTAACTCCAATTGTCACCACCACTTCCAGCACCTCCAGAGTGCTACCATAGAAATTCCGGTCATTTGCGACTAATGTCGCTCGTTCGTGTGAGTTGAAGCCAGATAAGCGCTAAATACCAGCTGTCCAGCCGGTTACTGATGAGAGTTCCGGTGAAAGTGGGACTTTGAAAACCCCGCAGTATCCCAAACACTACATCGAATATGCCAGCGATGCGATCATCAGTCCCAGCCCAAAGCAATCGCCCCCTCTTGCAAGGTTCCGAAACCGTTTCCAGAAGTGTCGACAATCAAAAGAAGCGTGGAGGTCGGAATTAGTAACACTGTCTGATGTGCGAAGAACTTCGCCTTTGTTGGTGGTCAATAGTAACACTCGCAAAAGCATTGCTGAAAGTCCAAAGCTATGGAAGCGATCATGAGGAATTTCCTTGTTTGATTCATGCTTGATAAAATTGATAGAAATAAGAATTGAAGCTATTATTCATTTGTCACATAGGGGGTTTCCGCTACCACGTTGCGACAGTGCAGTTTCGAATCACATAACCATGTCCAGGTTGAAAACCTGCACTGAATCTTGTTGCACCGCCTCCAATTTTACGCCAAACAGGCCCACCTGTTCCTGTAAAGTAGAAGTAGATAGTGCCCCTTATTTATCCCAACAGTCGAGTTGTCATAAACGAAAAGTCTATCTCCACCTGATGCGCCACCTGCGCTTGTGGTACCTGCAAACGCACCAGACTGAGCCATGATTCAGTCAAGGTAAAACGGAACGGGAACATCAATGGCAATGGCGTTATCTTGGTCGTATTGGAAGCGAGGGTGCCCATAATATATGCTCGTTCACTTACCGGCAATATTTCCCGTGACCGTGATGGCACTGGTGGCACCCATCTTGTTCACAGGAACATCGGTGCGATTACTTCGTCGTTCATGATGGCAGCACCAGCGCCATTTTTGCGCCAATTAGGTCCCCCTCGCCCGCAGTGTCGATTGTCACAAAGCTGGTGTCGGCAATTCCCGAATCTTCTGAGTTGGCTGTAATGGTGTAATACATACCCTCCTTGTTGCCGGATCCGACGGATACATAATATGTGTTTGTCTGGCTGCCGGCGGAATAGACAAACTGGTTTGCCGTCCAGTCCGGCAGCCCCTGAACAGTGATGCTGTTGCTGGAGACGCTTTGAACAAGCCCCTGATAAACGGAAGGACGGTGTAAGGGCACGCTGAAACGCGTGTCTGAATTGCCGAGCGCGGTGATGGTGTTAAAACCAACAATTGAACTGTAAACCTGAGCTCGGGCCAATGGGGCAAGCAAGAGAGACAACAGGAGCAAAACTAGAATGCGGCAGAGAGGCGAGAACTTGCTCATAATTTAATATTTTGGGCGGAGGTTATCAGGTGCGTTGACAGTCGTCGAGAACTAATACTACGGCAGAGCATCCTACATCTCTTGACTGCTGTCATATATAATACCCCAATGCGCGTTTTGCGTTACAAAAAATCATTCGGTGTCAAAAAAATCATTCAGCGAAAAGGGGCGTCACTACTTCAGGATTGCGATCCCGGCCACTACCGCTATGATTGCCCCTTATTAATCCTGCTTAGGCAGCATTCGAGCCTACCGTCGTCCTGCATTCCCCATGATGGCACCAAGGAGGGGGTGACGTTTCCGAAACTTGCATCCCTTGGTCCACCACTGACAGATTTGCCCCCCGGTGAAACTTCCTGCTTACCCTTTTAGAAACGTCAGGACCAGCAATGGCTCGGTGCTGCTGGCGGTGCTTTGTCTGGTGGCGACCCTTTCATTTGTGACGATCACCGCCATCACAGCCTCCCAACGTCATGCCGAAGTCCAAATGACCCGATTGGGGCAATTGCGGGCGCGGCAACTGGCGGAAATGGGAGTGGCCGTGGCGGTGCATCCGCAGATCAAGCCGGGTGATCCACTCCTCCACCGGGAAGTATCCACCATCGAGCGCTTTGACGTCTTCCTCAGCACCGAGGAGAGCCGCTTGAACCTGAACAGCCTGCTGACGGAGGAACGACTGCCGCTGCTGGAGGCCATTTTCACCTCTTGGGGAATGCTCCCTGCGGACGCCCAGTCCGTTGCCGCGACTCTGATGGACTGGGTGGACCCGGACGACTTGAAGCGACGTCCGGACAGTGCGGAACGCCTTGATTATGAACAATCCGGACTGACCGGACTGCCGCTGAACCGTCCGTTTCTAAGCCTTGATGAAGTGGATCTCGTGCCTCGCATGGCGGATATCATGCAGCTGCGCCCTGATTGGAGATCATTTTTCACACTGCGAGGATCGGGCCACCTCGATGTGAATACAGCTTCGGCAGAAGCACTGGTGGCTCTGACCGGCGCACCGGAAGCAAACGCTAGGCTTCTGGTGGAGACGCGCAACGGCCCCGACGGCATCCCGCAAACACAGGACGACGCTGTGCTTACAGATGTGGAACAGGCGATGACAGAACTGGGAATCCAAGGTGACACGGCAACTTTGATCCGTCCGCTGCTGACTTTGGCCGGACAGACACTTCGCATCGAAAGCGTTGGCGCCGCAGGGGACCATCTTTGCGGACTTGCTGTTATCGTGTTAAAAGGCAATGGTAAAGCCGGTATCGCCGAATGGGGCGAATTCCCCGTGTCCACGACCAGCACGCTCTAGCGAGAACCCTCACCTCATGTCCATTCATCGCCCATCGCCGCTCGCACTCAGCTTTCCTGGAGAGGAAGAGCGAGAGTTCTGGACGTGCATCGATCAGGAAACATGGGTCCGCGGTAAGCCGGGGGCCACACAGATCCATGGCATTGAGACGCTGGCTTTCGACAGTGCGCCGTTCTGGTCGATGAATGACGACGACTCCCAGGAGGAAGGAGTGTCCCTGCGTTGGGAGGGATTGGGAATCCAGCCTGTTCCAGGAGCGAGGCTTTGGCATCACTGGACCATTTCAAAACGGGAGCGTCAGAAGCTTCTGGGCACGCTGGCACTGGTATCCGAACCTGCCGGAGGAACGGATTCGGAAAGATTCGAACCCAGCCCCCTGATGCTGCCGTTGCGCTCAGACAGCGTGATGGTGTGGAAAGAACTCGGACGCTTTGTCTTGGCACTGACGCACGATCAGGCGCTTGTTCATGTCTCCGTCCTTACAGCAAGACAGTTGGATGTCGCGGCAGCTTTCGAAATAAGAGATCTCATCGCCGCGCTGCAATCGCTGGGGATCGCCACCAACACCGAATCGGTGCATGTCTGGACAGCATGCGACACGGACTTTGTGCCTCAGCTCGCCTGCCTGATCGACGATGTTTCAATTTCGAAGGAACCACGCCCGGATCCCCGCCCGCCGCGGACGCCCAGCGGTCTCCTTCCGCCCAGCGTCGCTCAAGAACGCGATTCCCGCCTCCAGCGCAGACGGCAGGCTTTGATGGTTGCTGTGGCATCCGCCGCCTATCTCTGCTTTTTCGGCGCTTGGTGGCTTAGCCTCCTATGGCGTGAGTCTCATGTGGAAGCCGAATTTGCGAGCGTGGTGAAATTGCAGCCGGAAATCGAGGAGGTGCGGGAGGCTCAGGCCCAATGGCAGGAGATGGAGCCAGCTCTCAATCCTGATCTCTACCCTGTTGAGATTTTCCACCAAGTCGTTTCGCTGCTCCCGCCCGAGGGCATTCGATTCAAGGAATTTCAGATGGATGGCGACAAACTCGTCATCGGTGGCGAGGCCACCACGGTGAACCACGCACTCGGGTTCAAGGACAAGCTGGCGGCATGCCTGCCCCTGCAGCGTTACTCATGGAATTTTCCTGTTCCACGCATTCGCGACGAGGACAACCGGGCTGAGTTCAGAGCTGTGGGAATCATGAACGGGGGGGAAGGCCAATGAACTCGCGCGAAAGACGTCTCATTTTTCTGCTCATGACGCTTGCCGCGCTGTGCGCCGGTGCCATTGCCACCCAGTCGCTGCTGAAAAAACAACGAATGCTGGCAAGGCGTGAGGACAGCCTGACGCTCAAAAAGCAGGAGTCCGCCGCCATGCTTGCCGAAGCAGGATTGTGGAAGTCACGCCTTCAGTGGTTACAGGCTCACCAACCTCCGGTTTCGAGCGACAACCAAGCCAGCCAGGCACTGCTTGACGAGTTGCTTGCCTCAGCTTCCCAAAACGATCTTACGGTTCAAAAAAAGCAACTGCACGAAACCATCCAGACCGGCTTTTACCGTGAGATCGGCGTCACGCTGACACTGGCGGGTGACGTCCCTGATGTGTTCCGCTGGCTGCATGGATTGCTTTCGCCGGAATCTTTCCGAATGGTGAGTCTGTTGAAGATCATTCCAGATCCCCAAGCCCCCTCCAAGGTAAGCGTCACCTCTCGTATCAGTCGGCGCCATGCCCCCCTGATCAGCGCTGCGGCAGAAGCTCCAACAGAAGGAGGCGGCTCATGAACCGCTGGCTGATCATCATGATGGTGTTAACTGGCATCGGTGTCGCCGGAGAGCCCGTGCCGGCCGGGGATGCCGACACAACCTCCGTCATTCCCGAGGCTTACCCTGTTGCGCGTTATGAAGCGGGTTGGAACAAGAACCCCTTCACTCTCAAAACCGCTCCTGCTCCGGTGCAGGGCAAATCCTTCGCCCAAGATCTGGCGTTGGCGGGCATCTCGGGGGACACGGCCAATCCCACGGTCACAATCGTCAACGTCAAAACCCACGAACGCATCCGACTTCGGAAGGACCGGCCGGCCGACAATGGCATGGTGTTGGCCGAAGTGACCAAAGGCGCCACACGCAAGGATTCCGTGGTTCAACTGTCGCTTGGCTCCGAAACATCAGAGGTTCACTATGACAGCAATTATTTGAAGCAGATGGCCGCCACTGCCACGCCAGCGGCTGCGGTCCCCGCAGTAGGAGGTGGCAAGATCCCCATTCCTCAAATCCGCCCGGGAACTGCCCAACAGCCCCCGGTTAACACTCCCAATACGGCTAGGCCAGCCACTGCGGCAAATAGACTGATTCCTCCTTCGTATTCAGCCCCGAAACCGCCCGGTATGGCCACAGGACGCCCCATGGCACCCGTTGTTGCTGGAAGCTACACCGCCGCCAATGTGCCGGCTGATGCAGACGTGTCCGCATCCGCACCCACAGTCGCCGACACCAATTCCACCGCTGTCATCACGATTGATCGTAACAACCTGACCGGCAATCTGACGGTCACCACGGGACAGTCGCAGACTGTCGCCTCGTCGAATACAGCCGGCTTCACAGGAGATTCACTGACCACCGCAGCTTCCACGCCCCTTCCCGAACGGCGCCGACTGATTACGCTCCCCACGAACATCGGAACCCCAACGCCGTGATTTTGACACTCATGAAATCTCCGAGAATCGCATTATGCCTGATAGCAGCTCTTTTCGTGTCAGTCACGGAACATGCATCGGGGCAGACTTCCTTTCCTCCCCGGGTTCGCACAGGATCACCCGCCGGAGCGCCGCGAGTCCCCAATCCCAGCCTTCCGCCATCGACGCAACCAGCGGCCCCGAACAGGACTGCAACTCCTCCAGCTCCTCGACCAGTATCATCCGACCAATCAAAGGCTGCGGCTCCGTCATCCGGCAAATACTTCATCGACTACCCGGCGGCTCCGCTTGTGGAAGTGCTGGAGGACTACTACGTGGCTACCAAACGTCGCGTTCTCAAAGATCGCGGACTGGAGAATGCCACCGTTTCCATCGAGGTGCCGGGAGAGTTTGATGCGGAAGAGTATCAGAGCATCATCGAAAAGGGTTTGTTGATGCACGGCTACGCATTGGTTCCCAGCGGCCAGAATCTCTACAAACTCGTGGCTGCCGAGCAGGGCTCCAATCCATCGTCGCAAGGGGTGCCGGTCATCCTGCGCGAGGCGGATCTACCCACCACGGATCAGGTCGTCTCCCACCTCATTCAGCTCAATTATCTACAAGCGGAGGAGGCATCCAGCGCATTGCAGCAACTCATTCCGCTGCATCCCTACGGAAAGCTTCTTGCCATGTCGAATGCCAGGGCGCTGCTCATTACTGAGGCCTCCCAGACCATTCGTGCCTACTTGGACGTCGTCAAACAGGTTGACGTTCCTCCGATGAACACCATCCAGAAAACATTCGTTCTGGAACGGTCCAGCCCGGAGGAGGTCGCCGAACAGCTCTCAAATCTACTTGGACTCGGCAGCAGCACTTCCGCATCCGCTCCCAAACCCGCGACTGCGCCACGCACCATACCAGGTGCCCCGGGCCAGTCCGCCGTCACTGGCGCAGCGGCGACCCAACAGGCAGCTGTTATCAATGGTGGTTCCGGAACGCACGGGGCGGATGGCGTCAGTCCTGAGTCGTCCAAGCCAATTCTTCAGGCCATCGAGCGCACCAACAGCCTTCTTGTGATTGCCCGGCCCGTGGACATGCAGCGAATTGAAGAATTGATCAAGGTGCTGGACGCCGAGGCAAGCAGTCGGCGCTTCTTCTCACGACGGCTGAACTATATCGACCTCTCCGTGTTTCTTTCCATCGCGGAAAAAGCTCTTCTTCGTAATTCCAAAAACGCATCTCAAAGTGGCGTGCCCCAGCAGCAGGATACTACGCGCAACAACCAAGCCGCAGGCAACACCTTTGGAAACAACTCCGCCTTTGGTTCCGGAAACGGCATCGGCAGTGGAAGCGGCTTTGGAGGAAGTGGAAACGGCCTGTCCGGCTCCAGCTCATTCAGCTCCTCAACAGGCCCTCAGTTGGACGTCACCATGAAGCCGCTCAGCGTCCTTATTGTGAATACGCTCGTCATCGCGGATCCTGCGAGTTCCAAATTTTTCGCCAGCGGACCGCCGGATCAAATACGGGCGTTGCAGGAACTCGCCGACGAGCTGGACGTTCGTCCGCGCCAGATTTTTCTCTCCGCCATCATCGGCGAATTCACGCTCAATGATGACTTCAACTTCGGGCTCGATTGGATTCAAACCCTTCGCAACGTCGGGAGTGACGACCTCGTCGGAGGCGTGCTCAACACTCAGGGAACCGCCTTCGCCGATCCGGCCAACTTGAAGAACATCGCCGGATTTCTGAACGGTGGACCGGCCGCGCTTGGCGGTTTGACCGCCTACGGCCAGATCAACAACAACCTCAACGTCTTCCTCCAGACACTCGAAAGCACTCGGCGCTTCCACGTTCTTCAAAAACCCACCATCACCACGCTCAACCATCAGCCCGCCTCCATCTACATCGGACAGCAGATCGCCATCGCAGGACAGACTTACACCAACGGTGGCACCGTGAACAACCAGCTCGGCTTCACCACCTCCACCCAGTACATTCCAGTTCGCCTTCAGCTCGACATCACACCTCACATCTTCAACGACAGCGAGGTCATGCTCGAGTTTCGCCAGCAAAACAACGACATCAACGGCTTCAACACCATTGGCGGCAACCGCGTCCCCAACATCTCTGAGCAGGGCATGATGAACAGCCTCATCGTCGCCGACCGTGCCACCGCCATGCTCGGAGGCCTCATCACCGAGCGTGACACCAACAACAAGAACGGACTCCCCTTCCTCGTCCGCATCCCTGTCATCAAGCATCTTTTCGGCAGCACCAACACCACCAAGGAAAGGCGCGAACTCATCATATTTGTGCAGCCCCGCATCTTGCCGGACGACAATACCCACCGGTTCGAACAGGCCCGCATGGCCGAGCACACCCTCAACTTTGATGAAACGGCCTCCTTTGGAGGCTATCCGGAGGAAATGATCCCCAACGCCAAGCCAGTCGGCGAAGCCCCCAACCACCTGCTTCCCGCCGCCCCCGGCGCCAGCAATCCGCCCAAACAAACCTTCTTCGGCAAGATCAAAGGCATGTTCAGTCGGCGGGACAACGAGCAGCGACCATAAGAAGCTGCACTGGCTGGCGCAATTTACCGGTCTCGTGAACGGGCCTCAGAGAGCCAGATCCAAAATGAACCCGTAGTGGCTTCCGGAGCCACCCAGCCGAATCATGTTTTGCCCGGCCTGCAGTGAAGCCACCGTCGATTCGTATTCGCGTCCGATCATCACGCCGTTGACCTCCGTTCCCCGTTCGGAACTTTCGTCCACGACCACCAGTCCATCGTCACGCCTCTCGATTCGGCAATGCCTGAGGGAAATCTGGAAGGGCTCGCGATCCGGCAGGTTCAGGCTGCGCGTCGGAGGCACATCGGTCGGCAGAGGGAACTCCATCCTGCCGATTGTGAAAGGCACCTGGTGGATGAAGACATCGACCATCGGAGGCGGCGTGTCTGGAGCGGAATACAAGCGCAGGTCCGGACAGTCGCTCCAGGCGTTCTCCGTGGCCGGCAGCGCCTCCAGGTATCCAGCGCGCGTCACAGCAATCTCCGTGCGATGCTCCGCCACAGCCTCCTTGTGCCACTCCAGACGCAGCAGCGCGTCCATGATTCGGATACGCTGCATCAGCAGCGCCACATACGCCGCCCGCAGGTCCGGATTTCCCAGGACATAGTCTTCAAAGACCACGTCGTTGATCCGCTCCACAATCACAGGAGTGCGCGCCCGCGCAGTGGCCACCCGAGACTGCCCACTGACAAGAGCCATGTCTCCCAGAAAATCCCCCGGGCCAAATCTCGCCAACACACGCTCCTCTCCGGTCGTGCTCACCGTCATCTCAACGGTTCCTGCGAGAATGCGAAACATCGCATTCGCCGCGTCACCCTGCTCGAAAACTACATCCCCCGCCTCAAAATGTTCTTCGGCGGTGCTTACGGCGCTCGTTTCCTCATCGTCCATAGGCATGACTCAGTGTAGGGGCTTCTACGCAAAGAGAAACAAAACTCTCACAAGCTTCACGACTTCGGCTTGATCTCCAATCCAGCCAGCCAAGGAGCGGTAATCTGCGGAGGCATGCCTCCAAAGGGCTGGTAAGCGGGCAGCTGGATGATGCTCATGCTGTGGGGCTGGGAGGCGATGAAGAAAAGCGCGTCGGCGCAGTCTTCACAAGAAATCATCGCGGACTTGTGCTCCGTTGAAGGTTGCACGGGACGCTTGGCGACGAGAGGTGTGTTCGCCTCCCCAGGGGCGTATTCAGAAAGGACGATGCCATGCGCGTTGAGCTGCATCCTAGCGGTGAAAAGCATGCCGTGCACCGCCCACTTGCTGGCCGTGTAGGGCACGCCGGCATACGAGTCAAAACCGTGGCCGGCAGTGGATGAAACAACCACAATTT
This sequence comes from Prosthecobacter sp., assembly GCA_041395065.1. Taxonomy (GTDB): domain Bacteria; phylum Verrucomicrobiota; class Verrucomicrobiia; order Verrucomicrobiales; family Verrucomicrobiaceae; genus Prosthecobacter. The sequence goes on along the minus strand of JAWLBG010000009.1, from coordinate 57,885 downwards.
TTCCACCGCCGTTGGACGCCATTGGCTTGGCGACGGCCTGAATCATGTTCACGACGCCAAGTACATTGATGTCCATGATTTTGCGCCAACTCTCCTCACTGGTGATTTTTGCCTCGTCCGCATGCGCAAGGAAGCGGTCAGGCGTATTGATGCCGGCAGTGTGAATGAGTGCGTGCGGCGTGCCATGTTTCAACACTTCCTGCATGGCCTCAGCAATGCTGGCGGTATCCGCGACATCACAGACGATGGGAAGGATGTTGGGAGACAGGGCGGCGCTCTCCCGCAGCGATTCCAGCGTGCGTCCGAATACAAAAGTTTTCGCACCGGCTTCGGCGAACCGCTTTGCCGCCGCCTGTCCCATCCCTCCGCCACCGCCGGTGACGATCACAATCTTGTCAGTCCAGTTTTGATCCATTCGCCGACGCTAACGAGCGCCTGCGACTCGTCCAGCACGCGCCCACGGCAAAAGTGAAGGACTCATTGCGTTTCGCACGAATTGCTGACACGATTTGAGGCGTCATGTTTACCAGCACGGACAAACTCAACCGCACCCTCCTGCGTCTGCTATGCGCTGGAGTGATGGTTCTGGCGACGGCGGCGAAAGGCCAGTCGGACAAGCCGCTCAGCGCCCCGGGGGAAGCAGTCGCCGAGGAAGGGCGCTCCGGGGTGGCCCTGACGGCTCTGGGAGAGTCGTTTCGGCAGATCGACCGCGAACTGAATGCGGAGCGCGACCAACTCAAGGCCAAGACAACTCCCGACGAACGGACAAAGGCCGAGGAAAAACTGCGGGAACTGGGCGCAAAGCGCGAGTCCCTCCTGAAGGATTTGGAACTCGTCGTCACCGGATTTGATCCGCAGGATTTCACGAACACGACCAGTGAAGAGCTGGATCTGCAAACCGAAACCCGTGAACTGCTGCTTCCCATCGTCCAGGAACTCAAGCAGTTGACCGCCTCCCCCCGCGAAGCCGAAAGCCTGCGCAGACAGGTCGCCTCGCTGCAGCAACGGCGGGAACTGGCCCGGAATGCCGTGGGAAAGTTTCAGGAGCTGATCACCCATGAGACGGATACAACCCTGAAGCCCCTGCTGACAGAGCTGCTGGCGACATGGAAGAAGCGGCAAAATGACGCCGACACCGAGCTGGCTGTGGCCAAATTCAAACTGGAGGAATTGGAAGAGAAGCGCGGCGGCGTGCTCGGAGCGCTGCGCGACATGATCAGCGGATTCTTCCGCCAGCGGGGCCGCAACCTCCTCATGGCAGTCTGCGCGGGCCTGCTCATCTATGGCGGGCTTCGACTGCTTTGGCGGCGGCTGCAGAGATTGCCCGCGCTCATGCGCAAGAATCGCTCCTTCAGCATCCGCATCGCCGTGATCTGCTATCACGCGCTAACCGCACTAATTTCAGTCTTTGCCCTTCTTCTGGTCTTCTATCTGGCGGGCGACTGGGTCCTGCTTGGCCTCGCTTCCCTGTTTCTGATCGGCATTGCCTGGACGGGAAAACAAACGCTGCCGGCGGTCTACGAGCAGGCGAAGCTGCTGCTCAATCTCGGTTCCGTGCGCGAAGGAGAACGCGTCATCTACAACGGTCTGCCGTGGGAGGTGCACACGGTCGGCGTCTTCTCCGAACTGTGCAATCCGTCGCTCCACGGTGGTCACTTGCGCCTGCCGCTGCGCGAGCTCACCGGGTTGGTGTCGCGCCACGACGAGGACGAGCCGTGGTTTCCCAGCGAAGTGGACGAATGGGTGCTTCTGAGCGACGGCACCCACGGCAAGATCGTCACCCAGACACCCGACTGGGTGCAACTCGTCCTGCTCGGTGGCAGCCGGCGCACCTACCCGACCCAAACCTTCTTGGAGCTGTGTCCGGAAAACCTGTCGAAGAGTTTCCGAGTGCGCAGCATCTTCGGCATCGACTACCGGCACCAGGCGGTCAGCACCACCGAAGTGCCTCAAAAGCTCACGGAGCATATGGAAAGGGAGCTGCGGACGCTCGTTGGCTCCGACAATCTCAAAAATGTCACCGTCGAGCTTTCCGAAGCGGGCAGTTCGTCACTGAACTACACCGTGTTGGCGGACTTTTCCGGCGAGGTGGCCCATCGCCACGCCTTCATCACGCGTGCCCTGCAGCGGCTGTGTGTGGATGCCTGCAACGAACATGGCTGGAATATCCCGTTCAACCAGATCACGCTGCACCAAGCTGCACCGATGACAGAAACCGGTGTTTGACGAAAATTCACCAACACCGGAGGAAATCCGCCAAGACACTGCGCTCTGCCACACGGAATACTGTGCTCTCACATGAGCAGATCAGTCACAATCCTCGGCGCGGGCGTCATCGGCCTCAGCACGGCGCTTTACTGCGCGCGTCGGGGGATGGAAGTGACGATCATCGATCAGAAGCCGCGCGTGCGAGATGGATGCTCGTTTGGAAACGCAGGGATGATTGTGCCGAGTCACTTCATTCCGCTCGCCGCGCCGGGAATGGTCGCTCTTGGTTTGAAATGGATGTGGAACCCGGAGTCGCCGTTTTATATCCAGCCGCGTCTTGATGTCGATTTGATGAGTTGGGGCCTGCACTTCTGGAAAGCGGCCACGAACGCCCGTGTCGAAGCCGTTGCGCCCGTGTTGCGTGATTTGAGCCTGCTCAGTCGTGAGTGTTTTGAGACGATGGGACTGGATTTCGGCCTCGTGAAACGCGGTTTGCTCATGCTGTGCAAAAAGCAGCAGACACTCGACGAGGAAGGTCACATGGCGGAGAAGGCGAACGCACTCGGCATCCCGGCCTGGAAGCGTGCTTGATGCGAAGAGCCACCGCTGCGCTTGATCCGGCGGTGACGATGGATGTGTGCGGCAGCGTGTATTTCCGAAGGACTGCCATCTCTGCGCTGGGTCGCTTCATAGCTGCGGTGGAGGCGGAACTCACTCGACTGGGTGTGAAGTTCATGTGGGAGACGGAAGTGAACGGATTTGAAGTGGAAGGCGGAGCGCTGCGAGCGATCAAGACCTCGAAGGGACCAGTGGAGAAGCTCAAGAAGTGGTGCTGTGTGGCGGTGTGTGGTCGGCTGTGCGAAGGAGTTGGGGTTGAAGATTCCCGATGCAGGCGGGCAAGGGTTACAGTCTCACGCTCGCGAATCCGAAGCAGCTTCCCGAGTTGTGCAGCATCTGCACCGAGGCAAGGCTCGCGGTGACGCCGATGGAGGGCGCGTTGCGTGTCGGCGGCACGATGGAGTTGACAGGCATCGACGAATCGATCACGCAGCGCCGTGTGCGAGGTATCACGCGGGCGTTTCCACAGTATTTTCCGGCATTTGAAGAAAGTGACTTCGCCGAGGTGAAGCCGTGGAGCGGTTTGCGGCCGGTATCGCCGGATGGCATGCCTTACATCGACCGCACGCAGCGCTGGAAAAACCTCACGGTGGCCACGGGTCACGCGATGATGGGCTTGAGCTTGGCGCCGGCGACCGGGAAGATTGTTGCGGAGCTGATTGCGGGTGAGAAGTCACCTGTGGTGCTCGATTTGATGTCTCCTGACCGCTTTGCATGAATCGCATGAAGCACCTCCTTTGTCTTCTCCTAACCACCACCATCGCTTGGGCACAACACCAGACACAGCAACTCTCTGGGTGGACAGTTCATGTGAGTACGAGATTGATTAAACAGGACGAACCCGCGCTTAAACAGGCTCTCCAACTGCTCAAGTCACAACTCGACGAAATCGTACGCGTCGTGCCAGCCAAGGCCGTCGCGGAACTGCGCAAGGTGCCACTGTGGATCAATCCCCAATACCCAAATTCACGCCCGCGTGCTGAATATCATCCAGGCGCTGGCTGGTTGAAGAACAATGGTCGAGATCCTGTGATGGCCAAAGGTGTCGAGTTCACCAACGTGAGCATCTTTGAGGCGGAGACGCGACGCATGCCGAACTTCGCGCTACATGAGTTGGCGCATGCATATCACGACCGCGTGCTTGGTTTCGACAACGCGGAGATCGAGGCGGTGTATGAGAAGGCGAAGGCGGCGGGCAAATACGACAAGGTGCAACGCCAGGACTCCGAGGGCCGTAAGCGGCTCGACAAGGCCTACGCGATGACTAATGCGAAGGAGTATTTCGCCGAGTGCACGGAGGCATTCTTCACTCGCAATGACTTCTTCCCGTTCACATGTGGCGAATTGAAAGCGCATGATCCAGAGATGTTCGCGCTGCTGGAGAAGCTGTGGCACATGAAGAACTGATCGCGAAACTTACCGCGCCTCGACCTCGACGCGTCGGTTCAATCCCTTGCCAACGGGTGAGTCATTGCTGGCCACTGGCTCGCTTTCCCCTTTGCCTCGTGGGGTGAGACGGCTTGCGGCGATCTGGCGCGCCGTGAGCCATGCGACGACGGATTTTGCGCGGCGCTCGGAGAGATCCAAGTTGTGCGCATCGCTGCCGTCGGAATCGGTGTGTCCCTCAATGACCACCGCGATATCCGACTGGCTGTTCAGCGCGGCGAGAATCTGCTCGAGGGCCGGTTTGGCATCGGGTCGCAAGACATCGGAATCCACATCGAAGTGAATGCCGTAGAGGATCGCAGTGATGCCGGCCTTCAGTGCCTCGGCCACCGGATTCTTGGGCTCGGGTGGCGATGAGCAGGGCGTGGTTGTTCCATCAGCCGCCGGCACGCGGAAAACGGCTGCAATCCCGAATGAGTGAGGACGCCGGTGCAGTTCCCTCTCATGGAAGTGACGAGTGCGATCGGCGGCGTGTTGACGTAGCCGCCCCCTGAATCGTGGTAGTGACAAGCCGGGCCCGCCATCCACCACTGTGCCGCTGATCTCCCTGCTGGCCGCCGACCACTTGGCAGCCCTCGATCTGATCGCCATTCTGCCTGAGTTCGATCACATTGCGCGAAACATCATAACCACGGCGGAGATTCCAGACGCCGTTGAATGCACCTTCTGGGCCACGCGTGGTTCTGGTGCCGCTCTGAGTTCGACAACGCCGTCCGCATCGCTGGCCTGCGGCGTGTAACGATCAGAATTTGATCCGCAGCCAGCGAACAGGTTTTGGCGAAGTGCCGGAAAACTCCTGCAGCGCCTTCTTTCGATCTCGATCACGAAAACGAATGAGCTGGGAGAATCCCGCCTCCGCGCTCTCATGGAGGCCTCAGTCTCGACTGTTCACATGCTTGCCCTTGGCCGGGCAAACTCGCCGAGCACAGGCACGGCAAAGCTGGTGAAGGTGGTCAGCGCAGACATTCCACGACGAATTCATGAGGGAGCGGCGCATGGCGCGTACGCCGGAAGGTCGTCGTGGAAGAGACGCCGTCCAGCGCCACGGTCGCCGCCTCAGAGCGTGGCGGCTGGGCACGCGCATCAAACGCGCCCTCGGCCCAGCCGAGAAAATCGCGGTGCTCACTCAAGGTTTTGCCTTTCTGGGCTTGTGGCAGTGGAGATGCCAAGCAGTGTCACCACCCATCCAATCCCCGCGCCGGCGCACAGCTGAAAGCAATTTTGCACTCATGACAGGAGGCTAGGACTCGCATGCTCACATGTCCAACCATTGATACCTCGTAGTGCCCCTGAGATCACGGTCATGGATGCTCCCCCTGCGGAAGCTTATCGAGATTCCACGCGGGCTGGCCGCAGGCGATGGCGTTGATTCAGCTGTTTGATCTCGTGTCTTGAGAAAAGCAGGCCGCCGTTGCGGGTGCATTTTCTCGGCCCAGCGAGAAACTTCAACTCACCGGCAGCAGGCAGTTCTCGTTTTCCATGGGCAAGGATGTCGGCGAGGACTGCCTTCCACATTTTCAGCCCCTGAGATAATCCGCCCGCAAACGCGCCACCGGAGAGCGCTTCGGGATGGATGACTTGAAAATAGAAACACGGCGTCTGGCGGCGCCGAACGGCCTCGCGACACGAATCGTGGCGGCGAATAACCAATAAGCGCGGCGAACAGTTCATCCGCGAGCGCGAGGTCCGTAGCCTTGTGCTGACCGAATGGCAGCAGCGCGGTACGCGCGTCGGGTCGGTGGTCATGTGACCGTCCTTGTCGAGAGCAAGATCCGGCGGCAGTGATTTGCCTTCGCGTGCAAGTTGCTGCACGCGACCCAGCGCGATCACCGATGTGGCCCAGTCGATCATGATGGGAAAACCCACCGCGTCGGTGGTGGGAAAGCCCCATGAGTGCGGATTGGTTCCTGACTAACGTGCTTGCCACCGAAAGGAGCGACGCCGGTCTTGGCGGAGGTGCAGTTGGTGTAGGCGACGTAGCCGCGTCGTGCCACCTCCATGACGTAACCGCCTCCCCACAGGTAGTGGAAGGCATTGTCCACCGACACCTGGCCGATGCCGTATTTGTCGGCGAGAGCGACACCAGGTTTTCAGATGCCTGCTCAGCCACGGGCTGACGAGCTGCGATTGATTCCACACTTCGGTCGCAGCGAAACGTCCAGGCAGCTTCTCAATCTCCGCGCGAGGCACGCAGCCGCCGACCTTCGAGCCAAAGTGATCATCTAGACTCAGGGCCTTGATGCCATTGTGCGTGCGCACGCCATGCCACGAGGCGCTTTGGGCGATGCGAACGGCGGATTGAATTTCGTCGTCATCATAGCCACGTGCGCGGTAGGCCGCGGCGATGGTGGCGTTGTGCCGCTCGACCGGCACGACGTGCATGATTTCATCTTCGGCGTTCATCGGCATGAGACGTTACTGGGATTCATCCTGCGAAGTTCGTCGTCCCAAACCGAGGCCGAGAATGATGGTCGCGCTCACAGCCATGGAGGCGGTGAGGACATAAATGCCAATGGCAAACGAGCCGGTGTTCTTTTCGATGCTGCCCAGCAGATAGGGCCCCATGAAGCCGCCGATCTGGCCGATGGAGTTGATCAGACCGATGCTTCCAGCAGCGGCGGATTCCGTCAGGAAGAGGCTTGGCAGCGCCCAGAAAGCCGGCTGGTAGCCTTTGACACCCGCAAAGAAGATCATGAAGCAGAGAATGGTGAGAACGAGGTTGCCCTTCGTCAAAGGAGCGAGCCCCAAGGCGGTGAGACCGATGATGATCGAGAACGCGGCGTGGCAGCGTCGCTCGCCGGTGCGGTCGGAATTCCAACCGACGAATAACTGGCTGCCAAGCGCGAGACACGGAGGCAAAATGACCAGCCAGGTGATCTCGTTCAAGTTCAGCGAATACCAGGCCTTCAAGATGCTCGGGAAGAAGAACTCGTAGCCGTAGTTCGCCGTCACACTGCAGCAGAAGGCCAGCGCCAGCAACAGAACCTTCGGATTTCGAAATGCTTCGCCCAGCGTCATGCGCTTACCCTTCGAGCGTCGTTCCTTTTCAATTTGAAGCTGCTTCTCCAAGGCTTCGCGTTCTTCATCCGTGAGCCATTTCGCTTCGCGTGGCCGGTCAGGCAGAACGAACAGCACGACGAACCCCAGCACGACCGCGGGAGCACCCCAGAAAATGTACATCCACTGCCAGCCTTCCATGCCGAGGATCTCAGGATGGCGAACCGTCACTCCATTGATGACCTCATCGGTGCCGATCTTGAGCAGGAGATTGGAAATCTTGGGGCTGAGGATCTGCGCCACCGGTGTGGCGATCAAAAACCACGCCACGGCACGTGATCGATCCCGATTCGGAAACCAGTGCGTGAGATAGACGATGACACCGGGGAAGAAGCCTGCCTCCGCCAGACCGAGGGCAAAACGCACGCAGTAGAACTGCATCGGTGTCGTCACCGCCGCCGTTAGCGCGGCCAGAATGCCCCACGTCACCATGATGCGCGACATCATGCGCCGCGCGCTCCAGCGCTCCACGAGCAGGGTGCCGGGTACCTCGAGCAGAATGTAGCCCCAGAAAAACATGCCCGCACCGAAACCGATCACCGCATTATCGAAGTCGGGCAGATCCTTCGCCATCGTCAGCTTGGCGAGGCTGACATTCGCCCGGTCCACATATGCGATGACGTAGCAGACGAAAAGGAGCGGCAGCAGACGCCAATAGGCTTTGCTCCGGGCGCGATCCAAGGCGGGTGTGTCGGTTGTCATGAACAGGTCGGGAGAGCTTGGAAGGGGCTATCGCGCAGTCGAGTTCTTTTGCAACGGGCCGTTCGCCACCTCATGGGATGCCTCGACAGAGCCCAAACCCTGATGAAAGAGGGAGGCGGCGAGCGACTTTATCCTCTTGGCCGCTACAAATCCCCTTTCAATGGCTGCTTCATCCCCCAAAGCCCTCTTTCCACTGTCTGCCCTGTGGCTGATTGCCACGTGCTCGTTTGCCGTGCCTGCGGAGCATCCGGGCAAGCCCCTTTATCAAAAGCTGTGCGCCAACTGCCATGGCGCGAACGGCGAGGGCGTGAAGGACAAATACGATGACCAGCTTGTCGGCGAACTGTCGGTGGACGCGCTGGCGCGTAAAATCGACCGCACGATGCCGGAGGACGAGGAGCATCTCTGCGTAGGTGATCAGGCCAAGCAGGTGGCGGCTTATGTTTACCAGGCGTTTTACTCGCCGGAGGCTCAAGCCCGGGCGCATCCGCCCGCGAAGGATTTGAGCCGCCTGACGATCGCTCAGTATCGCGCTTCGGTGATGGATTTGATCGGCCGCTTTCGCATGGGGCCGGGATTTGACCGTCCGGTGCTTGAAGAACAAGGCCTGAAGGCGGTGTATCGCGGAGTCGAACTGCCAAAACCCGGCGAGAAGGCCGTGGACACCACGCCGAAGCAGGGCATCAAGAAAAAGCGCCCGAACTACAAGCTGGAGCGCGTGGACGGACAGGTGGCCTTCCACTTTGGCGAAGGCAGCCCGGAGCCGGAGAAGATGGAAGCGGAGCAGTTCGACAACCGCTGGGAAGGCAGCATCGTCGCACCGGAAACGGGCGTGTATGAGTTCATGCTCAAGACCGAGAACGGCGCCCGCCTGTGGATCAATGACACCACAGAGGGCCATGCGCTGATCGACGCCTGGGTGAGCGCCGGACCGCAGGTGCGTGAGGAGAAGAAGAGCCTCTTCCTGCTCGGCGGACGTGCTTACCGGCTGGTGCTGGACCACTTCAAGTTCAAAGAAAAATCGTCGTCCATCGAACTCTGGTGGAAGCCGCCGCACGGAGTCGCCGAACTCATTCCACAGCATGTGCTGCGCACGGATCGCCCGCGTGAGCTGATGATCGTGAGCACGAACTTCCCAGCGGATGATCGCAGCGTGGGCTATGAACGCGGGACGTCGATCTCCAAAGGCTGGGATCAGGCGACCACCGAGGCGGCGATCGCCACGGCGGAGCATGTGGAGGAAAAACTCAACGAGCTTGCAGGCACAAAGGATGGAGCCGCTGATCGCGAGGAGAAACTGCGGAAGTTTGCACTCACCTTTGTCGAAGCCGCGTTCTGCCGTCCGCTCACTGACGAGCAAAAGCAGCTCTATGTCGAATCGCAGTTCAAGAACGCGGGCAGCCCCGACAAGGCGGTGAAGCGCATTGTGCTGTTCACGCTCAAGTCGCCGCAGTTCCTGTATCCAGAACTGCGCGAATCGGACAAACCGGACGACTTCGCCATCGCTTCGCGTCTGGCCCTGAGCCTGTGGGATTCCATCCCCGACAAGAAGCTGCTGCAAGTCGCCGCCGCAGGCAAGCTTCGCACCCCCGAGCAAATCCGTGCCGAGGCGCAGCGCATGCTGCCAGATGCGCGCACGAAGGCCAAGCTGCATGGTTTCTTCCATCACTGGCTGGAACTCGAACGGGCGGAGGGCAATGCCAAGGACCCCAAGGTCTTCCCCGGCTTCGATGACCGCGTGCTGGCCGATCTGCGAGAGTCGTTGATGGAGTTCCTCGATCAGGTCGTGTGGAGCGAAAAGTCCGACTACCGTGAGTTGCTCAAGGCGGACTACCTGTTGCTGAACAACCGTCTCGCCAAATTTTACGGCAAGCCGGTGCAGGGCGACGACTTCCAGCGCGTGTCATTTGATCCGAAGCAGCGCGCCGGTGTCGTCACACATCCGTATCTGCTCGCCTCGCTGGCGTCCAGCCGCGCCACCTCGCCGATTCACCGCGGCGTCTTCCTCACGCGCAACATCGTCGGCCTGTCGCTGCGTCCGCCGCCCATGGCCGTCACGTTTGACGAGAGCCACTTCAATCCAAAGCTCACGATGCGGGAGAAGATCACCGAACTCACGCGCAACAACACCTGCATGTCCTGCCACTCGACGATCAACCCGCTGGGCTTCAGCCTCGAGAACTTCGACGCGATCGGCCGCTGGCGTACGAAGGACAACAACAAGCCCGTGGATGCCGTGGGCGAGTTCGCCGATGACGAAGGACGCAAGGTGCAGCTGACCGGCCCGCGCGACATCGTGAACTATGTGGCGGACAATCCAGCGGGCCATCGCGCCTTCATCCGCCAGCTCTTCAATCACTTCGTCAAACAATCACCGCTCGCGTTTGGGCCGGACACCATGGAGCAGTTGCAGCACTCGTTTGCCGCCTCGAACTGCAACGTGCAAAAGCTGCTTGTCGAGATCGCCCTCGTCGAAGCCATGGACGGACTGCCCGCCATCTCATCATCCAAAAAGTAACACGTCATGAAACACCTCCATCGCCGTCAATTCCTGCGCGATCTCGGCATCTCCGCCGGTGCCCTGCCCTTCCTCGCCGGCCTGCCGAGCATCACCGGCGCACCCGCCCCGCAGAAGCGCCAGCGGCTTGTCATCATGTTCTCGCCCAACGGCACGCTGCCGAAGGAGTTCTGGCCTGATCAGCAGGGCGAGGATTTCAGCTTCAAGACGATCCTGAAGCCGCTGGAGCCTTTCAAGAAGCAGATGCTCATCCTGCATGGCATCGCCAACAAGGTGCGCGGCGACGGCGACAGCCATATGCGCGGCATGAGCTGCCTGCTGACCTGCGACGAGCTCATGAAGGGCAACATCATGGGCGGTGGCGGCAACCCAGCCGGATGGGCCAGCAACATCTCCATCGACCAGGAGCTGAAGAACTTCCTGCAAAGCCGCGCCGAGACCAAGACGCGCTTTGGCTCGCTGGAGTTCGGCGTCGCCGTGCCGGAACGTGCCGACCCGTGGACTCGCATGTCCTACGCCGGCGCAAACCAGCCCGTGGCCCCGATTGACGACCCTCATCAGATTCTGAAGAAAGTCTATGGCCGCATGAAGGACAAGGAGAGCCTCGTGAGCATCCTGGACGATGTGCGCGATGACTTGAAGCGTGTCTCCTCAAAGCTCAGCGCACGGGACAAGGCGCTGCTGGACCAGCACATGACGCTCGTTCGCAGCATGGAGCAGGACCTCGCCGAAGCCGACAAGCAGGGCAAGCTCCTGCATCCTGTGCCGGACGTCGATCCCAGCATTGAACTGGTGAACGACAACACACCGCAGATCAGCCGCATTCAGATCGACCTGCTCGTCAACTCGCTCGCCAACGACATGGCCCGCATCGGAACGCTGCAATACATGCGCAGCGTGGGGATGGCACAGATGCGCTGGCTGGGCATCCAAGAAGGTCATCACAGCCTCTCGCACGATCCGGACGACAAGAAGGACAGCTACGAGAAGCTCATGAAGATCAACACCTGGTTCGCCGGTGAGTTCGCCTACCTCGCCAAACGTCTGGCCGAAACGCCGGAGCCCGCCGGTGACGGCAACATGCTGGACAACACGCTGCTGGTGTGGACTAACGAACTCGGCAAGGGCAACAGCCACACGCTCGACAACATCCCCTACGTCATGATCGGCGGCGGCTTCGGCTTCAAGATGGGCCGCAGCCTCCAATTCGACAAAGCCGCGCACAACCGCCTGTGGATGTCCGTCGCTCACGCCATGGGCCATGATTTGAAGACCTTCGGCAAGAAGGAGTTGTGCGAAGGCGGTGCGCTGAATCTGGCCGCTTGATCTCTGTGGGGATGCAACACTTCGGACATGGGCCCGGCTAGCTGCCTCGGCGGATGTTCTTCATGTGAGCATGGCGGTTGCCGTGGTGGAGAAACCGTCCAACATGCGGCCCTCCATGCCCAAACCTCTCATCGCTGTCACCATGGGCGACCCTGCCGGGGTCGGTCCCGAAGTCTGCCTGCAACTCCTCGCCAATGAGGCCGTCCGCGAATTCGCCACGCCTGTCGTTTTCGGCGATGCGCGTCTTCTCGTGCGCTGTGCCCGCCAGACCAACCTTCCCGCTCCGGCACGCATCATCAGCGAAATCGAATGGGCTGAAAAGTGCGCAGGCATCGACGAGCCGTGCGTGCTCGACGTCTTCGGCTTTGACGCAGAGGGCTTTCAGCCCGGCAAGGTAACCGCCAAGACCGGCGCTGCGGGCTATCGCTATGTGGAAAAGAGCATCGAAGCCGCACTGGCGAAGCAAGTCGCCGCAGTGGCCACCGCCCCACTGAACAAGGAAGCTCTGCGGGCAGCAGGCATCACTTATCCTGGCCACACGGAAATCTTTGCCGACAAGACCGGAGCCAAACGGGCCTGCATGTTTCAGTACAGTGACGAAGTCCGCGCCAGTTTCGTGACCGTGCACTGCGGTTATCACGAGGTGCCGGGCCTGCTCACCAAGAGCCGCATCCTCGATGTCATCGAACTCACCGCCGACGCCATGCGGCGCATCCGCGGCACCAATCCCAAAATCGCCGTCCTGGGACTCAACTGCCATGCGGGAGAGAACGGCCTTTTCGGCAACGGCGAGGAAGAGAAGATCATCATCCCGGCAATCGAAGCCGCCCGTGCGAAAGGCATCACCATCGAAGGACCGCTGCCACCCGACACCGCCTTCCTGCCGGGGAAACGCCGCAGCACGGACGCCTTCATCTGCATGTATCACGACCAGGGGCACATTCCCCTGAAGGCGCTCGCCTTCGACACCGCCGTGAACACCACGCTCGGACTGCCGATCATCCGCACCAGTGTCGATCACGGCACCGCCTGTGACATTGCCTGGCAGGGCAAAGCGACGGGCAGCAGCCTCGTCGAAGCAGTGCGCCTGGCGGCAAAAATAGCAGGGTGATGATTGCGATCATTGCCGATGATTTTTCCGGCGCCGCCGAACTCGCAGGCATCGCTGCCACGCAGGGCTTCAAGGCGGAAGTGCACACCAAATTCGCCCCTGAGAGTGACGCCGACGTCATCGCCGTGGATACCAACACGCGATTGCTGACTGCAGATGAGGCAGCCCGCATCACTGGCAAAGTGACGCAGCGCCTTGTGCGACAGCGACCGCTTTGGATCTACAAGAAGACCGACTCCGTCATGCGCGGCCACGTCCGGGCGGAGATCGAGGCCATTCTCAACGTCACCGGCCAAAAGGAATGTCTGTTCATTCCCGCCAATCCCTCCAAGGGACGCGTCATCGTTGACGGCCGCTATTTCATTGGCGACACCCCTTTGGATCAAACCCTCTTCGCGCACGATCCGCATTTCCCAAGAAGGAGTTCCGTGGTTGGCGAACTGTTGGGGCCGTCTAAGAAAATCCGAATCCCGAACACAAGAGCCGCTGCCGATTTGGATCAAAAACCCGATGCATGCACGCTGCCCGCCGGAGCCGCGGACTTCTTCGAGTCCCTACTTCGACATGAAGTTTCAAAAATGGCAGTGCCTTCCTCAGTTGCGACATCTCCCTCTGGCGAGACCCGAGCGCTCCTGCTCTGCGGCAGCCTCGCCGCATGGGAGCAGGGTCGTGCGGAAGAAATGCGGCAGGGCGGCTTCATCGTGCAAACTCTAGGCGAAGACCTTCCGCCCGATCTTTGGCGAAGCACACGAAAGCTTATGCTCGCCATTGGCAGACCGGCACAGACCGATGGGGCGATTTTGACGGAGCGGCTCATTGACTCTGCCCTCCCGCTCATTGTGGAAGACACCAACTTGCGCATTGGACTCGAAGGTGGTGCGACGGCGATGGCCCTCATCCGCCGCATTGGTTGGACGCGGTTTGAAGTGATACCGGAGGGTCACCTCGGAGTCGGAACGCTGCGTCCCCGGGGCGGACCAGTCCTGTGCGTAAAACCCGGCAGCTACCCGTGGCCAGCCGGCTGCCTGTAGGGTATGCCCACAAAGAGAAGCGTCCCCTCTTAGAATCCACCGCCCGAGGTCGAGACTCTGAATCGGCGGCCAGCGGCAGCATTCCTGCTTCATGGTACAATTTGACGCGCTGCCTCAAGCACCGGAGAGAATGCGGCGCGGCTCCACGTTCCCTGCGCTTGCATCCTTCGAGTCCGTTCGACACCCTTCTATGAACCTCGCCCTTCGCCCCGCCACGCATGAAGCTCTGGAGCGTTTCCGTCAGCGCCGTCAAAAACTGCTGCAGGCTCGCGGCATTCTCTGCGGGCTTGCCGTCGCCATTGCCACCTTCGTGGTCATCGCACTGCTGGACCGGGCGTGGTTCATGCCGGACGCCCTGCGCCCTTGGTTGACGATTCTAGCCTACGGCACCGCCATTTACACCGCATGGAAAGTCGCCTGGCGTTTCATCTCCCAGGCGAGCGGCAAGGAGGGCACCGCTCGACTCATTGAGAGCGCCGAACCCTCATTGCGTGACCGCATCCTCGCTGCCGTTGAACTCGCCGACCCGCGTAACGGCGAAAGCGTGAAGGACTCCGTCGAGTTCCGGGAAAAGCTTCAGGAAGATGTCGCCGGCGCCGTCGAAGGCATCGATTGGAAAAGCCGCCTGCCCACCAAATCGCTCAAGCCATGGTTCATCGCCGCAGGTGGCGTTCTGGCAGTGGTTCTTCTTCTATGCCTCGTTCCCGGCCTGCACCTCGGCGGCTTCATGGCCCGCGCAGCGCTCCCCTTCGCCAATCTCGAACGCCCTGCCTCGCTCAAGATCAACATTCTCGAGCCTGCGCAGGCCGACGCGCTCGCCCCCATCGGCTCTGAGGTTCCGCTCATTGTCGAAACCGACGGAGCCACGCCCGATGTCGTCACGCTCGAACTACAGACGGCGGGCTCCAAGCCGCGCCGCAGCGAGCTCGCCGCCCTCGGCGCAACGCGCTTCGAAAGCATCCTCCCTGTAGGCCAGACCGACCTCCGCTACCGCATCCATGCCGGCGACGCGATTTCGTCCTGGCGCACGATCAGCGCGCGCCCGCGGCCTCGCGTAGTTGAGTTCGTCAAGACCATTGTCCCGCCCGCCTACACCGGCGCCCGGGAAGTCACCGTCACGGAAGACCATGGCGACCTGGAAGCCATCGACGGCTCAACGGTCAAACTCTCCCTGAAGACCAATCAACCGGTGATCCAGAGCGATCTCGTGCTGAACCCAGAAACCCGCGAAAAATCCATTTCACCGAGCACTCTCGTCGATGATCAGCGCATCGAAGGCAAGCTCACCGTCAGCCCGGAGACCCTCACTTGGCAGGTCGCCCTGAAATCCGAGGAAACCGGATTCACCAACGATGAGAACACCCCGTGGCGCATCACAAGCATTCCGGACCTGCCGCCAACCGCTCAGATCAATGAACCCGCCCGCCAGATCGACCTCCTCGCCGACGAAGCCGTCCGCATTTCCGGCGTCGCCACCGACGATGTTGGTCTCAGCACCCTGAAGCTGGCCAGCGCCATCAATGGCGCCCAATGGGACAACCGTTTTCTGCCATTGCAGTCGCCCAAGGAGACGCTGGTGCAGACCTTGCTTCCCCTTCCCCAGCTCGGCGTGCGTCCGGGTGACGTCGTAGTCCTCAAACTCGTAGCCACCGATCTCAAAGGCCAGACGACCGAGTCCTCGCCCGTGCGCGTGCTCATTCTGGAACAAACCATCGACCCGCGCCAGCGGCAGTGGGCGGAAAGCCAGCGCCGTCTCGCCCAGCGCGCCGAGCGCCTGAATGAACAGGCCCAGGAACTGCGCAAGGACATCGACAAGGTGCGCAAGGTTGACCGCAACTCGCCGAAAGTTGCCGACGCAGCCAAGAGCGAAGCTGACAGCGCCCTCGCCGCCGCCCAGGAAAAACTGGAACGCGTCAAGGAGGAGGCGAATGAAGTCTGGGAAGGATTGAAGGATGCCTCTCGCGATGCGTTGAACCAACTCGACGCCGCCGAAGCCCAAGTCCTCGGTGAACGCCTCGCCCAACTGCGCCGCGAGAACCTTCCCGAACTCGAAAAACTCAACGGCGGCGAAATCACCAACACCGACCCGCTCAAACGCGCCGCTAGCGCGACCGCGTCCACCGCGAATCTCATCGCCGATGCCATTCGTGCCTTCGCTGCCGAAGACGCCGCGAAGATCGCCGCCAAGGAATCCCAGCAGCTCCAGCGCCAGTCAAAACTGCTCACCGAAAACGCCCTCACGGCCAATCGCGATGCCGAACAGCGTCCGAAGTGGCAGGAGCAGCAGCGCGCCCTGATCGCGCAGGCGCAAACGCTGCAAAAGGATCTCCGGCAGCTCGACGAGGCCCAGGGAGGACGCCAGCAAAAACAGCTTCAGGATTTGGAAAAGAAGATCACGGAAACCTCCGAGGATCTCGTCGCCAGCCTCGATAAAGAAAATCAGACCAAGAGTCCCGAGCATCTCTACGGTGCCTCCGACAACATGCGCAACCGCCTGCAGCAGACGGCTGACGCCACCCGCGCCATGGCCGAGCACAGCGCAAGCGAAGCCGCCAAACGCCGCGAACAGCTCAACCGCCTCGACAATCCGGCGCTCGCCAAACTCGAGGAAGCCCGGAACGATCTCGCCACCGCGGAGAACGAGGCCCGCACACCGCCGCGCCAAAACAAAAAGAACGACAAGGAAAGCAAACCCGCCATCGAAGAAGCGCGGCAGAACCTCGCTCAAGCAGCCAAACAACTGCAGGACCAAGCCGAGCTGCGCGAGCAGAACCAAGCCACCAACACGCAGGCCGCGCTCGACATGAACCGCGCCAGTCGCGCCGCCGACGAACTCGTCCGCCAAGTCGCCGAAGCCGCACAAATGCCGCGACCAACGCCCGAAGAGGCCGAAATAGCCCGCAAAAACAAGGCGCCGCCATCCGAAGCCGAAAAGGCACTCCAGACCTTGAAGGATCAGACTGCCCAACTCGCCCAGGCCACTCGCGCGCTCGAAGCCGATGCCTTGGCTCAAGATGCCGCACAAGCCCTGGAAGCCGCCCGCAGCGAATCCATGCGTCCGCAAAACCAGCAGGACCTGGCCCAGACTGAAGCGCAAGCCCAATCCGCCGCCGAAGCTCTCAAGCAGTTGCCGGAACAGCTAAAACGCGCCCGCCTCACCGAGACCCTGCAGAAAGACAGCCCACAGGCAGCCGAGGAACTCCGTCAAGCCGTCCAGCAGGCCGGTGACACCTCACGCCAAGCTGCCGAAGCCAACAAGCAAGTCGCTCAACAGGCCGCGCAACAGCAGCCCGGCCAGACGTTGAACACCGAATCTGCCCAGCAGGCCACTGCCGAGGCGCAAATGAAGGCCAACGAGCTCGCCGCCAAGCTGCAGCCGCAGGTCGACGCCGCCCGCGAACAACTCGCCGCCATGACTCCGGGCCTCAGCGAGATGATGAAACGAGTCGCTGAGGAGCTGAAACAAACCCAGCAGGAAACGCAGACCGCCGCCGACGATGCCAAAGCGGAGAAGCCCGTGGAGGAAGTCGCCGAAAAAGCCCAGGAACTGCGTCCTGAAGCCGCGGAGAATGCCGAGAAGATGGCTTCACTGCAGGCCGCCCTCCGCCAGGAAGCCAATGCGGCCGACTTGGCCAAAAAGCCGGACGCGCAACTCGCCCGCACCGCAGATGTCGCTCTCGCGCAGATGCAGCAGAAAACGCCTGAGATCGCTGAAAACCTGAAGCAGGCCGCCCAGGCGACCCAGAGCCAGCCGCAGGCCAAAAACCTGCAGGCCGCCGCCGACGCACAGCAGCAGACGGCGCAGGCGCTGGAGCAGATCGCCCAAAACATGGAAAAAATGGAGCAGGGGCAGCAACTCAGCGACGCCGAACTCGCAGCCATGCAGCAGATGGAACAGGATCTCGGCGTGCAGGAACCCTTGGATGAAGCTTACGAGCGAGCCCAGGAACTCGCCCAAATGGCGCAGGACGCCACGCAGGACCCGCAGGCCGTGCTCGCAGCTTTGGAGAAGGAACTCCCGAAAAACCCCTCCATGCAAAAAGCACTGGCCGACGTCGCCAAAGGCACCGCTCAGGAAGCCGAACAGGCCGTGGCCCAAGAAACCCAACAGGCCGTGCAGAACGGCATGGCGCAAAAACAGGCCGCCAACGACCTCGCCCGCGTCGCCCGCCATCAGGAGCGTCTCGGCGACAAGGCAGCCGCGCAGCAGGTCGCCCAAGCCAGCCGGCAACTGCAGGAAGCCGGCAAGCAGGCCGAAGCCACCCAGGCCAACCCCGTTCCGAATCCCCAGGCCTCCCAGCAGAGTCAGGCCAGCGCCTCTCAGGCCGCCAAAGCCGCTGAAGCCACCGCCGCGCAGACGGCACCGCCCCTTTTCGCCTCCCCATTGGAACAAGTTCAAGGGCAGATGCTCGCGCAGGCGCTCGACCAGCTCGACGCCCAACTGCACCCCATGCAAGGCGGACAGCAGCAGGCCCAGAACGGCCAGCAACAGCAGCAAAACGGACAGCAGCAGGGGCAGCAGGCCCAGAACTCGCTCAATCAGGCCCAGCAGGCCCAGCAGCAGAGCATGGCCGATTCCCGCAACCAGGGCCAGACTCCCGGCCAAAAACCCTCAGCGCAGCAGATGGCGCAAAATCAACAGCAGCAGGGACAGAACACACAGGCTCAGTCAGCCGAAGGCGGCAACCAGTCCATGGAACTCACCGACGGCGAAGTCGGCCAGCTCTCTGTCCTTGCCAATGGTGACTGGGGCCACCTCCCGCAAAAGATGGCCGCGGATCTCACCGAAGCCACCCGCAGCGAGGCCGCTCCCGAATACCGCGCCGCCATCGAAAGCTACTACAAAGCCATCGCCCAAAAGGCGCGGAAGTAGTTTCGGGGAGCCCTTGTTATCTTCAGCGCCCCAACACCAGCGTGGCTAGCGGCGGCAGATCGACGACGACGCTGCGTGGCTGGCCCTGCCAGGGCACGTCCTGGGCCTGAAAACCGGCGCCGGCACTGACACCGGATCCGGCATAGGCGGGAGCGTCGGAATTCAGCAACTCGCGATAGCTGCCGGGATCGGTCACGCCAACTCGATAACCTTTGCGCGGAACCGGCGTCGCATTGACCACCACATAGACCTTGTCGCCATCAGGCGAACTGCGGGCGAAGGCGAAGATGCTGTTGTCGGCGTCGTCAGCGTCCAGCCACCAGAAGCCCCCGGCTTCGTGATCCTTCGCGTAAAGGGAGGGACGCGATGTGTAGAGCAGATTGGCATCTTTGACGAGACGCTGCAGGCCGGCGTGTTCCTCTCCAAGGAAGAGATGCCAGTCGAGACTGCTGTCGTGTTTCCACTCATTCCACTGGCCAAACTCGCCGCCCATGAAGAGGAGTTTCTTGCCGGGATGCATCCACATCCAACTGAGGAACATGCGAAGGTTCGCGAACTTCTGCCAGCGGTCGCCGGGCATTTTGTTGATGAGACTCCCCTTCCCGTGAACGACCTCGTCATGGCTGAGCACGAGGATGAAGTTCTCATCGTAGGCATAGATCATCGAGAAAGTGGCCTCGCCATGGTGATACTTCCGATGAACCGGATCTTCCGCCATGTAATGCAGGCTGTCGTTCATCCAGCCCATGTTCCACTTGAAGCCGAAGCCGAGGCCGCCGGCGCTCACAGGACGCGAAACGCCCGGCCAGGCGGTGCTCTCCTCGGCGATGATCGTGGTGCCGGGATGCTTCGCGTAGCAGACCTGGTTCAGATCGCGCATGAAAGCGATCGCATCCAGATTCTCCCGACCGCCGAGGTGATTCGGCACCCACTCGCCGGGATTGCGCGAGTAGTCGAGATAGAGCATCGACGCGACGGCATCCACGCGCAGACCGTCGATGTGAAACTGCTCCAGCCAGTAGAGCGCGTTGGAGATGAGGAAGTTCTTCACCTCCAGACGGCCGTAATTGAAAATCAGCGTGCCCCAGTCCATGTGCTCCCCGAGGCGAGGGTCCTCGTGCTCGTACAAAGCGGTGCCGTCAAACTTCGCCAGGCCGTGATCGTCCTTCGGGAAGTGGCCGGGCACCCAGTCCAGAATGACTCCGAGACCGGCCTGATGCGCCCGGTCCACGAACTCGCGGAACTCATCCGGATTTCCAAAGCGGCTGGTCGGCGCAAAGTAACCGGTCACCTGGTAGCCCCATGAGCCGTCGAACGGATGCTCGGCGATTCCCATGAGCTCGATGTGGGTGAAGCCGAGCCCCTTGGCATAGGGAACCAAATCATCCGCCAACTCCCGATATGAAAGCCAGCGATTTCCATCATCCGTTCTGCGCTTCCAGGAGCCGAGATGAACCTCGTAAATGCTCATCGGTGCATGGTAGAGGTCGCGCTGCGGCCGCTTCTGCATCCAATCGTTGTCCGACCAGCGGTAGCGTTCCAGATCAAACGTCAGGCTGGAAGTTTGCGTGCCGTGCTGGCCGAAGACGGCGTAGGGATCGCTCTTCACGCGCATGTGGCCGTGTTTGTCGATCAGTTCGAACTTGTAGTGCGTGAGTTCGGTAATACCCGGGATGAAAATCTCCCAGATCCCTGCCTCGATGCGGTTGCGCATCACGTTCACCCGTCCGTCCCAGCGGTTCCAGTCCCCCACCACGGACACACGCTGCGCGTTCGGCGCCCACACGGCGAATTGGCAACCAGCCACGCCGTCCACGCTCTTCAGCCGTGCGCCCAGCACCTCCCAAAGCCGCTGGTGCGAACCTTCCCGGAAAAAGTACATGTCCTGCTCGCCCAGCAGCAGACCATAGGAGTAGGGATCGCTGGAACGCGTTGTTTCGCCTTCATGCGAGACGGCTTCGATCTCGTAGAGCCCGCAGGGCGTCACCGCCTCGAAGAAGCCATCCGGGTGCGTCTTCGCAGCTTCGGTCCGTTCGCCTCCGCAGTGCACCGCCACCGAGGCGGCGTAGGGTTGAAACATTCGCACGACCTGCTTGCCGTCGCCGACATCATGAGCGCCAAGAAACGCGAACACATTCTGATGCCGTGCCTCCAGCACGGCCTGGATTTCTTCCTTCTTCGAGTAGGGGGTCATCGAAGTCCACTCATGGAGCCTTTCGACGGGAAAGCAACGGTTCGAGTTGCTCCTTGACGATCTTCTCCCAGCCCAGCCGGGCCATCAGTGCCCGCCGCTCCCGCCGTGCCCGGACCGCGGCATCGCCCCGGATCTTCCGGGCCATGCCCTTGGGCGACGCCGTGAGCTTGAAAAACGTCGCACCCACGGCCACTTCGCGATGCGCCGGAATGTCCGAACAAAATACCGGCACCTGATGCAACGCCGCCTCCATGAGGGGCAGTCCGTAACCTTCCTGCGTGCTCGGGAAAAAGAGAGCATCGGCCATCTGGTAGAGGCTGCGCACGTCGTCGTCGCTCAGCGCTTCCTTTTCACCGAGAAACCGCACGCGGTCGGTCACGCCCAGTTCTTTGGCCAACTTCTTGAGTTCGCGAAAGTACTTCATCCCGTCCTATTGATGCGGATCCGGGGCCGCCGTGACCAGGTAAAGCGCCTCCGGCAGTTCCGCGAGCACGCGCAGCCCGAGTTCGATGTTCTTGCGCCGCACAAAGCGCGTCGGCTGAAACAGCACCAGGTCTGCGGTTTCAAGCTGAAGCGCCGCGATCCGTTCGGTGAGTCCCAGGACGCTTTTCACATTCACGCCGTTCGGAATCACGGTGATCGGATCGCTCGTCACTTTCGCATAGTCCCGCCGCCGATGCTCCGAGACGGCCACGTGAAGTGCTTGCGGCACCTGCTCGGCCCAGCGCACATCGTGAACCCAGTTGATCCAGCGAATGTCCGAACGCTCTTTCGTGAGTGCGATGAGTTCTCGCGTCCACGCGAGATCGAACGGCATCGTGAAGACATTGTGGACGATGACGGCGTCTATGGAGGGGCGACGATCCGTCGCCATCCCAATCTTGTATGCCGACGACTCGTCGGCCCACCATAAACGAAACCCTTTCCGCAAACGCGCCTTCTCAGGATTGTGCCGGATGTAGCCGTCCACGAACTCCCAGTGCTCAGCGCTGCGTATCAAACGATCAAAATACCCCTTCTGCCAGACTGTTCCCGTTGTTCCCAGCGCCGCATGGATCGCTTTGGCCGATCTCTCCTTCCAATTCTGCACCACACGCTCCAGCGGCCACTTGTCATGCAAACGCACGAGCACATGAACGTGATTCGGCATGACGACGTAGCTTTTCAACGCGTAGCGCTCACCATCGAAAAAGTGCAGCGCCTGCTCCAAGGCGTCGGCACAAGCCTTTTGACGAAGAATGCACGCTCCGTGTCCGCGATCGAGCAAGTCCAGGTAACGCTCCGAAAACCGCTGATGGTATTCCGTCTCGGTCTCGGCTTCCCAAGGCTTCGGATGATCACGCAGCCATGCATCACGTTCCTGCATCCAGCCTTGGATGAACTCCTGTGGCAAAGAATCCGCCAGACGCCAGGTGATGAAGCACCACACGCCGTCCTGATGCCAGTGCGGCAGGATATGCCGATGCTTGCCGATAGACCGCTGCGGATGAAGAAACGGCGTCTGGAGTGGCGACGATCCGTCGCCAAGCATCTCCCGGAAGGCCGACGATTCGTCGGCGCTCCATATCCGCACCTCATGCCCCAGCGAACGCAATGCGGCGGCTTGTTCACCGATCACACGCTCCACGCCGCCGATGACGGGCGGTTTCGAGTAATGGAGAATGGCGATGCGCATGCGCCAGCATCATGGAGTGGCGACGACTCGTCGCCAAAAAGTTTCTTCAAAGGCGACGAGTCGTCGCCACTCCAAAACGGCGGGCACTCCTAGACCACCACGTTCACGAGTTTGCCGGGCACGACGATGACTTTCTTCACCGGCTTGCCTTCCATGAACTCCTGCACGCGAGGACTGGCGAGGGCGATCTGCTCGATCTCCTCCTTCGTGGCGGCGACGGGGACGCGGGCTTTGTCGCGCAGCTTGCCGTTCACTTGGAAGACGATCTCCACCTCGTCTTCGATGAGGGCGGCGGGATCGTAGGCGGGCCAGGTTTCGTCGCTGAGGAAACGTTTCGCGGCCAAGGCGGGGAACTTCACGCGGATCTGCGCGTTGAGTTCTTCGGCGAGATGCGGCGCGAAGGGGCTCAGCACCTTGAGGAAGGTCACGATGGCGGCGGCGGGTTTCACGTCGGCGCCGGTGAAGGCGTTCGTGCAGACCATCATCTGGCTGATGGCGGTGTTGAAGCTGAGCTTCTCGATGTCCTCGCCGCACTTCTTGATGGTCTCGTGCAGCGCTTTGGTGAGCTGCTTGTTGGCAGGCACGTCTTGCAGCGCCTTCGAGAGGCTCCAGGTGCCTTCCTCATCGACTTCCATGACGAGACGCCACACGCGAGCGAGGAAGCGATACACGCCCTCGACGCCCTTCATGCTCCACGGCTTCACCTGCTCCAGCGGGCCCATGAACATCTCATACAGGCGCAGCGCATCGGCGCCATACTCGCGCACGACGTCGTCGGGGTTCACCACGTTGCCGCGGGACTTTGACATCTTTTGACCGTCTTCGCCGAGGATGAGTCCTTGGTTCACCAGACGCTGGAACGGCTCCGGCGTGCTGACGTAGCCGAGATCAAAGAGCACCTTGTGCCAGAAGCGCGCGTAAAGCAGGTGCAGCACGGCGTGCTCGGTGCCGC
Organism: Prosthecobacter sp.; assembly: GCA_041395065.1. Classification (GTDB taxonomy): domain Bacteria; phylum Verrucomicrobiota; class Verrucomicrobiia; order Verrucomicrobiales; family Verrucomicrobiaceae; genus Prosthecobacter. The sequence continues at coordinate 34,174 of JAWLBG010000009.1, read as the reverse complement.
CGACGTAGAGATCGACGCCACCGGGCTTGCCGCCGCCCATCCAATACTTCTCCGCAGCTTCGCCGACAAAGCGCTCGCTGTTCCGCGCATCGCAATAGCGCAGGTAATACCAGCACGAACCCGCCCACTGCGGCATCGTGTTGAGTTCGCGCTTTGCGGTGGCTGAGTATTGAACCCACTCGGTCGCTTTCGAGAGCGGAGGCTCGGGCGTGCCGGTGGGTTTGAAGTCTTCGAGCGTCGGCGGCATCAGCGGCAGTTCGCTTTCGGGAATGCAGCGATGCTGGCCGTTCTCCCAAACGATCGGGAAAGGCTCGCCCCAGTAGCGCTGACGGCTGAAGAGCCAGTCGCGCAGCTTGAAGTTGGTGGTGCCTTTGCCGAGGCCTTTTTCTTCGAGCCAGGCGGTGATTTTCTTCTTCGCTTCGAACGTGGGCAGGCCGTCGAGGAAACCAGAGTTCACGGCGATTCCAGATTCTGACATTGCACCGTCCAGCATCTGAAACCCGTAAACCTTCGAATTCTCTTCATTCACATGAAAATCTTCCAGCAAGCCTCCTTCTCCGAGCTGCTTGGACAGAGCATCATTCACTGCCAACCTCACGTCTTCGCTCCATTGAGTTTTGGGATCAAGGCGCATCACAACCTGTTTGATCGGCAAGTTGAACTTCTTCGCAAACTCAAAATCACGCTCGTCGTGCGCGGGCACAGCCATGATGGCTCCGGTGCCGTAGCCCATCAGAACATAATCGGCGATCCAGATAGGTATCTGCTCGTTATTGACCGGATTGGTGGCATAAGCGCCAGTGAAGACTCCGGTTTTCTCCTTTGCCAGCTCGGTGCGCTCAAGATCAGATTTTGAGGCAATTGCTTTCTGATAGTCCAAAACTGCCTCACGTTGCTCGGTGGTGGTGATCTGGGACAGCACTGGATGTTCAGGAGCCAACACCATATATGTGGCGCCAAAAAGTGTGTCTGGTCGAGTTGTGAACACGGTTAGCGTGTAGCTCATCAAGCCATCTGACGTAGACCATTCCGTTTCGAACTGTACGTGAGCGCCTTCGCTGCGTCCGATCCAGTTTTTTTGAAGCAATTTGATGCTCTCAGGCCAATCAAGGTCATCAAGATCATCAATGAGGCGTTGCGCATATTTAGTAATTCGCAGCATCCATTGAAGCATGGGACGCCGTTCAATCGGAAAGCCTCCAACTTCGCTTTTCCCATCAACAATCTCCTCGTTTGCCACAACAGTCCCCAAGCCTGGACACCAGTTCACCAGAGCATTTGAGGTGTAAGCAAGCCGCCTGTCGTCAACCAGCTTTCGCCGTGTTTCCTCAGACCATTGGTCGTATCCCAACCATGATTTCATTTTCTCTTTCAACTCGCTGATCGGATGCGCCTTGCCGTCGTCGCCGACGTAGGAGTTGTAGAGCTTGAGGAAGATCCACTGCGTCCATTTGAAGTAGCCGGGGTCGGTGGTGTTCACCTCGCGGTCCCAGTCGTAGGCAAAGCCGAGCGATTTGAGCTGCTTGGTGAAGTTGGCGACGTTCGCCTCGGTGGTCACTCGAGGATGCGTGCCGGTTTTGATGGCATACTGCTCCGCGGGCAGGCCGAAGGCGTCCCAGCCCATCGGGTGCAGCACGTTGAAGCCGTTCATCTTCTTGAAGCGCCCGATGATGTCCGTGGCCGTGTAGCCCTCCGGATGGCCGACGTGAAGGCCGTTGCCGCTGGGATACGGAAACATGTCGAGCACGAAGTACTTCGGCTTCGAGGCATCGAAATCGGCATCACCGGGGTTGGGCGCGCGGTAGGCCTTGCTGGCCTCCCACTCGCCCTGCCACTTCGGCTCAAACTCGGAGAAAGGAAATGCTTTGCGCTGCTCGCTGGACATAGGGGCGCGGAAGAAGGCGAGGGTAGCCTCGCGGTCAAGGTGGCTTCGCCTTCAAAAGGTCATGGCGTCAGTGCGGTGCGTCCCGCCTCATGCCCGCATTGCGATCGTTGACCGCTATTTGAAGAGCTTCGATCCCTCCTTGAAATGCGCGGCATGCTCGGCCATGCGCATTTCCACGCGCTCACGGATTGTGCGCTCTCCGATGCCGTCGTGCTTGGTGGCGACGAGGGCCTTCAGCAGATGGATCATCGACTTCACGTCCTCCATCATCACGAACTCAGGAGCGATCCGCCGGGATTCGTCGAGATTGTGATAATTGCCCAGCGTCACGGAGATGCCTGCGCTGCGGATGCCCGCCGCCTGCACGGCTGTGGCCTCGCACGCGCCCGCATCCAGCAGGCAGCGCTGCACGCGAATGGCCTGCTCCTTCGCGGTGGTCATGAGAACGGCTACGGCTTCGCGGTCAAAGATCGACATGCGGTCGCCCACGCGAATCACCGGACCACCACCCATGATGGCGCCATTGACAGGACGGCTGGTCTCGATGGACAGAAACACGCAGTCATTTCCAAAGGGCCACTTCTGGGCGAGATGCCAGGCACCGAGCCAGCCAACCTCTTCCGCACGGGTGAAGACTGCGTGCACGGTGGTTTGAATGTTCAGGCGGGCGAGTTCGAGAAAGGTCATCACGATCGCGGCACAGCCAACAAGGTCGTCACACGCGGTGGCTTCGATGCGTGTGGGGGTGATTTTGACGGGGAAGTTCCATGTCGCGATCCTGCCCTTCGCCTTGCGCAGGCCGTTGACGATCCCGGAATCAACCGAATCCTCCGGCACACCACCGAGGAACTCCCAGTCGTCGCGCTTGTTGCTGCCCTCGGGTTTAACGAAGCCCGGATGGTCCATGTGCGCCGCGAAAACCCAGGTCGGCTTGCTCTTGGATTTTCCGTTGCGGTAGGTCGCCAGCAGATTGCCAAACTTGTCGCGCTTCAGCTTCACATTCGGGCAGTTCTGGAGCAGAGCCTCGATTTCTGCGCGCACGTGGTACTCATGAAACGGAGCGGTGGGCTGCTTGAGGATTCGCTTGAGAATGTTGTTGAGGTTGGGCGATGCCATGGGCCATCGTAACGCGATTTTCCCAAACACCAAACGTCTCTTGAAGAAGCTCCGCTATTTCTTTGAATCCGTTCTCATCGAATCGACCGCCTGGCTGCTGCCGCGCCTCCCGCGAAGTCTCATCATGGCCCTTTCGCGCGGCATTGGTTACATCGCCTATCTGGGAGACACGCGGGGCCGCAGGACGGCGTTGGACAATCTGCGCTGCGCGTTTGGAGAGCGCTACACTGAGGCCGAGCGTGCGCGGATCGCCCGCAAATCCTACCAGGTGTTCGCGCGGACCTTTCTGGATCTTTTCTGGTCCTCGCGGCTGACTGCGGACACATGGCAGCAATACTTCACGATCCGACTACCGAAACCGGAGGACGAGGAGGCGGCGCGCGCAACGGGCGCCGTGTGGGTCACGCCCCACTTCGGCAACTTCGAACTCGTGAGCATGGTCTGGGGATTTCGCGGCTTCAAATTCACCGTCGTCGCGCAGGACTTTAAGAACCCGATCATTACCCGCGTCTTCAAACGCCTGCGCCAGCACTCCGGCCACGAGGTCATCCCGCAGGAAAACGCCATGCTCAAGCTCATGAAGGCGCTCAAACGCCGGGGACATGCGGGACTGCTCACGGACCTCAACATCGAGCCCGGGCGCTCCTCGGCAGCCATCCAGTGCTTCGGCCTGTGGACCTGCGTGCCGACGCTGCATGTGGAGCTCGCGAAGCGGTTCGGCCTTTCCATCATGACCGGCGTCTGTCGTCCGCTGGATGACGGGCGCTATGAAGCGATTGTTTATGAGGCGATCCAACCCAAGCCGGAGGAGGATACGCGCGAACTGACCCAACGCGTCTGGGACCACTTCGAGAAGGCCATCCGCGAGCATCCCGAATGCTGGCTGTGGATGTACAAGCACTGGCGCTACCGGCCCGTCGGGGAGTTGAGTGTGCCGCACCCCGACTACCCCTACTACTCCAACCTTTCCCACGCATTGATCGACATGATCCCAGAGCAGCTGCGGCCCGCCGCATCCGCCTGAAAGACTGGGCCGCAGTCGCCAGTTTTTCTTTGCCCCGCGTGCCCGGCGCTCGTAAACCTCCCCATTCCCCCAAACAACCACCGACAAATGTCCCTCCCGCATCTTCCCGCCCTCCGCAAAGGCCGCCCCTACGAATCGCTCGACAAGGTCCAGGTCAAAGATCACAAAACGGGCGAAGTCTGCGCCGAGGTGAGCCAGGTGAATGCCGGCATCGTGCGCAAGGATCTCGCGAAGATCGGCGAAGCGCGTGCGGCGCTGAAGAAGTTCACGGTGGAGCAGCTCATCGAGATCACCGCGAAGGCGGGCGACCTCTTCCTGAATGGCACGCTGCCACTCGGTGACAAGGGCCACACGCAGACGCCGGAGGAGTACATCGCCACCCTTTCCCGCACCAGCGGCCTGCCGCACATCATGGTGAAGCGCAACATGACGAAGATCCACTTCGCCATGACGAACATGAAGATGATCCTCAACGGCCTGACACGCGGCCTCGACCTGAGCGTCATCGACCGCGGCTTCGGCACCCAGTCCGGCTGCCCGGTGTCCTACTTCCCCACCACGAAGTCTCTCGGCCTCGTCATGCCATCGAATTCACCTGCGGTGAACTCGCTGTGGCTGCCCTCCATTGCGCTGAAGATCCCTGTAGTCATCAAGCCGGGCCGTGAAGAGCCATGGACGCCCTTCCGCCTCATTCAGGCCTTCATCGCCGCCGGAGCACCAGCCGAGGCCTTCGGTTTCTACCCAACCGACCACGAAGGCAGCGGTGAAGTCGTCAAGCTCAGCGGACGCAACCTCGTTTTCGGCGACGTGAACATCGCCAAGATGTATGAGAACAATCCCGCCGTTCAGGTCCACGGTCCTGGCTGGAGCAAGATCATCATCGGCGAGGACAAGATCGAGAACTGGAAGGAATACATCGACGTCATCGTCAGTTCCATCAGCGACAACGGCGGCCGCTCCTGCATCAACGCCTCCGCCGTCATCGTGCCGAAGTATGGCAAGGAGATCGCCACCGCGATCGCCGAGCGCCTCGGTCCGGTGAAGCCCGTTGCCTCCGACGATGACAACGCACGCCTCTCCGGCTTTGCGAACGTGAAGATGGCCGACTACATCGACGGTGCCATCGACAGCGACCTGCAAACCCCCGGCGCCGAGGACGTCACCGCACAGTTCCGCGACGGACCTCGCAAGGTGGAATACGAGGGCGGTGTCTTCCTGCGCCCCACCATCATCTGGTGCTCTGACAACAAGCACCCGCTCGCCAACCGCGAGTTCCTCTGCCCCTACGCCAGCGTGCTTGAAGTGCCGCAGGGCGAAGTGTTAGGCCGTATCGGCTACTCTCTCATCGTCACCGCCATCACGCAGGATCCCGACTTCATCAACGACCTGCTTGAGTGCGGCGACATCGACCGTCTCAACATCGGACCGATCAGCACGATGAAGATCAGCTGGGATCAGCCGCACGAGGGCAACATGTTCGAGTTCCTCTACAAGCGCCGCTCGATCGACTGCGCTTGAGTTCGTAGTCCCGCCTTTAGGCGGTCCGAACATTCCGCCTGAAGGCGGTACTACAAAACGCCCAACAATGTCCCTCGCCCCCTTCGATCACCAGCCCCGCACCCGCCTCATCTTTGGCAATGGAACCCTCGCCCGCGTCGGCGAAATGGCTCGGGAAGTCGGCGGCACGCGTGCGCTCGTGGTGAGCGATCCTGGAATCGTCGGTGCTGGCTATGTCGTCCGGGCCGTCAGCTTCCTCGTCGAAGCCGGACTGGAAGCTCGCGTGTTCGGAGAGGTGCGGGAAAACCCCAGCACGGAGGATGTCGACGCCTGCGTCGCCGTGGCGGCGGAGTTCAAGGCGGACATCATCATCGGTCTCGGCGGCGGCAGCAGCATGGACACCGCCAAGGGCTGCAACTTCATCCTCACCAACGGTGGTCGCATGCAGGACTACTGGGGCACCGGCAAGGCCACCAAGCCCATGCTGCCGCTCATCACCATTCCCACCACCGCCGGCACCGGCAGCGAGTGTCAAAGCTACGCGCTCATCTCCGACGCTGAGACGCACGTCAAGATGGCCTGCGGTGACCCCAAGGCGGCCGCAAAAGTCGCCATCCTCGATCCCGAACTCACCGTCTCCCAGCCGCAGCGCGTCACCGTCTGCACCGGCATCGACGCCATCTCCCACGCGCTCGAAACCGCTGTCACCAACAAGCGCAACGCCTTCTCCTCCCTCTACTCGCGCGAGGGCTTCCGCCTCTGCCACAGCGGCTTCAGCCGCGTCCTGCGCGATCCGAAGGACGTCGAAGCCCGCGGCATGATGCTGCTTGGCGCCGCCTATGCCGGCACCGCCATCGAAAACAGCATGCTCGGCGCCGCCCACTCCTGCGCCAATCCCCTCACCGCCCGCTTTGGCGTCGTCCACGGGGAAGCCGTCGGCGTGATGCTTCCGCACGTGATCCGCTTCAATTCCCAACTGCCGGAGATCGCCGCCGTTTACGAAAGCTACTTCGATGGCGACCTCGCCGACCGCGTCAGCGAACTGCTCTGGGAGGCAAAAATGCCGCGCCAGATCGCCGACTACGGCGTCAAGGAGGAGCACCTGCGCGACCTCGCCGAAATGGCCGCCAAACAGTGGACCGCCCAGTTCAATCCGCGCCCGCCCACCGTGGACGACTTCGTGGAGCTGTATCGCGCGGCGTTGTGACCCCTGTCGAACATCTCGATCAACTCCTCTCCCGGCCGGAGCCGCTGCTGGCGCTGGCGCCGATGCAGGATGTCACGGACCTGCCTTTCTGGCGGCTGATCTCCCGCTACGGCGGAGCGGACGTGTATTACACGGAGTACTTCCGCGTGCATGCGGACTCGCATTTGGAGAAGGACATCCTGGCGTCGATCACGGAGAATCCGACGGGGCGTCCGGTGATCGCGCAGATGATCGGCAACGACATTCCCTCGCTGGTGCGCAACGCGAAGGAACTGCAGCAGCATGCGGTGGCGGCGATCGATCTGAACCTCGGCTGCCCGGCGCCGATCGTTTACAAGAAGTGTGCCGGCGGAGGTCTGCTGCGGGACGTGCCGCGCATCGAAGGGATTCTCGGCGCACTGCGGGAGGCGGTGAGCGTGAAGTTCACGGTGAAGACGCGGCTCGGCTTCGACGACACGGAAACGATCGACGCCCTGGTGCCGTTGTTTGCGAAGCACGGTGTCGATCTGCTCACCATTCACGGCCGCACGGTGACGCAGATGTATCGCGAAGGCGTGCGCTATGATTTGATCGGTCAGGCGAGGTCAAACCTTCCCTGCCCCGTGCTGGCGAACGGCAACATCGGATCGCACGAAGATGCAGAGGCTGTCGTGAAGCAGACGGGCGTTCACGGCCTCATGATCGGCCGCGGCGCGATCCGCAACCCTTGGTTGTTTGACCAAATCCGCCAGCATGGACGCGGAGAGCAGGTGTTCCAGCCGACCGGGCGGGACCGCATCGCGTATGTGGAGGAGCTGTATGACACCGTGACCACGCCCTGCACCCGCGAGCTGGATCAGGTGAACCGCATCAAGAAGCATCTGAACTTCTTCGGCCCGGACGTCGCGGACGCGGAGGGCTTTCTGCATGACATGCGACGCTGCACCACGCGCGCGGGGTTGACGGAGGTGTGCTCGCGTCACTTCGCCGACTGAGCGACTTCGGGCTTCTGCCAGAGCAGCGCGAGGAACAGCGGGAACTCCTTGCGCGCGCGATTCTCCGCCCGTGCGCGGGGGCCGGGCTGGCTTTCCTTGTGGGAGATCCATTCCTGCATGCCCGCCAGCATCAGACCGGCACCGAAACCGCAGGCCGTGAGCGTCTCCATGCTGCGATGAAACGACACGGTGCTCTCGCTGTCTGCCTTGCCCGGATGCATGACGATGGGAATGCTCATGGTCGTGTTGTAGGCGTCGGTGCGGCGGTATTGAATCTTCCGCGGCTCGTCAAAGCCCCAACTCGACTGGCGCGGGATGCGGAAGGCGGGATGATTCACCACCCAGAGCATGCGACCGCCCGGACGCAGCACCGCAGCCGCCGCCGCACTGACCTCATCGAGGTGCTCCATGTTCTGCACGCAGAGAATGGCGGACACTGCATCAAACTCCCCGAGGTCCCCGATCTGCGCCGCATCCCGCGCGAGGTAGCGCACAGGCGGCTTCACGGGATAAGTGCGCGCCTTTTGAATCAAGGACGGGGCGGCATCCACGCCCGTCACGGCGCAGCCCTTTTGCGCGAGCGCACGGCAGAAGACTCCCTGTCCGCAGCCGAGATCCAGCACACGCTCGCCGCGCTGCGGGGCCAGCAGCTTGAGCGCGCCGGGAATGACGACGGCCTGGTAAAGCTCCGAGCCGCGCTCCCCGATGATGCGGTCATACCAGTCCGCCGATTTCTCCCAGGAGGTGCCATGCTCCGGTCTTTTGGGCGGGCGGGGTCTGAACGGACGGCGTGGAGGCTGCGGCATGCCCGCATGATGCCGCGCCCGCGTTCGTGAGCAACCAAACACACCATCGCAACCGTCTCCGCCGCGAATCTGCCACGATTCCCTTGCATACTTCCCTCTTCTGATGCGTTCATATGCGCCTGAGGGCACCAACGCCCGCCCGAACAAGCAACTCCACTCCATCCATGAAAAACATTCCCAGCCCCCTGAAATCCCTCGCCGCCGTCCTCTCCCTGGCCCTCGTCCAGATCCCCACGGAAGCCGGTGCCCACTGCCAGGTGCCCTGCGGCATCTACGGAGATCAGATGCGCTTTGAAGCGATGCTCGAAGACCAGGGCACGATCGCCAAAGCCGACGCGGAAATCGCCCGCATTTCCGGTGAGGCCGCCTCCGCCCTCAACACCAACCAGGCTGCCCGCTGGGTCGTGACGAAGGAGCAGCACGCCCAGAAGATTCAGGACACCATCGCCGCCTACTTCATGGCGCAGCGCATCAAAGCCGACGGCGAAAACTACGCCGCCAAGCTGCAGGCCGCGCACAAGGTCATGACCGCCGCGATGAAGGCCAAACAGGATCCGTCCGCTGAAGTGGCCGCTGCTCTCAAGACTGCCATCCTCGACTTCTACCGCGCCTACGAAGGCAAGGAGCCGGACTTCAGCCACTAAGACGAGTTCGTTGCCGAACCCTCGGCACCTCCTCACCCGCCCGACCACTTCTTCGCGAGGGGTCGGGCTTTTTTGTGGACGATGCTCTCCCTCTACTTGCCCAGCTTCAGGCACACCACCTCGCCCGCGTTGCTGCGACACAGCAGATGTCCGCCGGAGAGGACGGGCAGCACCCAGCACTTGCCTTCGAGGACCTGCGCTTTGGCCAGCACCTGGATCCCGCTTTTGGAAGGCAGACAGAGCTGCAACTCGCCCGTGGTGCTGAGCACGATGAGGTGGCCGTCGCTGAGGATGGCGGTGCCTTTCGCGACTTCGGCGGACTCCCACAAGGCCCTGCCGCTCGCAAGATCCAGACAACGCAGGTCATTCACGCCGCGCTTGGAGTCGTTGAAAACCACCAGCGCGTTGTCACCCAGAGGCACGCCTGAATTGTAGAGCAGGCCAAGGTCCACGATGTTCCACGCGGCGACCAAGGCGGAGCCGTCGAAGCGCAGGCCGGTGGAACCGTCGCTGCCCGTGTGGGAGATGAAAACCGTGCCGTCGCTGCCGATCGCCGGGGTGGCGCAATTGCAGAAGTCCGTGGTCGTGGTCGCATAGGCGGCGATGGCGCTGCCGTCGGCAGGATCGAGCAGGACAAGTTCGCGACCTTTGAACACAACCAACCGCTCCCCGCCGCCGAGCGTGGCGATGACGGGTGTCGAGTAACCCGCCTCGCCCTTCCCCACTGCCCAGATCGTGCGACCGGTGGCGGCATCGAGGCACAGCGTCGAACCCTCGTCTCCGCCGACATCGAGAAACAGCTTCCCCTGCCAAAGCAGCGGGCTGCCGGCATAGCCGTAAACCGGGCGCTTGCCACCGAAGTCGCGAGTCAGACTCTTCTGCCAGAGGACTTTGCCATCGGCTGTCTGGAGGCAGAAAAGATCCCCCTCCCGGCTGACGGTGTAAACACGCCCTTCTCCCACGCAGGGCGTGGCGCTCGGGCCGCCGGGCACAATCGGCATGACGTGCGCCGGGCTTTTGCAGGGGTAGTCGTGCCGCCACAGCACCCCGCCGGTGGCAAGGTCGAGGCACCAGACGGTGTCCTGGTTGTCGCCGTCATTTCCGAGGGTGAAGACACGCCCATTCACCACGGCAAAGGACGCCATGCCCATGCCTGCCTGCGCGCGCCATGCGACGGGCGGTCCCGCCTCCGGCCACGATTTGCTCCAGCCGGTTTCGGTGGTGGTGTTGTTGCGTGCGGGACCGTGGAACTGCGGCCAGTCCGCGGCGTAGGTGTGTCCGAGCAGGAGCACCGCCAGGACGGAAACGCGAAACAAGTGAATGAGTAGTGACTTCATGGGACGGCAGGAGGCTGCTCCACAGTGACGATTTCCACATCACTCATCGGCTGGCCGCCACTGGTGCCGCCGATGGCCATGAGGTGTGTGTCATCCAGCGGGATGATCTGGTGAAAGTAGCGCGCCTTCTCCAGCTTTCCGCATTCCACCCACTCTTTCGCCTCGGGGCTGGTGCGATAAACTTTGCCGCCTTCGGGACTCACGAACAACGAACCGCCCGCCACGCATGCGGCGACGCCAAAGGCCATCGCGCGATCCTTCTCAGCGACTGGCGGCGCACTGCGCCAAGTCTGCGTCGCGGGATTGTAGATGTCCACGGCGGAGGAGAGCTCGTTGTCGTCGGTCATGCCGCCGATGCACCAGATCTCCCCGGCAAAGACGACCGCCGCGAGAGCGCGTCGTGTCCACGGCTGAGACAGTGTCTTCCATCCAGATTCCGGTTTGCTCAGATCGAGGACGACCATGGTGTCGTGCCACTTCTTCTGCTTCGGCGCGTCGGGCGGCGGCTTCGGCACGCCGGTCTTCAACGGCCAACCGCCCACCGCGTAGAGTTTGTCGCCGATCACGGCCAGCGCGTGACTGGAACGCGCCTCCGGCAGCGGCGGCAGCTTTGCCCAGGTCTTTGTCGCCGGATCAAACAGCGCAGCGTGATCCAGCGACGAGAGCTTCTGATCTTCACCCGGTTCGTTCTGCGGCTGCATGCCGCCTGCCAGCACCAGCTTGTCCTTCCACGCCACGACACCGGGAGACTGCAGGGGCTCGCCACGCGGCAGCACCTCCCAGACATCTTGTTGCTTCAAAGGCAGGCGCCACAGGTCGCCGCTGACGCTTTCTGTCGAATAGCTGTGGGCCTTGCTGGTGTGACCACCGAAGACATAAACCGAACCGTCGCAGACAGCTGCACCGAAACTGGTCACCGCTTTCGGCAGCGGAGGAGGCGCAGCGGCGGCAAACGTCAGTGGAACCAGCAGGACAAGGAGGGAAAGGCGCGTGGTCATGCGCCGAGTATCATCATACCATGCCTCGACCGACAAGGCCGATTCGCGCAAAAAGCGAGGTGCACGACGACTCAGTGATCCGCTGCGAGGCGGAGTTCGTGGATGTGAAGCCGGGCTGTGGGTGAGCCTGCGGCAAGAAAGACAACCAACTGGCGCACCTCGCGCGGCGGCGACGAATCGGGCCATGGAATGAAAAGTCGCTGGCGTCCGGGCTGCAGCCTGCCGCCGGCACGCAGTCGCGTCTCCTTGGCGTCGTTCAAATCCAGTCGAAGCCCCAGCACAACCTCAGTGGAGCATTCCAGCGTACCATCGATCTCAACTCCCGTGTATTTTGTCCAATCCCTCCCTCTGGCGTCCAGGTGCGCGCTCGCCGGAAGTTTTTCGTGGCGCTCCAGCACCATCTCACCGTGGTCATGCATTTGCCGTTCATATGGATTCTCGTACGGCTCCGCAGTCCAAAAGAAACCTCCGCGCTCACTCCGGTAATTGGTGAGAACCGGCAGCAATGTGTCGGCCGCCCGCCATGCCATGGCCACCTCCGCCAGCCAGGCGGCGGGAGGCAGCAGCATTCCCAGCACCGCCGCTGCCTGCAGCGCCGTCCGTTTGCAGTTGAAGGCCATCGGAGCGGCGGCGCTCCAGAGTGCGCCCGTCATCACGCCAGCGACGCCCCACCCCAGATCTTCCCAGTCGCCCGACCGTCCGAACCATGGCTGCACGACTTCAACCAGCACAGCCATCGTGGTCACCATAAGAGCCGACGCGAGAACCGCCCTGCTTCGCGTGGCGGACAAGGCGCGGAACATGTGCGCGCCTGCCATTCCGATGATTGCGAACAACGGCGAGTGAAGACGATTCAGCAATTCACCCCGCCAACCCGCCGCCCACCCTTCTGGCAATGGGCACAGCAGCACCGCCGCTGCTGACAGCACCAGAATGGACACAATTAAACAAGAGCGACGATTCACTTCGAACAAAGGACAACCCATCGGGGATTTTCCACATTCAAGCCGCACGAACGGCATTGCACAACCCCACCCGACAGCCTGATTGCAAATAGATCGTGCACCTCCGTAAGGTCGCCCGGAAATGAACTGCGACTTCCGGCGGTGATTGATCGAAATACGCGCCGCTTCCTGGCGTAATTTGCCGAGTGTTTGACCGTCCCCCCATCAAACTCCTCTCGTCTCCCTCAGGCCTCCTCCTTGTCACAATTCTGACTCTGGTGACGCTGCATCGTGCCGATGCGGAGACGAACACGATCGACTGGGATGCGGCGCGCCGGCACTGGTCCTTTGTTTCACCGAAGACGCCCCAACTGCCGAAGGTCAAAGACACGGCCTGGCCCCGCGAACGGGTGGACCATTTCATTCTCGCACAGATGGAGCGGAACCACCTCACGCCAAGCCGTGAGGCGGATGCGCGGACTTTGATCCGGCGCGTGACCTTCGATCTCACCGGCCTGCCACCGACGCCGGAGGAAGTTCGCGCGTTTTTGGCCGACACGAAACCGGACGCCTATGCGCGGCTCGTGGACGAACTGCTCAGCCGTCGTGCTTTTGGAGAACGCATGGCGAGCATGTGGCTCAATCTCGCGCGTTATGCCGAGGATCAAGCGCATCAGGTGGGCAACAATTCCTCGCTCAATTATCCGAACGCCTGGCGCTATCGCGACTGGGTGGTCGCCGCCTTCAATGCCGACCTGCCCTACGACGCATTCATCAGGAAACAGCTCGCGGTCGATTTGCTCGAACCGGAGAACAAAGCGGACCTCCCCGCGCTCGGATTCCTCGGCCTCGGACACAAGCTGTATGCGCGCGGCCGGCTCGACGTGCAGGCGGAGGAGTGGGCCGAGCAGGTGGACACCGTCTCACAGACTTTCCTCGGACTCACCGTCGGTTGCGCACGTTGCCACGATCACAAGTTCGATCCCATCACCACGCGCGACTACTACGCAATGGCGGGTGTGTTTGCCTCAATGAACAAGGTCAGCCTCCGTCCCGACGGCAAGGACGAGGACGGAAAGACCAACGCGGACAAGATGGACCCCGGCACGCTGCACATCGTGCGTGACGACAAACCGCATGATCTCCCTGTTTACGAACGCGGCGATGTCGAGTCCCCCGGGGCGACCGTGCCGCGCGGCTACCTGCAGGTGCTCAGCAAGAACGAACCCGAGGCGTTCCGCAACGGCAGCGGTCGCGCGGAACTCGCGCAACGCATCGCCGATCCCGCCAATCCGCTCACGGCGCGTGTTTTCGTCAACCGCATGTGGAACCTCCTCTTTGGCAAAGCGCTAGCCGTCAACACGAGCAACTTCGGCGCCACGGGGGAGAAGCCCACGCATCCGGAACTGCTCGACGATCTCGCGCTGCGCTTCGTGCGCGGTGGATGGTCGGTGAAGCAACTGGCGAGAGAACTCGTGCTCTCCGCCACCTATCGCCAAAGCAGCCAGGGCAGCGAGGCCAACGTCCTGCTCGACGAGGCCAACACGCATTTCTGGCGAATGAACCGCCGCCGCCTCGACATCGAACAGTATCGGGACGCCGTGCTCACCGTGTCCGGTGATTTGCAGAGGGATGGCGGCCGGTCTCTCGATGTCGATGCCGCCGATCATCACAAGCGCACGCTCTACAGCAAGGTCAGCCGCCGCGAGCTCAACAAGACGCTCATGCTGTTCGACTATCCCGACGCGAACGTCCACGCCTCGCAGCGCTCCAGCAGCACGACGCCCACGCAGAAGCTCTTTGTGATGAACAGCGCCTTCATCATCGAGCAGGCTCGTTCGCTGGCCGCCCGGCTGCAAAAACTCCCCGAGGACGAAGCGCGCATCCGCCAGGCTTATGCGCTGCTTTTTGCGCGTGAACCCGAGGCCGACGAGTTGTCGCTCGCGAGTGACTACCTCCAGCAAACCGCCGCGGACGCGAACATGAACAGCTGGGAACAGCTCGCTCAGGCACTGCTGGCGACCAATGAAATGCTCTATGTGGACTGATCCGGCATCCCCCTTCCCATCGATCACCCGACGCGACGCCCTGCGACGTCTTTCGGCGGGCTTTGGCGCGGTCGGATTCGCGGGAATGCTGAATGCAACACCGAAGCAGCACATCACGCCAAAGGCGAAGCGCGTGATCTTCCTGTTCATGAACGGTGCGCCCTCGCACATCGACACCTTTGATCCGAAGCCGGCGTTGAAGAAATACGAAGGCCAGCAGCCTTCTGGAAAACTCTACAAGGCACCCAAAACGAGCGGCTTCATGTCATCGCCACTCAGGTTCGAGCGTTGCGGCCAGAGTGGCATCGAGGTGAGCGAGAGCCTACCGCGACTCGGCTCCATCATCGACGACTGCTGTGTCATCCGCTCGATGCACACCGACGTGCCGAATCACGAGCCAGCGCTGCTCATGATGAACACGGGCAACATTCAGCCGATTCGCCCGTCGCTCGGCTCGTGGGTGCTTTATGGGCTCGGCAGTGAAAATGAAAACCTGCCCGGCTTCGTCGTGCTGCGCCCCACGCCGAACATTGTGGTCGGGCCAGCGCTGTGGAGCAATTCGTTCCTTCCCGCCGAGTATCAGGCCACGGGCGTCATCACCGCCGACATGGCCGTGGACAAGCTCGTCGCCAACGTGCGCACCCCCCTCCTCAACGGAACGCAGCAGCGGCGCCAACTCGACTTCATCCAACGGCTGAACGAACGTCACGCCGCCCTGCGCGGCCATGACACGGCACTCGAAGCGCAGATCAAGTCCATGGAAACTGCAGCGCGCATGCAAACCGCTGCCAGCGAGGCTTTCGACATCAGTCGCGAGTCGGAAAAGACGCGTGAGATGTATGGCAACACGCCTTTTGGCCGCTCCTGCCTGCTCGCACGTCGTCTCGCCGAGGCTGGTGTGCGCTACACCAGCGTCTATTACACCAGCAGCAGCAATCAACCCTGGGACACGCACAGCGATCACTACAAGCGCCACCCCGAACTCTGCGCCGACAGCGACCGCGCCTCCGCAGCGCTGATTAGCGACCTCAAGCAACGCGGCCTGCTGGAAGACACACTCGTCGTCTGGACCGGTGAGTTTGGGCGCACCCCGTATTCCCAGGATCCGAGTGGAAAGGACAAGAAACCCGACCCGATGAAGCGCGGGCGCGATCATCACCACACCGCCTTCTGCACGCTGCTCGCCGGCGGCGGAGTGAAAGGTGGGCTGGCCTATGGCTCATCCGACGAACTGGGAATGAACGCGGTCGAAAACAAAGTCCACGTCCACGATCTGCACGCAACGATTCTGCACCTGCTCGGCATCGAACACGAAGCGCTGACCTACCGCTACGCTGGTCGAGATTTTCGTCTGACCGATGT
Source organism: Prosthecobacter sp. (assembly GCA_041395065.1). Taxonomy (GTDB): domain Bacteria; phylum Verrucomicrobiota; class Verrucomicrobiia; order Verrucomicrobiales; family Verrucomicrobiaceae; genus Prosthecobacter. The sequence continues at coordinate 18,332 of JAWLBG010000009.1, read as the reverse complement.
CTATGGCGATGTCGTCAGGGACATCATCGCTTAAGCTACGAGAGACTTAATCGAGCGTACGCTTCGGCGGCGCAATCGTAATGGCCGTGCCACCGCCTCCCGCGCGGGTGGTTGTCAGGGCCTGACGCTGAATTTCATAACTGGAGACGTTCAGTGTGAGATCCAGCTTCGAGAGGAACTCCCATGTTGCAGGCACCCCAACCTCGTCGGCGATGGTGCGGGCTTCGAGATAGGCCTCGAAGGCGTCCGGCATCACCTGAAAAATGGCGACACCGTTGGGGTCCTCCTTGATGTCTCGCATGAGACGGATGAAAGCCGAGTTCGGCTGCTTCAGGGCTTCGAGAGATTCGCCGCCGCCGCTCTTCGGAGTCAGCGCAAGCTGCACATAGTTCAGAGAGGGATTGACCTTTGGTTCGAAGGCATAAGCTCCGGCAATGAGGGGATTGGATGCCGCCCGTTGCAGCATGGCGGTGACGCGCTTGCCGTCGTAAATGGTCTTTCTCTTGCTCAGATCTTCGATGCTTTTGACTTTCCCTAAATCGCGGAAGTAGTCACCGACATCCTTCGGCGTCGCCTTCACTTCCTGACTCGTAGAGCCCCAGGAAAACTTGATTTTACCACCGGCGGCGACCGCCTGAATGGTCGGCTTCGTGGGATCGCGTGAGGGATCCATGGCAATCCACGGGGCGAGATCGCCCTTAGCCGCCGCAGCGACAGCGGCAGCCACAGAGGAGATGGATTTGCGGGTCGGAACGGCGATGTCGGCGAGCGCAGCGAGGAGCTGCTTCGAGGGATCAACGCCGGCTTCTACCAGCGACTTGTAGGCCTCCGCGGCCGATTGAATCTGGACGCGGTCGGCGAGCGTGGAAATCACGGGCCAGGCCTTCTGCGCGTTCGCCGCGGAGCCGAGCACACCCTCAAGAATCTTGGCGTAGGGCGCATACTCGACCTGCTGGAATTCTAGCTGCGACTTTACCTTCTCCATGCCATCGAGAATCGGCTGGAGAAACTTGGACTGGCTGAAAGTGATGACCCCTTCCTTCGCGACTAGAACGCGGGTTTCGACGGGTTGGGCCGGATAGGGCCGCGGATTTGGCAGGCGCACATAGGTCGGAGGAGGTGGTTGAAAAACCGGGGTCTCGTCCAGCAAGGCTTTGAGGCGCTCCACTTCGGCCAGCAGCTTATCGGCCTCCTCCTTGTTCAGATCACGCTCCTTGCGGCGCTCCTCGAGCTGCTTTTGAAAAGACTCGAGATCCATGAACTTCATTTTTGTGGCCAAGTCGGAGGTGTCGATGGTTTTCAGCAGCTCAACGGCCTTCTGCATGTCCTCCTGAGCCTTCTTCTCCTGCTCCTCGAGATCCTTCGGATCGGCTGGCGGCGGCGGCAGCTTTTTCAATTCTTCGACGATTTTTTGATGCTCCTCCGGAGTCACTGGGGGCAGTTCTGAAAGAATCTTCTGCAGCACTTGGGCCGTGTTCAAAGCCATGACAATGAACACAATCATGAGCACGCCGACGACATTCGTCACGGCGTCCATGAGAGAGTCGAGATTCAACTCGGAGTCACCGTCTTGTTTTTTCTTCGCCATGGTCTTGGTGAAAGATTGGGGTGGTTATTTGGCGGGGGGCTTGGCTCCTCCAGGAGGGGGAGTAGGCGGGGCTCCACCAGGAGGAGCCGGAGTCCCCGGCACCGCCGATGGTGGCGGAGGAGGCGGGATTTTGCCGCGATACTTGTCGAAGAAGGCCAGATCGAGGGCTCCCTTGCCAGGGATGGGAAGTTTGCCAATGCGGAGCTCGTAGTCGTTGGACGCGCGACCCGCACCATTGTTGAAAGCCCCCTGACCGTCGTCTCGAACGAGGAACAGCAGCAGGGACTTCGGATTCTTGGCCAGCTCCATGAGCAGATGATTGTAAGCGACATCTGCCACCACGACGTTCGGGGTGGCGCTCAATCGGTAGTCTTCACCCCAAGCGTCCAGGATCTTCAGAGCACCGCCCGCAGCCTCGACAACAAAGACCTTGGTGTCCTCGGCCATGCCGCTCCCCGAAGGTTGCACGACCACGGCCGGGATTTTTTTGTCCTCCGGCACCTTGCGCTTTTCGAGCTCGGCTTTGAGCGCGGCGATCTCCTTCTGGCTGGTCTTCTGCTGCTCCTTGAGGCCATCGATTTCCACGAGAAGGTCGTCGAGTTCCTTTTGCAGCTGAAGACTGATCTTCATGTTGGAATCCTGCAGATCCTTCGACGTGTCGAGCAGTTTGCGCAGCTTGGCGTACTGCTGCTCCTTCTCTTCGACCTTTTTCTTCAGTTCCTCGAGCTTCTTCAACTGCTCTGCGATCTCCTGGTCGGTCACCTTGCGCTGCTCGATCTCCTTTTTGAACTGGATGTACTCCTGCGCCCGCTGGATTTCCTCCGGGGTGCGTCCCTCCGCCTTGCCCATCTGGGACATCACCAGCACGACAATCATCAGCACCAGCGCACCGATAAGACAGGCGAGGATGCTGAGGAATGGGAAGAGGGAAACCTCTCCTCCTTCGTTGGCTCGGCGTTTAGCCATGACGAGCTAGATAGGCGGGGGTTGCAGGTTGGATCAGTCGCGGCTGAACCAGCCCTTCTTTTTGACCTGATGAATGAGTATCTGCTTGCCCCCGAGTTCGGAGAGCAGGGTGTTGAGGCTTTGAATGCCGCTGGACAGGGCGCGGGTGTAATCCGTGGTGGTCTTCACGCTGTCCTTCACCGCGTTGGTCATATCATCGCGCATGCGATTGAGGGCGGTGGCGAATTCGGTGTCGACGCGTTCCTGATGGGCGGCGGCCCGCTTGTCCAGATTGTCCGCCTGCTCCTTGATCTGTTTGGAGAGGGCGTTGAGATCCACGAGAAAGTCCTTCTGGGCGTTGGCGACCGCCTTCACAAGCGTGTCCATGAGACCACCCGTGTCGCCGCCCGCCACTCCGCCGCCGTCGTTGAGGCGCGGAAGGAGCACTTCATTGCAGAAGGCGTCGATGTTGTTGAGGTTGTCGTCCTCGGCCTTCGCCAGGGCGTTCATGGGGAAGTTCAGGAACATCGCCAGCACGAGTCCAAGGAGCGTGGTGTCGAAGGCGGTGCCTAGACCGCTGGTCACCTTGCCCAGGGAGGCCATGATCTTGGAGATGTCCTCGACCTGAAGATCAATGCTGCCGATGGCGGAGGACAGACCGAGCACCGTTCCGATGAACCCGAGAATCGGGATGGCCCACAGGAAAACTTTGACCAGCGTGTAGCTGCCGCCGATGCGCGCACTGTCGATGTCGCTCTGGGCGCTCATCATGTTGGTGACCTCGCCATTGTTCTGGCGCACCTCGAAGAGTTCGAGCCCCTTGCGGATGCGGTTCACCATGAGGCTGTCACGCAGGCGACCCGGCAGGCCGTAGAGGTGGTCGATGAAGTGGCCCACGTTCTCGCGGTTGATCTCGCTGCTGATTTCCGCCGGAAGCACGTCGAGGAACATGGCGTCCTTCTGGTGCCGCAGCTTCTGTCCTTTGAGGTAAAGCAAGCTGATCGCCCAGAAGAAGAAGAAGGTTTCCGTGTAGTTCACCCAGCTGCGCTCAAGGAACAGATCGTGGAGGTAGTCCATCGTGTCCGCAGGCGGCGTACCCACGGCACCCTTGCCAAACGGGAACATGATTCCGAACCAAGCCAGCGAGGCCACTGCGGCGATCGCGAGAGACAGCCAGATGTTGGGATTCGCAGGATCCGTTTCCTCCCAGCCTCCACGCGCCTGCTGCTGATACTGGTAATCCTGCGGCTGCTCCTGCTGCATGGACTCGCCGGGCGCATGATCCGAACCAAAGGCATCTCCCTGCGTCGGAGCTGGTCCGGTGACACCACTCGGAGCGGGCATTCCAGAAGGAGGCGGCAGACCGCCTGCGGAAGGTGGAGGGGGAGCGGCGGCAGCGGCGGGAATGCTCAGCTTCGTGTTGCAGCCGGGGCAGCGGACAATTTTACCGGCCATCTCGGGCTCGGCCTTGAGCTGCATGTCGCAAGTGGGGCATTTAAACTTCACAGATGGTTTCCTCCAAGATGTTGATTGAAAAACGGGTGCCTTCTACCTAGCGGAGGGTTAACGCATTAGACAAGGGTTTTCTCTGCTTCTCGCGAGATGTGGCGCTGAAATATTTCACGGAGCCGCATGAGGCTGCGCAAAAATCACACACCCGTCTCGCTTTTACCCCCACGTTTGACCAAGCGCCGGGGTGCTGTGGACGATCAAAGCAGTTCGTCAACAAACCGCTGCGGATCAAAGGCTTGGAAATCCTCCACCTTTTCACCAAGCCCGATGAATCGCGTGGGCACGCCGAGTTCCTGCTGGATGTTCACCAGCACGCCGCCCTTGCCGCTGCCGTCGAGTTTGGTGACGATGATTCCCGTGAGAGGAATGGCCTTGTGAAATTCGCGGGCCTGCTGAAGCGCGTTCGAACCGGTGGTGGCGTCCACGACGAGCAGAACCTCGTGCGGCGCGGTCTCGTCCTTGCGGCCGAGAATGCGATGAATCTTCTTCAGTTCCTCCATCAGATTGTGCTTCGTATGCAGGCGCCCCGCGGTATCGCAGATGAGGTAATCCGCCTGCTCGCGCACCGCCTTTTCATAACCGTCGAAACAGACGGCCGCGGGATCGCAGTTCGGCGGGCCTTTAACCAAAGAGATTCCGAGACGCTCCGCCCACACGGTGAGCTGCTCCACGGCGGCGGCGCGAAAGGTGTCCGCCGCGGCCAGGACTACCTTGTGCCCGTGCTGGTGCAGGACGTGGGCGAGCTTGGCAGTGCTGGTCGTCTTGCCAGTGCCGTTCACGCCGACCATCAGCAGCACCTTCGGCTTTCCGGGCAGCGGTTCCAGACCGGCCACCGTTTCAGGCAAAATCTTCCGCACATGCTCCCGGGCAACCTTGACGATGTCGGCGCCGTGAAGCTGGCGCTGCTGCGATTTCAGATCGGCGACGATCTGCAGTGCCAGCCGCGGTCCGAGATCACCTGCGACGAGGGAGGCTTCGAGTTCGTCCCAATCGATGTCGGGTTTGGTAAAACGCTGGAGGAGGGATTTGAAGAAACCGGCCATGAGGGCGAATGCGGAATGAAAGGACGAAGCGGTCGGCTACTGGGGGTTGGACTCCGGACGCGGCTCCGGCTTTCGCAGCGATTTGGCCAGCTTGTCGAGAACACCGTTCACAAAGGAACCGGACTCTCCCGCGCTGAGCGCCTTGGCGATGTCGATGGCTTCGTTGAGAATGACGGGCGAGGGAACATCCGGGCAGTGAAGCAACTCGTAGGCGGCCACACGCAGAACGTTGCGATCCACCGCCGCAAGCCGCTCCAGGCGGAAATTCTGCAGCAGCGGCGCGATGCGGCTGTCAATGTCGTCACGATGCAGCAGGACGCCGTTGATGAGACTTTCCGCGAAGGCACGAGTGGAGGCCTTTGCGCTGTGAAGCGTCCAGAAGACCTCGGGATCTTCGGGTTTTTCGTCGCCCTGCATGTCACGGGCAAAGAGGAACTGAATAGCGGCCTCGCGGCCTTCGCGTCGTTTACCCATGAGATTAAGCGTGGTCGATGGGTTCGCCGGCGAAACTGGCTTTCATCTTGCCGAAGAGGTTGATCATTTTGACACAGGTCTGCGCGGCTTCGGTGCCGCGGTTGATGGTGGCGCCGAGGCAGCGCTCCTCGGCCTGCTCCTCGCTTTCCACCAGAAGCACCTCGTGCACGATGGGAATGCAGTGCCGCACGGCCATCTGCTGGAGGGCGTCCGTCACCGACGCCCCGACGAGATCGGCGTGCTCCGTCGAACCACGAATGATCACCCCCAGGGCAATCACCGCGTCCGGCGTGCCACCGCGCAGAGCCAGCTCCGTGCAGACCGGAATCTCGAACGCTCCCGGAACGCGATAGACATCGAGCGAAGCATTCGGAGCGATGACTTCGATCTCCTCCTTTGCCGCATTGAGCAGTCCCTGCACATACTGGTTGTTATACAGGGAGGCGACGACGGCGATGGTGAGTGGCTCCTGAGTGGGGCGCGGGCGGCTGGAGGCGTAGTTGGACATGAGGCGGGAGAGACCCTGTTCATACCTCGATTTGATCATCTAGCAATGATCGCTTCACACCGAACTTCACGTCGCACTCGAGCGTGCCAAACGGGCACAGCATGAACCCTGCGCATGGATTGATTCCTCCTCATGAAGCCCTGCACAGTTGCACACAAAAACGACGCCCCCCTTTTTCGAAGTCTGTGCTTCGTGTCTAAACTCATCAAATGAAGATGAGTGGCGCACCCGTCAGGATTCGAACCTGAAACCTTCTGATCCGTAGTCAGATGCTCTAATCCGTTGAGCTACGGGTGCGTTTGGCCTTGGCCAAAATCCGCTGCTCGGAAGCGGCGGGCCACGAGAGTAGGCCACCTCTTCTTTTTGTCAAATGCTGTGAATGGCATTTCTGCATTCGCTTTTTGAAACCTCTCCGCCGCAAAATTCACCCGGCTTGACCGCTCCGATGAACTGGGCTTCATGCAGCCTTCCCACTTCAACTCCAACCCCACACATCCACCACCATCATGGCCCTCTCCGTCGGTTCCACCGCCCCCTCCTTCACCCTCAAGTCCAAGAACGCCTCCGGCCTCGCCGATGTAACCCTGCCCGTCGCCGGCAAGAACACCGTCATCCTTTTCTTCCCCCTCGCCTTCACCGGCGTCTGCACCCAGGAGCTTTGCGACATCACTGCCGGCCTCTCCGCCTACAGTGATCTGAATGCCGACGTCATCGGCGTCAGCGTTGACAGCCCCTTCGCTCAGGAAGCATGGGCGCAGAAGGAAAAGATCGGCATCACCCTCGTCAGTGATTTGAACAAGGAGGCCACCAAGGCCTACGACGTCGTCTTCCCCGGCCTCGCCGGCATCGGCGACACCTCCGCGCGCGCCGCCTTCGTCATCGACAGCAAGGGCGTCGTCCAATACGCCGAGCAGACCCCCACTCCGAAGGACCTGCCAAACTTCGACGCCGTGAAGACCGCGCTTCAGGCGATCGCCTGATCCCACGGCGCCTCCGGTGCCTCTTCATCTCATCGAACTCCGGTCATCCCAGGGTGGCCGGAGTTTTTTGCTTTCGTGCGCCTGCGAACCGGTGTTAAAGCCCCGCCACCTGATGAAAAACCCCGTCTCCCTTCTGCGCTCCGTCGCCCTGCTCGAGGCTGTCTCCTACCTGCTCCTGCTGTTCATCGCCATGCCGCTGAAATACCTTTGGAGCATGCCGCTCGCAGTCAGGGTCGTCGGTTCCATTCACGGAGCATTGTTTGTGATCTTCTGCATCGCCCTGTGGCGAGTACTCATGCACACGAAGTGGCCCTTCAGCCGCGCGACGCTCGTCTTCATCGCCTCGCTGCTGCCTTTCGTCCCGTTCTTCATCGACCACCGCATGCGCGCCTGGGCGCAGGAAATCAGCGAACCGCAGGCGTGAAGAAGGTCGTCATCCATTCCGATGGCGGCTGCCATGGCAATCCCGGCCCCGGCGGCTGGGCGGCCGTTTTGGCGTATGGGAAGCATCGCCGCGAACTCAAAGGCGGCGTCCCCGCCACCACCAACAACCGTATGGAACTCCAGGCCGCCATCGAGGCCCTGCGCATCTTGAAGGAGCCCTGCGAGATCGACTTCCACACCGACTCCCAATACGTCCGCAACGGCATCCGCGAATGGATCTCCGGCTGGAAGCGCAACGGCTGGCGCACCAGCAATAAACAGCCCGTCAAGAACGCCGACCTCTGGCGCGAGCTCGACGCCGCCACCGCGCGCCACACCATCCACTGGCACTGGGTCAAAGGCCACGCCGGCCACGCCGACAACGAACGCTGCGACGAACTCGCCAACGAAGCCATCGCCGCCATCAAAGCCAGCCATACCCCGCAGCAGCTCGCGTCCTTGCTCGAGGCGTTCAAGGCCCTCGCCTGAGGAGAGGCACAGGAGGGCAGACTTCCACGTCTGCCTCATTCGGCAAAACTGGAGCTTTGCCCTCCACCTCGCGCGCTTCCGCTACTTCCGGTCCTTCTCCGCCAGCTTCCGCAGCGACCAGCGATCACGGGACATAGCATTTCAGATGCATCTTCACATTCTGGTCCGACAGGTTCTCGATGATGAACCACGACGACCCGGGCGGAACCGTCACCGTCCTCGTGTAGGGGGTGGGGACCGAGGGCAGGTCGAGAATGAGATCCGACCGTTCGATGGCATCTATGTCTTTCGCGAGCTGGGCCTGTTGGCGTTTTCCACTGATGATGATGATCGATACCGGCCCTTGTGACTCGATCGTGAAGGAGAATTTCCCACCCTTCTTGGTCACGATCTCCCGATTCCACTCCAGATGAGGTGTCAGTTCTTTCGTCTGATCCAGGAACACCTGTGGTTCCGCTCCCCGCGTAACGGCGGGCAGCAGCAGCCAAAGCAACGTGAGGGTCATCCATGCTTTCATCGGAAGGCGATACAACAGCGCTTGTAGATCGGTTTTCAATGCTGAGTTGAAGAGAACACGCGCTGCTAACCAACAGGCGCATGCAAATCGTCATCACATCCACGGGCACGGGCTCAAAGGCCGCGACGAACTCGCCAACGAAGCCATCACGCAGGTGAAGGCCGATCACACTCCCGAGCAGCTCGCCGCCTTGCGGGAGGCGTTCAAGGCGGAAGCCGAGGGCTAGACAGGACTTCCCACCGCAACGCGGGCCAAATACGAGCGATATCACGCCGCGCAGAATGATCCTGCGCTCCACGGATGATTTTCCACCGCTTTTCACCGCCGCAGGGTGTCTCTGACGTCGTGCAGAAAGTTTCCGTGCCGATGCGGGATCGTCCGCTCCCCAAGCAGAATGGCTGCGTCCCCGTGCAGAATGATTCTGCGGCGCTGCAGGATGGTTCCGCGCTCGTGCAGAAAAGTTCTTCGCCCACGCAGAGTCATCCACTTCCCGTGCAGAACGGCTGGTTCGTCGTGCGGGATTGCCCGTTGCTCCTGCAGAAGAAGCCTGTCGGGACGCAGAATTATTCGGTTGCCGTAACGGATGATTCAGCGCCTGTGAGGAACCTTTCTGTCGTCGTGCAAAACCAGCCTGCACGGCTGCTACCCCGACAGCGGACAGGACTCCTCCACAAGGAGTGACGCCATCCTAGCTCAACGTGTTTGTGATGACGCAGGTGGTGCTGACCGCTGACTGTGCGTCGAGATGGAAGGTGCCACATCAGCCCCCCACGTCTGGGCATCGAAGAAGTAGCTGTCGGGTTCATTCTTGTGCTCCGCCCACCATCTGTGTACTTTGAGGAGGTCCTCCTCTTTGTAACTCTGGTACCAAGGTATGCTCGGCAAGGGGATTTTGTCTGCATATCTTCTGGCCAACGTACCTGCCGCCATTAGCGCATTGCTGACCGAACGTTGGCCTGTCTGCTCGAAGATCATCTGTAGTTCGGTTTCGTTATATTTGCTGGTCAAGGGCCGCTTGTCATCGAGCTGTTTCGCCAGCAATTCCAAGGCCCAGCGTTTCGGAATGCTTGCCAGCACAGAAAGCCAAGCCCTCCGCTCTCCGGTGTTCTCGTGCAGAAGCGGCAGCTCGGCCAGGCTTCGTTCATAATGCTCTGCCATGCCTGGCAGATCGCCCAGCAACCGATGAGCGGCCTTTACCACCTCTGGCTGGCTTGTTTGAAACCGTCTTTCCGCCTCTCGGAGCATGCTGTCAGCTTCTCCCACAGGCATCTTCCGCGACAGTTCGAGTATCGCGATGTTACCCTTCTCAGCCTCTCTCAAAATATCAGCCTCCCTCGGCACGGACTGAGCCACAGCCTGACAGCCGACCACAAAGATTCCAACCATCATCAAGAACCGTGTGAGTGATTTCATGGCTTGTGATTATGCATCTCCTACATGGCTCCTCCCTGCGTTCATTTAAGCCCATCCGGGCTTCCACCGAAACAGGAAAACAATTCAAAGCATCCCCCGGAACTCCGCTTCGCTGAGGATCTTCACGCCGAGCTTGGTGGCTTTGTCGAGTTTGCTGCCGGCTTCTTCGCCGGCGAGGAGGTAGGTGGTTTTGCCGCTGACGCTGCCGCTGACTTTGCCGCCGTGGGAGCGGATGAGGTCGGCGATGGTGTCGCGATCCTGGCTGAGCGTGCCGGTGATGACCCAGGTGGTGCCGTTGAGCCTGTCGGAGGCGGCGGCGACGGCGCGCTGGGTGAAGTTGAGACCGGCGGCACGCAGGCGGTCGAGCAACGCGATGTTGTGCGCATCGCGGAACCAGGCGTGGATGCTGACGGCGACGATGTCGCCGATGTCGGGGCACTGGATGAGTTCCTCCACACTCGCGGCGGCGATGGCGTCGATGCCGCCGAAGTGTTCGAGCAGCTTGCGCGCGCCACCGGCGCCGACGTGGAGGATGCCGAGGCCGAAGACAAGCCGCCACGGGTCCTGCTGCTTGCTGGCGGCGATGGCTTTGAGGTAGTTGTCGATGCTCTTCGTGCCGACGCGTTCGAGACGGGCGAGCAGGAGTTCATTGAGCGCGTAGAGATCGGCGACGTCTTTGACGAGCTTCAAATCGACAAGCTGCGCGACGACGGATTCGCCGAGGCCGCTGATGTCCATGGCGGCGCGGCTGACAAAGTGCTCGATGCGGCGCTTCACGACCTCGGGGCAGTGCGGATTCGGGCAGCGGATGACAACCTGCTCTTCATCGCGATGCACGGCGGTGCCGCACACGGGGCAGTGCGTGGGCGCGTGCACGTGCTTCTCGTGGCCGTGACGGTGCTCCTTCTTCACGGAGACGACGGCGGGAATGATCTCGCCCGCTTTTTCGATGATGACGACATCGCCGACGCGGATGTCCTTGCGCTCGATCTCCTCGTAGTTGTGCAGCGTGGCGTTGCTGACGGTGCTGCCGCTGACGAGCACGGGCTCGAGCCGCGCGACCGGCGTCAGCGCGCCGGTGCGACCGACCTGGATGTCGATGGCGAGGATTTTGGTCTCCGCCTGCTCGGGCTGATACTTGTAGGCGATGGCCCAGCGCGGCGCCTTACTCGTCACACCGAGTTCGCGCTGGTCGGCGAAGCTGTTGACCTTGATCACCGCGCCGTCGGTTTCGTAGGGCAGTGATTTGCGCTTCGCATCGAGTTCGCGAATGGCGTTTAACAAGCCTTCGGCGCTGTCGGCACGCCAGATGAGATCGGCCTTGCGCAGTCCGGCGCGGTCGAGCAGCGCATGCACATCGGTTTGCGACTGCAGATCCATGCCGCCCGCATCGGCCAAGCCGTAGAAGACGATGTCGAGCGGACGCCTGGCGACGATCTTCGGATCGAGCAGCTTCAAGGTGCCCGCGGTGGAGTTGCGCGGATTGGCGAACAACTGCTCGCCCGCTTCCTCGCGCTCCTGATTCAACTTCGCGAAGCCGTCCTTCGTCATGAACACCTCGCCGCGCACCTCGAAGGTCTGCGGCCCGTCCTTCGGCAGACGCAGCGGGAGGCGCTTGATGGTCTTGAGGTTGTTCGTCACTTCGTCGCCGGTCTGACCGTCGCCACGCGTTGCGCCGTATTTCAACACGCCGTTTTCATAGCGGATCGTCATCGCCACGCCGTCCACCTTCGGCTCGATGACGCAGTCGATTTTCTCGCGGCCCAGGCCTTTCTGCACGCGGGCGAAGAAGGCGGCGAGCTCCTCCTCGGAGTAGGTGTTGTCGAGGGACATCATCGGCACCGTGTGCCGGATCTGCGTGAAGCCTTCGAGCGGCGCCCCGCCGACGCGCTGAGTGGGCGAATCGGGCGTGAGCAGGTCGGGATACTTCGCCTCGATCTCCTGCAGCTCGCGCAGCAGCTCGTCGAACTGCTTGTCGCTGATCTCCGGCTTCACCTCGACGTAGTAGAGGCGGTTGTGGCGGTGGAGTTCGGCGCTGAGAAAGGCGGCGCGGTCGGCGGCTTCGGCGTGGGTCATGGTTGGCGCTTTGAATAGCCGCAAAGCCGCTGGAGGAAACGCGAAAATGCACCCGGGACTCAAATCATCCCGTGATGAACTTTGTCTTGCCGCCGCGTAGCTGTCTCCGGCATTCTCCAACCATGAAACACACGCTTCTCCTCGCCTTTTTCGCCGCCACCATCGCCCAGGCCGAAGACATCCGTCTTCAACCACCGAAAGACCTGAACGGCTACTTTCCCTTCAATCCGCCCTCGTCATTGAGCGAATGGGATGAGCGAAGGGAGCAGGTGCGACGTCAGATCCTCGTCGCCGAAGGACTCTGGCCGATGCCGACGAAGACGCCGCTGAATGCGGTCATTCATGGCAAGGTCGAAGGCGATGGCTTCACCGTGGAGCGCGTGTATTTCGAAAGCGCTCCCGGATTCTACGTCACCGGCAGCCTGTGGAAGCCGAAGGAGATCAAGGGCAAGGTGCTGGCATCATGTTCGCGCACGGTCACTGGCAGGACGCACGTCTCTCGCTGGGCACGGATGACAAGGTGCGCGCGGAGATCGCCGCAGGTGGCGAGCGTTTCGAGCGCGGCGGGAAGAGCATCTTCCAGTCGCTCTGCGTGCAGCTCGCCCGCATGGGCTGCATCGTGTGGCAGTGGGACATGCTGAGCGATTCGGACTCGATCCAGTTTTCGCGCGAAGTGGTGCACAAGTTTGCCAAGCAGCGGCCCGAGATGAACACAACGGAGAATTGGGGCCTCTACAGCCCGCAGGCGGAAGCTCATCTGCAATCGATTATGGGCCTGCAAACACTGAATGCTGTGCGCGGCCTCGACTTCCTGCTCTCGCTGCCAGAGGTCGATCCCGAACGCACCGCCATCACCGGCGCAAGCGGTGGCGGCACGCAGACGATGCTGCTCGCGGCCATCGACGACCGCATCAAGCTCTCCTTCCCCTGCGTGATGGTCAGCACCGCGATGCAGGGCGGCTGCACCTGCGAAAACGCATCGCTGCTGCGCATCGGCACTGGCAATGTCGAGTTTGCCGGACTCTTCGCGCCGAAGCCGCAAGGCATGAACACCGCGAACGACTGGACCAAGGAAATGGCAACGAAGGGCTTCCCCGATTTGCAGAAGCTCTACACGACCTACGGCAAGAAGGACAACGTGCTGCTCGTGCGCGGCGAGCACTTCCCGCACAACTACAACGCCGTCACCCGCAGTGCCTTCTACACCTTCGTGAACAAGCACTTCAAACTCGGCTTCCCCTCGCCGGTGATCGAGAAGGACTACGAGCCGCTGACGAAGGAGCAGCTCACCGTGTGGGACGACCAGCACCCCGCGCCGAAGGCAGGCGATCCAGAATTTGAGCGCAAGTTGCTCAAGTGGCTCAAGGAGGACGCGGATAAACAATTGCGCGACGCCGATCCGAAGCTGCTGCGCGAGGCCGTCGAAGTCGTCATCGGACGCACTTACGACAAAGCGGGCGAAGTGGAATGGACACTCGGTGACAAGCAGGATCGCGGCGACCATCTCGAAATGACCGGCACGCTCACCAACAAGACTTACAACGAGGAACTGAACGTCTCCTGGCTCTATCCGAAGAACTGGAACGGCCGCGTGGTCATCTGGCTCGACGACAAGGGCAAATCCGGCATTCAAAACGCCGAGGTGAAGAAACTCATCGCCGGTGGTGTGGCCGTACTCGGAGTCGATCTGCTCTTCCAAGGCGGTGAACCTGCAAAGCAAAACCGCGCGGTCGCCAACCCACGTGAATTCGCTGGTTACACCTATGGCTACAACAACGCGCTCTTTGCCCAACGCACGCATGACGTGCTCACGCTCGTCAGCTTCCTCCGTAACACCAAGGCAGGTTCTCATCCGAGTCCGAAGACCGTCTGCCTCGCCGCCTTTGGTCCGCAGACTGGTCCCATCGCCGTCGCCGCGCGTGCGCTGGCGGGAGAGGCGGTCGATCGCGCTGCGATGGACACGCACGGTTTCCGCTTTGGCAAGGTGCTCGACTATCGTGATCCGATGTTCCTGCCCGGCGGCTCAAAGTATCTCGATCTGCCCGGCCTGATCTCCCTCAACGCCTCGCATCCGCTGCGCGTGAAAGGCGAAGGCAAAGATCCAGATGGCAATGCCACCGACTGGCTGCTCCAGTAACACCCGACCATGAGATTCCTCCTTCCCTTCCTCGCCTTCATCGGGCTCGCCGCCGCCCAGGACGTTTCACTTCCCTCCAAGGACAAGTTCCAGCTCTTCCTGCTGGTCGGACAATCGAACATGGCCGGTCGCGGCGTGGTGGAGGAGCAGGACAAGGTGGTGAACCCGCGCGTGCTCATGCTCAGCAAGGAGGGCAAGTGGGTGCCGGCGATGGATCCGATGCACTTCGACAAAACCGCCGCCGGTGTCGGCCTTGGCAAGACCTTCGGGAAAATCGTCGCCGAGGCGAATCCCGGTGTGACCATCGGCCTCATTCCCTGCGCGGTCGGCGGCTCGCCCATCGCTGCCTGGCAACCGGGCGTGTTTTATCCGCCGACCAAGAGTCATCCGTGGGACGACACCGTGAAGCGGGTCGAGATCGCACTCAAAGCAGGAACCATCAAAGGCATCCTCTGGCATCAGGGCGAGAGCGACAGCAACGCCAAGGACGCACCGGTGTATGAAACGAAGCTAATCGATCTCGTGAAGCGCCTGCGTGAACTTGTGAAGTCACCCGATGCGCCGTTCATCGCCGGACAAATGGGCAAATTCGACGGTGTGCCGTGGAATCCTGACAAGGAGATCGTGAACAAAGCGCATCAAGATCTGGCCACCAAGGTGCCGCACGCCGCCTTCGTCAGCGCCGAAGGCCTGCACCACAAAGGCGACAAGGTGCACTTCGACTCGGCCTCGTATCGCGAACTCGGCAAGCGTTATGCGGAGGCGTATTTGAAGATGACGAATTAGCCAGAGTTCGAGGCGGCCCCTAGTTGAATCGAACTTCCGATAGTCGATCCCCCACTACCCCCAAATACAATGAGCAATCGAACGTGGGTATGCCTCGAATGTGAGAAGTCTTACCGCCGAAATCAGACCGTGCAGAATGTCTCGTGCGCTCTGTGCGGCAAGGCGTGTGAATACGTTGACTGGAAGCTTCACATCCCTAGTCCAAAGAAGAAACGTGAGTGGCAGTCTTTTTGGATCCAGTATCAACGAGAAAAACAGATGCTCGAAGAGTTCAATTCCAATCCAACTCTCAAGTGCATCGAGTTGCCATTACTAAACAAACGATGTCTAAGAGAGTGATCGGGAAGAGCTCTGTCTTCATGGCCGTATGCTTCGTACCATGATTCGACGACTTCTTCCACTCGCACTGCTCCTCGTCACCTCATCCGTCCGCGCCGAATTTCAGGCCGGTGCCGCGGTGATCGATGTCAGCCCTCCCAAGCTGCCCGTGCTGGTGAACGGCGGGATGATCAGCCGTTATGCCGAGGAGATCTTCACGCCCGTGAATGCGCGGGCGATTGTCGCCACGGATGGGAAAACGCAGATCGCCATCGTGGTGGTGGACAGTTGCATGATGAGCCGCGACGTGCTCGACGACGCGAAGAAGATGGCCGCGGCGAAAACCGGCATCCCGGCGGACCGCATGCTGATCTCCGCCACGCATGCGCATTCCGTGCCCGCGTCGATGGGCTGCCTCGGAACCGATGCCGACCCGAACTACGTGCCTTTTTTGAGGGAGAAACTGGTCGAGGCCATCGCTGCCGCCAAGGCGGCGTTGAAGCCGGCACGCATTGGTTTTGCCAAGGCGAATGCGGCGGAGTTCACCGCGCTGCGTCGCTGGATCAAGCGACCCGATCGCATCAGCGAAGATCCCTTCGGCAATCCCACCGTGCGCGCCACGATGCACGCGGGCCGCAACTGGGATGATGTGACAGGCGAATCCGGCCCGGAAGACCCCGATCTCTCGCTCATCTCCATCCAGACGAGGGACGGCAAGCCCATCGCCGTGCTCGGCAATTTCTCGATGCACTATTTTGGCGACAAGGCCATCGGCGCCGACTACTTCGGCTTGTTTTCGAACGGCCTGCGCCAGCGCATCGATCCTGAAGGAAAGATGGTCGGGATCATGTCCCATGGCTGCAGCGGCGACATCTACCGCGTGGATTACAAGGTGCCGGAGAAGGACCGTCCGAAGCCGACGATGGAGGAATACACGAACGGACTGCTCGACATCGCGATGAAGGCGTATGCAGGCATCGAGTATCGCGCCGACGTGGATGTGGCGATGGCGGAGAAACGCATGACGCTGAAGTATCGCGTGCCCGACAAGCAGCGGCTCGAATGGGCGCAACGTGTGATGGCGGAAGTCGGTGACCGTTTGCCAAAGACGCAGCCGGAGGTCTATGCGCACGAGCAGATCCTGCTGCATGAAAAGCAGCAGACGGAGATTGTCGTGCAGGCGCTGTGCATCGGCGACATCGGCATCGCCACCACGCCGAACGAAACCTATGCGATCACCGGCTTGAAGATCAAAGCGGCCAGTCCCCTGCCCCGCAGCATCGTCATCGAACTCGCCAACGGCGGCGATGGTTACATCCCGCCACCCGAGCAGCATCTCTTCGGCGGTTACAACACCTGGGCCGCACGTTCCGCCGGGCTCGAAGTCAGCGCTGAACCGAAGATCACGCAGGCCGCCATCTCCTTGCTCGAAACCGTCAGCCACAAGCCACGCAAGCCGTGGAAGCTCAGTGACGGCCCGGCCGCGAAAGCGATCGCCGCGCTGAAGCCTTTCGCGTGGTGGCGGTTGAATGAGTTCGCCGGACCTTTGGCGGAAGACGCGACGAAGAATCATCGCGATGCCGCTTATGAAGCCTGGGTGACCTACTACCTCGACGGACCGCACTCGGACAAGTTCTGCGCTGGCGAGGTGAACCGAGCGCCGCACTTCGTCGGTGGTCGTTTGTGTGCAGACGTGGCCGGCCTCGGCGAGAATTACACGATCTCGATGTGGATATGGAACGGCCTGCCGAATGATGCGCGCGAAGTAAACGGCTGGTTCTATTCCCGCGATCATGATCACGGAATAAGCAACTTCGGCGACCATCTTGGCATCGGTGGAACAAGAGGAAACACAGGCAAGCTCATGTTTCAGTATGCAAACTCCAGCCTTGGTGTTGGCGGCAAGACAGAAATTCCTCGCTGGACCTGGCAGCATGTCGTGCTGGTGCGCGAAGTGGACATGGCTCGTGTCTATTTGAACGGAAAACTCGAGATCGAATGTAAGGCGCCGCGTGTGAGCATTCCCACCGTCTTCTTCGGCGGCCGAAGCGACAACGACTCCAACTGGGAAGGCCGGATGGACGAGATCGCCGTGTTTGATCGCGCTTTGAGTGCGGAAGAGGTCGCGAAGTTGGTCGTGCGATGAGCGACTCCCTTGGAAGCGTCCGTCGGTTTCATGCGAAAGACATGGCTGCTTGACCGGAGAGGTCTCGTCGAGACACTGCGGTTCAAGTTCGGTCCATCTCTTCAACCTTTATGATTCGCTCCCTCATCGTCGTCGCCACAGCCCTCTTCCTCGTCAGTTGTAGCAACACCCCCGACCCGAAGAAGCGCAAGGCAACCACCTTTGCGCCTGAAAGCGTTTCCGAACCGACACCGACTCCCAGCCTCAGTGTGGGCGGCGGCATGCAGACCACCGCTTCCGGGCTGCAGTTTGAAGTCCTGCAGCGTGGCAGTGGCACGGTTTCACCGACAGCCAAGGACACCGTGAACGTCCACTACCATGGCACCCTGCTCGACGGATCGGTCTTTGACAGTTCGGTAGAACGCGGTGCGCCAATCAGTTTCCCCCTGAATGGCGTGATACGCGGCTGGACGGAGGGCGTGCAGTTGATGAAAGTCGGAGACAAATTCAGGTTCGTGATTCCTCCCCATCTGGCCTATGGCATGAACAGCCCCAGTCCCAAAATCCCGCCACTGAGCACTCTGGTGTTTGAAATCCAGTTGCTGGGGATCAATGGTTCATCCTACTGAGGAAAACAACACAGCTGAGAGAAGCCTCATTTCTTCCCCTTCATTTTCAACTCTGCCGTGCCCGGATGTCGAGGAGCTGCTTCATGACGTGATTCAGCTTCCCGTTCCAATCAGCCGTGCCGAAGGCGTCGTGTAGGGTGCGGTAGAGCGTGTAGAGTTCCTGATAGACGGCGACGTTCTCTGGAATCGGATGATACACCTTCTCACGGATGGCGGTGACCTTGGATTGCAGTTCCTGCCATGTGCCGACTCCGGCGGCGACGGCACCGAAGATGGCGGTGCCGAGGGCGCAGGTTTGTTCGCTCTGGCTGACTTTCATCGGCTTGCCGATGATGTCGGCGTAGATCTGCATGAGCGTGGCGTTCTTGA
>JAWLBG010000008.1:0-140180 GCA_041395065.1 Prosthecobacter sp. | reverse complement strand
CGATCTGAAGAAATCGCGTGTTGGGCATGAAGTTTTTTCGATTCAGCGAGCTCAGGCCAAAGACACGGTAGGGATCCACCAGAATCGTGACGACAACAACGGCCGCCAACGTGGCCAGCACCGCCGCGATCAGTTGAATGAGATGCTTGATGTGCGTGTCCATGCGCTGGCTCAGAACTGGAAGTAAATGAAGGGGCTGGGCTGGTTCAGCCTGATCAGGCAGGCGGCGAAAAGGATGCCGCAGGCTGCCGCCCACCGCGGCGTCAAACGCCATTCCAACGGCATCGACTCCGCGTCCGCGCAGGGCGCATCTCCGAGGAACGGGCGGGCGGACTTCATGATCTGCATGGTGTTCGGCGCCTTCAGTACGATGAACAGCGCAGCAAGCATCAGCAAAGCCTCACCACCTTTCACGGAAAACGGCGCACTGGCCTCACCCATTCCCGCGCCAAACATTGAGCCGACCACCTTCCAAGCGCCCGCGAAAGTGTCCGCCCGGAAAAACACCCATGCAATCAGAACGCAGACGAGTGTGAGAGGGATCGCGACAGCGCGGGGGAGTTCGTTCCACCCCTTTTTCTGCCGGAGGCGGTTCCACAGATGATTGATCACCAGAAATAGGCCGTGCAGTCCGCCCCAAAAAACAAACGTCCATTTCGCACCGTGCCACAGTCCGCCAATCAGCATGGTTATCAGGAGATTGGCCAGCATTCGCGTCATGCCGCTGCGGCTGCCGCCGAGGGGAATGTAGAGATAGTCACGAAGGAACTGTGAGAGCGTGATGTGCCAGCGGCGCCAGAATGAAATCACGCTGTCCGCCTTGTAAGGAGAGAAGAAGTTGGCGGGAAACCGCAGGTTGAATGTGAGGGCCAGTCCCAGTGCCATGTCGGAGTAGCCGGAGAAATCGAAGTAGATCTGCCACGCATAGGCGAGCACCCCATACCAGGCCTGCAGCACGGGCACTGCCATGCCGGTGCTCGCCTGCTGAAACACTTGGTCGGCAAAAGGGGCGAAGGTGTCGGCAATGAGCATTTTTTTGGACAGGCCCAGAATGAAAAGGGCGACACCCGGCACGAAGTTTTCCAGGCGCAACCGGAAGACACGCTCGCCACGAAACTGCGGCGTCAATTGCCGATGGTGGACGATCGGGCCGGCGATGAGATGGGGAAAGAACGCGACAAAGAGGACATAGTCCCAGAGGCCGTTGCTCTCGATCTTTCCGGCCACCAAGTCGCAGAGGTAGGTGATCTGCGTGAAGGTGAAAAACGAGATCGCCAGGGGCAGCAGAATGGGGTCGGCCGGGGGCTCAAAATTCAGCCACACGCCGAGATTTTCGCAGAGGAAGGTCCAGTACTTGTAGTAGGCCAGCAGACCGATGTTTAACAAGATGCCCAGGATGAGGAGGGTCCGTTTCGTCGCGGCACCGGCCCTGAACATCAGGCATCCGATCCCGTAGTTCGCAAAGATGGAGCCGAGCAGGAGCACGACGTGAGCCGGATTCCACCAGCCATAGAAGACGATCGAAGCGGCAGCCAGAAAAACCTGGGCGGCGATCCCCTGCTTCCGCGCCAACAGCCAGGTGATGATGCCGGTCAGAGGCCAGAAAATGAGAAGGAAGATGCTCGAATTGAACAGCATGGTCGGAGGCGCGGCTTACGCCCCACTCGTCAAAATGTAGATTGAGTTCAAGTGGCAATTCATGTGACGCGGCCGGTGAGGCCGGGCTGCCACCGGTTCGGTGGCGAATGAACATTCAACTCTCGTGAAGCATCCTCCGCGACAATCGGCCAAAAAAGCGGTTGATGCGTATCTGAATCCGAAGCAAACGGCATAACCCCAATGGCCAGGCTATTTTTCGTACTAGATGATGGAGAACAAGAGGTGCCGCTGACGGATCGCCTCACTCTCGGGCGTGCGGAGGACAACGACGTCGTGGTGGACGACCAGCGCATGAGCCGCCACCACTCCGAGATCGTCTGCCACGCCGACGGGCGGGTGGAGGTCACGGATCTCGGTTCCCGCACCGGCACGTTGGTGAACGGTGAGACGGTGAAGACGCGCATCCTTCAAGACGGGGACGCCATCGTCTTTGGCCCCCTGCATGCGCGGATCGAGATGGACGCGCCCGCAGTGTCCAAGCCTGCGGAGAAACCTGTCGCGGAACCCAAGAACGACGCATCTTCGGCCGAGAAGCAACGACTTGGCGAAGAGATCGAAACCCTGCGCCGCGAACTGGCGGACTGGAGGAATCGGGCAGGCCAGGAGCGTGCCGATCACGAAGCA
Source organism: Prosthecobacter sp. (assembly GCA_041395065.1). GTDB lineage: Bacteria > Verrucomicrobiota > Verrucomicrobiia > Verrucomicrobiales > Verrucomicrobiaceae > Prosthecobacter. The sequence continues at coordinate 137,897 of JAWLBG010000008.1, read as the reverse complement.
AAGCTGCGCATGCTGCGCACGGCGGAGGAGCGGTTGGCGCCGATTCAGGCGGCCGCCACTCACGCCGAGACCACGCATCGCGAATGGCTGGCGGCCATCGAGGCGCTTTCCACGGAGCACAAGGAAGCCTCCGCTCTCCTGACCAAGACCGGCGGGGAACTGGAGGCCAAACAAGCCGCACTGAAACAGATCGAGTCCGAAACGGAAGTCGCGCGCGGCGAACTGGCGAAACTGACCGGACAGCAGGAGACCCTGCGCGCAGAAGTCGAGACACTGGAGCAGGCGCAGAGCAAGGCGACAACCGCTGTGGAGACGTTGCGCAAGGAGGATGCGGACTTGGAGGCAAAAGTCGTCGAGCAGCGCCGCCGGAGCGAAGAACTGGATTCTTGCATCGTGACGTCGCAGTCTCTGGCGGATGAAAAGAGCGCTGAAGCCGCCGCCGTGGAAGCGAAGGTGAAGGAGCTTTCCGAACAAAAAGAGAGGCTTCAGCCCGAGGTGGAACGGATGAAGTCGGAACTCGCGGACTGGAGCGCGCGTCTCACCGACAGCCGTCAGCAGCACGAAGATACGCAGGAGCTCATCGAGGAGGCAGGCGCGTCGCTGGAGAAGGTGAAAGGTGAACTTGTCGCTCACGAAGAACGTGTTCGTGAGGCGGAGGCGTTGACCGAAGAGAGTGAAACCAAATCCCGCGCCGCTGTGGAGGCGCTGAGCCAGCTGGAGAAGCAGCAAGCGGCCGCTCAAGCCAGTCTCGACGAAGTGTGGAAGAAGCTTGTGGGGGAGGAAGCCGCTCTGGCGGAGCTTCAGCGGAACTTTGCGGAAACCGATGACAACCTCCAACGCGCCAGAACGGAAATGGCCGAAGCCGAGGTGCGGCTGGAGCAGCTCAGCGCCGTGATGCCGCAGGTGGCCCAGGCGCGGGAAGTCCTGGCGGGTCTGGAGGCGGCGCGGGCGACAACGGAAAACAGCCTCGGCAAAACGCGTTCGACATTGAAGGAGTTGGAAACCCAGTTGGCGGCGAAGGAAGCCGCCGTAAGGATGCTCGCCGACGAAGAACAGCAGGCGCGTGCACGCCTTGATGAAATGGCCGGGAACGAATCCGCGCTGAAGACGGAGGTTGCCTCCCTGTCCGCGTCGATTCGGGAAAAGCAGTCCACGCTCGACGAGATTCGCATCCTTGGTGCACGGCAGGAGGAAACCGCCCGCGCCATCGAGCAGGCACGCCAGGAGCTTGCTTCGCTGAACGCGCGGCTGACGCCGCTGCGCGAATGGAAGGAGGCCATGGATCTGCTCTACGCGCGTTTTGCCGAGCTGCCGCAGGCCTCTTCTGAAGCGCAGGAAGTCTGGCGCGAGATCGAATCCGGCAAGGCGAAGCTGCGCCAGTACATTCTTGCCACGCAGACACGCGTGCCGCGCATCATGCACATCGAATTCTCCAAGGAGGGGCTGAAGCCCCGCCTGCCGCTGAAGTCCGAGCGCATGCGCGGCAAGGCGGGCGGGAAAAAAGCCTGAGCCGTCGGCGCCTGTGAAGCGCCTTGTCATGCCGCGTCTCCACGCAGAGAGTGGGGGAGCCATGAAGATCGACGCCCTTTCCCGACTCGAACGCCATGCGAAGCGCATTGCGGAGATCGCCACCGTTCTGGGGAAGTACGGGCTGGCGGACCTGTTCGGCGGATTCGACTACGCCTGGCTCAAGGGGTTGCTGCAAAGCTCGGACGGTCAGGCACTGACCGGAAACGTGTCGAAGGCGGCACGTGTCCGCATGGCGCTCACGGAGCTCGGCACGACCTTCATCAAGCTCGGGCAGATGCTCAGCACGCGCTCCGACTTGCTGGGGCCGGAACTCACGGACGAACTCGCGCGGCTGCAGTGCAGCATCCCGCCGGACAGCGCGGAGATCGCCCGCGCGTCGATCGAAAAGGAACTCGGTCGTCCGGTGCATGAAATGTTCTCCGAGTTCGACGACACGCCGCTTGCCGCCGCCTCCATCGCGCAGGTGCACGCGGCGGCGCTGCCCACCGGGCGCACCGTGGTGGTCAAGGTGCGCCGTGCAGGTGTCGCTGAGCAGGGGGCCACGGATCTGGAGATCGTTCAGGCGCTGGCGGAGCTGCTGGAGAAGCACTCTCCCGCGCTGCGGGCCTACCAGCCGGTCGCCTTGGTGCGCCAGTTTCGCCGCACGCTGCTGCGAGAGATGGACTTCACCTATGAGCGCAGAAACCTGGAGGAGTTTGCCCGGAACTTTGCGGATGAACCCACCGTGTGCATCCCGGAAGTGTTTGGGGATTACTGCTCGCACAAAGTCATCACGATGGAGCGCCTCGAAGGCATTCGCGGCACGGACATCGAGGAACTGAAACAGTCCGGAGAGGATCTGGCCGAGTTTGCCCGCCGCGGTGCGAACATGTATCTCGAAATGGTCTTCCGCGACGGCTTCTACCATGCCGACCCGCATCCCGGAAACCTGCTGCTGCTGCCTGGCAACATCGTCGGCGTCATCGACTGCGGCATGGTGGGCCGCATTGACGAGGACCTGCGCGACGAGGTGGAGGCGCTGCTCATGGGCATTGTGGAAAATGACTCGCGTCTCGTCGCGGAGCAGGTGCTGCGTCTCGGCGCTGTGCCGGCGAACTGTTCGCCTGAAAAACTCCGCGCAGACTTGCAGGATTTCATGGCCGACTTCACCGGTCATCCACTGAACGAGATCCACGTCGGCGCGGCTTTGGGAAACCTAGTCGAAATCATCCGCCGCCACCACATCGTACTGCCGCCCGCCTTGGCGCTGCTTTTGAAGACCATCATCGTGCTGGAGGGCACTTCACGCCGCCTGAGTCCGGACGTGAGCCTCACGGAACTGATGCAGCCCTACTACTGCTCACGCCTGCTGGTGCGCCGCTTCTCGCCGGGCCGAGTCGCCAAGCGCGCACGCCGCGCCTACCGCTCGTGGGACCGCCTGTTCACTGCTCTGCCGCGGGATCTGGCGGACCTCCTGTCCCGTTTCCGCGACGGCACGCTCACGGTGCATCTCGACCACCGTCACCTCGACCCCATCGTGAACCGTCTCGTCCTCGGCATCCTGACCGCCGCGGTGTTTCTCGGGTCGACGGAGTTGTGGAGCCGCAACGCCAAGCCGCTGCTCTTCGGTGTCTCCGTTTTTGGCGCACTCGGTTACGCGGTGTCGCTCTTCCTCGGCTGGCGCCTGCTGCGGGCCATTCGCAAATCGGGGAACATTCAGTCGAAGGATTGAGATTGCGGTGCGGGCCGAATTTTCGCAGGCTTCGGTAAATTTATCACCGTCATGCTGCCGCTACCCATTCCCAGCAAGGATTCCGAACATCTGCGTGCGCTCGCGATCTGTCATTATGTTCACGCCGTGTTCACCTTGTTGGCGACCCTGTTTTTGATCTGGTTTCAGCGTTTCACCGAGCAGGTTTTATCGGACCAAAAAAAGATTGTCGCAGATCTGACCGCGTTCACAAACAGGACTGGCCAGCAACTGCCGCCGATACCCGATCTCGAACAGCAGATGGAAATGCTTCAATCCGCCTACCAGACTGCGACGGCATTTGGACTGCTTATCGTCATTTGCTCCTTCGTCCTGGGACGGTTCATGCAGCGACGCACCCATCGCAGCTTCTCGATCGTGGCCGCAGCGTGCCTATGCTTCGCCGCACCTTTCGGCACGATTCTCGGGATTCTTACGATTCTTGTGCTGACGCGTGAGTCCGTGATGCGGCTTTATGCTGCAGCGAAAAGCGGCCCTGTGGTGGAACCCGTCCGAGATGTCTGATTCTTGACCGCTTGACCCGTCGCACCTTTCCGCCTTAAACCTAGCGCCTTCCATCCTCTCAAATTCCCATGTATTTCCTCGGCATCGACAGCGGCACGCAGAGCACGAAGGCCATCGTGCTGGATCTCGACAGCGGCGGGATCGTCGCCACCGGCCACAGTTCGTATGAATTGATCGAAGGTCTTCCGCCCGGGCATCTTGAGCAGGATCCGCAGGCGTGGATCGACGCCGTCGATGCCTCGGTGAGCGAGTGCCTGCGGCAGATCGGTTCGGACAAATCGAAGATTGCCGGCATCGGCGTCAGCGGTCAGCAGCACGGTCTCGTCGCGCTCGGTACGGACGACAAACCCGTGCGCGCCGCCAAGCTGTGGTGTGACACGTCCACGCAGGCGCAGTGCGCGGAGATCGCGCATCATTTCGGCGGTCAGCCGGGCGTGATCGCCGCTGCGGGTAACGCAATGCTGCCGGGCTACACGATTCCCAAGCTGCTGTGGATGAAGCAGAACGAGCCGGAGAACTTCGCGAAGACGAAGACCATCCTGCTGCCGCATGACTACATCAACTTCTGGCTCAGCGGCGTGAAGCGCATGGAATACGGCGACGCCTCCGGCATGGGCATCCTCAACGTGAACACGCGCGAGTGGGCCTATGAGATCTGCGATTACATCGATCCCGCCGTACGCGGCATTCTGCCGCCGCTGGGTTCGTCAAAGGCCGTGCACGGCACGATCCGCAAGGATCTGGCGGTGAAGTGGGGCCTGAATTTCGATGTCGTCATCAGCGCCGGCGGTGGTGACAACATGATGGGGGCGATCGGCACCGGCAACATCAAGCCGGGCGTCGTCACCGCCAGCTTCGGCACCAGCGGCACGCTCTATGGCGTCGCCGGATCGCCGGTCGTCGATGGGCAGGGGGAGGTGGCCGCGTTTTGCGACAGCACGGACCAGTGGCTGCCGCTGGTGTGCACGATGAACGTCACCGTCGTCACCGAGCAGATGCGCGAAATGTTCCGCTGGGATCTGAAGCAGCTCGAGGCCGCCGTGAAGACCGCCAAGCCGGGTGCGGGCGGCGTGATGTTCCTGCCCTACCTCAATGGCGAGCGCACGCCGAACCTGCCGGACGGCGCCGGTGTGATCCACGGCCTGCGCCCGACGAACATGACGCCCGCGAACATGGCCCGCGCCGCGGTGGAAGGCGCCACGCTCGGACTGGCCTACGGCTTGAAGCGCTTCCGTGATCTCGGCATGAACCCGACTGAAATCCGTCTCACCGGCGGCGGCAGCAAAAGCGCCGTCTGGCGCCAGATTGCCGCGGACTGCTTCAAAGCGGAGGTCGTCACACTCAACACCAGCGAAGGTGCCGCGCTCGGCGGCGCCATCCAGGCCGCCTACGCTCACGCGAATCAGGGCGGCTCAGAGCGCGTCAGCTACGAGGCGCTCTGTGCAAAGCTCGTGACTCTCGATGAATCCACCCGCTGCAAGCCGGACACGGACAACGCCGCGCTCTATACGGCCCAACTCGAAAAGCAGATGGAACTCACCGGCCGCCTCCACCAGACCGGCTGGCTGTAACGCCGCCAGCAGCTTCACAACGCAATCCCCTCATGAAACCCACTGTCCGCACCGAATCCGACGCTGTTGTCATCGAACTGGAAGGCGATGCCGATCTGGAAATGGCACCAGAGTTTCAGGCGCTGGTCCGCGAGCAGATGCAGGCCAACGTGAAGCGCCTTATCATCGACTTTTCGAAGGTCACCTTTGTCAACACGCCGATCTGGGCTGTGGTGGTCGAGTACTTCCAGCACGCGAGCAGCGCCGGCACGGAGTTCGCCCTTGCCGGCATTCACGGAAGGGTGGAGACTTCGTTCAACATCATTCGGCTCGGCGACTTCATCCCGCACCTGCCGACGGTCGGGGACGCGCTCAAGGCGCCCGATCTAACGAGCAAGCGCTAGCGTGAACCCTCCCCGACCCTTGACGTGAGCAGCCAGCAGCCCATCGCCTCGCGCCAGAGCGTGCTGATTGACGTGGCGCGGCGTCTGAGCAGCACGCAGGATCCCGTCGAACTCGTCGATCACATCCTGCAGCGTTCGCGGGAGGTCATGGACTGTGAAGTCTGCTCCATCCTGCTGCCGGACGGGCCGGACGAGGATCTCGTCATCCGTTCCACGCTCGATCCGATCAATGCCATGGAGGTGCGCGTGCCGAAGGGCCTGGGCATCGCCGGAGACGTCTTCGCCACGCAGAAGGTCGTGAACATCGAGGACGCGCTGAGCGACCCACGTCACTTCCGTCCCGCGTCGGATCATTCGGATCTGGTCACGCGCGCCATGGTCACCGTGCCGCTGCTCGACGGCGGGCGCTGCCTCGGCGTCATGCAGGCGATCAATCCGAACCAGGGCGCGGCCTTCAATGCGCAGGACGTGGAGATTTTCGAAACCTTCGCCAGTCTGATTGCGGTGACGCTGCTGCGGCTTGAGTCGCAGAAGAAGGCCATTCGTGAGGCGGAAACGCGCCAGCAGTTCGCCCTCGCAAAGGAGATTCAAAACTCATTCCTTCCGGCTTCCGAGGTGAGCATTGAGAACCTCGCGGTGGAAAGCTTTTACGAGCCGGCCAGCGAGGTCGGCGGGGACTTCTACTTCTGGCACCAGATCGACGACGGCAAAATCCTCCTCGGTGTCGGCGACGTGTGCGGGAAGGGACTGCCCGCCGCGCTGGACATGGCGCGCGGCACCACGCTGATCGCCTCCACCGCGCATCTCTGCGTCACGCTGAACCTCGCGGAGTGGATGGCCGTCCTGAATCAGCGCCTCTGCGGGGTGATGAAGGCGGGGCGCTTCATCGCCGTGAACGCGATGGTCGTCTGTCCGAAGACGCGTCGCGTGTGGCTCTGCTGCGCCGGTCTGCCGGCTGCGTATGTGCGCGGACCCGAGGGGTGGAAAGAGGTCCCCGCGCCGGGGAATGTGCCTCTAGGCATTACCGGCGCAGCCAGCTACAAGGACTGTGAACTGCCGCTGTCTGCCGGACGCCAGTGGATGCTTTTCACCGATGGCATTCCCGAAGTGCAGAACAGCGCCGGCGAATACTTCGAGGATGGCGCTTTCGCCGACGCTCTCGCGGAGACGGACGGCGGCGATTTCTCCCTGGCGCGTCTCGTCGAGCGGTGGCGCGGCTTCGCGCAGGGGGCCAACTATCAGGACGACGCAACGGTGCTCATGCTCGAGGATCATGCCACGCCGCCGCCGTCCGAGATCCTGCTGCAGACCTGCCAGCCCGGCACGCTGCGGCAGGTGCGCGACTTCATCGACGCATGGGCGGCGTGGCACGGACTCGCCGATGATGTAACGGGTCGTCTTGTGCTCGGCTGCGACGAGGTGATGAGTAACATTTGCAAATACGCCTACGGGGCGGAATGCGGTGAACGCCCCGTCTCATGCCGGATCGAGCGAACTTCGGACTCGGTGCGCATCGTCATCGAGCATCGCGGTGAAGGCATCACGAACGAGGACTTCGAAAAGCTGGTGTGTCCGCCGTCTGTCGGGGAACGCATCGGCGGACTGGGACTCCACGTGATCCGCGAGGTGTTCGACCGCGTTGATTTCCGCCGGGAGGCGGACCGCTCGGTGATCGAGTTGGTGAAATCGCTCGCCGTGGCATCGCCCGGTTGATGTGGCGTCGGATCGCGCCATGGATGCACGTCTCATGGCCAAAATTCGCATCAAGTCCGCCGGAAAAATCATCGCCTGGATGATGCGCGGCATCGCCATGACCCTGCGCTACGAGATCGAGGACAACGCGGACGTGTTCAACACCACGCGCGGGAACACGATCTGGGCCTTCTGGCACAACAGCATGTTTCTCATTCCGTGGCTGCACACGGAATGGTTCGCGCGCATCCCCGGCACGGTGTTGACGAGTCCCAGCGGCGACGGGCAGATCATCGCGGATATTTGCGCCAGCTTTGACATTGAAGCCTCACGCGGCTCCAGCTCCAAGCCCGAGAAGGGCATGAGCGCCCTCATCGCCCTCGCCGAAAAGGCGCGTCAGGGTTACGACATCGGCATCACTCCGGACGGCCCGCGCGGGCCGAAGTATCGCGTTCAGCCCGGTGTGGTGAAGCTGGCGCAGCTCACTGGCGTGCCGCTCATTCCGGTGAACATTCACTACAGCCGCGCCTTCCGCTTCAAGACCTGGGACGCGTTTCAGATTCCGCTGCCCTTTGCCACCGTCACCCTGAAGTTTCATCCCGCGCACCTGATCCCGCGGCGCATGAGCGAGGAGGATTTTGAGCAGCGCCGCGCCAACATCGAGTCCATCCTGCGCAATCACACCCGGGATCTTGAAAACGTCGCCGCCGAGGGTTAGTTCGTCTCACTGAGGGGTTGGCCGAAAAAAGAAAAAGGGTAAAAGAAGAGGCGGTTCTGATTCCCTTCGTTTTTTTCTTTTTTCGATTCTTTCGGCCAATTCTTCTGGGAATCTGCCCCAGCACCCCTAGCCTCGCGTCATGGAAACGCTTTCCGTCCGTTGCAATCACTGCGGTGCGCCGCTGGAAGTCGGGGAAAAGACCCGCTTCGTCACCTGCCAGTTTTGCAACAGCAGCCTGGAGGTGAAGCGCACGGACAATTCCGTCTTTACGGAGGAGGTCGCCAGGATCGCCGAGAACACCGACCGCATGGCGGAGAGCCTCGAGGTCATCAAGCTTCAGAACGAGATCGAGCAGCTCGACCGCGAGTGGGGCATCGAACAGGCGAGCCACATGGTGAACAGCCGCACCGGCCCGCGGACGCCGGGCAATCCTGCCTTCGGACTGGTGTTCACGATCTTCTTTGCCGTGGTGTGCTTCGGCATGGCGGCGTTTGCCAGCTCGTCCGGAACTTCGGGCTTCTTCGCGCTGGTGCCCGTCGGCATGGGCATCTTTGCGCTGATCGGGGGTGTGATGGGAATGGTCCGGGGCGAGGAGCGCAAGACTGCGGAATCCGGCTACCGCCAGCGCCGTGAGGAGCTCACCCGCAAACTCGAGGCGCTGAAGCAGGAGTAGTTCCTCATGCTGAATCATCGGAGGGATCAGCCGAAAAAGACGAAAGACTCAAAAAAAGGGACAAGGTCGGAACCTTCCACTTTTGCCTTTTTCGATTCTTTCGGCCAGTCATTCTGAAAATGGAGTCCTGGCGGTTGTACCGCCCCTGCTGAGAATGGGTGTTGGTGTTCAGCCCGTCCGCCGCTTACCCTTCGACCTCACGTCATGTCCGCCGCCGCCCAGCTCGTCCTCAACCACGATACGTACGATGTCGTGCTGCAGCGCATCATCCCGGAGGCCACGCGCTCGCTCTGGCTCGTCACCGCCGATTTGAAGGATCTTCACACCAAAACCTCGGGCAAAAAGTTCGTCCCACTGCTGCAGGTGCTCGCCGCGAAGCTCGACGAAGGCGTCGAGGTGCGGCTCGTCCACGCCAAGGAGCCCGGCCCGCGCTTCCGGCAGGACTTCGACCGCTTCCCGCAGTTCCTCGACAGCGACCGCTTTGAGCGCATCCTCTGCCCACGCATGCACATGAAGGCCGTCATCGCCGACGGCCGCATCGCCTACATCGGCTCCGCGAACCTCACCGGCGCGGGTCTCGGCGCCAAGGGCGACCACCGCCGCAATTTCGAGGCCGGCATCGTCACCGAGGATCGCGGCATGATCGCCGGACTCATGCAGTTCCTCGACGCCTTCTACCTCGGCGACCACTGCCTGAAGTGCCAGCGGCGCGACGTCTGTCCCGACCCCATTGCATAAATACGGTTGGTTCGTGCTACGCGACAATCTCGAGCCGCTAGTTTTTTTAGGTTGATTTGCGTTTGGTATTGAGTCGTTCCGATGATCCAAGTATCAGATAGAGACTCATGAATCCAAGCTCTCCTACTCCAGAAAACGAGACGAGCCCCAGAGCCTTGGGCGCAGTTTACACAGGGAAGCAAATCTCTCTGAAACGTCCCGCAGCTCTTTCAACCCATGCCCGGCCTCAACGGCCTGTTGGACAGGGATACCGACCCTCGCCCACCGTTAAGTCGTCGATTGCATGGTTGGTTTGTTCGGCGTTGGGCTTACTAGTAGCCTCGGCCGCCACCCCGGTGCCGGGGGCGAAGAACGGTGTGCGTTCCGGGACATCGATTTTGGCAGGAGGAAACGTCAATGGAGTCAAGCTTGGGGATTTGCGGATGGCGCAAGGCACCGCGTCCCAAGCCGCAGCGCCTGACTCAAAGGCAGAAACTGCCGCGAATCCCACCGGGACGAAATCCACTGCGGCAACGCCCGTCGCCTCGTCCTTGGCCAACGTCCCTGAACTGACGAGGCGTTTGGAGTCCTATCTCAAGCTACGCCAAACCCTGGTCGAAACGCTCGCGAACCAGTACCTGCGAGGCTTGGACATGCGGCTCAATAAGGCAGCTGCCGATGGAAATCTCAGTCTCGTGAATTCCTTTAATGCCGAGAAAGATCGGGTGATGGCCCTTCTGGGCTCGCTCAAGCGTTCCAGTTCTGATTTGATAAAATCGGTCGCCGAGGTGATGACACTTCCGCCGCTGGACGCGGACGCACCCGAGGGACTCGTCGCCCTGCGGACCACGTGGACTGGGGAAAGACGAAAAATTAGGGACGACCTTAATCAGAAGTTGGAGCAGTCGCTCAAGTTTCTTGAAAGCGACCTGACCAAGAAACGCCAGTTCGTCACAGCCAACGCACTGCTGGCATGGCGGCAAAGCCTCAGTCTCGGAAAAGGGGAGGATGTTGCAACGCCCGTTGTGGCACAGTCGCCCGGTACCCCGAAAGAGGTTCAGCCCATTCGAGAACTCGAGGCGGCGACGAGGTCAGAGCCGTTCGTCAACAGCCTGGGCATGAAGTTCGTTCCAGTGAAGGACACGGAAGTGCTTTTTTGCATCCACGAAGTGCGAAACAAGGATTATGCGCAGTATGCCAAGGAGGTTCCCGGTGTGGACATGACTTGGCAGGGCCTTCTTATGAGAGATCCCCCGCTGACGGAACGCCCGGAAGACCATCCCGTGGGCGCGGTGTGCTGGCTGGATGCCAAAGCGTTTTGTCAATGGCTGAGTGCGAAGGAAAAGAAGCGCTACCGCCTGCCCACGGATCTCGAGTGGAGTGAGGCGGTCGGGATTGGCGCGAAAGAACGCCGCATGGGATATACCAAGCCCGAGACGGTACAGATCATAGAGAATGAGTTTCCTTGGGTAGGACTGTTTCCTCCTCCTAGGTGGGCGGGCAACTACGAACAGAATGACGACTACATCCGGACAGCTCCGGTGATGTCGTTTCGACCCAATGCATCGGGAATCTATGATTTAGGCGGGAATGCTGAAGAATGGTGTGAGGACTACCAAACAGCAGAGCAAAACCGAAGAGTGCTGCGGGGGGGCAGTTGGTCTGATTCTGATGCAAGGAATATGAATTCCTCCTGGCGCTCGGGTTCCTCGGAAGGCCGGCGCATGGATAGGTTTGGCTTCCGAATTGTTGTGGAGATCTCCGACGAGAATGTTCCGAAGGCGTCGCCCGTGGCAAACTCGTCCACACCTGCGGCCCCTAACTCGAAGCCGGTTCCTGCGCCTCCCACTGCACCTGTCTCCAAGGCACTGGTTCGTCTCTTTCGAGAACTCGAGACGGCGACGAAGCAAGCTCCATTCGTCAACAGCCTAGGCATGAAATTCGTTCCGGTGGCGAACACGAAGGTGCTCTTCTGTATTCATGAAACACGCAACAGAGACTACGAGGTTTTTGCCCATGCCGTTGAGGATGTCGATATCACTTGGAGCGAGTGCATCAAAATCGAACCCCGCATAACAGAACGACCAGAGGATCATCCTGTCTCGTTCGTAAGCTGGTTCGATGCGAATGCCTTCTGTGCGTGGCTGAGTGCGAAGGAAGGGAAGCGCTATCGGCTTCCCACCGATCTCGAGTGGAGCGATGCGGTCGGGATCGGAGAGAAAGAGCGGAAAGCCGGCTATTCCTCCGCCATCGTAACTCCCGTTATCGAGGATGAATATCCGTGGGGAAACCGGTTCCCACCAGCACGTCAGGACGGCAACTACAACCTTGACGACGACTACCCGATGACGGCTCCTGTGATGACTTTCGAACCCAATCAGATTGGAATTTACGATCTGGGCGGCAACGCGGAAGAATGGTGTGAAGATCTGAGAAAGGCGCCGTGGGGACGGGTGATGCGTGGTAGTAGCTGGAGCTATTCGGGTGCCAAGACTAAGTTCCTTTCGTCTCGGCGCTCCTCCATTCAGCAAGGATTGAGAAACAGGCAATCGGGTTTTCGAGTTGTTGTGGAGATCTCCGACGAAAATGTTCCCAAGGCACCGCTGGCCGCAAAACCGTCCACACCTGCGGACCCGAATTCGAAGCCGGTTCCTACGCCTTCCAGTGCACCTGCTCCAGCCTCTGCGGCAGCAGTCCCGGCCGTGATTCCTCTGGAATTGAAGGCCAAGGTTGATGGTCTCGTTATAGCAGTCAAAGAGAAGCAATGGGAAGACGCCGCCGCGACATCCAAGCAAATTCGCGAACAAATCGCCCCGCTGCCTGCTTCCATTCAGCTTAAAGTCCTCGAATTAATGACCGGAGACGTTGCTCGCAGCCTTATTTATAGTGGCAAGCAGATGGAAGAGGTGTTCGCGATACGAGAGGCGTTTCTCAGGGCCAGCAAGACCGTAAGAGGTCCGGATCATGAACAGACGGGGTATGCGATGTTGGGGATGTCGGAATCCCTGACAATGGCGGGGCGGGACAGCGAGTCACTCGCCCTCCGGGAGAGTGCGCTGGCCATTGCCACCAAGAATTCCTCCTCAGGCCTGATGTTTTACGTCAAGAGTGCGTTGGCTACCTCATACTTTCTGGCTGGGCGGTTTGAGGAGGCTCTCACATTGCGGGAGGAGGCACTGCCGCTTGCCCGGAAAGTTCGCGGTCCGGAGGACGTCATGACGACGGGTCTGCTCCTGAGGTTGTCGGAATCTTATGAGAAAGCGGAACGCTACGATGAGGCGATTTCGTCAGCGGAAGAAGTGGTCTCGATCCGAACCAAGACCCTTGGATTGGATAAAGCAGCAACACGCACTTCGATTGAGCATCTTATCCGCCTGTATGAGGCCGCAGGAAAGCAGGACGAAGCCGACAAGATGCGGAAGAACCTCTCGCCATCCGAGTCGGCTAAGCCCCCGAAGCCGTGATGGCTGGACTGAATGTAGGCTTCTTTCTCCTGATGGTGTCAGCTGTCAGTCACTTTCACCGACCCCATCGCGTAGAGACGCGTGTGCCGGAGTGCGCGATTCAGGGTTGAAAAAATCCGCGTGCGCTGCGACGGACGGGCTTTCACTCCATGTTCACCGAGACCGATGGCAGCCGAAAAGCGATAGGCGACGTGGATGTCCTGTTTCACGAGGGCCTCTACCATTTGTTTCACCTCGTCCTGCCGAATCACGACTTCATCGCCCATGCGGTGAGCACGGACGGCATCCATTGGCGGCGGGTGAAAAACGCGCTCTTCATCGGCGATCCCGGCAGTTGGGATGATCTGATGCTGTGGACCATGCACGTCTCCCCGGATCCGCACCGGCAGGGGGGCTGGCGCATGTTTTACACCGGCCTTTCCCGGAAGGAGCGCGGCGGCATCCAGCGCCTCGGCCTCGCCATCAGCGACGATCTCTACTCCTGGCGGAAGGTGCCCGTTCAGTGGGTCGACGGACGCGGTCCGCGCGATCCCGAGCCCATCCTCAAGGCCCGCGCCGCCTGCCAGCCACAGCAGGCGGACTCCATCCGCGCCGTCATCGATCCGGAAAGCTGCTTCCCGCTGGAGGCCGACGCCCGCCACTACGAGTCCGACCTCTCCGAAGGGCGTCAATGGGTCAGCTTCCGCGATCCCTACTTCGGCACGCTCGACGGCCAGGGCTGGCTGCTCATGGCCGCCCGCGTGAAGGACGGCCCGGTGGTGCGGCGCGGCTGCGTCGGCCTGCTGAAGGAGGTCGCGCCGAACCAGTTCGAGTCCCGGCCCGCGCTCCATCATCCCGGCCTCTACGACGACATCGAAGTCCCCGGCGTCTTCGAACTCGCGGGCCGCTACTACCTCATCGGCAGCCTGCGGGAGGACGCGAAGATCCGCTACTGGCATTCGGACTGCGTGGCCGGCCCGTGGCGCAGCTTTCACGACAACGTCCTCATGCCGCAGGGAAACTACGCCGGGCGCATCTGCCGCGACGACAAGGGCTGGCTGCTGTGGGGCTTCTTTGCCATGAACCGGCAGGACCGCACCGCGAACAACCTCATGCCGCCGCCGAAGCGCCTGATGCGCGACGACGAGGGCCTCCTCTACCTGAAGACCTTCGAGCAGTTTGAGGCCTGGTGCGCGGGCGCCATCGACACCCGCTGCGTCCGCACGCTGAAGTCGGGGGAGCAGACGGAATTCTGCCGCGCCGACGAGGCGCACTGGGACATCATCAGCCCGGACGGCTTCCAGGCCTTCGTCTTTCCCGACGAGCTTGAGAGCTTCTGGCTCACCGGCACCCTGCGCCTCAACGGCCGGGGAAAATGCGGCCTGCTCTTCCGCATCGACCCCGTGACGCATGACGGCTACTACCTCTCGCTCGACCTCCTGAAGGGCGTGGCGCAGCTCCGCGCGTGGGGCACCGCCGCCGACCAGACCGGGGAGCACATGATGCAGTTCGACACGCTGCAGAGCGGCTACTGGTTCACGCGCGGCGGCATCGAGGCCGTCATCTCCCTGCTCACCTTCGGCTCCTACCTCGAGCTCTCCATCAACGGCCGCATCGTCCTCTCCCTCGCCGACCAGCGCTACACCCGCGGCCTCGCCGGCGTCTATCTGGAGACCGCCTCCCTCGAAGTGAAAAACCTCAGCGTCCGCCGCCTGCGCAATCCGGAACAGATCGACGACCACCTCGTGGGCGGGTGAACGTCAGGCATGAGTCGAGACGCGGGCAGCCACCGGTTTCACGGCCTTGATTCTCTTGAAGCTGACCTCGGACAGGTCACCGCGGGCACTGGCGTGTTCCACTGTGATGGAAACCACATGCCCGGCCTCGTCCAAATCCAGATAAACGTCTTCGGAGAGTTCACGGGTCTCTGCGGGCGTGCCGCCTCCCAGTTCGACGAGAGCCGTGTCGGTATCCTCAAAGTATTTGATCTTCATGTCTTTCTCCCTTCGTAATCGCGGTCAAAGAAGGCGTTGTGGGCGGTTTGACCGTCTTCAAGAAGAATAACCCGCAAAGCCCGGTTCTCAAAATCGGAAATTCGTGCCCATCGGCGGAACCGCCCGTCCGACTGAATCTCCTCGGCTTCCGGGTGATGGATGACCTGCTCAATCCACTCGTCCTTGATTACAGCACGGTCCGGACGCTGCCGTGTGTGCTGAAAGTATTCCGTTTGCGGGAAGGGCGACATGGGTTCTGGCGTCTTGTTATCCCGGTCTTTTGGGGGTCACTCTTCGGTGAGAGACCTGGTCAGGATACCACTGACCGTTGATGAACCACGTCGGAGCCGCAATGATCTCCGTCCAAGTCACATCAGGAAAGGTGATAAGGGCAAGATGGTCGCAGTCCCAAGCCCCGTATTCCTTGAGGTCAGGGAACCACACCAACACGCCGTCAGGGTCGTATCCGTCGGCAGTCTTGAGCAGGCTGTATCCTTCAAATTCTTCGAAAGCCTCTGCCTCACCCTCGTCATCGTAGTCCTCTGACTCCACGCGGAAAAGACCGGGCTTCAATTCGTTGAGTGGAAGCAGTTCGGCTCTCCGCACTTCGCCTTCATTCATCGTAATCACGAGCGAATCAGCACTCTTGAGAAACGCTGCCAAATCTTCAGGAAGCTTGTTCATTTACTTGGGCGGTCGCCACCAATGCTTTAATCGCCTTCGGATGGTCATTGGTGTCGGTCATGCTGTGGTCGCTCTGTGAGCAAGTGCGTAGTCGTATGCGTCTTTCGCTGCTTCCAGGCCAACATCAGCAATCGGTATCGGGTAGCCAATCGGCCCAGTGAGAAAAATGAAACAATAGCTGTCTGTCAGTAGAACTCTGTCCACCGCAGACCAATAAAATGTGCTCTCTCCGGAGTTCGTCTTCGAGTGAAGGCCAGCCTCCGAAAGCGTGAGTTCGCAAGGTCCAAGGCTCTTGCTGTAGGATGGCTCATCAATGGTCTTCTCGGCGTAGCGCTGCACTCGACGATCAAATCGTGCAGGGTAAAGAATGAACCAAAGAAGAGCCACGCCGAGGTAGATGATGGTGCTAATCCACTTGAAACCGCTCGTCGCCAATACGAACAGCCATAAGCAGAGCATGATGACTGGAAGCATGAACCGCACTCTGGTCCGAGTCCGCTGGTAAGTCGGGGAAGCTGCGTGATACTCGCGGCTGAACGCTAACACGTCCTCTCTACGCATCTGGAAGTTGAGTGTCATTGGGCGAGTCGCGCTGAGAAGTTAGGCGAACGCCTCGGATCAGGCGACGGCGAGCGCAAGACGCTGCTGACACGACAGATGGCCTTCGAGCCGTTGCCTGCATCCGTTTTGTTCGGCCTTGGTAGTTCCTTGGTGCTGTTCATCATCAGTATCAGCCCTCCAAGCCAAAAGTAGCCTCTCCATCCGGCGAAACTCTCGCCGTCAATGCGTGACCACCAAGGAGTTCGTTCGGAGTGTCAACCCAGGACACCGTGACATCCAAGTCCGACTCTACGTGGATGTCTCCTGGAACAACCTCCCCCAACATCTCTGCCTCAGTGTAAGGCTCTCCCTCGACTCCATCAGCGTTGAAGTAGGGAAGGTAGTCGCGCACGGAGAGCATCTTCAACTCGGCAAGGCGCGGGACAATCGCCTGAAAAGCCGTCCTCTGATGATCAGTCGGGTGTGTCTCTGTATCGCTTGGAGCGTCCACTGAAATCGTGAATCTCTCTCCCGACTCGGAAGTAAAACTACCTTGCCACCACCGATATTGTGAATCCCAAGTTAGGTCTCCGAAAACGGAGTCGCAAATCGGAGGCAACTCGACAGGCTTGGGTGGCTCATAGAGTCCAAAGAGACGACTGAGGAAGCTCATGGTGGCGGGAGTGGAACTTTGCTACTTGGCCGAACGTTGTTTAGCCACAATAAACTGTGGGCGAATCTGATTCGTCCACAGTTTTCTGTGGATTGAGCGGCTCGGGACGACCGTGAGGTCGCTGCCGCAATGGGCCTTCATCCGGCGGAAGCGTGTCTGGTTCGGCCTCGCGTGGTCAGGGGACTGCGGTCGAAGTCCAATCAATCAACTCCAGTAGGTGTAAACCTGGACGGTGCCTCGCGAGGGATGGTGGACCAACTCTGCAAAGGCTGCCCCATTGCCTGCAGGAATTTGAAACGTGATGGTGCCGTCTGGAGCTGTGGTCTTGACAGTCTTCGAGTCTGCAATGCCGGGGCAGCTCCTCACCCAGCGTTCAATGGCGGAAGGATCGCCAAAAAAGGAGACACGAAACGCTCGGGTAAACATGCCGCCCTCCGTGGTGATCACAAAACTCTGCGCTCCCCGGGGAAACGCACTCAGCCTGGCCCAGTCGAGCGTGGCCTTTCGGGCACTGGCCTCCGTGAAGTGTGGGTAGCCGGGTGGCCCAAACGTGATGCCAAAGGCGTAGATGGAAGCTGCTGCGGTGAGCACCACAAGCAGCGCTCCGGTGAAGACTCCGGCGATGAATGAGCGCTTTCGTCCGTGTGCCATGGGTGAGTGACGCCTTTAGTTGGTCGGACGTCTAAGCCGTGGCGACGGCGAGCGCAAGACTCCGCTCATGCGACAGACGGCAACGAGCCGCTGCCACCAGCGTTTTGTTCGGCCTTGTTCGTGAATGTGGCCTGCTCATGGGGGCGGGATCAGGGTTCTTCGTCGCTTGGGCTCGTCAGCCTTTGCTGATGAAGGAGCAGGAGCCACTCCAGTCCGAAGGGATCGAAGGTCATCCGTGTCAACAAAACAACTCATTACGATCCTTCCTTCTTGGTGTGCTCTCTCCCGCTCGGCATCAAAGTCATCCCCCTTGGTGACCCGTGCGAGCGTGGCTGCAACGTCTGCAACCGACAGGTTAAGTCCGTGATAGGCGTGACGCAGCCTGCCTCCATCTGAAGGGCTGGGATAAGCTGCTGTAGCCGGTAGGGCCAAGAAGGTGAATCTCTCCTCTCGAACACCCTTGATCGCACCCGATGCGTCTATGGAGAAAATGAGAGTGACATCCAAAATCCCATCCCAATCGCCAGCCTTGTAATGGTAATCAAGTATTGGAGAAATGTCGCCCTTACCATAGACCATCGTGGTGAACTCTGTCCTATAAACAGATGCCTTCGGAACTAAGAGCAAGTGCGGTCTGTTCACAGCTATCCATGCCTCGTAATCTCCACGCTTTGATCTGATGGAGAGTTCCTTGCCAAAGTCGCCGCACGACGTGACAACAAAGGACATCGCGATCAATGTAAGATGGCTCCGACGTGTCATGGTGATGCTGTTAGTTGGCCGAACGTTTGAGTCTATCGACGGCGACGAAATGATGTCCAGAGCGAAGCGAACCAGCCGCGCTCTTCGCCGTTGGATACGACGGCTTGTTCTGTGTTTCTGATTCGTTCGGCATTGGCGACGTCTTGCCTGAACCGATTAATCGCTCCTTCCAAATCGTGATTGGGCTTATCACCGATGAAGTCCCTCCAGGGCTGAAGGTAATGATCGAAATTGGATGTTCCGTTCATGGAATCAATGTAGTGGAGGGCAGCCATTGCATCGGGCTGATCAAACCAAAGATCCTTCCGGCAGAGGTAATGATCCAAATACTTCTTCACGAAATTGATCGATCCCGGGGAGTTAAAGATCGCTAATGCCAGCGCATAACCCTGACCGGAGTAGCAAACGTCAGATCGTAGGAACAATCTTCCGATATGCTCTTCCAGTTCGGTGTATTCTTCAATCGCTGCGAAATAGGCTGCCGTGATACGAGGCCGCCAATTGAAGGATGTCAAAAGCGAACGACACAGTTCGGGTGAAACGTCTGATCGAATCGGCGAATATGCAGCAATGAATTCGTCGGGGGATCGAATCCCCCACATATAGAACGGTTCAACCCACTTGGCGATTATGTCCTCACCGAGTGGTTCCATAGTCGATGGGACTTCCAGTTCGGCGTAGACACCCGCATGTTGAACCGTCGCTCCGGCGACATGCTGCTCTAATCTACGCCGAGTGTCGTCGTCCATTTTTTCACAGAACGTTGTTTAGCCACAATAAACTGTGGGCGAATCCGATTCGTCCACAGTTTTCTGTGGATTGAGCGGCTCGGGACGACCGTGAGGTCGCTGCCGAAATGGGCCTTCATCCGGCGGAAATGCGCGTGGTTCCTCAGGAAGTGTGCGTGATTCCTCAGGAAGTGCGCGTGGTTCCTCAGGAAGTGTGCGTGGTTCCTCAGGAAGTGTGCGCGATTCCTCAGGAAGTGTGCGTGATTCCTCAGGAAGTGCGCGTGGTTCCTCAGGAAGTGTGCGTGGTTCCTCAGGAAGTGTGCGCGGTTCCGCCGGAAGTGTGCGCGATTCCTCCGGAAGTGTGCGTGGTTCCGCCGGAATCATGCGATCCTCCGGCGGAGGCAAACGCGTTAACGACTGAAAATGAGTCGTTTGCGAAAAGGGGCCGTTTGGAAGCTCCGGTCGGGGGACGTTTTGTCACACTTTGGCGGTGAGGGGGCGCAGGGGCCGGGCGGCGGGAACGGGTTTGGGGATTTTGAGTTCGGTGGTGCGGGTGCCGAGGGGGGCGGGCCGGGTGGTGGCGGCCTCCATGACCTCAAGGCTGTGCTCGGCCTGGATGACGCTGCCGTTCCAGGAGGTGACGACGGGATAGACCTGCGCGGTGTTGGCGAGGTAGACCTTGCCGCGAACGAGCTCCTCCGGCGGGCGGAGCTGCATCTGGCCGAGTTTGTAGATGGGCTCGACGAAGGGGGCGCGGAAGATGAAGGAGGTCTCGATGTCATCGTCGCCGAGCTGCGGGAAGAGTTTTTTCAGCGCGGGAATCCACTCGGCACGGATGGCGTCATCGGTGGCGCTGAAGCGCGCGTCGCTGCGGTGGAGGTACTTGGTGAGGTAAACGACGTGGCGCTCTCCGCGGTCGGCGGGATCGGTGAGGGTGGAGGTCTCCACGACGCCGTCGAAGGGGTGCGCGCTCTCCGGCGTGGCGACCCAGTAGTGCGGGGTGAGCGGCTTTTTGAGGAAGAGCAGGCAGTTGATGACGCCCTGGTAGTCCGTGCTGGTGTCGAGCGCGGGCATCTGCTCGCGCATGGCGGGGCCGATGAGTTTTTCGAGCTGCGGGGTGGGCAGGGTGGCGACGAGCTGGTCGAACATCTGCGTGCCGGAATCCGTGGTGATGCTGACGCGCCCGTCCTCGTCGAGGTCGATGGACTGAACGGCGGTCTGCAGGCGGAGGGTGGCGCCGCGGGAGCGCAGGACGCGGGCGAAGGTGTCGGTGATGTGCTTGTAGCCGCCTTTGATGTAGCCTTTGCACTCGCCCTTGGATTCGCCCTTCTCGCGGTTGAAGCGGGTCCAGAACCAGAGGGCGGGGACGTCGTGGTAGCGGTCGCCGAATTTCGCCTCGAGCATGGGCTGCCAAAACTTCGCGAAGGCGCGCACGCCGCTGAGGCGGGTGAGCCACTGCACGGTGGTGAGGTCGTCGAGCCCCTTGTCGGAAACGAGGCGGCCATACAGACCGGTGATGCCGACGCGGAGGCGGTCGAGGAAGGGCAGGGGGGAAAACTTCAGCAGATCGAGCGCCCCATTGAGCGGGAAGAGGCGGCCCTGGTGGGAGTAGCCGAAGGTGGTGGGCTTCCAATAGACGTCGTCACGGATGCCGAGCTCCTCCAGCACGCGCAGCAGCGGCCCGTCGCTGGGCAGCATGCAGTGGTAGAATTTTTCAAAGGTGCGCCCGTCGTGCTCGAAGAAGGTGCCGAGGCCGCCGAGCTGGTCGGAGGCCTCGATGAGCGTCACGCACTTCCCCTGCGCGGCGAGGCGGAGGGCGCAGGTGAGGCCGGAGATGCCGCCGCCGAGAACGGCAATGGAGTGGGTGACGGGACGCATGAATGCAGTTCGCTGTTCGCAGTTCTCGGTTCGCAGTTTTATCAGGCGCGGAGCTGGGTGCGGAGTTCCTTGAGGGAGGGCTCCTTCGCCTCTGGCAGCACCTCTTTGGCCCAGTAGCGGCCGATGACGTTGAAGTAGCGCCTGATGGTGCGCCAGATGCGCATCTTGCTGACGCCGACCTTCAGGTCGTAGCGCAGGGTGTAGGGCACCTCGGCGGCGCGGGCGCCGACCCAGCGCAGGCTGAGCATGAGCTCCAGCATGCAGGCGAAGCTGGACTCCTGCAGGAAGCGGGGGCCGGCATTCTGGATGAGGCGGCCGAGCGTGACGCTGCGGTAGGCGCGGAAGCCGGTGGAGTAGTCGCGCACGTTGCGGTAGGGCAGCAGGGTCTTCATCATGACGAAGCAGCCCCAGCTGAGGAATTTGCGGAAGAGCGGCACGCCCTGCACGACGCTGCCGGGTTGGAAGCGCGAGGCGATGACCACGTCGGCGTCGCCGTCGCGGATCTTTTTGACCATCTCTTCGATGTAAACGGGATCGTGGGAGTTGTCGGCGTCCATGACGATGACGACATCGCCGACGAGCCAGCCTTCGCGCAGTCCGGTCTGCACGCCTTCACCGAGACCCTTGTTCACGACGTGCTGCACGAGCTTCAGCGGCATCGTCTTGGCGAACTCGCGGGCGATGTCCGCCGTGCGGTCCTTCGAGCCGTCATCGACGACGATGACGTTGTAGTCGAAGGGCATGCCCGAGACTTTGGCGCGGATGTTTTCGAGGAGCTTCGGCAGATCCTGCTCTTCGTTGTAGGCGGGCAGCACGATGGCGACTTCATTGACCTGGGTCGGTGTTTTCATGATCGGACGGGTTAGGCGTGTTGGGTGGAAAGGGTGGCGGAGGTGCCGGGGCAGCGCGTGCAGGCGGCGGCGTGCTCGCCCATGGTGCCGACCTGCCAGTGGCGCTGCAGGCTGCGCAGGGTGTGGTCGACGAGCGCGATCTTCTTCTGCGCGGCCAGCTTCATGCCGGGGAAGAAGCTCATCTGCGGCACGTCGGTGACGTCGAGGAAATCCGTGGGATGCAGCAGCAGGGAAGGCGCGACGCCGCGCAGGCGGCAGAGGGTGACGGCGGTGTCCCAGTAGAAGCGGGCCAAGCCTTCCGACTTCTGCGCGAGGAACATGAGGTAGGTGGTGTGCACCGGCAGGCGCAGCAGCGGCATGGTCGTGACGGGCACTTCGATGAGGCCGTTGTCCCAGACGAAGGGAGACAGGGAACCGAAGGCGTCGCTGAACTTTCCGTAGAGGCCCTTGCGCTGCTCCTTCTCTTCGGCGGAGAGCTTGGAATTCAGAAAGAAGAACAACCGCGCCACGGGTCCGAGGGAGCTGGGGAAGATGGAGGCGTCGTAGTCGTAACCGCGGTCGGCCAGGACTTCGCGGACGAGGGGGGAGGTGCTGAATCCCGGACCGCGGAAGCCGCGCGTGGTCTGTCCCGTGACAGCGGCGATGGTCGTTTCCGCGTCGCCGATTTCCTGATTCAGGCGCTCGCGATCATACAGGTGCAGCCAGGGCTCGTGCATGAAGGAGTGGTTCGCGATCTCATGCCCGGCGTCGGCGATGCTCTTCAGCGCGGCGCGATTGGACTCGATGGTCGCATCCTGCCCGACGATGAAAAAGGTGATGCGCTGGCCGCAACGATCGAGCACGTCGAGGATGCGCGGCACCACGATGTCCAGATAGCTCGGAAAAGACTCCCAGCCGGGAGCGCCCTGGGTCTTCAGGTAGCTCCACAGATTGTCGAGGTCGAGCGAGATGCTGGCAGCGTGCTTCATGGTGCGGGGCGTTAAAGTCACGCGGCGAGGGGCAGGGCGCTGACGGCGGCGCTGCTGGGCCGGGCGCCGAAGAGAAGATCGCAGATTCGCTCGGCGGTGTGGCCGTCGCCGAAGACATCGCGGGAGCGGCTGGCGTTCGCGTGCCAGACTTCGTCGACGAGGGCGGTGCGCAGCATTTCGCGGAGACGCTCGGGAGATTCACCGACGAGACGCGCCACGCCGCACTCGACAGCTTCGGGGCGTTCGGTGTTTTCCCGCAGGACGATCATCGGCTTGCCGAGTGCGGTGGCTTCCTCCTGAATGCCACCGGAGTCGGAGACGGCCATCCACGCGTGGGAGAGCAGATGCACGAAGTCGCGGTAGCCCATCGGGTCCGTCAGACGAATGCGTGGATGCTGGTCGAGCTCGGCAGCCACGGCGGCGCGGACGTTCGGATTCGGATGGACGGGGAAGACCATGCACAGGTCGGGTTCGCTCTCGATGAACTCGCGCAGCGCCCGCAGGTGCTGGCTCATCGTCTCGCCAAAGTTTTCGCGGCGATGCGTCGTGACGATCACAAGACGCCTGCCGCTGGCCCACTGCTGCATGAGCTCGACCGCCTTGCCGGGGCGCGTGGTCTTCAGCGTGTGGCGCAGCGCATCGACGACGGTGTTGCCAACGAGATGGATGGAGTCGGCGGCGACGCCTTCATCAAGCAGCGTCCGGCGGTTGCGCTCCGTGGCGGCAAAGTGATGCGCGGCGATCTGGCCGACCAAGCGGCGGTTCATCTCCTCGGGGAAGGGGCTGAGTGGATTGCCCGAGCGCAGACCGGCTTCCAGATGGCCGACCGGGATCCGGCGGTTGAAGGCGGCGAGCGAGGCCATCACCGCCGAGGAGGTGTCACCCTGCACGAGAACGAGGTCGGGCTTTTCCGCCTCCAAGACCGGATCGAGTCGCTCCAGCAGGCGGCTGCCGAGCGCATTCAGAGTCTGCCCGGCCACCATGGATTCCAGATTGTATTGAGGCCGGATGCCGAAAAGTTCGAAGAGCGGCAGGAGTAGGTCGGTGTGCTGGCCGGTGTTCACCGTGACAAGGTCGATGCCCCGATTTTCCAGCGCCTTGATCATGGGCGCGAATTTGATGAGTTCAGGGCGTGTGCCGAAGCAGACGAGGACTTTGGAACGCTTGGAGTCGGATTCAGCGACTAATTTCATAATTACTACGATAAATTGAGATTCATCATAGGCAAGGCAAAATTATGGAAATTATCTCAAATGCGGTCCATTTATGAATCAGGCTATCATTTTTGCGAATATCGCGGTCTAAAAGTCCACGGATTCAAGAATCCCGCGAGGCGATCATTCGAGCTTGATGCCGGCCTATTTAATGGTCGAAGACGCTCAGCTCGCGGTTAGCTTTGCGCAGTTTGCGGCAGAGTCCGTAGCTGAGGTTTTCCAGCAGCTTGATCTTGATGCCGGGGCTGCTTTCGCCGAGGCGCTGGAAGGCTGTGACCGTGAGCGCGTAGCACTCCACCTCCGAGTCCGCCAGAATGGTGGCGGAGCGCGGAGCGCGGTCAATGAGAGCGACTTCACCAAAGACCATGCCGGGTGAGAAAGTGGCAAGGCGCCGCCGGTGATCCCCGTCTCCGACGAGAACGCTGACTCGACCACGCGAAAGGATGAAGAGTTCGCGGGCTTCGTCTCCGACCTGAATGATGGAGGCGCCAGCATCGTAGCGACGGACCTCCAGCATGCCCGCCAGCACGGCAATCTCCGACTGGGAAAGTCCTGTGAGGAGTTCGCAGTCGGCGACGCTGGCGGGGATCGGTTCGCGGCCGGTTTGCTGTGCGCCGAGCAGCCGGTCCTCGCACCACTCGAGCGCGGGGTCGTTGTCGGAGAAGGTGCGGAAAACATCGGCGTAGGTGTCCGGCAGCTTCTTTTTAAAGACACGGCGGAGAAGGGGAACCTGCTCCGTGTGGGTGAAGGAAACGGTCCGACCGGACGCGGCCAGCTTGATGGAGATCTCGTAGAGCATCCGGGCGGCGGGATCGTTGATGCTCAGAATGTGGCCGAAGTCGATGATGAGATGCTCGATGGTCTCGAACTGCTCCATGACACTGTGGGCGACGGCTTCGGTCGTGGCGAAGGTGAGATTCCCCTGCAACTGATACACACGGATGCATCCGCCGTGCTCCTGCAGGATGGCCGTCTCCGTCGGGGTGCGAACGCGGCGGGAATTGATCTGGGCGCCGGTGAACTGCAGGCGGATGGCGTTGTTGCCGGTGCCGCGGCGGTTGAAGAGATGCAGGTCGAATCCGCGGGAGATGGCTTCGCAGACGCGGATGCCGCGCACGCTGTTGCCATGGGAGTCCAGCGGCGGCGAAAAGACCCCGATGCCGATCTGTCCGGGCAGCACGGCGATGATGCCGCCGGCGACACCGCTCTTCGCGGGCATGCCCACATTGTAAATCCACTCGCCCGCCCAGTCGTACATGCCGCAGGAGCTCATGACGCTGAGCATGTTTTCGACGTACTGGCCGCGCACGGCCTGCTTTCCCGTCACCGGATTCACACCGCGATTCGCCAGCGTGGCGGCCATGATTCCGAGATCGCGGCAGGTGACGGAGATGGAACACTGCTTGAAGTACAACTCCACGGTGGGGTCGGGATTGGAGCGCAGGATGTCGAAATTCCGTAGCATGTGGCCGATGGCGCGGTTGCGGTGTCCGGTCGTGCTCTCGCTCTGGTAAACGGTTTCATCAAAAGCCAGCTGCCGCCCGGCGAAGGTGGAGAAAGCGTCGAGAATGCGCCGCTGGCGCGAGGCGAGGGTGGTGCCGGGCACCAGACCGGCCGTGGCGATGGCGCCCGCGTTGATCATCGGATTGCGCGGCCGTCCCGTGTCGGGTTCGAGACTGATGGAATTGAAGGCGTCGCCCGTGGGTTCGACGCCGACCTTGCCGACCACGTCGCGCAGGCCGTTATCCTCAAGGGCGATGCCGTAAACAAACGGCTTCGAGATGGATTGAATGGTGAAGGGGATGCCGGTGTCTCCCACCTCGTAGACATGTCCGCCGGATGTGACGAGGCAGATGCCGAACCAGTTTGGGTCCGCCTTCGCCAGTTCCGGGATGTAGGTGGCCACCTCGCCGTCCATGATCCCCGCCACGTCCGCGTGCAGCTGGGTGAGGTAGTCCTGAATGGGAGACGAGACGGAGTCCTGGGTGCTGTTCATGGCGGTGGTTGGGATTTCCGCGCATGGCTGCAGACCGGAATAACCGACATTTTGGCGCAGGCGGCGTGCCAATCAGTGGGCGCACTTTGGAAGCCGCGGCGCGAGGACTGCGGCAACTCCCAAGCCGATCCATGGCCATGCCACGACGGTGTAGCGCGGCAGCCCGGGCAGCAGGCTCGTACCGCCGAGATAGATGGAAGTCATCAGCGCCAGCAGCAGCACCTCTGGCGGGATGCTGCGGCGATGCCGCCATCCCACCCACAGCGTGACCAGGACCGCCAGAATCAGCGGTCCGTTCACTGCGACGAGCACCAGTGTAGCAAACTCCTCCGTCTGGTAGGAGCGCGGGAAACCGAATAGGAGCCGCCCCCAGTTGCACAGCCAGTTCTTGAACACGCCTTTCGGATTCGCGCGGATGTTTTCCAGCGCCTTCTTCTTCAGGGCCGCTTCGCGCTCCTTCATTGGGAGGTAAAAGTGGGCCTGGTAAAAATCGCGGTGTCCGCTGGCCACGAGTTCCGGTTTGTTCTGCGCGTCCTCCTCGGAAAACCAGTGGCCGTTTTCGCCCTCGTTCGTGCTGGTGGCCCAGTAGAGCAGTTCGCCGCCGTTGGTGGACCAGCAGAGTGTGTCTCCCGTCTTCGCCTTGGTGTAGGCCAGCCATGGAACACACATGGCAAAGGCCAGTGCCAGCACGGTCAGGGCGCGGAGAAGCTGCCTGCGCGCGCTTTTCCAGAGTGGCAGCAGCAGCGCGATGAAGACAATGGAGGCCATGATGACATTGCCGAAGAACACGCGCGTCATCGTCAGCCAGGCCAGCGCAAACGCCGATGCGAGAATGACAGCCCATTTCATCCTGTCCGCCCGCAAAGCCGTCGCGAAGGCCCACGCAAAGCCGGCGATGCAGCAGACAGCCACCGCCTCCGTCATCAGATACGGCGCTGTGCGGATCAGGTTCGGATGCAGCGCCGTGATAAGCGCCACACCCAGCGCCCAGCGCCTGCCGGCATAGGGAAGGACAGCCCGGTAGCCGAACCATGCGGCCAGCGCCATGAGGACCGCGTTGAACATGCGCAGGCCCAGCAGCGGCGTTTTCAGCAACAGCAGCGCGGCCAGCACCAGCGGATAGCCGGGACCGTTGATCAGGTCCGGCTTCTCCGGCGTGGTGTAGGCGCCGTGCGTCAGGTTTCGCCCATACCAAAGGTAGCGTCCTTCATCCCAGATCAGATCCGGGCGGTCGGCGACCAGCGTGACCGCAACGTAGAGCACCAGCGTGCCGCAGAGCAGCAGGAGGTCTTGGCGTGTGAAGGGCGGTTGGGATGCGCACATCCGGTACCGTCCGCTCCCGCACGGTGTTTTGTCAAAGCCGAACCTTGCATCCGGCCCCGGGGCATCCAAGTGTCACACTCCAACTTTACACCCCACCATGATCAAACTCACCGGTATCGCAGACGAAGCGGGCGCGTCCCTCGACGTGCAAATTCAGGCCCACCAGGAACTCGGCTGGGACAGCATCGAGTCCCGCATCGTCGAGTTCGACGGCGTGAAGGGAAACCTGCATGAGATCCCCGATGCGGTGTTCGACAAGGTCGTGGCGCGTCTCGAGGAAAAGGGCATGAAGGTCTGCGGCTTCGGCTCGCTCATCGGCAACTGGGCCAAAAAAATCACCGACGACTTCAGTGTCACCGAGGCCGAAATCAGCCGCGCCATCCCGCGCATGCAGCGCCTTGGCGCGAAGCTCATCCGCGTGATGAGCTACGCCGTGTGCAAGACCGACGGAAAGGATGACGAGGAGCAGTTCGCTCCGGAACGCATCAAGCGCATGAACGAGATCAACAAGCGCTTTGCCGATGCCGGTCTCACCGTCGTGCATGAGAACTGCATGAACTGGGGCGGCATGAGCCCGACGTATGTGAAGCGCATGGCCGAGGCCGTGCCTGGCATGAAGTGGGTCTTTGACACCGGCAATCCCGTCTTCATCGACGACCGCGACAAGCCCGGTCACAAGCAGGACGCGTGGGAAATGTATCAGGCCGTGAAGCCCTTCATGGTCCATGTCCACGTCAAGGACGGCATCTGGGACACCGCGAAAAACGACGCCGTCTACACCTATCCCGGCGAAGGCGAAGGCCAGACCGAGCGCATCATGAAGGATCTCGTGGACACCGGTTACGAAGGCTACGTCAGCATCGAGCCTCACGTCGCCGTCGTCTTCCATGGTGCCGGTGCCGCTGACGACCTCTCTCCCGAACAAAAGGCGAAGGAGCAGTACGACAGCTACATCAAGTATGGCCGTATGCTCGACGCCATGCTCAAGCGCGTCGGCGCGAAGCTCGGCTGAGGCTCTAGGAATGTGGCGGGGACACTGTCCCCGCTCCCCTGGCTATACTTCGAACACGCCCTTGCCGCCGTAGAGGAAGGTTTCCCAGTCGCGCACCTTGTGATGATTCTTGATGAGGTGCGTCACCGGCAGCTCGCGCGGAATGAACGGCCGGCGCAGCAGCTTCAGGCCGGCTTCCTCCGGCAGCTTGTTGCCCTTGCGGCTGTTGATCTTGCGGTCTGCCAGGACGCAGTTCTCCCAATTGCTCGCGCCACCGCGTGAGACGGGCACGACGTGATCGATGTTCCCCTCGTGGGGCCGCAGTTTGCGGCCCGAGTACTGGCACACGCCGCCGTCTCGCTCCCAGATCGCCTTGGCGCAGAATTTGGGCCGCCGTTTCGGCACCTTGTCAAAGCGGGCGAGTACCAGCACGGACGGGACACGCACTGGACCGTGAACGGTGCCGATGCGGTTGTCACCCTCCCGCACGTCCAGCGTCAGCCACTCCTCCCAGGTCACCGGCCGCATGTCGCCGCCGCCCTGGATGTCGAGCGCCGTTGCGTTTCCGGCAGCCATCATGCCAAAGGCTTCGATGGGCGTTTTCGAGTCGATGGCCTGCCAGTGGCGATTCAGCACCAGCACAGTCGATTTGGTCAACACGTCATTCATGCGAGCTCCGTAGTGGGAATTTTCGGCACGAAGGGCGCCTGTTGATCAGGCGCACCTTGATGTTGGACGTGCATGCTGGCGAGTCCCGGAGCTTTGCCAAGTGGCAAGTTTGTTTCTTCCCAACCGATCCGGCCCTTTTCGACAATATTCGGAAGACGCCGATGGTGGTCGTCAGGAGTCACAGCGCGGACAGCGTGATCAACGTCCGCAGAGCCACGGCGAAAAACGTCAGGACGGCCAGCGTCGCGATCATCCGAACCGCCCGCAGCGCGACGACAAGCCCAAGTCCGGCATGCGCGGCATGTGGAACCGGCTGACGGGAAGGAAGTAGTACAGTCGCTGCGGTGAACGAGGCTCAGGCTATGACGCTGAGACAGTCGGTGGAGGAGGGATCTCGGGGATCATGCGCCCAATCTGTTCTTTGACTGATTCCACGGTTTGATTACCGTGCATGAGGAATGGCATGCTCATAAGCAGACGCATTCGCGTTCTGTCCAGGCGCTGGCGGACAAAAAACTCGTCATTGAGGCCCAGTACACGAATCTGGAATTTGGCTGCAGGTGTGGTGCCTACCAACTTGTGAGTAACGGGATCTTCAAAAATCTGCACCCCATAGTCCTGCTCCTTTGTAGGATCTATGAAATGAAACCCCTGCTTTATGTCTTCAGGAGTAGGCCACTGATCACCTTTTCTTCCGTTGCAACGTCTTGTCGCGGGCATCAAATTTGAATACTCCTGAACGAAGTGGCTTTTCTTTCGAGGATCAAAATGATCTACTTCCAATCCTCCCGACTCATTGAAGTGATGCACCATTGAATAGGCACAGCGATTCTCAAAGTCTCTCAATAAATAAGGAAGTGCCTTCCTGTATGTTGTGCGGCTGAAGGAACGATCAACGGTTCCTCTTTGCACCCGTCCAACTTGGTCCTGCGCAGAAGGAGAGGTAATCTTGCATTGCGGAGAGGAGTTTTTGCGTCGCTTCTTCATGCTGTGCGTGCCAGACCAATTCATCGAACTTCATGGGAGACTTGAGGCGATTCCGAAGATGCTCCAATTGCTCCAACTCAGCGATCTCAGTTGAGCCTGCTTTCCCTAACGCATCTTTTTTTGCCAGTGCGATAAAACGACTTTCCAATTGATCGGTCCACTCCTCGATGAGCAAAGTGACCTGCATCGGTGCCAAATTGGCGGTGCTATCGACAGCAATTAATGCAGGACTGGCCGCCTCACTGGCTTCAGTTTCTCCCACGACCGCAGCTTTTACGTTTTGCGTTCCCCGTATGTCGTTGGTGAAGGCCAACGCGGCAATCGGCAATGCAGTTCTGACGCCCTTGTTCTTAGTGAATAGAGAAAGACGGCTCATTTCTTTGGCGTAGCGAGAAGTTTCATGAACAAGCTCTGGATCAATGGCAGCGGACAACGTACTACCAGAGCAGACGATCCTTGAATCGTCGGCGCATCTTTCGCAGATTTTATTGCAGCGCCTGTCAAAGCTAGTTCGTGAAGTGAAAAAGAGCCGAAAATTAATTCGCCCTCTGAACCTCTGTGACTGACCTGAATCATGTCAGCGGGCGTGACCAAGCCAGTGTTCACGAGATCGCGAAGTTCAAAGCTAACTCCAGATCTAGCAGGTGGAAGCTTCTCAAAAAACCCCTTCAGGGGAGCGGCGGCATCTGTGACCGCTTGGGTGGAAAGACTCACTCCGGCAGATGCTCGTGTCTGCCCTGCTCTACCAAAGTGAATCAGCTTGAATCCATCAAGCTCCTCCATGCAATAACGGTCTGCGAAAATCTGTTGGCCAGAAATTCCCTTTTTGAGTTCAACTTTGACGACTTTGGACGACGACGATGCGTTCACGCCTCAATTAAAGGGGGGCAAGCGGACAATGGCAAACGCGAAAACAGCCTCACCGAGCCTAGGTGGCCGCATTGTTTACAAACTTGATAATCAACCGATCTAGCTAAAGCCGCATTCTTCGAGAGTTTGGTGTCCATCGTAGCCTCAGGGGGATACACACTGTTGAGCGTCCGCACATAAAGCGGTCCAATTCCATGCTGATTGCGATTGGGGTGATCAGGTGTTTCGTCTATTTCGAAAACCACCCCTTCGCCAGCGGACTCGTCGCGAAGAACTCCAGCAACTGCTTCGCGACTTTTTCTCGACCGCTTTGGCTGGGATGGACGCCGTCGCCGGCGAAGTCGGCTTTGACATAGATGAGGTCGTCGATCTTGCGTCCTTTCTCGCCTTCGGCCCAGAGGTAGGGGCCCCAGAGGAGCAGTGGTGACTTGGCGGAGGCGAGGGATTCATCACCGCTCACCTGCTTCTGGATGAGATGGCGCACGCTGAAGGCACTTTCATACGCATAGGGTTCGGGATTGAGGCCGCCGGTGGCGTTGCCGGCCCAGATGCGGCTGCCGAGGTAGGCGATGCGCAGATTCGGAAAACGCTTCTTCGCGTTGTGCAGCACTTCGGTGGTGTCGGCTTCGAGTTTGTCGAGGTGCTCCTTCATGCTGCCGGACGGGGCGACGTTGGCGAGCTTGATCCACGCGACCTGCACCTGCTCGGGGGTGACGCCGGCGCGTTCGATGCGGTTCATGGCCTCCTGCCAGGGGCGACCGTCTTCGGGCACCCACTGCGCCATCGCCTGACCGCCCTGCGCGCAGTCGACGATGGTGAGCTTGTCGGATTTGCGGCTGTCCTTGTCGGCGATGCCTTTGAAAAACGAAAACTCCTGCGTGGCGTTCGACATGCTGATGGAAACGAACACGATCTTGCCGCTGTCGGACGGTTTGCCCTCGGCATCGAGCGGCTTGATCTGCGCGAGCGCGGCTTCGGCCGATTTCTTCAATGCTTCGGGCGGCTCGTTGCTGCCTTTGCCGTAGAGGCCGCCGTCTTCGCCTTCATACGTATCGTCGGCGGTCATGTCGGTGAGCGGCTTGAGCGATTCGGGCGCCTTGCGCTGATTCGCGGGGCTGCCACGACCCGCACCACCACGATTGCCGCCGCCTCGGCGGACTTCTTTGGCGTGATCGAGATACTTCTGATCCTCCTCGCTGAGCTTTTCGCCGCGCTGTTCACGCTGAAACAGGTCCTGCGCTTTTTTCCAATCGATACCGTCGGATGTCGGAGCGCCGGGACGGCCTTTGGCACCCGGACCCTGGCCTGCGGCGAGAGCGGCATGTGCGCGATCAAGGTAGGCCTTTTCCTCGGCATTCAGCGTTTCGCCGGCGCTGTTGCGCTGATGCAGCTTCTTCGCCTTGTCCCAGTCGATCGGGGCGTCGGTGGTCTGGCCGAACAGGGAGATGGCGCCGAGGAACAGCGCGGCGAAGGCGGGGAGGCGGGCGGATGTCTTCATGGTGGTGGACCTTGAACACCGGTTCCGGGAATTGGATGCGCGGCAGGGCGGCGATGCGGCTTTTGGTCTTGTCTTGGGATTGCCAAACCGTCAGCCTGTCCGGAATCAACCATGCCCGAATCCAGCAACATCCGCCGCGTTGTCATCGCGAGCTTCATTGGCACCACGATCGAGTGGTATGATTTCTTCCTCTACGGCACGGCTGCAGCGCTGGTCTTCAACAAGCTGTTCTTTCCCACGCTCGAACTGCAGCAGGGCACGATGGCGGCGTTCGCGACTTATGCGGTCGGCTTCTTCGCGCGCCCGGTCGGCGGGATCGTGTTTGGCCATTTCGGTGACAAGATCGGACGCAAGTCGATGCTGGTAACGACGCTCATGCTGATGGGCGTGGCGACCGTGATGATCGGTCTGCTGCCGACCTACGATCAGATCGGCGTGTGGGCGCCGGCGTTGCTCGTGCTGATGCGTTTCATCCAGGGTTTCGGTGTCGGCGGCGAATGGGGCGGGGCGGTGCTCATGGCCGTGGAGCACGGGCATCAGGGACGGCGCGGCTTTTACGCAAGCTGGGTGCAGGCAGGTGTGCCGGTGGGACTGCTGCTGGCAAATGCGGTCTTCATGCTCGCTTCTTCGATGAATGAAGAAGCCTTCATGGCATGGGGCTGGCGCGTGCCGTTTCTGCTCGGCGTGCTGCTGCTGGGCGTGGGCATGTTCATCCGCCTGAAGATCATCGAGAGTCCGGTCTTCACGCAGGCCAAAACGGAGGACGCAGGACCGAAAGTGCCCATTCTCGCCCTGCTGCGCGATCATCCGCGCAACGTCCTGCTCGCCATGGGCGCGCGCTTTGCGGAGAACGCTTTCTTCTATATCTTCACCGTGCTAGCGCTGAGTTATGGCTCGCAGCAGCTCGGCATGTCAAAGACGACGCTGCTGAATGCGGTGCTCGTGGGTTCGGCGGTGCAGCTGATCGTGATTCCGTGGTTCGGTGCCCTTTCGGACCGCCTCGGCCGGCGGCCCGTTTATCTCGGCGGCGCCCTGTTCCTGGCGCTGTTCGCGTTTCCGTTTTTCTGGATGATCGAGACGAAGGACGTCACGTTCGTCATCCTCGCGGTTGTCATCGGTCTCATCGGTCACTCAGCGATGTATGGTCCGCAGGCCGCGTTCTTTTCGGAGCTGTTCGGCACCCGCGTGCGCTACAGCGGCGCTTCGCTCGGCTATCAACTCGCCTCGCCGCTCGCCGGTGGACTTGCACCGCTCATTGCGACTGCGCTGCTCGACTACACCGATGGCAAACCGTGGCCGGTGGCGGTGTATCTGATCGTCATGGCGGCGATCACTTTGGTGTCGGTGTGGCTCGCGGAGGAGACGAACAAGAAGGCGTTCTGAAACGGCGGCCGCGTCCTATTTGGCCCAAAAAGTGTCCGCTGCGTGCTGACGAACCAGTTGCGCGCCGCGCCGTTTCGTCTCCCTTGCACGCCTAACCATGAACGAAGCCTTCCCCGACATTCAGAAAATCCAGTTCGAAGGACCGACGAGTCGCAACCCGCTCGCCTTCAAGCACTACAATGCCGACGAACTCGTCGGTGGTAAAAAAATGCGCGATCATCTGCGCTTCGGCGTCGCCTACTGGCACGCGATGCGCAACTCGCTCTCCGATCCCTTCGGCGGTGGCACCGCCCAGCGCCCATGGGATGACGGCACGAATTCCGTCGCCAACGCGCAGCGCCGCGTGTGGGCCTGCTTCGAGTTCATGGACAAGCTCGGCGTCGATTACTACTGCTTCCACGACCGCGACGTCGCTCCGGAACTCGACACGCTCGCCGAGAGCAACGCAGCCTTCGACGCGGTCGCCGACGAACTCGAAAAGGCGCAGCAGCAGACCGGCAAGAAGCTCCTTTGGGGCACCGCCTGCCTCTTCTCGCATTCGCGTTACTGCCAGGGCGCAGCCACCAGTCCGAATGCCGGCGTCTTCGCTTACGCCGCCGCACAGGTGAAGAAAGCCATGGACGTCACCCATCGCCTCGGCGGCGAAGGCTACACCTTCTGGGGTGGTCGCGAAGGCTATGCCACGCTCTGGAACACGAACATGAAGCGCGAGCTCGACCATCTGGCCCGCCTGCTGCACATGGCCGTCGATTACAAGAAGAAGATCGGCTTCACCGGCCAGTTCTACATCGAGCCGAAGCCGCGTGAGCCCTCCACGCACCAGTACGATTCCGACGCCGCCGCGTGTCTGAACTTCCTGCGCGAATACGGCCTCATGGATCACTTCAAGCTCAACCTTGAGACGAATCACGCCACGCTCGCCGGCCATAGCATGCGTCATGAGATGCAGGTCGCCATCGCCGCGAATGCACTCGGCTCCGTCGATGCGAACACCGGCGACACGCTCATCGGCTGGGACACCGACCAGTTCCCGACGAACATCTATCTCACCACCGAGATCATGCTCGAAGTGCTGCGCATGGGCGGCCTCACCACGGGAGGTCTCAATTTCGACGCCAAGTGCCGTCGTGAATCCTTCGAGCCTGTCGATCTCTTCCACGCCCACATCGGCGGCATGGACGCCTTCGCCCGTGGCCTGAAGATCGCCCACGCGATGATCGAAGACGGTCGTCTCTCCGGCTTCATCAAGCAGCGCTACGCAACCTTCGACACCGGCATCGGCGCGAAGATCGAGAGCGGCGAAGTCGGCTTCGAGGAACTTGAGGCTCACGTCCTCGCCAACGGCGAACCGCTCCTCGGCAGTGGACGTCAGGAAATGCTCGAGAACTTGGTGAACGAGTATCTCTGATTTCGGCACAGACTTTCCGAACAGCGGGCCGGAGGAGATGATCCTTCGGCCCGTTCTTTGATTGCAAACAGAGGTCAGGCATGTCATCACCGTTCGCGGCGCAAGCCGGTTTCGTTTCTACATGAAGTATCTCACCATCGTGCGTCACGCCAAATCCAGCTGGGCTCAGCCCGGCTTGGCGGATCATGATCGTCCGCTGAACGATCGAGGGAAGAAAGCGGCGCCAGCCGTGGCCACCTTCATGCACCGCACTTACTTCGGCGGCAGTGGCGCTCCTCCGCTGCTGCCACTGCCGAATCGGCTCGTCTCAAGCACCGCCCTGCGGGCGCTCAGCACAGCGCAGATCATGCGAGACGCCTTTGGCATGCCCGTGGACGGACTGTTGCTCGAATCCCAGCTCTACCTCGCCGGCAGTGATCAGATTCTCGAAGTCATGCGCAGCTTTGAGGAGAGCTGGCAGCACGTGATCATGTTCGGTCACAATCCCGGCATGCATGAGTTCGCCGAGCGCATTCTGGCGCGCGCACACATTCCCAAGATGCCGACCTGCACGGCGGTGATCATGGCTTTCCCTCATGAGTTCTGGGGCCTCGCCGACTGGAACGAAGCCCAGCTCATCGGCTACATCACGCCGAAGTCCCTGGAGCGCCGGTTTCCCGAGTTGTATGCCGGCATCTCCCGAGTGGATGGCGAAGATTGATTCGGCCGCTGCGTCACAGGCATTTTCCGGCTGGTCAAGGACGTGTAGAATGAGCAACATCGCCGCCGTCTTGTCCCCAACCCAATGCGTCTTCTCGTTTTCCTCAGCCTCCTCGCTGCCGGCAGCCTGCTGCACGGTCAGATTGCGATTGGCGGGAAGCGTTTCGTGAGATCATCCACCGAAGCGGGCACTAAGGGCGAGTGGGTGCTCTACGAGCGAAACGCACCGCAGAACGAGGCCACCCGGCGCTGGTTGACGAAGAAGGTGCTGGTCGAATTGCAACCCGGGAAGTCGGCTGCGGATCTGGCAGGCGTGGCCGGCACCGTGAAGACCACGACGCGTGGAAAGTACGCCGTGGTGGAGTTCGCCGGCGCGCCGGACGCCGCTCTCTCAGGAGCCGCGAAAATCAGAGCCCTTCCCGGCGTGCGATCAGCCGAGCCGATGCTCGCCCACCAGCTTTTCCGTCGCTTTGTGCCGAATGATCCGCTCTTCGCCTATGATGCCTCCGAAGCGGGTTACCAGTGGCATTTGCGCAACACGGGCCAGAATGACGGCGAGGCTGGAACGGACGTGAACGTGGTGCCGGCATGGGACAGCTACAAGGGGGCGGGCGTGCGCATCGGCATTGTGGATGACGGACTGGAAACAACGCACCCCGACCTCGCCGCCAATGTCGACCTCCTGAACGGCTTCGACTTCAATGACGAGGACGATGATCCCTTTCCCGGCGTGGACGACTTCCACGGCACGGCCTGCGCGGGCGTGGCCGCGGCGGTCGGAAACAACGGGATCGGAGTGAGCGGCGTCGCGCCCAATGCCACGCTTGTCGGCATGCGGTTGATTTCGGCGCCGACGACGGACGCCGACGAAGCGGATGCCTTTGCGTTCAAAAAGGACATCATTCATGTGAAGAGCAACAGTTGGGGCCCCTTTGACAGCGCCTACGGAACGGGCGGGCCGGGACCTTTGAGCCTCGCGGCGCTGGAAGACGCGGCGACGAATGGCAGGGGAGGGAAGGGCACCGTCTTCCTATGGGCCGCCGGAAATGGAAACGGCAGTGGTGATGACTCGAACTATGACGGCTGGGCAAACTCGCCCTACGCCATCGCTGTTTCCGCGATCAATGAAAGGGGTCGCTCCTCGTGGTACAGCGAACCCGGCGCAAACATTCTCGTCTGCGCACCTTCCAACGGCGGCACGCAGGGCATCACCACCACCGACCGCAGCAGCGATGCGGGTTACAATGAAGACGGTGGCACGGTGGAGTATCCCGACTTCACCGACACCGACTACACGAATACCTTTGGCGGGACGTCGTCCGCCACTCCCGCAGTTGCCGGCGTGGTGGCCCTGATGCTGGAGGCGAACCCGAACCTGACGTATCGCGACGTGCAGGAGATTCTCGTGCGCACGGCGGTTCAGAACGATGAGTTCAGCGGCTGGCAGACCAACGGCGGCGGTTTCCACTTTCACGAGCGCTACGGTGCCGGACTGGTGGACGCGCTGGCCGCCACCACGATGGCGGAGACATGGCCCGGAGTGCCAGCGCTGCAAAAGGTAGCGCTGAGCCAGACGAACCTGGCACTGGCGATTCCGGATGCGGACGAGGCCGGCGTCTCCCGCACCTTCACGGTGCCGGCTCAAGACAACCTGCGGTTGGAGCATGTGACCGTGAAGGTGAAAGCCACGCACCCCTACGCGGGCAATCTGGAGTGGCGCCTCACCTCTCCCAGCGGCGTTCAGGTGCGCCTGGCCCGCGCCCGTTTCAACGACACCGCCTCCGATCTCGACTGGACCTTCATGACCACCCACTTCTGGGGCGAGCGTTCGGAGGGCGACTGGAAACTGCAGGTCATTGACCGCAGGATTGATGACGTCGGTACATTGGAAGACGTGACACTCACCTTCCACGGCACCGCCACGGATCCGCAGCTGCCAGCGCCCGCCATCACGTCGAACTGGATCATCGTGGGTCGCGAGGGCTGGCCGCTGGAACACCAAATCACCGCGTCCAATTTCCCGACGAGCTACGGCGCGGGAACCTATTTCCCAGGTCCGCTCCCTGCGGGGTTGTCGTTGAATGCGACGACCGGCCTGATCTCCGGCACCCCCACCGAGACGGGTCTTTTTCAGGGCTATCAAAGCGCCACGAACGCCACCGGCACGACGGAAGATTTCGCCTACTACCTGATTCTCGCGGCCGAACCGCTGCTCTCCGCAGCCGTGGAGCAGCCTGACACGACGAAGATCATTCCCTTCGGATTCGGCGATCCCTTCAGCCAGACGGCGGTGACTCACGACGGTGAGGACGCAATCGAAACTGCGGTCGTGGGACATGAAGAGTACTCAGGCATCGAGTTCACGGTGAATGGGCCCGCGCGGCTCGACTTCCAGTGGAAGGTGTCCTCCGAAAAGAACTACGACTATCTCGTTCTGACCGTGGACGGCTACGTGCGCGATTACATCACCGGTGAGACTGACTGGACTGCCTCCAGCACCTACCTCGGTGACGGCCCGCACAACGTGGACATCTACTACACCAAGGATCAGGCCGTGGTGAAAGGGCAGGACAAGGGCTGGATCGACCAAGTCGTCATCACGCCGACCACTGCCGTGCCAACGATCATCACCGAGACGATCCATGCCTATCAGGGCGTTTACTTTCGCCATCAACTCGAGGCGACCGACGCACCCTCCAGTTTTAGCGCAGATAATCTGCCGGTCGGACTGACCCTGCACGAAACCAGCGGCCTCATCTACGGCAGCGTCGACACGATCGGCAGCTATCCGGTGACGATCCACGCGACCAACAGCTTCGGCACGACAACGGACACGGTGATCATCGACATTGCCTCCGTCGCCCTGGGACTGGCGGAAGCGATCGACGCGCCAATGCAGACCGTTGCCACCACCGGAGACCTCACCTGGATACCGCAACAGTTTTACAGCGGCGACGGAGAAGATGCCGCGCGCAGCGGCCTCATTGACAACCTGCAGGAAAGCATCATGACCACCGATGTCACCGGTCCGTGCAAGGTCACCTTCTACTGGGGAATCTCGTCCGAAAGGGACTACGATTTTCTGCGCTTCTACATCGACGATGTGGAGCAGGAAGCCATCAGCGGCGAGGTGGGTTGGACGCGCAAGGGCTTTCTCGTCCCTGCCGGCACCCACACGCTCAAGTGGGCCTACATCAAGGACGACTTCACCGCCTCCGGTCTCGACTCCGGCTTTGTGGACCAGTTCGCCATCCATCACGACAATGATGGAGATGGCATTCACTCCGATCTCGAATCCTGGTTCGGCACCAGCGATGACGATCCCGCCAGTCTGCCGCGTACCGTTCTCAGCCGCACCACGGCCACCTCATTGCAGTTTCCCTCCGTCAGCGGCAACGACTACCGCGTCGAGTACAGCGACGACCTCCTCGAATGGCAAGCCGTGATCGTCACCGCCACCGGCCCCAGCACGACGTGGACGGATCTCAATGCCGTCAAAAAGATCCGACGGTTTTACCGCGTGGTCATTCCCTGATCAGGCCAGACTCTTCAAAAATCGCACAAAAAAAGCGACGCCTTCCTCCAGATCATTCACGGCAATAAACTCATCCTTCGTATGCGCCTGGGCGATTGATCCCGGGCCAATGGCGATCGCAGATGTTCCGGCCACGGCGAGGAACGCAGCGTCGCAGAACCACGGGGCACCGGTCAGTTCAGCGCCGGCGGCGATCAGCTTTTGCACCAAGGGATTCGCAGGATCGGTGTCGAGATGAAAAGCCTCGCTGGCGACGGTGACGCGCGCGGTTTCATCCATACTCTGCACGAATTCGGTCAGCAGCTTCATGGCTCCGCCTGCGCGTTGCAGCCCTGGCGTGGTGCGGATGTCCACGCGAAGTTTGCACGAGTCTGCCACAATGTTGCTGCGCGTTCCTCCTTGGATCATGCCCAGATTGATCGTGCTGGTGCCGAGCCATTCGTCCTCGCCACCGGCCTCTGACAAGATGACACGGAATTCTCCGTCGAGCGCCTCCACAAGTTTCGCCATCTTCACGATCGCGTTTACCCCGAGCTCCGGCGTGGCACCGTGAACGGCAACGCCGCTGGTATGCACGTCGGCCCACAGGCAGCCTTTATGGCGGAACACCGTCTTCAGACTCGTCGGTTCGCCGATGATCGCGAGATCGTAAGGCCCATGATGTTTCGCGAAGTGCTGCGAGCCCAGTTGAGCGCTCTCCTCGGACATGAACCCGGCAAAGTGCACCTCGACCGGCAGGTCGGGAATCTCTTCCCGCATTTCATGCAGCGCCCAGAGAAAGGAAGCCATGGGGCCCTTGGTGTCCGAGGCTCCTCTTCCCCATATTTTGCCATCGCGCAGCTCACCGCCAAACGGATCGATGGTCATGCCGCCCACGCTCACGGTGTCGGTATGCGGTGCGAAAAGGATGCGGGGCTTGGGTTTTCCATCAGCCGTGGGATTCGTGGGAAAACGACCGATCACATTTGGCCTGCCGGGCTCAACTTCATCCAGAAATGACTCGGCCCCTGAATGCTTTAAAAACTCAGCGACAAACTGCGCGCACTTCTCCTCACCGATGCCTTCGGTGCCGGGATCGCCGTCAGGATTCACCGACGGGATGCGCACCAGCGCCTGGGTGAGTTCGACGACGTTCTGAGGAAACACGCGCATGGCACAGCAAGGCACAGTCGCGAAGCATGCGCAAGCACGCGCCGGATTTGTCCTGCGGTGCGCGGATTTTGGCAAAGAAGCTCGCCACACCTGTTTAAACCGGCATTGTTGTAACGGGCGTGCAACTTAGCCCGTTTTCTGGCCATGAAATCCATCCGTCAGCCTCTTGCGTTCCTGATTCTCGGACTCAGTGGAGCCATGTCGCACGCTGCCGAACCCGCGCAGATCAAGCCTGTGCATGCCGTTGATCCTGTGCACCCTGCCATCGCCGCCACAAAGGCCACGGATGGCAAAACCATCTTTCAAACGGTGTGCGCACAGTGCCATGGTGCGAAGGGTGAGGGCAAGATCGAGATGAAAACGCCGTCCATTGCAGGCATGCCCTCGTGGTATGTGACCACCCAGTTCGCGAATTTTCGAGAAGGTCGCCGTGGTCAGAATGCAGCCGATGCCCAGCCTTTCATGATGGCCAGCATCGCAAAAGCCTTGCAGCCCGAACAGGTGAAAGCCGTGATCGAGCACGTGGAAAAGATGCCGTTGGTTGTTCCAACCGGCAAGGATCGCGCGATGGCCAACGTGGACACCGGTGAAGGCATGCGTCTCTTCCAGGAACGCTGCATGGAGTGTCATCGCTACAACGCCAGTGGCGAGATGGCCTTCGGCAGCCCGCCTCTCATTGGTCGGCAGGCGTGGTATCTGGAGGAACAGCTCAAACGCTTCAAAGCGGGCAAACGGGGCGCGATCAAGAACGATGTGAACGGCGCGAAGATGGTGCAGATGACCACGCTCTTCATCGAGGACGAGCAGATGCTTCGCAATGTGGTGGCCTACATCATGACGCTGAATCCCGACCCTGAAGCGACTCCCGAAGAGCAAAAACGCCAGATTATCGAGGGCAGTCCGTTTGAGAGCGCTTCACGTTGACATCGCACGGTCTACCGTCGGCGCACCACGCGAAATCCCACGTGAGGGAAAGGAGTCATCGCCGGCAGGTCGAAGCGGCTGGCGCATCGTGCGTCACCGGCATCGTGCCGCCAGCTTCCACCACGCACCACTCGGGAAATGCCGGAAACTGGTCCTCTGGGGTCGCTAACCGTCGGCGGTTTCGCGCCGCCAGAGGCAAGCTTCGGAATACCGTAGGATCTGTCGTAAACGTCCCAGCACCATTCGGACACGTTGCCTGACATGTCATACAGGCCGAATCTATTGGGCCGGAAACTGCCCGTCGGAGCTGTATGCGGCAGACTGCCAAGAAATGCCGGCGGCGGGCCGCGGTCCTTGCTTTTGTCAAAAGGGCCGGCAGCCCTGCTGCTGTAGTTCGCGTTCTCGTGAGTGATCTCATCTCCCCAAGGGAATCGTTTGCCTTTCAGCCTGCCACGGGCTGCCACCTCCCACTCCGCCTCAGTGGGAAGACGATAACCCTTGGCCTCCCAGTTCACACAACGATTCGAGAGATTGAGGATTCCGGTGCGGAACACTTTTTTCTGTTGGGCATCCTCGTAGTAGCAGGGCGTGAGACCCTCCATTTCGCTGCGCGCGTTGCACCACATCACTGCTTCAAGCCATGAGACTGCATACACCGGATGATCCAGAGCTTTTGCTGCGCCGGGAGGCAGATCCACGTAGCCGTGCTCGTGCGCCCAATTCACCACCCGGTCCCACAACTCAAGCGTCACTTCACGCCGTGCGATCCAGAAGGGGCTCAGCTTCACCGGATGCGGCACAGCATCCTTCAACCCATCAAGCTCATCCCCGACGACCCACACGCCTCCATCGAGCAAAGCCATCTCCGTTTCGACCGCCTTTTTCACCATGGTCTTCGGCTTCACGGCCGGTCGTCTGGCAGGCTTGCTGAGGGACGCTGAAGTCTCCGTTGCCGCCTTTGTCGGTTCTTTGACCGCGATGTTTTTGGACTCCTTCGGAACTGAGGCGGAGGCCGTTGGCGGATCTTCGTCCGCTGTCCAGGCAACCAAGGGCAGCGCCCGGCGGATTCGCAACACGAGCGGCACAAACGCCACCGGTTTCGTCGGAGCCACCTGAACGGGCTTTGACGGAGGGGCTGTCTGAACCGGCTTGGATTCTGATCGCGGCGGCGGAGCGGCATCCTTGGCATTCGAAACCACCGGCGAAGCGGCAGCAACTTTGGCCGCGCTCCGCTTTATGACTGGGTCTGCCTGATTTGACTGCGAGGACGCCGTCGTGGCAGGCAGGGGAAAATTTTGTGCCTCACCGGTCGCCTCCGTTTCCATCATCTGCGACGCCAGGCCGAAATAAACGACGACTCCGACGCCACCAGCCATCATGTGAGTGACAATGCTCCGTAGGGCGCTGCCTCGTCTGCGGTTCTTTGGACGTTCCCAATGGTCCGGGGATGGGGAACCACATTCAAAAAACTCATCAATACCGGCATTCGACAAACCCTCTCCTTTGCGGGGGCTTTCTACGTCAGGCGAACGAATCAAGAGAGCCGTCAACCGCTGCTCGAATTCGCAGGGTTCGGTCAAACGGTCGCCTGCCTCGGTTGCCGTAATAGCGGTGCGTAATGAAACCAGCCAGTCATGAGTGTCCGGGCGCTCGACTGGCTTGTCATGGTCGGCATGCACCTCTTCCTGCTTGTTTTCCTCGGTTTGTTTCGCGTGGTGAAAGACACTCGGCGCTTCGCTCTCAGTCAATTGCCGTTGCACCATCGCCAATTGCTCCGATGCGCGAGTCACTGCTTCTTGGAGCTGTTTCAAGTCGGCGGCACGAGTACAAAGATCCGCTTCGATTTTCGCCAGCATCCGATGCCGGTTGGCCAACTCGGCTTCCAATCGTTCGAACTCTGCACGACGGCATTCCAATTCGGTTGCCAGAGCATGCAGTTCGGTCGAGCGCTCATTCTTTCTCTGGAGAATCTCCCCCAGTTTTCCTTCAGCTATAGCAATCCGATTGCAAAGTGTTCGGAGCCTATCGCTGGCAGCATCCGCATGACTGTACTCGGCGAGCTTTCGGGATACCTCGGATTCATCAGCAGACAGCCTCTCGAAGGCGTCGGATTTGTCCGAAACGAACTCGTTGCCTTGATCTGGATTGAAGTCCGGGGGTGACATGTCGGCAACGCAGAGAAGACGAAGTATGTGTGAGTAACACATCTCCTCTCGTGCGGCAACGCCGTTCTGGTCACGGATTGCCGCCGGGATCAAAATTTGGGATTCGCGAAATTCAACCGGCGCGCATCAAATCTTGAGCTCCTTCACTGGCTCCCCCTTGCTCAATGCCATCGGACGGCCGACGGGAGTCATGATTTCTTTTTCGTAATCAATGCCCAGCAGGTCCTGAACGGTGGCGTGCAGATCTTCGACGAGCACGGGGTTCTCAGGTTCTTTCTTTTCGCCTTCGGGATCGGTGGAACCAATGACGCGGCCGCCGGCAAAACCACCGCCCGCCACGAGCATGCTGAACGCATGCGGCCAGTGATCGCGACCGCCGACGTTGTTGATCTTCGGCGTGCGGCCGAATTCACCGCCGCAAATCACGATCGTGCTTTCCAGAAGGCCGAGTTTCTTCAAATCACGAATCAACGACGCGTATGCCGCATCGAGGATCTTCACCTGAGCCGCCTGACCTTCGAGGTTGTTCGCATGTGTGTCCCAGCCGGTCAGCGTGACCTCGACACAGCGCACACCCGTTTGAATCAAACGCACCGCCGCGAGGCAGCCACGCCCGAAGGGCGTATCGCCGTAAGCATCGCGCTCTGCGGCGGTTGCTTTGCTGACGTCGAAAGCGTTGAGCTGTTCCGAGGTCAT
This sequence comes from Prosthecobacter sp., assembly GCA_041395065.1. Lineage (GTDB taxonomy): Bacteria > Verrucomicrobiota > Verrucomicrobiia > Verrucomicrobiales > Verrucomicrobiaceae > Prosthecobacter. Next base: position 93,677 of record JAWLBG010000008.1, on the reverse strand, counting down.
CATCCGGCGGGCCTGCTGCATTGAGAGCTGGTGCAGCGTCTTGTTCTTGTCCAAATCGGGGGCACGTCCGGCAGCAAAGGCGCGTTCGACGACGCTCAGGCTCTCCAACCGGCGCTCGAGACGCTGATCTTCCACGCGGGCGCGCACATCCGGGATGCTGCCCTTCGGATCGTAAACTTGGAACGCATCGTATTGCGGACCGAAGAAGCCGCCGCGGGCGGGCCACTGGTTCGGCAGGATCGAGACGTGGGTCGGGATTTCGATTTTCGCCTCGGGCAGTTCGTGGCAGGCGATCGCGCCGATGCTCGGATGAATGAGCGTGGGATCGGGGCGATAACCAGTCTTGATGTTGTAGAACGCGCGCTCGTGATCGCCCTCCTTGCTCACCATGGAGCGAATCAGCGACACGTCCTGCATCACGCTCGCGGTTTGCTCGAGGCCTGCGGCGAATTCGACGCCCTTGATCGCTGTTGGGATCGTTTTGACACCGCCGCCGATCTTGGTCGTCGGGTGCGGGTCAAACGTGTCGAGCTGGCTCGCGGCACCGCCAAGCCAAAGCAGAATTACCGAGCGCGCCGGCTTGCCTTTTGGCGCTTTCTCAGCCTCCACGGCAAGAATGTCTGCCAGAGGAGTGAGCCAGGAAACGCCGGCGGCTCCGGCACCACGAAGGACCGAGCGACGCGTAAGATGCGAGCGGCTTTGGCAGGGAGAAGTGTTCATGGCATTCGACATTTTGAATTCTGGTTTCGTCATTCCCGCGCAGCGGGCTAGTGATTCCAGGAAAACTCGGTGGCGTTCATGAGCGTCCAGTAGAGGTCGGCCATCGCGTTGCTTTTGGAGCGTTTCGAGGCGGCGATCTGTCCTCGGAAGAGAGCGGCTTCCTCGTCCGTGGGACGTCGGGTAAAAATGGAAAGGTAGGCGGCCTCCACCGCCGACGCGGCGTCAGGCGCCAAAATGCCGATTCGCGTGCTCGCGTTGACGATCGGATTGTTGGTGATGTTGTTGTTGATCATGTTGCCGTTCATCAACAGCAGTCGTTGCGGGATGGTACCTGCCCCATCGTCAAACGTGTCCTCACCTGAGTCGCCGTAGCGCTTTACGAAGTTGTTCACGTCCGCCGTGCGTTTGAGGCGGAAGAGCACGTGCGTTTCAGCGTCGATCGTGGTCAAAGATGACGCCTGAATCACGCTGCCTGCCATCTGCTCGGGTCGCAGACGCGTGACGGGAAACACCGCCCAGTGATCCTCCGCCACCTGCGTGGCCGGATGATCCGGGTCCGCCGAACGGCTCGATTGCTGGAAGACACGCGTGGCCACGATCACGCGCATCAGGCGCTGCAAATCACAACCATGGGCCATGAAGTCGTCGGCCAGCACTTCCATGCCCGGCGGGAACGGTCCTTCGAGCGGCACCTCATCCACCGGCGAAACCAGCGGACGATTGAAGAGCATCGCCCACATGCGGTTCACGATGGCACGTGCGAAAGCTTTGTTCTCCTTGGCGGTCACCCAGGCGGCGAGCTGCTCCCGCGGCGTGCCTTTCGTCGGCAGCAGCTCCGGCTTCCAAGGCACCTTGGTTGGCACCTTTTCTTCTTCCATCTCGCCGAGGTAGCGGACCTGATAGGGCTTGCTCTTCGGATTGTAGCGCAGGCCGTTCACGCTGAAACGCATCTGGCCGAAGTAGGACGCAAGTTGATGGAAATCCGTCTGCTTCCACGGGCTGCCCAGCTTGCCGTCATGACACTGGACGCAGTCGATGCGCACACCGAGGAACGCCCGGCTCACCTTCGCCGCCAGCTTCGCTTCATCCGGGCCCTTCTTGTTCTCGTTGGTCACCGTGATGAAATTCACCGCCGGATTGGTGGTCCACACGCCTTCGCAGTCGATCAGTTCACGGACGAGCTGATCGTAGGGACGGTTCTTCTGCAAAGAATCGCTGAGCCAGTCCACCAAACGTCTGCGTCGATAGGTCAGAAACGGCCCGTTTTCGATGCCGACGTAAACACGTGCGAAGCGCTCCGCCAGGTAGTCGCTGGTGCGACGGTCACCCAGCAGCTGCGTGAGCCACCATTGGCCGACGTCCACGCCTCTCACCGTCTCCAGCGCCCGGATCTCCTGCAGCGACGGAATACTGCCCGTCAACGCGAGCGACAAACGCCGAGCGATGGTGAGACCGTCCGCCGGATCAGCCACCTTCAGTCCTTCCTTGGCCCACTCCTTTTCAAATTCCGCATTCACCCCGGCCGCAACCGCTTGGATGTCCTTCAATTCCGCCGCAGACAATCCTACATTCCGATTGATGGCGGCCACGGGCGGCACAAACCAGCCGCCAACACTCCAAATCGCGGCACCAGCCAGCGCACCGAGAATCACGGCATTGCGCAGCCACGCGAACCAGTTCACAGAGTTGGACGGTGGATTCATGGGGGGCGGCTTTGAATCGCTGACTAACACCCGCATTCTAGTTCGGTTTCCCCAGAAATCCCGCAACATTCTCGAACCCGCCGGCTTTCATAGCGCTCCCATGTCAGAAGCCATCCTCCAGCCACCTCCCCTGCCCGTGCCTGCCGTCGAGGCATCGCGCCAGTCGTGGCTGAGAAGGTTCTGGACGCACCGGATTTCACCTGCGCTCGACTGGCTGTTCGGTCTCGTGGCACTGATCGTTCTGGTCGCCGCCTGCTCGGTCGTTCCGGTGCTCAATTTCCTCAGCCTCGGCTACCTCCTGCACGTCAGCGGCACGGTCGCGCGCACCGGCCGCCTGCGCGACGGCTTCATCGGCGTGCGCAAGGCCTCCGTCTTCGGCAGCATCGCCGCCGGCGTGTGGATCGTCGTCTGGCCTGCACGGATCCTTTCGACCTTCTGGAAGGATGCGGAGCTCATCGCACCCGGCAGCGGAACCGCCCGCGGCTGGCATGTGGCGCTCATTCTCGTCACGGTCATCACCGTGCTGCACATCCTGTGGGCGAGCGTTCGCGGCGGAAAGCTCTGGCACTTCCTCTGGCCGCAGCCGCTGCGCCTCCTGCGCTGGCTGCGTGCGCCTGACAAGATCAGCGGCCTTCAGCACACGATCACCGACTACATCGCCGGACTGAGACTGCCCTTCTACTTCTGGCTCGGCCTGCGCGGCTTCGTCGGCGCCCTCATGTGGCTCATCGTGCCTGTGGGCATCCTGATGACCGCGCCCCGCCTTGCCGTCGGTGGCACGGTCATCGTCTCGCTCATCGGCGGCATCCTTCTCTTCCTCGTGGCCATCCACCTGCCCTTTCTCCAGGCAAACTTTGCGCAAAGCGACCGCTTCAACGCGCTGTTCGACTGGCGCGAGGTACGTCGTCAGTTCGCACGTGCACCGCTGGCCTTCTGGTTCGCGCTGCTCGTGACGCTGCTCTTCGCCATTCCGCTCTATCTGCTCAAGATCGAACTCACACCACAGGAACTCGCCTGGCTGCCCAGCCTGCTCTTCGTGATCTTCATCTTTCCCGCCCGCATCCTCACCGGCTGGGCGCTGAGCCGCGCACTGCGTCACGAGCAGCCGCGCCACTGGTTCGCACGCTGGACGGCGCGCCTCGGCATCCTGCCGGTCGCGCTGGCCTACGTGCTGGCGAATTACTTTGTTCCCTTCCTCGCTTCCAACGGCGTGCTCAGCCTCCTCGAGCAGCACGCCTTCCTCGTGCCTGCGCCGCTGATGGCACTGTGAGAAAAAGGTGCCCACGCGGAATCCGCGCTTGTTCGTCATTCCGCATTCGCCATTCGTCATTTCCCCAATGACCTGGCTCACCGAACACACCCTCCTGCCCGCCGATGCGTGGTTGCTCGTGCTGGCGACTTTGGGAGCCATGTGCATCGGCATGTCCAAGGCGGGCCTATCAGGCACCTCGACGCTCAACGTCGTCCTGATGGCGCGCATCTTCGGCGCGAAGGAATCCGTCGGCGTCATCCTGCCCATGCTCATCGCGGCGGACTTCATGGGTTTCATCGTCAACCGCAAAGGCGGAAGCTGGAAGCGTATCGTCCCCATGGTGCCGCCGGCCATCGCAGGCGTGATCGTCGGCTGGCTTCTGCTCGGAAAATTCGACAACGCCATGGCGCGCATCGTCATCGGCTGGATCATCATCGCGCTGCTCATCTTCAACTGGGTGCTCAACAAACGCCGGCAGGATTTCATCGCCCTCACCGAGCACCATGGCTTCACCTGGTCGATGGGCTTTCTCGCCGGCGTGGTCACCATGCTCGCCAACGCCGCAGGACCGGTGATGACCGTTTACCTCCTCGCGCAGCATCTGGAGAAGAAAGAATACCTCGGCGTCTTCAGCCGCTTCTTCCTCTTCATCAACCTCTTCAAGCTGCCCTTCAGCACCAACCTCGGCATCATCAATCCGAAGTCATTGATGACCAACCTCACGCTCATGCCCGCCGTCGTGATCGGCGTGGTCATTGGCTGGTGGATCCTCAAACACCTGCCACAGAAGATTTTCGAAAACGTCCTCTTCTGGCTCACCGCCTTCGCCGCCGTGTGGTTGATCTGGGGATGAGCCGGCGTAGTAACTCATCGCCCATGAAACAGATCCTGACCAGCCTTCTTCTCATCAGCAGCGCTCTGTCCGCCGACTTCCCCGAGCCCTACAACAGCGAGCCCGGCAATCCTTCGCCGATGTCACCGCAGGATGCGCTGAAGGCGCTCAAACTGCCGGAAGGATTTAAGGCCACGCTCTTCGCCGCCGAACCCGATGTGCAAAATCCGATCGGCATGGCGTGGGACGCACGCGGTCGCATGTGGGTCGCCGAAAACTACACCTACGCCGAACGTGCGAAGCGCTTCGACCTCTCGCTGAAGGACCGCGTCATCATCCTCGAAGACAAGGACTGGGACGGCGTCGCCGAAACGCGCAAGGTCTTCACCGACGACGTGCAGATGCTCACCAGCGTCGAAGTCGGTCGCGGTGGCGTGTGGCTCATGTGCCCGCCGCAGGTGCTCTTCATTCCTGATCGCAATGGCGATGACATTCCCGACGGCGAACCCGAAGTCGTGCTCGACGGCTTCACCGTGGCGAAGGACAACTACCACAACTTCGCCAACGGTCTGCGCTTTGGCCCCGATGGCTGGCTCTACGGTCGCTGCGGCCATTCCTGCCCCGGCAAGCTCGGTGTTCCCGGCACGCCCGATGACCAACGCGTGCCGATGAAAGGCGGCATATGGCGTTATCATCCGGAGAAAAAGTTCGTCGAAGTCCTCACCCACGGCACCACGAACCCCTGGGGTCACGATTGGGATGCGAACGGCGAGATGTTCTTCATCAACACCGTCACCGGCCACCTCTGGCATCTCATCCACGGCGCGCATCTCATGGACTCGAGCACGCTGAATCCGCTCATTTATGAAAAGCTCGACACCATCGCCGACCACTATCACTACGACCGCACCGGTGCCTGGAGCGAATCCCGCGATGGCAAGGCCAACCACCTCGGTGGCGGTCACGCGCACATCGGCATGATGATTTATCAGGCCGACCAATGGCCCGAATACTATCGCAACAAACTCTTCACCCTGAACATGCACGGCCGCCGCACGAATGTGGAGCGCCTGGAACGCAACGGCAGCGGCTACGTCGGCAAACACGAACCCGACATCTTCCTCAGCGACGATCCGTGGTTTCGCGGCATCGAAATCAGCACCGGCCCCGACGGCAGCGGCTTCATCCTCGACTGGAGCGACACGGGCGAGTGCCACGAATCCAACGGCGTCCACCGCACCAGCGGCCGCATGTTCCGCGTGAGTTATGGCAAACCGAAGAAGCCCGAAACGCCCTTCGCTTGGCGCAAACCGTGGCCGAAGGCGGATTTGAAATCGCCTGAAGAGCATAGTCGAGCATTGGCAATTCGAGAGCTGACTCAGTTTATGCCTTTGGACACGATAGTGGGTCCGCTACCGCATTTTGAGTATTTTAAATACGTGCCAGAAGACGTGCTGAAACTCCTCGAGATGACAGCTTTGAATGACAAGTCGAGCCTAGTCCGACTCAATCTCGCCTCCGCCCTTCAGCGCCTTCCCGTCTCCAAGCGTGCCGAACTGGCCGCCGCGCTGCTTTCACACACCGAAGACGCCGACGATCCCTTTCTCCCTTACATGGTCTGGTTTGGCATTTCACCGCTCGCCAAGCAGGACCCGACGGCGCTTGTTCAACTCGCGAAGAACTGCACGTGGCCGCAGACGCTGCGCTGGATCGCCCGCAGCCTCGCTCCGCAACCGGAGGCGTTGAACGCGCTGCTGGCAGTCAACAGCTCCGACGAAGTGCTCGAAGGCATGACCGAAGCCTTCAAAGGCATCCGCAAGGCTCCGAAGCCTGCGAATTGGGATAAGATTGTCTCTGCATCGAAATCGCCTCGCATCCGCGACCTCAGCATCCTCTTCGGCGATGGCCGCGCGCTCGACGACGTGAAGCAGATCGCCCTCGATGGCAAAGCAGACATCGCCGCCCGTGAATCTGCGCTCAAGACGCTCATTGATGCGCGCCCGCCGGATCTGCGCTCGATCTGCGAACAGCTGCTCGAAGTGCGCGGGCTCAACATCATCGCGGCACGTGGCCTGACGTTGTTTGATGATCCGGAGATCGGTCTCAAGCTCGCCAAGAACTATCGCAAGTTCAATCCCGCTGACCGCCCGGCCGTCATCGACACGCTGGTCTCCCGTCCTGCCTTTGCGAAGTCGCTGCTCGCCGAGATGGCCGCCAACCGTATCCCGCGCACCGACTTGAGCGCCTTCCACGCCCGGCAGATCCGCAGCTTCAACAACGACGAACTTTCGAAGCAGCTTGTCGAAGCCTGGGGCGAACTGCGCAAGTCCGCCGCGGACAAGAAAGAGCTCATTGAGAAAACCAAGGCGCGGCTCACCCCGGAGGTTCTCGCGAAAGCGAACCTGAGCAACGGCCGCATGCTCTTCACCGCCGTCTGCGGCGCATGCCATATGATGTATGGCCAGGGCGGCAAGATCGGACCCGATCTCACCGGCAGCGGACGTGCGAGCCTCGATTACCTCCTCGAAAACATCGCCGATCCCAGCGGCGTGGTCAGCGCCGACTTCCGCATGAGCCTGCTCACCCTCAAAGACGGCCGCCAGCTCAGCGGTGTGATCAGCGAGAGCAACGCACGCACGCTGACGTTGCGCACATTGACCGAGCCGCTGACGCTCGATCGCGCTGAAATCGTCAAACAGGAAACCTCGCCCATGTCCATGATGCCTGAAGGTCTGCTGCTCGCGTTGCAACCGGATCAGGTGCGCGACTTGATCGCCTACCTCATGCATCCGGTGCAGGTGGCGATGCCAAAGTGAGATTTGGAGCAATCTTTGTTTGGCAACGTCGCCGCCTCTTGCTGTACTTCCGCGATGCCCCAACAACCCCTACTCGTCACCGGCGGCGCCGGTTACATCGGCTCTCACACCGTCAGACACCTGCTTGACCAGCACGAACGGATCGTCGTGCTCGACAGCCTCGTCTTCGGCCATCGGGGCGCCCTGCCGCTGGATCGCGTGACGTTTGTCGAAGGTGACATGAGCGACGCATCGCTAATCGAACGTGTGTTTGCCGAGCATCAACCTGAAGCCGTTTTGCACTTCGCAGCATTTGCCTATGTCGGAGAGTCCGTCACCGATCCGCTCAAGTATTACCGCAACAACCTCGCTGCACCGCTCACGCTGCTCGAAGCCATGCAGCGCCATGGTTGCAAGCGTTTCATCTTCTCCTCCACCTGCGCGACGTATGGTGATCCGGTGCGCATTCCCATCGACGAATCGCATCCGCAGTCGCCCGTGAATCCATACGGCGCCTCCAAGTGGATGCTGGAACGCGTGCTGCGCGACTGCGATCGTGCCTGGGGTCTGAAGTCCGTCTTCTTGCGCTACTTCAATGCCAGCGGCTGCCATCCGAGCGGCGAGATCGGCGAGGATCACAATCCCGAAACCCATCTCATTCCACTCGTGCTTCAGGCCGCCGCAGGCCAGCGCCCGCACATCACGGTCTTCGGCACCGACTATCCGACACCCGACGGCACCTGCATCCGTGACTACATTCATGTCTGCGATCTTGCCTCCGCGCATGCGCTGGCACTCCAGTATCTGCGCGACGGCGGAGAGACGATCGCCGTCAATCTCGGCACAGGCAGAGGTTTCAGCGTCAAAGAAATCATCGCCACCGCCGAAGCGGTGACCGGCAGGACGATTCCCGTGACCTATGGCGAACGTCGCGCCGGCGATCCGGCGGAGCTAGTCGCCAATCCAGCGATGGCGGCGGAGATTCTCGGCTGGAAGGCTGAACATCTCGATCCCCGGGAGCACATTGAAAGCGCATGGAAGTGGATGAGTGGTCCGCGGGGTGGGAAATATGCAAATTGAACGCATCCCATTTAGGGCTGTCTCACCATCACCCACCACGGTTTGGAGTCATGAAAGGTCTTGTATCACTTCTCCTCAGCACACTCGTCGTCATTTCCGGCGCGTGGGCGCATGCCGTTGAGTTGGTGGGGCGGCCCCGGGTAGTTGCCGCCGAGGATTCCGCCACCATCACATGGAAGACCGATGTCTCCTGTGGAACGCGGCTTCAATACGGCCTTAACGCCGCCCAGTTGACGCAAAAGGCGGAGGGGCCGGTGACCGACGAACATCAGATCGTTCTTAGCGGCCTCGACACGGGTAAAACTTATTATTACAGCCTCGGCAGCGCTCGCACAAAGCTCGCTGCCGGCACATTTACCACCGGCGCTACGTCCGGGACTGGCGAGGCCCAGCCGACTCTCGTGCGCCGGGTGTTGGATGCCATTCTTCCGGAAAAGAAAGCCCCCGCCACAGAGCCGCCGGCACCACCCGCCAGTCAGACTTGGGGAAACGTTTCCACTCTGCAGGATCACTTTGACCGTCATGGTCGCGACTTCGCGAGCAAATCACCCGAAGACTACGCAGCCCAGGCTTGGCGCTTCCTGCAGCGCGCCCGCGCCGAATCCCTGCCGATGAAGATGGATCCGACCGACGGCACTCTCCGTGTCTTCGATCCGAAGACACGCTCTTTCGCCGCCTACAACGAGGCTGGACGCACGAAGACCTTTTTCAAACCCAACAGCCCGACTTACTGGCAGCGCCAGCCGGGGCGAACCGCCAAGCCTGCCGATCTCCGCTTTTCCTCCCGCTAAAATGAGCCGCAAGACGCCGAGAAAGACTACCACCATGAAAACAAACACCTCAACATGCCCGGTATGCGGGTACGACCGGCTGGAGGAGCCGCCACGCAACCGCACGGGAGGCGCCTCGATGGAAATCTGCGCCTGCTGCGGCTTCCAGTTTGGCGTCACGGACGACGATGACGGCATCAGCTACGACGAGTATCGCCAGGGATGGATCAAGGACGGCATGCCGTGGGCCAGCAATCAAAAGGCGCCCAAAGGCTGGAATCCACAGACCCAACTCGCCAACCTTGCTCTGAGCGCCACCCTGAAACGGGTCAAAGGGCGTCCTCCCCGCATGTCGCTGCAGGTCGCGTGAGGTTTTCCTCAAGCCGCTGCACCTTTGAGCAGACTCTTTGCGTGCTCCCTGGCGCTCGCGGCGCTGCCACCGAGCATTCGCGCCAGTTCCTCCACGCGTTCCTCCTTCACCACTTCGGCGATCTGCGACCGCGTTTGATTCTCCTCGATCTCCTTCGTCACCACAAAGTGACTCCGCGCCAGTGACGCCACCTGGGGAAAATGCGTGATGGCGATCACCTGATGAGTCGATCCCAGCGCCGCCATCTTGCGGCCCACAGCCTCGGCGATGTTGCCGCCGACATTCGCATCAATTTCATCGAACACGAGCAGCGGTACCGCGTCCTGTTTTGCCAGGGCACTTTTCACCGCTAGCAGCACGCGGGACATTTCACCGCTCGACGCCGTAAGTCGCAGCGGTTTCGACGGCTCGCCGGGATTTGGAGCGAAGTGGAAATCCACCTCCTCCAGACCGCTTTTGGCTGGTTCCGGCAAAGTCGTGAGCTGTGCTTCGAAAACACTGCGTTTGAAGCCTAGGTCCGTCAGGTGCGAGGCGACCTCCTGCGCCAGCCTCGGCGCCGCATCGGCCCGCTTCTTCGATATTTGTCTGCCGATCTTCAAAATCTCCTCCTCACGCTCCTTCGCCAGTTTTCGCAACTTCTCGAGTTCGTCACCCCGATTCTCGATCCGGTTCAGTTTCCGCTCGGTTTCGGCCAGAAACTCCAGGATTTCGCCGATCGTTCGTCCGTACTTCCGCTTCAGCGTCTGGATGGTGTGTATGCGGTTTTCAAGCTGTGCCAGCTCTGCGGGATCAATCTCCAAATCCTCCGCGTAGTCCGCCACGCTGCTTTCCATCTCCGTCAGTTCGATGCGCGCCGATTTGAACCCCTCAAACAGGCTCGCCGTGGCTGGATCAATCTTTTCCAGCTCTTGGATGCTGCGGCCGATCTCGCGCAGACCGTCGAGCACGCTGCTTTCGCCCTCGCTCAGCCTTCCGGTGATCGCTCCGCAGAGTTCCGCCAGACGTGCTCCGTTTGCGGCAATGCGGTGTCGCGCCTCGATCTCCTCCTCCTCGCCGTCCTTTAGTGCTGCGGAACTGATTTCTTCCGCCTGGAATTTCAGCATGTCGAGCTGCTGGCTGTCTACGCGTTCGGAATTCTCCAGTTCATCGAGTTCCGACACCGCGTTGCGCCATTCCTTCCATGCCGCCTCATACTTGGTCCGCAGTTCTTCGATTCCGGAAAACTTGTCCAGCATGTCGAGCTGTCGTTCGCGGGAGTTTAGCGACTGATGGTCGTGCGGCCCGTGCAGATCGACCAGAAACTCACCCAGACTTTTGAGCACCTGGATCGTCACCGGCGAGCAGTTCACAAACTGCTTGTTTGCCCCGGCGGTGCTTACCGTGCGTTTGATCAGCAGTTCGCCGTCCTGGCAGGGCTCCAGTCCCGCCTCTTCCAGCACGGCATCAATTTCACGCGTGTCCTTCAGATGAAAGCTCGCCTCCACCGTGCAGGCATCCTGTCCGTTGCGGATCAGACTGCGGTCCGCCCGCTCGCCAAGAATCAGCTTCAAGGCACCCACGATGATCGATTTTCCCGCGCCGGTCTCTCCGGTCACGCCCACCAGTCCCGCCGCCAATTCCCACGTCACGTCTTCGACGAGAGCCAGATTGCGGATTTTGAGGATGGAAAGCATGCGAAGGCGTTGGGGAGTGCGCGAAGATGGGAAGTCCCCGCCGCATTTCAACCACCACGCGGTGATCTTCCGCTCCACGCCTTGAAAGCTCGGGAAAAATGAGCGGCGGACTTGTAGCCCAGTTCGGCGGCTACGTTTTTCACCAGCGCGTCCGGCTGCCTCAGCTTGATCGCTGCCTGCGAAAGTTTCAGGCGCGTGAGGCAGCCCAGGGGAGTCTCGGTGTCGTAACGTTGAAACAGGCGCGTGAAGTACGCCGCCGAAACGTGGCAGGCCTTTGCCGCCTGCTCGATGCTGTTCAATACCGGGTAGTTTCTCAGCAGGTGACCACGACACCGCAGGTAAGTCGCGAAGGCGGGGTCATACTTGGTCGTGGCGGGCTGGCGACTGTCCGCGCAGAGGACCAGCGCATGCTCCAGAGCCGCACAGGCGGCGCGCAGACCGAAGCGCCCGCCGCGCAGCGCGTGGTCGATGACATCTTCTAGCAGCGTCACCACTTTGGGGGCGTCCATGACTCGCAGGACTCCGCCGGGTGTCAGGTCAAGATCGCTCATCAACTGCTGTCCGCGTTTACCGGTGAAATTGAAAAAGTACTTCACCATCGGTTCTTCGGCCGAATTGCGAATCACATGCGGCACACTGGAGTCATAGAAAAACGCATGCCCCGCCTCGATCTCGTGTCTCCGGTTTGCCAGCGTTACTTCGCCGCGACCACGCGAGACAAACTCGAAGGAGAAAAAGGGAAACTCCTTGCGGTCCACGACAAAATCCGGTGCGCACCACTCGCAACCGCCGCCAACCAGACAGAGCACCGCCGTGTCACGCTGCCGTTCCTCCCACTCGGGGAGGAAGAAGCGGCGGGTCCGCTCGACTTGGGTCGAAAAGTAGTCGGCTTGTTCGGTGGCTGGCATGAAAGGACCTTCACATGAAAGCTGCGAGCGGCCCCATTCTTGCCGAGTCGAGTCAAGAATCGTCATTTCAGCGCCAAACATGCGCACCACTCCCTTCTTGCCATCTTCGCAGCCCTGTCGTCCCTTCTGCGGCATGTCCCAACCTCTCAGCGGCATCATTCCCCCCCTCGTCACACCCTTGCGTGATCGCGACGCGCTCGACGTCGCCGGATTGGAGCGGCTCGTCGAGCATCTCATCAGCGGCGGCGTGTCAGGTCTCTTCATTCTGGGAACCACCGGCGAGGGCCCCAGCCTCAGTTACCGCCTGCGGCGGGAATTGATCGAAAGGACGTGCCTGCTCACCAAAGGCCGCGTGCCGGTCCTCGTCGGTATCACGGACACCGCGTTCACCGAAAGCGTCAATCTCGCGAAATACTCGGCGGATGCCGGAGCCACGCATGTGGTGCTCGCGCCGCCGTATTACTTCCCCGCCGCGCCGCCGGAGATGCTCGAATACGTCCAGGATCTCGTCGCCGAAATGCCTTTGCCGCTCTTCCTCTACAACATGCCAGGTTTGACGAAGGTGAGCTTCGAGATCGATCTCGTGCGCCGTGCGCTCGACATGCCCGGCGTCTGCGGCGTGAAGGACAGCTCCTGCGACATGATTTACTTCCATCGCCTGATCGAAGTCGCGAAGCAGCGCACCGATTGGAGCGTGCTCGTCGGCCCCGAAGAGCTCACTGCTGAAGCCGTGCTGCTCGGAGGTCACGGCGGCATTAATGGCGGCGCCAATCTGCACCCGAAACTCTACGTCGAAATGTATCAGGCAGCCGCTGCTCAGGATCTGAAACGCACTCGCGAACTGCATGCGGAAGTCATGAGCCTCGCAGGAAGCATCTACACCGTCGGCAGGCATAAATCCGCCATCATCAAAGGCATCAAGTGCGGTCTTTCGCTGCTCGGCATCTGTGAGGACCACATGGCCGAACCCTTCCACCGCTTTCGCGCCCCCGAGCGTGAAATCATTCGTGAAAGACTCGTCGCCCTCGGACTGATCCCTTAAAACCTGCCAACCATGAAAGCCATCCTCGCCTGTCTCCTTCCCGTTGCTGCGCTCGCCGCCGACCCTGCGATTCTGAAAACCGAGTTCATCTACGATACCGGCCCGTACCCTTCGATTCACGCGACGACAATCGTCGAAACCCCGACGGGCCTCGTTGCGGCTTGGTTTGGCGGTACCGCGGAAAAGAATCCGGATGTGTGCATCTGGGTGTCCCGTCAGCTTCCCGATGGCGCTTGGGCGGAGAGCATCGAAGTGGCGAATGGCGTGCAACCGGACGGCACCCGACACCCCACTTGGAACCCCGTGCTTTTCCAGCCCAAAGGCGGAGCGCTGATGCTTTTTTACAAAGCTGGCCCAACGCCACAGACTTGGTGGGGAATGCTGACCACTTCCGTTGATGGTGGCAAGACTTGGGAGCAGCCCCGGCGCCTCCCGGAAGGCATCCTCGGCCCCATCAAGAACAAGCCGGTGCAGTTGCCAAACGGCGACATTCTCTGTCCGACGAGTGAGGAAGCCCCCGCCGCGCAAAAGGGCGAAAAGGAATCATGGACGGTCCACTTCGAGCGTTCTCGTGACTTGGGCGAAACCTGGCAGCGGACCCCCCCTCTGCATGACGGTAAAGCCATCCAGGCCATCCAGCCGAGCATCCTTGACTTGGGCGGCGGCAAGCTTCTCGCGCTCGGACGCTCGCGTCAGAACCGTGTGTTTGAAATCCGCAGTTCCGACGGCGGTGAGACTTGGGGGGAGATGAAGCTCGGCTCTCTGCCGAATAACAACAGTGGCACCGACGCTGTGACTCTCTCCGACGGCACACACCTGATCATCTACAACCATATTGAAGGCATACCCGGTAAATGGGGCGGCAAACGCACCCCCTTGAATCTCGCGGCGTCGAAGGACGCGAAGGCATGGAACGCCGCCCTCGTCCTCGAAAGTGAGCCCGGCGAATACAGCTATCCCGCGATCATCCAGACGAAGGACGGACTGGTTCACATCACCTACACTTGGATGCGCAAAAAGGTGAAGCACGTCGTCGTTGATCCGGCCAAGCTCACGCTGAAACCCATCGTGAACGGCGAATGGCCGCAATGACGGTGGCCTGAATATACTGGCCTGTCGGTACCGTCTGCTTCATCATCCCGGAGTGGGATCACAACTCGGCGGGTTGGCATGGCCCGGCCCAAGCCGGACGCTCTGCTTCAAACGTCACGCGCTGCTTTGTCAGTGGATGTTCGAAAGCGATTCTCCAGGCGTGCAGGCAGAGCGGCGGGTCGCCGACGGCGAGAGTTTGGGTTTCGCCGATCGTGCCGTCTGCCAGGTAGGTGGCATCGCCGACGATGGGGAAACCCAGATGCCGAAGATGGATGCGGATTTGATTCGTGCGGCCGGTGATCGGTCTGGCTTCGATCAGCGCGGTGCCGTCGGGGTCGCGTTGGAGCACGCGGAACTCCGTCCTCGCTTCCAAACCGTCCTCATCGACGCTGCGCCCGCCCAGTTTGCCCGCTTCGGCACTGACCGGCGCATCGCAGGTAAATTCATCTTCGGCAGGATGGCCCTGCACTCGCGCCAGATAGACTTTTTCGACCTCACCACGCTCAAACTGCGGCTGCACCTGGCGCGCGAAGTGTCGCGTCTTGCACAGCACCATCACACCGGTCGTGTTCGCATCCAGTCGATGCACGGTGCGCGGGCGCAGCGGTTGCCAGACGTTGTCGACGATGAACTGCAGCGTGTTTCGATTGAAGCGACCGCCGACATGCACGGGCAGCGGCGCCGGTTTGTTCAGCACAAGAATCGCCTCGTCTTCAAACAGCACGCGGATGTCCGGATTCACGTCCGGCTCGCGCTGCGCGGGCGAGATGGTAAAGGCCTCGTTGGCGACCATCATGTCGGCGCTGACTTCGCCGTCCCGGGTCGGCGAGTGCGACCGGCCTCGGAAGCCGCAAGCCAGGTCTCCCGTCCGATGTGCGGCATGACGTGGCACAGGGTGTCGAGCAGCGTCTTGTGATCGCAAGCCGCAGGCACGTGCAGCGGGCGCTGGTGTGCGTAGGGGATGCTGCCGGGCAGGGGGGAGACCGCAGCACGGATCGCTGCGTGGCGTTTCTCAATCTGCTCGCGCTGCTGCTCTTCGCTGGTCTTGAAGCAGTAGGGGCAGGAAATGTGCTCGACGTAGCGCGGGTCCGCCTGCTCCTCCGCCGTTAGCGGCGTCTGGCAGGCGAAGCACTGCGATGACGCCGTTTCGTGCAGCCCGGGATCGACGCCCACACGCTGGTCGAAGACGAATAGCTCGCCGTCGTAATGCGCACTGCCACATTCTTCGAAGTATTTTAAGATGCCACCCTCGAGCTGCCACACGTGTTCGAATCCCTCGCGCTCCATGAACGGCGCCGCTTTCTCGCAGCGGATACCACCGGTGCAGAAGGACACGATCTCCGCCTTCTTGAGTTCCGGCGGCAGTTTGGCCACCGCGTCAGGGAAGTCGCGAAAGTGGTCGATGCCGGCGACGACCGCTCCTTTGAAGGTGCCCAACTTCACCTCGTAGTCGTTGCGTGTGTCGTAGAGCACGACCGGTCGGCCCTCGTCGAGCCACTGCTTCAAAACTTTCGGTTCAAGCCGCGGGGAGGTGTACTTGGCCGGCTCAATGCCTTCCACACCGAAGGCGATGATTTCCTTTTTGATGCGCACCAGCATACGCCGAAAGGGTTGCGCCGCACTCTCGCTGTACTTCGGTTTCAGCCCTTCGAGACCCGGGACGCCGCGCAGATAATCCACAAGTGCGTCCACGTCCCCGCGAAGGCCGGCGATGAACATGTTGATGCCCTCGGTGCTTAGCAGGATTGTGCCTTTCAGTTCACTCCTTTTGCACATGTCCAGAAGCTGCAGCCGCAGCTCCTTCAAACCGCTGAGCTCGGCGAATTGGTAGCAGGAGATGTTCGTGATCGTGGCGGTGGCTGGCATGGGAATCGTCAAGGAGCATCAAATCCACGTCTTCGCGACTGCAAAGCGGCAGATGCGCAAAGGACAACAAAAAAGGCGCGGGATTTCTCCCGCGCCTTGCGCTTGTTCGAATGGAGGGATTGCTCAGCCGGACTTTCGCCAGACGGTTGTCAGGGTGCCCTTGAAGGTCACTCTCACCGCCTGCGTGGTTAGGAGTTCGCGGAAGTGCGGTGCGGCCTCGCACTCGACAATCTCCCAGTTCTCAATTTGATCCCCGTTCAGCATGCCGCGAACCGGAATGCACTCGGCATGGCGGCAGGCAAAGGTGTTGGGCTCCTCCCTCTCCACCTGCCACCCTGGTGCAAGCTGCCAGGTGATCTTGTGTGACATCTCCTGTCCCGCTTCGTCGCAGATTTCGACGAAATCCAACTCCGCACGCACCGCGCGTTGCACAAAGTCTTGGCCATGTTCCAAACTCATCAGGCAGATGTCGCCGCTGATTTCGAGGTTTGGGACAGTGTGATGTTTCGACCAGAGAAACGATCCCATGCGCTGCGGAGTCGTCCGGCCTGAAGCCGGCACCGGCGCGTTGTGCGCTTCCCACGATGCCAGCCGTGCTCGCAAATCTGGATCGCCGTAGTAAGCGCCCGTGCCCGGATCGATCACGAGCGCGTGCTGTTCAAACCACAACGAGACATGCATTGCGTCGAGATGTCCGTGAGCCGCCATGCTGCCGAGTCCGAGAGGCGAGGCATCCGCGCGCACCGACCAGCGCGCATCTCGCCAGACCGCCAGACCGCTTTCCTCATATGCCAGCCATTTGCTGCGCATGGCTGCTTTCATATGCTTGGGCGGTTCACCCAGCCAGAAGCGCAATGCGGCTCCTTCACCACGGTTCAGCAACCAGCCGCGAAACTCCGCCACTGCGTTGGATCGTTTCAAGGCCAGGGGCAGCACCTGCGCATCATCGGAATCGCCAAAGTCCCACGCATCGGGCGTTTCGACGACATCGACGAAGAACTGCGCCGCCTTCGTCAATCGTTCTAGCACATCGCCTTTCAAACCGTCCATGGCTTTCCCGGCATGCCAGCACATCTCCCACGCAAAGAGGTGGTAGTGCAGCGCCTGCTCCTTGTTTCCGCCGTCCGTGGCAAACTGATGCAGAATCTCGCGCTCCAGCAGCTTCCACATGCGCTGCGCAGAACTGATCGAGCGCGCGAGCGACGGCCAGCGTGTGATGGCCATCACCAGCGCGGCCAGTTCACCGATGAGGTGGTTGTTTGCTGAAGATCCGAAAGATCTCCGCTTCCAAATCCACCACGCATGCACGGGAACGATGCGTGCGGTCAGTTCGTCCTGCCGGCGGGCGAGTTCGGGATCATTGCAGCCGCGAACGAGCGCGTCGAACCAGCAAAAGTTCATCAACCTCAGCGCGCCTTCGAGCGGACTCGTCCAGTTGATGCCATAACCGGGCGTGTTGCGGTCGCACCAGTCTTCCAGCCAGAGCTGCGAGACACGAATGGCATGCACGTCGCCGTTCAGCGCACTGTGCATCGCCATGCGTGTCATTTCCGACCAGCGGTTGATCTCCCAGATCACCCGCGCATCTGCGTCGTGTTCGAGGTGGCGATGATCGAGCTTTCGCGAGGGAATGTCGGGATCAATGACCACGCCCAGCATCGCATCGCGATGCCAGCACGGCGGCGCACCGACTTCCACGCTCTTCCAGCCAAACAACTGCCACTCACCTTGAACGAGTTTCTCTGCATCGCTCGCGAGTTGTTTGCGCAGTTCCGGCGGCACGCTTTCACGCCATGGCAGCTTAGGAAAATCGGTGAACGTGCCGTCCCATGCCTCGCGGGCGACCTTCTTGAGGGCCGTCAGCTCACGCAGACGTCCGCAGCGCTCCATCACGCGCCGCCCGATCTCTCCCACGCTCATGGCGCGGAGTCGCTGGGCATACCAGACCGGGTTCATCACAATTCGATCGTCCTTCCTTCCCGGATCGACTCCAGCACCGCAAACGTCAGTCGCATGCTCTGCCGCGCTTGCTCGTAAGGCAGCGGATGGCCCGCGCCGTCTTTCAAAAAGGCCAGCCAGGAAGCCATCTCCTCCGCATGCCCTTTTGAGCTGAACTTCTTCACCGTCTGCTTCCGCTTTTGGAAGACTGACAACTTCATGAAGTTCTCGCATTCAATCACCACACCGTTGCCAAACACGCGATACGATTCCTTGGGAAACGCGGAATCACCTTCCGCCGAATAAACAATCTGCGCCGACGATCCGTCCGCGAATTCGATCTGCGCCGTCACCGAGTCCGGCACCTTCGGTCTTCCCACCGTTTGCGCCGTCACCTTCACCGGCCTGCCGAGCAGATGACAGGCAAAGTCGAAAAAGTGGCAGGCTTCCCCAAGTACACGTCCGCCGCTCTCCTCGACATTCGCATACCAGTGATCCGGCGCCAGCACACCGGCATTCACATGAAACGCCAGCGTCTTGGGACCCGGAATGCACTTCAGCGTTTGCATCGTTGCCACTGTCGCCGGAGCAAAGCGGCGATTGAAGCCCACCATCACGCTGCCGTTCGTGGTTCGCATCGCTTCATCGATCTGAGTCAGCTCTTCCTGTGTGAGGCACAACGGCTTCTCCACAAAGGCGTGCTTGCCGCTTTGCAACGCCTTCAACACAAGCGGTGCATGCAGATGATGACGCGTGCCGATCATCACCGCAGTGTGAGACAGGCTGCCAGCCTGTTCCGATCCCACAGGCTGGCAGCCTGTTTCACATCCAAACACCTTTGCTGCGTCCGTCTCTGCATTCGCAAAGCCAAATTTCTCCTTCACGTGCCTCGCACTCAGGCCCGTGGCGTTCACAATCGTTCCCAGCGCGGTCTTTTCCTTCAGATGCGGCAGCAGCATCGTGCGTGCAAAGTTCCCCGCGCCGATGACATCGAGTGTCCCAACACTGTTCTTTAGTCCCGCGTTTACACGGTCTGGGATCTGTAATGCTGATTCACCTTTTTCATCGGGCCGGCTGAAGTCGATGCTGCCATACTCAATGACCACTCCAAGTTCTCTCTCCAGTTTGTCGTAAACATCGAGCACATCGCCAAACGCCACCTTTCTTGTGGTCACCGATTTCAAATCGAGCTGCCCCGTGCGCATTAGTTCGAGGCACGCTTCGAAGTTCCGGTTCTCCGTCCAGCGCACGTAACCGATCGGGTAATCCTTCCCGCCCCACTCATACTGCGGATCGTAGCGGCCAGGTCCGTAGCTGCGCGAGTAGCGCACCTGAATGTCCTTCATGTAGGCCGTCTTCCACGACAGTTCGGCATCGTAAATGCCCGTGATCACCATCACGCCGCGGTCCCGCAGGCATGCGATCGCCTGATCGGCCGGACCGCTCGATTTGCCGCCCACACAGATCAAGACGGCATCGACTCCGTCGCCGTTCGTCCATTCACGTACGACGTCCTCCACTTTGGATTCTGCCGGATTCACCACACGCTCCGCGCCCATCGCCTGCGCAGCTTGAAGTCGTGATGCCACGAAATCAACGGCCACGACACGCGCGCCGGAGGCTTTTAACAAGCTCGTCGCCAGCAGTCCCACGAGTCCCTGGCCCATGACCATCACGCGATCTCCCAGTCGCACCTCCGCCTGCCGCACCGCCTGCATCGAAATCGACGCGAGCGTCGTGTAGGCGGCCTGCCAGTCTTCCACGTTTTCCGGAACCGGCGCCGCGAGCAAATCGGGCACGGCAATCATCTCCGCGTGAAACGCGCACTCGGCACCGCCACAGGCGACGCGATCCCCCACGCGGAAGCGCGAGTTCAACTCATCCACCGCCACCACCACACCCGCCGCCGAGTAGCCCAGAGGAGTCGGTGATTCCAGACGGTTGCGCACTTTCTCCATCGCCGCTTTCCAGCCGAGTGTCTTTGCCGTGTCGATCACCTTCTTCACCTGATCCGGTCGCGCCTTCGCTTTTTGCAGCAGGGACATCCGTGCCTGCTCCACCTTCATTCGTTCCGTCCCTGGCGAAATCACGGAGCACGTCGTCCGCACCAGAACCCCCCCCGGTGGCGGCACCGGTGCAGGCACCTCCTGCAGTTCCAGACGTCCGTCTTGGTATTGCGCGAGTTGTTTCATCGAACAAATTAGTCTTTCCAGCCGGTCGCTAAAAACTTTGCTAGCTCATATGGTTTCATATTGAAGAAAGATGCTGTGGTTTCTATTGCTGCAAAAAAATCTTCTCCATGACCATCACCCGCGAATTTGGAACCAAACTCATCGTGAATAGCTTTTGATAAGCTTGTTGGCGCGGGATGAATCTTGTTCTGGTATTCGTGAATTAGTTCTTCCACTAAGTCGAGGTAAGCCACCGTTTTCGTAAATGGTTCGCCGTCACAATACCAATCTTCCGCATCTCCATCGGTAGTATAAATGCGAATGATATTCTTGCTAGCTGAGAAGCCTGAATCACCTACAGACCAAACTATCTTAAGTTGAGATGGTGCAATTGGTTTTGTGCTAAACCAAGCCTTCGTGGCTTCACCATGAAGTTCTCGAAGTGCCTGTT
Organism: Prosthecobacter sp.; assembly: GCA_041395065.1. Classification (GTDB taxonomy): domain Bacteria; phylum Verrucomicrobiota; class Verrucomicrobiia; order Verrucomicrobiales; family Verrucomicrobiaceae; genus Prosthecobacter. Next base: position 73,014 of record JAWLBG010000008.1, on the reverse strand, counting down.
CTACTTCCAATCTTGATGCCATGATGCCTTCATTTGGTTGTTTTTTTATTTTGCTTACCAGCCAGCGATGTTTCCCTGCCCCAGTCTTCTCAACCTCCTTCGCCTCACGCAACGCGAGAGTGAAATCGTCCCCCAACTTGGCGAGCAAACCAGATCGCATCGCTTCCACGCGCGCGCTTTGCCACTGCGGGCCAGTTTGATAACGACATTCGACTTCTCCGGGACGTTCTTGGAAGAACTGCACGGCCAGAAGACCGTCGAAGATACCGTCGTGCATGTTGATCGCCGTGAGAGAAATGCGGCGGCCGGTGGCGCTGACGAGGAATTCATAATCGCGGCCGACGACCGCCTCCACGGCAGGCCAGTCGAACTCGCGGCCATCTTGAGCCGGCTTGCAGAAGTCGCCAGTGCGATAGCGAATCAAGGGCATGACGTGATTGTGAAAGGAGGTGCCGATGATTTCACGGTGACCTTCCGCATTTGCCTCGCCGAACTCGACGAATCCGTAGGTGGGCCAGAAGTGCAGGTGATTGGACGTGCGGCCCTGTCCGGCGAGCACGACGCGCTCGCTGTGGCCATACCAGTGGAAGACGCGGGCACCGAAGAAGTGTTCGAGATGCTGCTGTGACTCGGCGGTGAGTTTTTCCGAACCGCAAAGCAGCGAGGTGAGCGGGAAGTTGAGCTTGAGAGCCGCCTGCTCCAGTCCGCGTGCCAACAGGAGCGCTGCGCTCGGGTAGGCGTGCAGGTGCTGCGGGCGAAACTGGTTCAAGGCCTTCACATACTCCGGCAGACGCTCTGGCGTGAGGTGGTAGGAGGAGAGGATGAGCCAGTTTCGCGTGGCATCGTAGTAGCTGATGCTGCCGTCGGCACGACTGGAGGTGACGCCGCCACGGATCACCGCCACGCGATCTCCGGGTTGATAGCCGCGTCGCGACCACTGGGCTTCCAGATAAGCCTGCTCTTTCGGACGGCTCACGCCTTTGTGCAGGTAAAACCCCACCGGCACGCCGCTTGATCCACCGGTGGTGATGTAAAGCCTCTGCTTCGCATCGAAATCCGGATTCACCATCTGGTCGCGATGCAGCAGCAGATCCTGCTTTGTCAGCAATGGATAGCCCTCCAGTTGCTCCAGTGATTCGAAGTTCTGCGGATCGACGCCGCAATCCGCGAATCGCTCGGCATAAAACGGAGACTTCGAGGCGGCGATCAACGAATCACGCAACGCCGCGACCTGATACTGACGAATCGTCTCCGCATCCCAGGTCTCGACGTCCCGCGCCTCGTTCTGGAATCGCGTGTAAGCAGGGCCATATCGAAGAGACGCCGGCACGGCCCGATAAGCGCGGCCCGCCAGCGATTTGACCGGTTGCGGCGCCGCTTCGTAGAGTTTGAGCAGCGGATAGAGGGTGTCTTCGAGAGACATGATCATTACGCCGATGTGTTCAGCCGAAGCATCCGGATCGCCGCGATTGCGGCACCGAAGCCGTTGTCGATGTTCACGACGGTCAGTCCGCTGGCGCAGGAGTTGAGCATGCTGAGAAGGGCGGAAATACCGTTCAAATTGGCACCATAACCCACACTCGTGGGCACAGCGATCACGGGGGCGGCGACGAGACCACCGAGCACGCTGGGAAGCGCGCCTTCCATGCCTGCAACGGCGATGACAAGACCAGCCCCTCGCAGATCATCGAGTCGGTCCAGAAGGCGGTGCAATCCGGCGACACCCACATCAGTGAGGCGCTCCACGCGGACTCCGGCAAACTCCAGCGTCTGTGCCGCTTCCTCGGCCACGGGCAGGTCGGACGTTCCGGCACAAACCACAATCACGGACAATGATGATGGCATGGACTCCATCTGTCCGATGCGATACAGGCGCGAAACATCGTCGTAGCTCCCGGTAGGAAAGCGCTGCAAAAGCTGAGCAGCAATGTCCGCACTCACTCGTGTTGCGAGCGCGCAACCATGGGCGGCGACAAGAGCCGCCAGCGCGTCAGACGTTTGTGCGAGCGTCTTGCCTTCGGCATACACGGCTTCCGGGAAGCCTTGGCGGATCACGCGATGCGTGTCGGCGAGCACCTGGCCGACTTCAGCAAACGGCAGCGTGCGCAGTCGTTCCAGCGCCTGATCAGGCGGCAGTTTGCCCTCGCTGACCTGTGTCAGGAGTTCGCTGAGCTTCGATTCGTTCATGCGGAACGCGCTTTGAGCACTTCGTTCATGCTGCCGGAGCGCAAGCCGACAAGATCGAGCGTGACGTAGGTGTAGCCGACGTTTCGCAGCGCGGCGGTGATTTCCTCGCGTTGCTGCAAAGCACGGTTCAAATCATCCTCCGGCACCTCCAAACGTGCGACATCACCGTGGTGACGTACGCGCAACTCGCGGAAACCGAGATCAAACAGCGCGGCCTCGGCACGTTCGATCTGCGAGAGCAGTTTGGGAGTCACGCTGGTGCCGTAGGGCACGCGCGACGCAAGGCAGGCCGCGGCGGGCTTGTCCCAGTTCGGCAGACCGAGTGCTTTCGCGGCTTCACGCACGTCTTTCTTGCTGAAGCCGAGATCATGCAGCGGACTAAGGATGCTCAGTTCACGCGCCGCTGCACGTCCTGGGCGCACATCCAGCGTGTCTTCGGCGTTCATGCCATCGAGCACGTGCTGGATGTCGTGCTGCCCGGCAAACTGCCGCAGGGCACGATAGACGTGATCTTTGCAGAAGTAGCAGCGGTTGGGTGCATTCGCCTGATACTGCGGATCGTTTGCCCCCTCGGTGGGAAGGAGTTCCAAACGAGCTCCAAGCTGACGCGCGAGAGCGACGGCCTCATCCTTCTCGCTTTGTGGCAGGCTGGGCGAGACAGCGAGCAAGGCGACGACGTTTTCGCTTCCTAGCGCATCCAGCGCGGCCTTCAGCACGAGCGTGCTGTCCACGCCGCCGGAATAGGCGACAGCAACGCGGCCCAAAGGCAGGAGATGAGCAAGCAGCTTGGAGATCATGAATGTGGCATCTCGCCCTTCTGCAGGTGCGGTGCAAGGCTGCGGATCAGCGAAAGGATCATCTTCACCGTGTCCTCGTCGTTGCGGCTGCGTTCACCGCTCTGCTGAGGCGTGAGGTTGTCCGTCACACGCGCCATGACAGAGGGATAGGCCCATCGATGGTTCACGTTGCGCAGCACGCTGTCGCGAAGGCTGATGAGCTGACGTTCGAGATTGCTCGGCGTGCTGACATCGGCTCCAACGAACCAATACACGTAATGCGCCCGAAGCGGCAGCTTCGATCCATCATTGAGCAGCACTTCACGTTCGATGGCGAGATCGCGCACGCTCAAAAGCTCGCCGGAGAGCAGTTTGATCTCGCGCACGCGAGAGTCGGTGATGGTCCAGCCCTGCCCGTCGAGACAGACTTCGGGACGGTGAATGCTCCGGCTGTCATTCCCGGCGATCACGAGCGATGCGTGGGCGAGATCGCGGTCCGTAATGGAGCGGCCAGGCGTTCGGTAGTGGCGTTTCACGATGAGCGTGTCCGTCGGCAGCAGTGAGAGTTCCTTTTCGCTCGGGGGCTCGGATTCGCCGACAAAACTTCCCGCGACCATCGGCAGTTCTGAAGGAACGCCCACTTCATCACCACCGGAGGGCGGTGGCGAGAAGCGGCAGAGCATTGCCGTCGCGGCGCAAAGTGCGAAGAGGATAAAAGCACGCGCGATCATGACAGCGAGGAAACGACGTGGCGGGAGACGACGCGTCCGCGCCGGAAGTGAAGGCCGCCGCACAATCTGTCGAGCAGCCATGATGCGGCTTGCAGCAGCAGCAGGGCAACGAGGAAGACGACGATGCCGGTGGTCTCGTGAAAGGCGGATACCTCCTTTTCTGCGTCTCCGATGGCCCACTTCTGACCAAAAATCATGGCCGCGAAGATCAGCACCAGAATGCGGACCATGTTGGCGACGATGGCGATGGGCAGAATGGTGCTGAACAACGCCAGTCTGCGCCACATGACACGCTGGCGGAAGTAGCTGAAGAGCGCGCCGACGACGAGCAGTGCGAAAAGAGAACGCATGCCGGAACATGGCGCCGCGATGCCCACGCTGAACAATTCACCCGCCTTCCGGCCCAACTCGGCGTCCGGCATCGATTGCAATGCGGTGCCGGACACGAGCGAATCGACGCCGATCGCATTCAGTGCCATGCCGGTCGTCTGGACCATGGTCTGCCGCATTGGGTAGCCGATGGTTTCCTCCAGAAAGGGCAGCGGCCAGAGAAAGCCGAGCATCAGCCAGGCAAAGAGCCGCTTCCTGCCGCGGGCCGTGCCTTCGAGCCACAGGGAGGAGCCGGCGAGCAGCGTCATGACGGCGAGGTAGCCAATGTAAAAGCTGTTGGCGCGATAGCCGACGAAGTAGAGCAGCAGACCGAAAACCACGAACAGAAAGCCCCAGCGCACGGGGGCGACGGGCAGCTGTGCGACCTCCTCCCGGCGCCGCCATAGAAGGTAGCCGACGATGAAGGGAATCAGCGCCCCATGCTGCCAGGTGGGATCTTTCCAGCGCATCATCATTTCCTGCAGCATGGAGCGCTTGAATGCGCCGTAGCCTGCGGCATAGGGCATCCAGGCCACGAGCAGCACCGCCGCGCCGGCAAGGAGAGTCGCGATGAGGATGCGGGACTTCATGAGACAAGCGATTGCACCGAACGGGCATGTGCGGCATGGGTCCGCAACGCATGACGTTGGTGATTTTCAAAGTGAACCAGCTGGGGGACAACGTGGTCTTCCTGCCGGTGGTGCAGGCGCTTGTCGCAGCGCATCCCGACTGGCGCATCGTGTTGCTCACGAGCCCGGCGGCGGCACGGTTGTATGAGGTCTGCTGTCCCAAAGTAGAACTGCAAGTTTTCGAAACGCCGAAGTTCAACGGTGCGTGGCGGCAGCCGTGGCGCTTGATGCAAATGGTGACCCAGCTTCGAGGGGTGAAGCCGGACGCCTGCCTGCTCGGTGATGATCAAGGCAACGTGGCGCATCTGCTGGCACGGTTGAGCGGAGCAAAACTGTTGGTGGGACCCAAGACACCGCATGTGAGGCTGAACTTTCTGATACCTCATCGAGTGGGGGTGAATGAGAATATGTCCGTGGCTTCGCACAATTGGATCACCGCCAAGATGCACTTCGGCTTGCAGGAAGAGATGAGCATGCCGGACTTGAGCGCGTTTGGCAGCGATGAATCGCGTGCGGTCGTAATCCATGCGGGTGCCAGCCGCGAGTATCAGCGATGGCCGATGAAGAGCTTCATCGAACTGGCGAACCGGCTGGCGGAGACCGAAGTGGTGCGCTGGATTGATCAAGGCGGAGAGACCGGACTCAGTGATGTGGTGCAGAGGGTGAAGACAAACTCGCTGGATGATCTGGTGCGCATGATCGCGGGAGCCAGACTCTTTCTGGGCAACAATTCGGGGCCGATGCACATTGCTGCAGCTTGCGGCACGTCGGGCGTCATTTTGATCGGTCCGTCCTCCCCGCGCTGGGACCCGGTCTGGCATCAGGAACGATTCGATCTTTTGCGTGAGCCGCGATTGACTTGCCAGCCCTGCGACAGCGCCACAAAGCCAGCCAACCGTTGTCACAATGCCGAGATGCCGATGGCCTGTATGCTGCGCTGGAGTGTGGGGGAAGTGCTGGCGAGAATCCGCACGCGACTGAACTAAGAAGGTCCCACGCAGACTCCATCCACAACGAGGGAGGGAAGACGGCGGAAGTAGTCGAGCGTGGTGAGCAGGGAATCAGCAGAGTGTTCACCCTGCGCGGGCATTTCGTGATGGAAGATGCCATGGTCATCGCACCACATGATCGGGCGCGGCTGTAAGCCTGCGATTTTCAAGACCTCAGAAAGGCTGAAGACGCTCCAGCGCGTGCGGTGTTTTTGGTGATGCCACCAAGGCACGCGCGAGGACGGGTAGCCGGGCATCTCCGGCGGCGCATACGAGCGCAGGTCGGCATCGGGGATGCAGGTGCGGATGACGCCGCCGGGCTTCAGGATGCGGCGGCATTCGCGCAGCAGCGCGAGGGCGTCCGGCAGCCAAAGATGTTCGAAGAAGTGCTCGCTGACGATGAAGTCGAACTCGGCATCCTCAAACTCCAGCCTTTGTCCGGCGGTGAAATGAAACTCGCGAAACTCACACTCGGCATAAAACCGTCGCAGTTCCTCATCCGTGTAGCGCGGACGAAGACGACGATAGATCGAAGCCAGCCAGAGCCGTGCACCGCTGATCCAGCGGCCGAAGCCAAACTGCTCTCGGATTTCCGCGCTCCAGTCGATCGGCGGTTCTCCGAGGTGTGTCCAGCCGGGCTGGCAAAGCAGCGCGGTGGCGGCGGGAGACAGGCGTTCAAATCTCGATGCGGCGAGGTGCAGGCAGCGGGGCATGTCAGTTGGGCAGGTAAGTCTCGGTGATCCACCGCCAGACGGCGGCGCCGCGACGGCGGGCGCAGAGTTTTTTCCCTTTGATTCTGGCTGCTGCGCCGAGGCGGGTGCGTATCGCGGAATCAAACATCCTGCTCATGCGCGTGGCGAAGTCTTCGGCGTCAAGCGGGTCCACCTGCCAGCCGTTGACGTCGTCTTCGACGATGGCTTCAGCGGCGCCGGCATGGCGGCTGACGATCAGCGGCAGGCCGAGGCAGGCCGCCTCATGCACGACGACCGCGTAGCTGTCAAAGCGACTCGGAAGGACGAAGACATCCGCCGTGCCGAGAGCCCGCTTCATGGCGTCACGCTTCAAAAAGCCCATCCACTCCACGAGGTGGGCGACGCCGGCGGATTCCGCGCAGGCACGCGCCCAGGTCTCGTCACCACCGCCGACGACCCGCAGGCGAAAACCATCGTGTCCGGCTTTGACGAGACGTGCCGCCGCCTGAAACCAAAGATCCAGTCCCTTGCGCTCGATGAGTTGTCCGGAGAACACAAACGTGACAGGCTGTGAGGCGGGTTTCAGCATCGGCGTGAACTCCGCACTGTCCACGGCGTGGTAGGATTCCACATACGGCAGGCGGCTTCCCGAAACGGGAACGCGTGAGGCCGGACACCCTGCCATGCGTCCGTCGATAAAGGCACTCCAGAACAAGTGCCAAAGCCGTGTCTGCCAGGGATAGGCGGATGCATTGTCATGACCGACATCTCCGAAGCTGACGACTGGCAGACCGCGACGTTTCGCGTGGAGAAGTGCCGTCAGTGTGAAAGGCGAGAATTCATGCGCGATGAGGCCGCCGCACGTCGCCGCATCCATGGCAGCGCTGATGCGCGAGTCAGGCATCCACCGGTGCTGCGCCCCGTAGTGCGTCGCACCGCGACTGCCGCCGGAGGTGAGCGTGTGCTTGACGGCGGGGATCTCGTGGATCGTCAGGTTCGGATGCACGGGAGTGGTCAAGTCGTGCGGATGATCGCCGGGCTCATCGACGGGACAGATCAGAAACGTGCGCCATTCCGGCGGCATGGCGGCGGCGAATCCCTCGTACCAGGGTTTGAGGTAAGTGGCGCGGGCGGTGATCGCAATGGCCCACGCGCGTTGCCCGGAAAGCTTCATCCCTTAGGGCGTGGAAGGACATAGAGATTTCCGTCGGAAGGAAGAACTTCTTCATAGCCGGCCTGCACGAGGAGGGTGCGCAGGTTCGCAAGGCTGTCACCGAACTCGCGCAGGTACTCGTCGAAGCCCTCCACGACGATGGCGGGGTGGTGTTCAGCGATGAGCCGGCTCATGCCGCGCAGGACACGGCACTCGGCACCTTCCACATCGATTTTGACGAGTGAAAGCCGCCTGCCCTCAAGGCGCGGAGGCAGCCACTCGTCGAGTACAACGGTTTCCACCGCGAGGGAGCCAGCATGGTGCTCGTTTGCGAGACGCGAGTGACCGGTGTTGTCAGCATCGACTCCGAACTGAAGCGTGCCTGCTTTGTCCGCAGCAGCGATCCGATGCAGGCTGACGCGCGAGCCGAGTTGGTTGCGCGCGATGGATTCCTCCAGCAGCGCAGCGATGGGCGGATTTGGCTCCAGGGCGATGACGCTGCCGCTTGGCGTTGCGTGGGCGATGAGCAGTGAAAAGTAGCCGACATTGGCGCCGATATCGAGAAAGAGTCCATCGCTCGGCATGTGGCGGAGCAGGAATTGCTTCGTCGTCGGCTCGAGTTCACGAAACATTTTCAGCATCTGGGCGGCGTAGTCGTGGCCCATGTTCGTGCGGATGGGCCAGCCGTCGCGTGTGGTCGTCCAAGGGTCAAATTCCGCCAAATAGCTGCCGAACGAGCCGTGAAGCGTATGGCGCATAAAGAAGTCTCGTCCGCGCTCGAATGGCCAGACGCCACAGAATTGATGAAAAATACGGTGCAGGATTTTCATGGCTGGAAAAAGGTTCGAAGACGCGACCACGCGTCCGATGGAGTGATCTCGTGCATGCAGGGGGGGGAGCCTTCCATTTCCCGCTCTTGTGCATCAGGGAGTTCGCAGACGGAGCGGCAGCAGCGTGCGCATGGAATATCCGTCCGCAGGATCAGAGAGCGCGGCTGACGGAAGGGGCCGGTGAGTTCCTCGCGCGTCGGACCGAAAAACGCGGCGGCAGGCACGTTCAAACCAAGGGCAATGTGAAAAAGACCGGAATCGTGACCCACGAATCCTACACTGTGCCGGATGAGTCCGGCCGTTTCCTCCAGCGTGGTGCGCCCGGTAAGGGAGATGGCCCCCGGTGGCAGGCTTTCCTTCGGAAAGTCGCCCGGTCCGCCGAGTATGCACACGGAGAATCCATCCGCTTGTGCGAGGGTGATGAGATGCCGCCAGTGGGAGGCTGGCCAGCGCTTGTTGTCTCCCGCATGAAGCCAGTTTCCCGCACCGGGAGCGAAGCACAGATAGCGACCCGAGACGCCAAACTTTTCCGCCAGCGGAGAGAGCCCCAAGTGCTCCAGCGAGCAGCCGAATTCACGATCCGCCCGTCCGGTGGCCGCCGTCCAGAGATCGAGGTAACGCTGGCTGGCGTGAATCGTGTCCTCACGCGGCTCGGTTGGCAGGGTGACGATGGTGTCGAAGGGAGACGGTCGCCATGAGACGCGGGTGGAAAGTCCGGCGCGACGACCGCCGCGCACCAGCCAAGCCCCCAGCGACTGGAGCCAGCGCGAGCCGAGGTGGAGAAAGAGATCATAGCGGTCGTGGGTGGCGACGGCGTGCCACATGCGCCAAAGGGCGGGATTGGAGGATGACGGAGTCACGCTTTCTCTGGTCAAAGGCACGAGTTCGTCGATCCACGGGGCGCCGCGCAGCACGCTAGCGGCGTTTTCACTGATGAAGCAGGTGACATGGGCTTGCGGGAAATCCGCGCGGATCTGGCGCAACAGAGGCGTGAGTTGCACGGCGTCCCCGACGCCGCAGATGCGATGGACGGCAATGCGATTCATGCCCGTGAGACCGGACGGAAGCGTCCGGGATGGCAGCCCTGCGGCACATGCTGGATCCGCGGGCGATGCGCGACTGTCGTCTGCACTGGTTGCGCCTTTTCCTGCCCCAGTGCGTCCACCATTCCCATGCACAGCCACGTGAAGGCGTTGAGCGGGAAGGTGAAGAAGACCGTGCCCTGAAGTACGGAGGCGACGAGATAGGCCAGCGGAACACTCAGCAGCAGGCAGCCCACGTTTCGCAGGGAACCCTTTGGAAGTTTCAGCACAGAACTGTGGACGTGCCGGAGCAGGAAAAACGTCACCGTGATCATGAACACCAGCACCACCACGCCGTAGCGCACGAGCGTGCCGCTGAGCGGATCGTGGTTCATGAATTCGTCGTTGTAGTCGCCGCCGCGGTCCGCTCCCATGCCCCTGAGAGTGTAGGCGGCGGGATTGGCCAGCACGTTCGAGAAGCCCATCAACCGCTCATAATAGGTGCCGACCCGGAGAATCTGGTCCGCAAAGCCCTGGCCGCCAGCCAGTTCGAACATCGTGTCCATGGCGTTCGGCAGTACTTTCAGCAGCCAGCCGGAACTGGCAACGAGCAGCACAAAACCGCTGACTGCCAGGATGTAGAAGGCCCGCGTGCGTTTCGCGTCGCTGAAGCAGTAGCGGGACAGCAGCGCCACGGGGATGACGACGACCGCGGATCGCGCGGTGGAGCTCAGCCAGGATGCGACAAACAGGAGGGCGAGTGCAATGGCGAAAGCACGCGGGAAATGAAAACGCGCCGCGCTTTGATCCCGGTGCCCGCCGAGGATCAGCGCGAAGGTGAAGCAGGCTCCCGATGCAAAGCCGAGCGCCGTTGGGGAGTTCAGTGTTGAGAAGGCGCGGACTTCGTCCGAGAGGAGCTGTTTGATCTCGATCGAAAGTCCCGTCATCAGGTACTCGATCTCGAAATCTTGAAAGCCCGCGTATTGCTGGTAGATGCCGTAGATGGCCACCGGGATGTACGCGATGACCAGCATGCGCAGGGTGCGCAGGACATCCTGCAGGCTGGGCAGCAGCACCGGCACCAGAAAGATCAAGACCGCATAGAAGCCGTTGTTCGCGATTTCCGGCAGGATGGATGACAGGCTCATGCCCTTCTCCCGTGCCGCTGCGAGTCCCGCCAGCAGCATGATGGCCACAGCTGCCAGCAGTCGCTTGAAATGCCAGGCGCCCAGAGTGACGCGTCCCGTGAGGGCGCCAAGCACCACCCCCACGCAGAGGCCCGCCATCATCATGGGATGGATGCCGAGCACAAAATACAGGTCCATTTGCGAAATGCGTCCCGTGCTCACCATCAGACGCTTCAGGAGGTCCATGTAGCCGGATGAGATGAGCCACACAAAGAGGCCTGCGCGAGGACGGAGCGCGCAGAAGAGAAAGCCGCCTGCCATGAGGATGCGGCACAGCTCGCTGATCGAGTTTCCATCCGTCAGCATGACGGAGAAGATCGCGTACAGGCCCAGCACCATGCCCAGCAGCTGGACAAGCATATTGGAACCGCGTTGGTCGCTCATGGGAGGATGAGAGGGAAAGGGCTTACGATGTCAGCGCTTTGATCGTCGCGAGTTCACGACGCAGTCTGAGCGGTGCGAGCAATGCCGATGCCTGCTGCCAGCCGACGGAACGGAGGCTTGGAAGTACAAGGGACGAAACAAACCAAACGAGCAGGTAGGACGCCGTCGTGGCCCAGGCCGCGCCGACCGCGCCATGGGCTGGGATGAAGCACCAGTTCAGCACGATGTTGAGCGTCAAACCCGCCACGGCGCAGCGCACGCTCCACACGGTCTTTTTTTCGATGACCAGCAAGGCACCGCGCAGTTCCCCGTGAAGGTAGGGCAGCGCAGCTAGCCCGTGAATGACCAGGACCATGAAAACGCCCTCAAACGCCGCTCCGTAAACCCAGTCGACGAGCCACTTTCCCGCGAGCAGCCAAAGCGCCATCGAGCCGTAGGCCAGCAGAGTGAGGCATCCGAAAAGGCTGCCGCGCAGCTCCGCGTAGCGCGCGGGATCGTTCTGGTGGGCGACCGAAAGCACCGGCAGAAAGGTCATGATCATGAGCGGCCCGATGGCGTAAACGATTTCAGACAGTCGTGTCGTGGCCGCATAGATGCCCGCTTCGTGCGCGCCGCTGATGTGGAAGATCATGAGCTGATCCACGCGCAGCAGCAGTAGCGTGCCGGAATGCGCCAGAAAGTGCGGCAGTGATTCCCTCAGCAACCCGGCAGCGATCCGCGAGTCCCAGGCGAAACATTCCGGTGCCCAGCCGTGCTTCCACGCCCAGAAGAAGGCGAACCCGGCGGTGATTCCCGTCTCCAGCGCGATTGTTGCCGCCACCCATCGCAGATCGGCGCCGGCAAGGATGCAGGCCACACGGGCGAGTGAGGCCGCGAGGTTGGCGGTGAGTCCGAGCCGCGCGGTGCGCTGCGCCTGCTGCGAGGCTTCCCATCGGGAAAGAATCGCAAGACAGGCGTTCAACGGCATCGGCGCATACAGGATGACGCCGAGCAGGAGCATCTGGCCGCCGCCCCAGTATCCGGCAAAAGCGCAGCCGAGAACCAGGCAGCCGAGGCCGAAGAAAAACATCAGCCGCACCGCCGTCCCGAAAATCACCGGCGCTTCGTCGCGACGCACGGCGAGATCCTTGATGAGAATCTGGCGCAACCCGAACTCCGCCACGAAACCCAGGATCGATCCGATGACGATCGCCGTGCCGAGCAGTCCGTTTTGTTCCGGACCCAGTGTCCGCGTGAGCCATGTGCCCACCAGCAGGCCTGTGACGAGCCGGACGGCTTGCGATACCGCGAGCCACGAGAGATTGCGGCGGATCACGACGGCACCTCCCGTTTTTTCCACCACATCGTCCTGCCGTGAAAATGCCGGAGCAGAAACCCCGCGTCCGTGAGCAGCGCGGCGGATTGTGCGAGTTCCTCCGGATCGTGCGTTTCCACCACTACCCAGCGCAGACGCTGCAAAACGGATGAAGCGCCGCGCAGCGCGGCAGCGGCGTGTCCTTCAATGTCCACCTTCATCAGGATGGGGTGATTCATCGTCGCCCTCGAAAGGTAGGCGTCCAGCGTGTTCACTTCGACCTCGCGCTGCTGACTGCCGCCAACATGGTCGACGCTGTTCGTGCCCTCGAGCGGATCGTCAAAATGGATGGTCATTCGGCCTTCAGCATCTCCCACCGCTCCCTCAACGCCCTGCCAGCGCGCCTGATGCCCCAGTTCGGAAACCCTGCGCGTGGTGAAATCCAGCGCCTCGCGCATCATGTCGACGCCAATGACCGAGAGAGCGGGATTCAGCGTCAACCACCAGCGCGTGGTGATGCCGACATTGACACCCACCTCGATGACTTCCCCTTCCGACTGCGCCAGGAGCTGTTCCGGCTCGTCCAACCGCAGCTCGCCGAGGATGAAGTTGTCCAGGTAGTTCGTGGCTTCGTTCCAGTTCGTGAGTCGAATGAGCGGATGAGGCTGCAGAGGCCAAGGCAGGCGACGCAGCACAAAAACACAAGTCGCAAGGTAAAGCCCCGGTGCACCCAGGTCCTTGCAGGATGCCAGCGCGGCCTTTGGAAATGCCGTGGCCAGATCGCGCCAGTAGGCGCGGCTCAGGTAGGTTTCGAGAGCAGGTTGCATGAACCTGGAAACGTTTGCGGACCGTGAGGGTCCGTCATTGGTTCGGGATGCCGCGGCTCAATCAACAAAGGCCTTCTCCGCGATGTCGCAGAGAAGATGGCCGATGAGGAGATGACACTCCTGCACGCGGGCTGTGATTGCTGAGGGCGCCTTGAAGCAAAGATGGGCTTCCGCGGCACAGTCGGCGCCTTTTTCGCCCGTGAAGGCGATGGTGACGCAGCCGCGCGCATTCGCTGCCTGAAGTCCCAAAAGAACGTTTTTGCTGGTGCCACTGGTGGAGATTCCGAGTGCGACATCACCCGGCTGCGCGAGCGCTTCGATCTGCCGGGCGAAAAGTGTCTCGAAGCCAAAGTCGTTGCTGTGTGCAGTGATGATCGAAGTGTCGGTCGTTAATGCGATGCCGGCGAGTGCCGGACGGTTGACGCGATAACGCACGACGAGCTCGGCGGCGAGATGCTGCGCGTCAGCGGCGCTGCCGCCGTTGCCGAAGAAGATGATTTTCTTTCCGTTCTTCAACGCTGTGAGCCAGGCCTCGGCTAGCGGGGCGATCTGATCGCTCATCTCACTGAGTTTGGCGACGGCGTCCCGGTGTTCGTCGAGATGCGTCTTGAAGAGGGAGGGGAAATCGGTGCTCATTTTAAGTAAAGGCTGCGAGAAGCTCGTCGGGCGTCAGCGTGGCGGTGCCGAGCTTGCCGACGACGATGCCGCTGGCGTGGTTGGCGATGTCGGCGGCGTCTTGAAGAGTGAATCCGGCCGCGAGTGCGAGTGTGAGAAGCGCGATGGCAGTGTCACCCGCGCCTGAGACATCGAAGACTTCGCGGGCACGCGTTGGGATGTGATGCGGCGCTTTGTCCCGCTCGAAAAGCATCATGCCATGCTCGCCGAGTGTCACGAGAACGCTGGCCACATCCCATTTGCCGAGGAGGACACGGCCGACTTCGAGCACCTCCCGGTTTTCGAGCGGTGGGCCGGGCAGCAGATGATCTTCGAGCCCTGCGGCGGCGAAGGCTTCGAGTCGGTTCGGTTTGACGAGCGAAACACCGGCCCAGGGCAGGGGATTGCGCGGCGAGGGATCGACGGTGACGATCAGCTTGTGCTCGGCGGCGATCTTGGCGACCAGCCGCATCAGCGGCGTGGTGACGAAGCCCTTGCCGTAGTCCTCGAGAATGATCGCGTCCAGATCCGGGGCGAGCTGACGCAGGCGGTTTTCGATTTCGGCGAGCTCGTCCTCGGTCAGCGGCATCAGTTTCTCGCGATCCACGCGGACGATCTGCTGCTGGCGTGCGGAGACGCGGGCTTTCGAGATGGTGGGCAGCGTCTCGTGAATGAGCAGCGGCGCCGGATCGACGCGGTCCTCGGTCAGCAGCGTGCGCAGTCGGTCGGCGGCCATGTCCCTGCCCACGCGGCCCATGAGATGCGTGTGCGGTGAGAAGGGCGAGATGTTGCGCGCGACGTTCGCCGCACCGCCGGGGTAAAACTCCTCCCGCGTGACCTCGACGATCGGCACCGGCGCTTCCGGCGAGATGCGGCGGACATGCCCCCAGATGAAGTGGTCCAGCATCACGTCGCCGATGACGAGGATGCGACACTTTGCCAGGCTTCCGAGGCAGTTGCGGGTGAAGTTCATTTCTTGCGGCGTTCGCGCACGGCGGCGGCGAGCTCGTCGAGCATTGTCGCGGTGGTTTCCCAGGAGACGCAGGCATCGGTGATGCTCTGACCATAGGCCAGCGGTTGGCCGGGCTTCGCATCTTGGCGGCCTTCGACGAGATGACTCTCGATCATCACGCCGGTGATGGCTTTGCTGCCTCCCGCGATTTGCTCGGCCAGCGAGGCGCAGGCGATCGGTTGCTTGCGGTAGTCCTTCAAACTGTTGCCATGGCTGCAATCGACCATGACGCTGGCCGGCAGACCGCGCGCGGTGAGCTGGTCGGTGACCGTCTTGATGGAGTCGGCGTCAAAATTGGGCCCGCCTTTGCCGCCGCGGAGGATGACATGGCAGACGTTGTTTCCCTTCGTGTTCACGATGGCGGCGACGCCGTCCTTGGTGACCGAGAGGAAGCAGTGCTGGCCTTTCGCAGCTTCGATCGCATCCAGCGCGACCTGGATGCCGCCATCCGTGCCGTTCTTGAAACCCACGGGCATGGACAAACCGGACGCGAGCTGGCGATGCACCTGGCTTTCCGTCGTGCGGGCGCCGATCGCACCCCAGACGACCACATCGGCGATGTACTGCGGCGTGATCACGTCGAGAAACTCGGTGCCGGCGGGGATGCCGCGCTTGGTCAGCTTGATGAGAAGGTCGCGGGCGCCGCGCAGGCCGCTGTTGATGTCGAAAGTGCCGTCGAGGTGCGGGTCGTTGATGAAGCCCTTCCAGCCGACGGTCGTGCGCGGCTTTTCAAAGTAGACGCGCATCACGATCTCGAGGTCCGCGCCGTGCTTCTGCCGCGCTTCGGCGATGTGCCCGGCGTATTCGAGGGCGGATTTCGTGTCGTGAATCGAGCAGGGACCCACCACCACCAGCAGCCGGTCATTCTTCAGCGTGAGGATGTCCTCGGCATCTTTCCGAGAGTCCTCAATGAAGGCGGATTCGATCTCACCAAGGCGAAATTCATGCATCAACAAAGCGGGCTGGATCAATGGCAGGATCTCGGCAACGCGGAGGTCATCGGTAGGGTGGGAAACACTCACAGTGAAAATGGGGGCAAAAAATGGGGCGGCAGAATGGAGGATTCTGGGCGCGAAGAAACCAAAAAGTGAGGCTTGCCGACGCCCGGAGGGAATTCGGCACGCTGCCGCCACTGGTGCCCAAAGCTCAGGCACCACCGCGATGCGATGGAAATCAGGTGCGCACGAGACGCGGGCAGCAGGGGCCAGACGGGCGTTTGCCACGCATGGGAAATATGCCAATTACGGAAATTTGGCACAATTTGGGTATTTTAGCAAAGCTAAATATCAACCCGCGAGAGGGCTTCCCAGCCTCAGGCTCCTTCTTCATTCCTCCTCAATCGCCACGCGAGGATACCGCACAATCCGAATCCGAACGCATTCAGTGTTCCATGAATCATCCACATCTGCGGCATGGTCAGTGCCCAGTCGGGAAGCACATATCGAAGTCCAAACCCAAGCGCGAGAACCATGGCCGTGAACAATGATGCGCCAGAAACAAGGAAACCGGTTCGCGTCCAGAATGACAAGCCACCACGAAACTCAATGCCTCGCATCAGTTGAGAAACAGCCACCCCAAGCGCCCCCAGCACCAAAACAGTTACTCCAAACGGCTCGACGAACCGCAGCACGCCAAAATGCGTACACGTGATTCCCGCTGCAACGAATGGCACACCCACCAAAACCGCGATGCAGGATGACTTCGCCAGCCAATTGGGTCGTGTCTTGGCATTCAATCCCGCCATCAGCGGCAGCGTGAATCCCGCGTGATGAAAATGCGCTGCGGTGAGCAGCACGATGAGCGGATCAAAGCGCCATGGTGTCCAGCCTGATCGGTTCGCCACCAACCAGGCCGCGCCGATTGCCGGGAAGATGCGAGCACTCTGCATGCACAGACCTGCATGACCCGGCACGCCACCACGAATCCACCCAACCAAAACGGCGACGGCGTCTCGCCCTCGAACCAGCAGCCACGGCATGGAACAAAGGAAACCCAGCGGCACGATCCTTCGCAATTCGGGTTCGGTTGCGATCATCACGCGAGGATCAACAGGTCTCACCATCAGGGACAAGCCTAACAAGCTAGCAGCTACGATCTCGATCCAAGGCACCTGATGCACAGAAGAATCTTCACATAATCCAAGGCCCAACGGCATCAATACAAGTGGAGACAACAATAGCAGCGCATGGAGATGGATGTCCGACTTGGCGACATAAACCAGCCAGATCGGTCCACCTGGATCAACCGCTCTCATCAAGCAATCCCAATCTGGCTCGACAAGGGATGTCGAAATGTGCAACACAGTGAGCACCAACCACAAAGCGGCAGAAACCCAGCTTCTCATAGGTGTGCCCCCTTCATCGTCCTTTGCGAATCCCGCACAAACCGGCACTGCCACCACCGCGCCAGCGGAAAGGCGAGCCAGGCCGTCCAGTGACGCGGACGCGAGAAGGCGCGGATGACATACCACACGCTGCCGTCAGGTCGTTTTTCGATGACAAACTGTTCCTCACCGCATTCCGCGTGTTCAGGCAGCGTGCCATAGACGAAGCCGTATGTGTTCTCCGAGTCCGTGCGACGCAGGATGCGGCATGGATTCACCCACCACAGGCCACAGATGCGCGTGACCATCGCCACGATCTGACCTGCCTGTTGTCCTTTCTTTTCAAAGCGGCTGACTTCGGCCCATTCAGGAAACATGATCCAAGCGTCTAGCGCCTCGCAGGCTGAACGATACACTTCTTCACCGTTTCCCAGCCTCACCGCATGCTCGTCGGCAATGAATCCATCGACCGGCGGCGGCTTGTAGCTCAGCGGCGCATCCTTCCACGACTCCAGCAGGTCGCGAAGTCGTTCCGCCGATGGTTTTCGCAGGGAGGGCATGTGTGAACATGGAGAGCTGACGATTCGTCGGCAAAAAAAAGAAGTTGGCTCGCCAACGATTCGTCGGCACTCCATAACCCAGGCCCGCCCCCATCCGCGCCGTCATTTTCGACTTCGACGGCCTCATCGTTGACACTGAAAGCACCGGTTATCACACCTGGAGGGAAATCTTTGCCGAGCACGGCCACGAGCTGCCGGTGGAGCTCTACGCGCAGGTTGTCGGCACCGATTTCAACACGAGCTACAATCCTCGCCGCGACCTCGAAGAGCGCACGGGCCGGACCTTTGACTGGGAGGCAGTCGAGGTCGAACGCAAGACGCGCGAGAACGAACTTCGCAAGCATTTGAAGCTCCTGCCCGGTGTGGCGGACCTGCTGCAGGAAGCGGACGCGCTCGGAATGCGCATCGCCATCGCCTCCAGCAGCCCGCGTGTGTGGATTGATTCGTGGATGGACCAGCTCGGCCTGCACGACCACTTTCATCACATCTCCACCGTCGATGACACCGGCAAGGTGAAGCCTGATCCGAGCTTGTTTCTTCATGCGGCCGAAAAACTCGGCGTGAAGCCAGAAGAAGCCGTGATCTTTGAAGATTCGTTGAACGGTCTCCGCGCCGCAGTCGCCGCCGGCATCCGTTGCGTCGTCGCACCAGGTCCGATGACCCGCCATCTCGACTTCACCGGCGCGTGGAAGCGCGTCGAGTCGCTCGCCCAGGTCACCCTCAAGGAACTGATGTCATGAAGTCCATGGCTCTTCTCGTGCTCGTTGCCGCCGCCACGCTTCGCGGTGCTGATCCGGCATGGCTCGAGACGGGCGAGTTTCATTGGAAGTGTTCACCGCCGCTCATCACGCCTGCCGAAAACGCGGACGATCCTGATGTGGCGCTCAAAGATCCCACGATGGTGTTTCACGAGGGAAAATGGCATCTCTTCGCCACGCATCGCATAGCCTCGGGCAAGGTGAACATGCAATACCTGAGCTTCACCGACTGGAAGGACGCCGACAAGGCCCCGCGCCACACGCTCGACTTCCACGATCAATACCACTGCGCCCCACAGGTCTTCTACTTCACGCCGCATCAGAAGTGGTATCTCGTTTATCAGCTTGCTGATGAAAAGAAGGCTCTCAAATTCGCGCCTTACTTCTCCACCACGACCGACATCGCCGATCCGAAATCGTGGACGAAGCCGCAGCCGATGATCGAAACGCTGCCTGAAGGCGGCACGAAGACGAAGTGGATCGACTTCTGGGTCATCTGCGATGCCACTAAAGCGCATCTGCTCTACACCAGTGACGACGGCCATTTTTGGCGACGCGAAACCACGAAGCAAAACTTCCCACTCGGCTGGTCGAAGCCCGAACTGCTGCTCAAGGACACCAAGGAGGCGCTCTTCGAAGCCTCCTGCACCTACAAGCTCAAAGGTCGCGACCAATACCTCACCATCATCGAGGCGCTCGGCCAGGGTCACCGCTACTACAAGGTCTGGCTCGCCGACAAGATCGAAGGCCCGTGGAAACCTCTCGCCACGACGCGCGAGAAGCCGTTTGCCGCGACAGAGCAGATCACGCCGAAGGTCGATTGGACCACCAGCATCAGCCACGGCGAGTTGATTCGCAGTTCCAACAACGAATTCCTCGAAGTCGATCCCAACGATCTGCGCTTTGTCTTCCAAGGCGTCGATGCTGAAGGCTATAAGGCGAAGAAATACGGCAGCATTCCTTGGAAGATCGGCATCCTCGACTTTAGTTCCGATCAACCATGACACCGCTGCCGCTCGCCGACCGCTACGCACGCTTTCGCGATGCGGTGTTCGGCGGTGTGGAGGAAACGCGGCTGCCGGGTTTTGCCGAGCCGCTGACCGAGCTCGACTTGCAGAGCCTGTGGTTTGCCGGGGCCTTCGGCGATGCCTTCACCAGCGTGGATGAGGCCGCGGTGCGCATCGTCGATTTTGGCACCTGGAATTCGGGCCCCGGGCCGGACTTCATCGGCTGCACCGTTCGCGTGGGCGATGAAACGTTGCACGGCGACATCGAACTCGATCCCGATGTGCGCGATTGGGAAAGGCATCACCACGGCGCGAATGCCGACTACGATTGCGTCGTGCTGCATTTGTTCTTCGACGCGCCGGCCTGGCGGCTTTGCACGCGTACCAGCCAGCACCGCGAGGTCGTGCAAGTCGCTTTGAATGCATCGATGCTCGCCGTCGATGCGCGGCCGAATCGTGAGCTTGCCGCTGCGAGGGTGGGGCGTTGTGCGACGCCGTTGCGCGAGATGGAGGAGGCGCGGGTGCAGTCGATGATCGAGTCCGCCGCGCAGTATCGCCTCGAATTGAAATCAAAGCGGCTGCACCGTTGCGTGGCAGCGCATGGTCGCGAGGAGGCCATCTACCAGGCGCTGGCCCGCACGCTCGGATATCGCGGCAACGAGCAACCCTTCGTGCTCGTCAGCCAGCGCCTGCCGTTGAAGCGGCTCAAGAAGCTCGAACCTGCCGCACGGGAGGCGCAGCTCTTTGGAGTCTCCGGGTTTCTCGAAGGCGTGCGCAGCGAGGACACCGAGGTGGAGACGCGCTCCTATCTGCAGCAGCTCTGGTCGCACTGGTGGAAGGTGCGCAACGACTGCCTGCGCTGGCTGGAGCCGCGGCAGCTTCCACGCTGGAGGTTGAAGACGATCCGTCCCGGCAATCATCCGCAGCGCCGGCTCGGGGCGCTCGCCGCCATGCTGAATGGGTGGCCGCAAGTCGTCGCACCGCTGGCCGATGCCACGCGCTGGAGCCAGGCCGCCTGGCGCGAATCGCTGCTCGGGCTCTCGCACGACTTCTGGAGCACTCATTACACCCTGCTCGCGGAGCCTTCGTCGAAACCGCTCGCCCTCGTCGGTGAGACGCGGGTGAACGAGATGCTCGCGAACGTTGCCTACCCCCTGCTCGTGCCCGAACGCACGCGTTTGTGGGCCGAGTATCTCGAGCTTCCCGCCCTCCTCGACAATTATAAGGTCCGCCGCGCCGTGCTGCGTCTCTTTGGCGATGAGCCGCGCGGCAACGACTTCCGAAAGAAGCTGCATCACCATCAAGGCCTGCTGCAGATTTACGAGGACTTCTGCCTCGAAGACGACTCCGCCTGCGCTGACTGCCCGTTTCCGGAAAGGTTGAAGGAGTGGGGTTGAGAGAATGAGGCTTCTCAGGTTTCGACCAATAAACTCACACCCGCGACAATGCCGCTTCAAGGTGTGGGCAGCTCGATGACGACGCGGAAGCCCACCGCCGGTTTCCTTAGATCCTTCCGCTGCTGTCCTCGGTGAGATGAACCCATCAAGACCTCGTCGAATGCGTCGAAAGCTGCGCCGCGAAGGACGGTGGTAAGGCCGGATTGGTCAAAAAAGTCATCGCAGAGTTCCCGGACATTCCCCCCGAGATCGTGAAGGCCCAACGAGTTTGCAGGGTAACTCATCACAGGCGCCGTTCCCCACCAGCCATCATCGTAGCCGCTGAGAATCTGAATGTTCGGGAACTTTGCACCATAAGTCGTATCAGCATAGTTTCCGACTCTGGCCTTTGGCGGATATTCGATGCCGTAGGGCCAAACCCCCTGAATCCTGTTCGCCAGTTCTCGCGGTTTTTTCGAAGTGTCTTCCCGCTCTCCAATCCCTGCCGCGCAACTCCATTCGCGATCGGTCGGCAGACGGTGACGCAGCCCATCCCGCGCCGTAAGCCAGTCGCAGAATGCGATCGCATCGGCGCGGTTAACTTTCACCACCGGATGGTTCGCATCAGTGCTTAGAGCTTGCTCCCGGAGGCTTGGTGCCTCCCACTCACTGTTCGCACCCGAGTTTGCTGACATGTAAATTTGATAGTCCTGCCTCCTCGTCTCGTGGACGCAGAACAGCACTCTCGTCCCCGGCACGGGCACGAACTTCATGCCGAGTGAGTTCACGAAGGGGTGGTGCTTGGTGGCGGCTGATGGCGAAGCGGAGACGGGAAGGCTTGCCATGGGAGTGACTGGCTTTACCACGGGACTGGAAACGGACGAGGGTGGCTGCGTGGTCGTGGCTGGAAGTTCCAGCACGACGCGGAAACCCACAGCCGGTTTCCTAATTTCCCTCCGCTGCAAACCGCGATGGGATGATCCCATGAAGATTTCCTCGGGAGTATCGTAAGCTGCGCCGCGGATGACGCCGACATCGCCGGACTCGTCAAAAAAGTCGTCGCAGAGTTCCCAAACATTCCCCCCGAGGTCGTAAAGGCCCAACGGGTTGGCAGGGTAGCTCATCACAGGTGCCGTTCCCCACCAGCCATCATCGTAGCCGTTTAGGATTGTCATGCCTGGGAACCGTGCGCCGAAAGTCGTGTCCGCATAATTAGCGACCTTGGCTGTCGGCGGAAATTCGATGCCGTAGGGCCAAACTCCCGGAATCTTGTTCGCCAATTCTTTGGGGCTTTTCGAAGCGTCCTCCTGCTCTTCGATACCCGCCGCACAACTCCATTCACGATCCGTCGGCAGACGGTGGCGCAGCCCTTCCCGTGTCGTCAACCAGTCACAGAATGCGATCGCATCGGCGCGGTTCACCTTCACTACGGGATGATCCGGCGCCGTGCTCAGTGCCTGCCCCTGAACGCTGGGAAACTTGGGAGCCTGCCACTGGCTGTCGATGCTTGGGTTGGCCAACGCGTAAGCTTGATAGTCCTGCCTCCGTGTCTCGTGAATGCAAAACAGTACCTTTGTCCCCGGCACGGGCACGAACTTCATGCCGAGGGAGTTCGCGAAAGGCGAGTCCTTGGTGGCATCGGAAGGGGCCCGTTGGACCTGTTTTTGATAATCTCGTGCCAGTTTCTGGCTCTCTGCGGAGAGTATGTTCAGCGGCACTGGCGTGATTTTGCCTGCGATGTCCAACAGCACATTGTCGCTGGCGATGTTTTTGAATGTGGCAGTGATGCTACGTCCTTGGGTGTCTGTCCAAGTCGTCGGGCCGGTGGGCAGCTGATTGATATCGGTGTTGGTCGTCTGCTGGCCTGGGGCGGGGGGGCTAGCAACCGGAAGCGGTCGCAACGCAAGGTTCCGATAAGCCGCCTTGCCTGTCGGTCCCCAGCGGCTGAGGGCGAGAACGCTGTCGCTCAGAGTCTTGATCTCCGTCTTCAAATCAACCGTCTGCCGACCGCCCAGCCATGCTTGAATCCTGTCTTTTTCAACCAGCAGTCTGAAGGGCACAAAGGTGTTGTCGGGCAGCAGATTGGATAACCCGGAGACATTGCTTTTATTGCCGATCGCATAGGTGAACAGTCCGCCCGCTCCTACTCCCTTCTGCTTGTTGGTCGAACCGCAAAACTGAAGCTCGAAGCCTGCCGTGTGCTGCCTAATGCTGGGGATGTGAAAATGGATGCCCCCATTGCCGTCGGGTGACATGAGGACCTCGCCGCTCAGCTCGAACCCGGGAGATGTGAGCGAACGATAAAGAAATTCATTTTCACCGCTGTCACAGACAAGCGCGGCATCCTCGACCCGCCACCTGGACGGTGAGGATTGTTGCCAATCGCGAAACAAGGCTTTGTTATCGGAAGCGGGGAGCGTCGAAGAGGGTTGCGTGGTTTTGGGAATGGAATCGGCCTTATCGGCTGGGAGGGGTGGGTTTTGACCTGTTGTTGCCGGTGCAGACGCGATTGTCGCATTTTCCTTTGCCTTGAATGCGAACCATCCAAGAGCACCCAACACAGCCACGCCTGCCGCTGTCACCACTCGAGTGTGGGATTTTTTTTGTGGCGGTTTCAGTGCCGCTTCACCTGCCAACTTAGGTCGCTGTGGCTGTCGCACTCCTGGCTTCTGCGGGCGCGCATCGGTGGACAGCGCAGCGGGAGTCTGTGACACGTCCTCCTCCACCTTCACCACTGGTTGCGTGAGGATGCCATCGAGGTCATGCCGCATATCCCGCACGCTCTGATACCGCGCTTCTCGGTCCTCCCGCAAAGACTTCGCAATGATGCCGTCGTAGCGCGGATCAAGCCCCTTTACCTGAAGACTCGGCAGCTCAAACATGCCCTGCGGGATCTTTCCGGTGAGCATCTGGTAGAGCATCACTCCCACGGCGTAAATGTCTGCACGGTGATCCACCGCACTGCCAAGCATCAAGGCCTCAGGCGCCATGTAATGCAGCGTGCCCATCGCCATGCCGCTCTGGGTGAGCCCCGTGTTCTGCGTGTGCGTCATCTTCGCCAGGCCAAAGTCCGCCACTTTCACCACGCCGTCGTAGCCGACCATGATGTTGGCCGGTTTGATGTCGCGATGAATGATGCCGCGATCATGCGCATAGGACAGCGCATCGCACACATGTGCGGTGATGGCCATGGCATGTTCGGTGTGCAGGCGACCGTCCTTGGCGATCATCTTGGCCACATCGGTGCCTTCCACATACTCCATGACGATGTAGAGCAGGCCTCCCGCCGCTTCGCCGAAGTCATGCACGGCGACGATGCCGGGGTGGTTCAGCTTGGCCATGGCACGCGCCTCGTTCTTGAAGCGCTCTGCGAAGCTGGGATCGGCATCCTCAAGTGCTGTGGAGAGAATCTTGATGGCAACAGGACGGTCGAGTGACTTTTGCCGTCCCATGTAGACCGCGCCCATGCCGCCACGACCGAGCATCTTCACGATCTCGTAGTCGGGCAGCAGTTTTCCGAGTTCCTCCGCCGTCGGCGGCATCCACGGGCTTGCGGATGAGTTGCTCGTGGCGGGCTTCGCCTGTGATTGCGGGGAGAGCAGGATGTCCTGCATGTCCGTGGCCCGCCCTTGCGGGAAACCATCTTCAGGTGGAGTGGGCGCGTCGTTGCTCATAAGCGTGCATGGGTGAGTTCTGACGGTTCTATAAAGAAAAGCAGAATCCCAGTTACAATCGCAGCAAAAAATCTCGAAATCTTCCCGCACAGGCGTCACTCTGACTGCGAGATGTCATCACCGCATGCCTCAGTCTACGCCTTTCAGACCACGCGGTGGACCCATGTCGTTCGGCTGCAGGAGGGTGCCAATGATACTGAGAAGGACCGCATCCTCGCGCAGCTTTGCCGCGCCTACTGGTTCCCGCTTTACAGCTACGCCCGGCGCGCCGGGCAGCCGCCTCACGACGCCGAGGACGCCACGCAGGGCTTCTTCCAGCATGCGCTGGGCAGCGATCTCTTCGCAAAGGTGCGGCAGGACCGCGGACGGATGCGCACCTTTCTGCTCAGCTCCTTCCAACACTGGCTGAACAATCGCTATTTGCGCGAAACGGCGGCCAAGCGCGGCGGTCGGCAGCCTGCGCTATCGTTTGATGCGATGGAGGCGGAGGAGCGCTACCGCCACGAACCGCAGGACATCGCCACGCCGGAGGATCTCTACAACCGGCGATGGGCTCGGGATTTCTTCATCGCCGTCAAAGAACGCCTGCGTGTTGAGTTTGATGAGGAGGAAAAGGCAGCCGCCTTTGACGCGCTGCAGCCTTGGCTTTTTGTGGAGGGCAATGCTGAGGTCTATGGACCGAAAGCCGCCGAAATCGGAGTCACAGAAGGAAACTTTCGCGTCATGCTCTCGCGCTTCCGCAAACGCTACCGCGATCTCTTTCGCGAAGCAGTGGCCGACACATTAGACTCGCCAACTCCAGAAGAGATTGATCATGAGATCCGTGAACTGATCCGACTGGGAGCGCGGTGAAGACCATCCGACCTTTGGTTGGAGCGTCGAAAATATTGACCCACAAAAAAAGCCCTGCAACTCGATGAATTGCAGGGCTTTTAAATTGGTTGCGGGAGCAGGATTTGAACCTGCGACCTTCAGTTTATGAGACGGAAGGCAGGCATTGATTTACAAGGGAAAGTGTTAACTCGTGTCTTGACTCGTGTCTTTTTGCCTCGTTATTCTGGCACCAGAAAGGCACGATATGGCACGAACCAAACGCACAAAACCGGAGCCGAAAACGAAGCTCCTGAAGTCCTTCGGGGTGCTCAAGCTGAAGCAGATCACGACCACCGATCACGGCTACACCTATCAGTCATTCCTCGTGGAAGGGCGGGACGGGCACGGGGAGCGCATTCGGCGGAAGTTTAAGGACGAGGAAGAGGCGCGGAGCTTTGCCACGGCGAACGTGGAGCGCGTGGCGAACCGGAAGGAACTCAAGAAGGCCATCTCGACCGATTTGGAGCCGGAGCAGATCGCACAGGCGGAGAATGCCTTCCGGCGGCTTCGTGGGCGCTATTCGCTGGACGAGGTGGTGGAATACTATCTCCGGCACTTCAAAGCGCCAGAGACGGAAATCACGCTCACGGAGGCGAGGAAGAAGTTTCTGGACGGGAAGGAACGCGAGGGACTGCGGGAACGCTCCATCTATCAGCTTGAGCGCACGCTCCTGCAATTCATCGACTTCATGGCGGCTCGCGTGAAGGAGTCGGAGCAAGGCGAACGCGAAGCAATGGTTCACGAGATTTCCACGGGAGACGTGGAAGCCTTCCTCTCCGGCCTGAGGTCGAAGGACGGCGTTCATCGGGCGAAGTTCTCGACCTGGAACGGCTACCGTGCGGACTTGAGTTCCTTCTTCGCGTGGTGCTCCGACAAGAAGCGCCGTTGGTGTTCGGAGAATCCCGTCACAAACACGACCCGCTACGCTCACAAGCTGGTTCACCAGCAAAGGCCGGAGCCGGACGTTCTCACACCGGAGCAGGCGGAGGCGCTCATGGCGCACGCGGCCATTTTCAAGGGCGGAGCCTATGCCAAGTTCTTCGCGCTGCTACTCTTCGCCGGACTGCGGCCCACGGAGGCGCACAAGCTGGCGCGGCATGAGAAGCGCCACGAGAACGTGGATTTGAAAGTCGGGGTGATTGAGCTTCCGGCTGAGATCACGAAAACGGGCCGCAAGCGCACGATCACGATTCAGCCGAATCTGAAAAAATGGCTCGCGGCCTTCCCCGGCGAGATTCTACCGGAGAAGAACACCGACCGGGAGTTGAAGAACATCCGGCGGCAGTTCTCGCTCACACATGACGTGTGCCGCCATTCGTGGTTCACCTACTTCGTGGCGAGTTTCGACAGCTTCGCGAAAGCGGCAAAAGAAGGCGGCAATAGTGAACAGATCGTGAAGGAGCACTACGAATCGCCGGCGAAGAAGCGCGGCGAGCAGGCGAAGAAGTTCTGGACTATAAGCCCTCAAATGATTGATTCTGCCAGAATAGTCCCCTTCACAAGGTGTGCATGAACAATACCACGAAGGTTTTTATAATTGCCTGCTTATGTGCCGCATCTGCATGGACTGTGTTATTTCTGATTGGATTCGTGGTCTGCGTGACTTCCGAAGATTCAATTCAGTATCTCGGGCAATTCGGCGACATGTTCGGATCGCTGAACACGTTTTTTAGCGGACTAGCAATGAGTGGCGCTTTGTATGCCATATATCTTCAAACCACCCAGATAAAGGATCAGTCTGATCAAATTAGGAGGCAAAGAATCCATGACGAAAGGTTACTGCGACGAGGGAAGTTTGAACGGTTAATGCTTTTGCTTGGCCTCGCAGTTACGGAATCGCATACATGCTTGGCGGCTGCGGTGGGAAACAACGAGGATCGGGGGCGAGCTGCATTCGACAAGGTGGAGCAGTATCTCCGAGAGGCAGAGTTGCTCGCCACCCTTTACTTCCCGGCAATCAATAGCGAACTGGAACAAGAAGATTGTTCCATTCTGCTGAGGCCTTTCGTCGCCAGCGAAGGTGAGCGCCAAGCTGCGTTCGACAACGGCGAAGAGTTTTGGAAACGCCTTTCAAGCGTGATGTATCGAGCTATTTCGTGCCCTGAAATGCATATCGAAGTTCCGCCTGATGAACCAATTTCACCTCAGAGTTCGGAGTTCACGGCGAGCTAACGCATACCATTCTTCACCATCCCTTTTTTTCTGCTCTAGCCTGGCGACCAGATTTAGAGCTTTCTCAAGATCACCTTTCAGCATATGAAGCTTGTTCTTGATGATTTGATCATGCGCCAAACAGGCCAGCATGCCCCGAAGATGCTTCGACCCGTTCTTGCCAAAATACTCTGAGGCTCGCTTCCAACTGGGGGTGCCTGCAATTTCCCAATATGGCCCCTCTTCACCATTTGGTTCCTTAGTCGCTGGCCTGCCAACAGTCCTCTGCTCTCTTTGTCGAATGACGTCCGCAAGGCAAACTAGTCCGTTGGCGTCCTTTTGGATTTTCGGGTTCGGCCCTTTGAGCCAGCGCTGAATTGTTCTCCTGTTCACCGATGCTCTCTCGGCGGCGTGAGCAACGGGGACATAAATCCTCTCCCAGTTTGGCTTAATTTGCCTCATGCGGCTATATGGCTTTTGGGGTGGCCTGCCAACAGTCCTTTTCTGTCTTTGCCGCATTACATCTCCGAGGCAGACTAAACCATCGGCAGTCTTCTGGATTTTTGGGTTCGGCCCCTTCAGCCAGCGCTGAATTGTCCGTCTGTCGGTTGGCGCTTCTTTCGCGGCTTGTTTGACCGAAAGAAAGGTCTGATCTGGGTTTTTGATCGGTTTGATCACGCGACAAATAAACGCGGCAAATATCCCCAATTATCCCGCAAAAACCGCGTCGATTCGCGGCGCTGAACCAGCCACCTACCACTTCGAAACTTGGTCCATGAACTCTCCAGAGGGGAAATGGCACCATACAACTGCCACACTCAGTTTGACACCATTCGGGAGGAGTATGCAGACACATACTACCCCCAAACAGACAGGAATCCGTCCCGAACAGCTCCGTTCGGGACTCGTTGATGACACTGGGCTTCTTGAAGCCCTTTTCCCCGACCCTCGAAGCAGGCCCACGGAGCGGTGGCTTCGGAAGATGCGGACGAAACGGTTGATTCCATGCGTAAAAATCGGGCACCGCTTTGTCCGATACAACGTCCGGGATGTGGAAGCGGCACTCGCGAAACAATTCACGCGGGAGGCGAAGTATCTATGAACCAAGAGCCTTTGCTCCTTCCTGGCGGACCTACGCCTTTGGATGCGTTCGACGCGTTCAAGCGCCGTCGCCCTGATGTGAAGTCCAAGCTCATTCAGGCGGCTCGTGAGATCAGACGAGCGCACAAGGTCGAGTGTGACATTCACACGGCTTACGGCCTCGCCACGGAACTCTACGGCCTCAAGTGCTGCCGTTCCTGGCTCCCGGCATTCGCCCGCGAGATTGAGGCGGAAACAGACCTACGATTCAGCACAAGGACGAGCCGCTTCGATGAAGGGGGCATGCTGCTATGACGAGCCTTGATGCCGCGAAGGACACGCTCCCGCTGTCCGACCTCTGGCGGCTCCGTGGCTGGCCTCACGAACCGGCGCGGGAGTGCTTCTGTCCTTTCCGGCCTGATGACCGGCGGAAGAGCTTTTCCGTGTTCACGAACGCCAGCGGCGAGGAACTAGCGAAGGACTTCAAGAGCGGAGACGTGTTCGATGCCCCGGCCTTGCTCGCGGCGGTGGAAGGGCTGGACATGAAAGACGCGTGCCGTCTCTTCATCGAAGCCGCCGGAATGAAAGGAGAGCCGCCATTGAGACGGCACGGCCCACGGGTGCGGCAGATCATCACGCCAGCGGCTCCCGTGCGTGAGAAGCCGCTTCTCCCGGCCCTGAGAGCGCCCACGAGTGACGAGGCGGAGCAGATCGCCAGACAGCGCCACGTCTCGCCGGAGTGCGTGCTCCATGCGGCCTCACTCGGCTTGCTCTTCGTGGCGAGCTGGCGCGGCTTCCCCGCGTGGTGCATCACAGATTCGGCGCGGTGGAACTGCCAGTTCCGGCGCATGGACGGGAAGCCTTTTCCGCATCCTGCAGGAGCGAAGAAGACGCTCGCGGCTCCCGGCGCGTGGGCCTCGTGGCCCATCGGTGCGGCAGACCTGGCAAAAGCGGAGAGCGTGCTTCTCGTGGAAGGCTCCGGCGATTTCCTCGCGGCCTGGCACTTCATCACGGCGGAGCATTTGCACGGGCGCTGCACTGCCGTGTGCATGACCGGCGCGGCGAACTGGATTCCTTCCGAAGCACTGCCGGAGATCGCACGGCGGCACGTTCGCATCTTCCCGCATCTCGATACGAGCCATGCAGGCGAAGAGGCGGCTCTGCGATGGGAGACACAACTCACGAAGGCGGGAGGCGCGGCGCATTGCTTCGACCTTTCCGGCCTCGTCACCGTCGCCGGCGATGCCGTGGGCGATTTCAACGACGTGCTTCTGATGGAGCGGCGCGAGATCGAAGAACTTGGCTCCATCGCTGCCTTTTGAATCATGGGCGAACGCAAACAACGCACCTACTCTGCGAAGGAGAGAGCCGCGAAGAACGGCGCAAAGAATCCGGCGGAGGAACGCACGGAGCGCGAACTCCGGCAACGTCTCATCACGGAGCACGGGGAACCGGCCTTCTATCGAATCACGGACGGCGTGCCGTCCAGCATCACGAAGATTTCTCCGCCCTTCTTCGCGGGTCTCTACAACGCGAAGCATGACGTTCTGTGGGAGCCGGAGGAACAGCGCTTCTACGACTACGAAGCAAGCTCCGGCCTGTGGCGTGTGATGACGGAAGAAAAGCTCGTGGCGTGCGTGCGTTCGTTCATGCTAGCGGAGAGCAGGCGGAACGAGATCACGAAGGACTCTCCCACGCTGAACATGGAGGAACGGCTCTCGCTCAAACTCGACAGCGAGGTTGTCTTTCGCTTGAAGGCCACCGCAGAAAAGCGGGATGCCTTCAAACGAGACACGGATTTTACGCTTGGAGAGCACTTCATTCATTTCGCCAACGGCGTGTTCGTGCTCCGTGATGGAAAACCGGCCGGATTTGTTAAGGGCTTCAGCAAGTGGCACTACTCGCGCAATCGCTGTCCTGTGATCTATGACCCGAAGGCGGAATGCCCGCGCTTTGTGAACGAGTTCCTTCTTCCGGCGCTTTGCCCGGAGACGGCACAGGCAGACATGGATTTGCTCTTTGCCTTCATCGGCTTCGGGCTTCTCGGTTTCAACGTGCTGCAAAAGATTCTGATTCTGCAAGGCGCATCACAGAGCGGGAAGAGCACGTTCGGGAAACTGGTGGCTCTTCTCGTGGGAGAAGAGAACACGGCACAGCTTCGCACGCATCTCTTGCACGAGCGCTTTGAACTCGGCTCCTTCATCGGGCGCACGTTGCTCTTGGGGGCGGACGTGAATCCGAAGTTCTTCCTCTCTCCCGGCGCGGAGGTGCTGAAGGCACTCACGGGCGGCGATTTGATGCAGGCGGAGCTGAAGCAAGGCAACGCACGGCCCACGTTCTACGGCACCTTCAACGTGATCGTGGCGACGAATGACGAGCTGAAGATCAAAATGCACGGAGATCGTGACGCATGGGAGCGGCGGCTCGTGCTCGTGCCATTTCAGAAGCACACGCCAAAGCGGGTCATTCGCCATTTTGAGCGGCTTCTTGTGCGCGAGGAAGGCTCCGGCATCGTGAACCGTGCGCTTGATGCCGTGATGGCTTGCCTTGCGGCTGGCGGCCTGGCTTTGAATCTTGTGCAAAGGCGGCGCGTTCTCGACATGCTAGACCGCTCCGACCCTGTGCAAGAGTTCGTGCTTGATCGCATTGAAAAGAAGGACGGCGGCTCACTCACGAAGAAGGACATTCGCGAAGCCTTCAAGAAATACTGCCACGAGCGGCGATGGAGCGTGCCAAGTGATCGAGACATCGGATCACGTCTCCCGCAAGTGATGAAGGAACTATTCGGAGCTGATGAATCCAACAGCGTGCCCGACTTCGCAGACCACGCCGTGCAAGGTTATCGAGGCGTGGCATGGCGCACGGATTGAAGCGCTCGTTCCCCCGCGCCCCCTTGCTCCCAGCCAAACGCGAAAGCCTCCCCGGCGCTCCGTGGTTGTGGCACAGGGAAGCAAAGGCGGCACAAGCTATTGGCACCCTCCCCCCGTGGTAGGAGGCTTCCGGCACTCTCGCATGGAGAGCATGAGCAGCGCTCGCTCACGTTGTCAGCAAAGACGGCACCCGATTTGTTTCTGGCACTGTGATTTGGCACTGCATTCTGTCACTGCCGCGAGCTTTTGCCCCTACCCCCACCCGGCTAAGGAATCTTTTTGCCCGTCCCTCTCACCCATGCGGGTATATCGTCCCCCACCCTGTTTGCACGCGGGGTAAAAAAATAACTTTTGCCCCCTGAAATGTCCCCCTCCTGCCCTGATGGTTGATCGCGGAATTCCGCGATCAACTATCCCACCGGCTCCCACGAGACTCCCGGCATTTTCCCGCCAATTCAAGGCGTGGCGGCTCGCCGGGAGACTTGGGAGACTTCTTTTCCACCCATGCACACGAGATCGAAGAGAAGGAGGGAAGGAGCAGGGGAGAGCGTGAATAAGATGCAGGCCGGGAAGTCTCCCACGACTCCCAAACAGACCGGAGCCGTTGCAGATCAAAGAAACCCGTGGGAGTCGGGCGGGAGTCGAAAGGCCGATTTGGGAGACTTCGGGCCTTCCAAGTCAGACCGGGGGAGAGCGGACTCGTGTCCATTTTCACGGACACGAGTTCACCGGGAGGCACTGCCCCGGCATCAAAGCCGTGTGCGTTTCCGTCTCGTGTGAGACCTGGCAGCACTGCGAACCGACCGCCGGAACGCCCGTTTTCAGGCGAGATTTTTGGGCACGAGTTGGACACGAGTTCCCCAGCGGGCCTTCCAAGCCTCGTTTCACTAGGGAACTCGTGGTGTTACTCGTGTCCAAACTCGTGTCATTTTGGGACTATTTTCGGGGTATTTTGTGCCATTTGGCCGTTTTCCGACCACCGAAAACCGACCCACAAAAAACCCTGTAACTCGTTGAATTACAGGGTTTTAAATTGGTTGCGGGAGCAGGATTTGAACCTGCGACCTTCAGGTTATGAGCCTGACGAGCTACCGGGCTGCTCCATCCCGCGATTTAAGGGGAGCGCATGTTCCTCTCGACTGGCCGTTTGGCAACTTGTTTTTTCAAAGTTGCGCATGCTTTCCCTGTCAGCAGGAACGGGCGCTAACCCAGAAGCGACTTTAGTTTCGCGGCGATCTCGCCATGAGCCTCATCGCTCAGCGCGGGAGTCGCCGCCGCGGCCATGGGGAGGCCTTCCTCCGGCAGCGTGACCCACGAACGACAGCCGCCGTAGCTCTTCGAGTAGGGGAAGTGCCAGCGTTGGGGGAGCTTGTAGGCTCGAACGATGGCCACATGCAGGCAGGTCTCGTCGTCATAGACGAAGCGTTCCCTCACCACATCCTCGTTCCAGATGTGAAGCGGAGCCAGTGCAGCCACCTTCTCCCAGTCGGTAACCTTCCAAACTTGCTCCAGTGTTGCGCAGCCATCGATGTCGACGGTTTGGCGCTCCTCCTCCGGCGGGAAGGCGCGCTGTGTGTTTTCCGGCACCCAGCTCAGCTTCTCGGCCTGATTGTGAAACCACGTGGGAAAGAGAAAGAATTCGCGGTGCTTCCACTGAAAGCCGCTTCGTCCCTCGTGAATGCCGCCTTTGCGCAGGATGATGCTCAGCTTGCCCTGCGTCAGTGCATCGCAGACGAAGGACCATTCTTTGAATCCGGTGGGGGCTGGGAAGGTGGGCATGAGTTCTGATTAAGCGGCCAAACGACGGGAGCAAGGACTTCAACGTCCGAGCAGGTGAAGCACCCACTCCGGAGGTTGCGGATCGACGCCTGCGCCGAAGTAAAACCTGCAGAGATGGAAAAACAGCGGCGCGGCAAAGCACAGGGAGTCGATTCGGTCCATGAAGCCTCCGTGGCCGGCGATGGTGCTGCCCCAGTCCTTGGCTCCGAGATCTCGCTTGATGGCGGACATGACGAGGCCGCCAAAGAATCCCGCCGTGCAAATGATCAGCGCCATCAGCGCGGCCTGCAACGGGTTAAAAGGCGTGGCCCACCACAGGCAGGTGCTGACGGCCACCGTGCTGCCGATGCCACCGAGCGTACCTTCCCAGGTCTTGCTGGGGCTCACGTGCGGTGCCACCGGTCGACGACCGCAGGTTTTCCCCCACACGTATTGCAGCACGTCGCTGAGCTGAACGGTGAGGACGAAGAATAGCAGCAGCGTGGCGTTTTTGCCCTCGCAGCCCTTCAACGGCAGCGCCAGGAGCATGGGCATGTGGCTCACGGCATACACGCAGACGAGCAGCGCCCATTGGATCTTCGCGGTGCTGGCCAGAAAGTTCTTCGTAGCGCCCGTGAGCACCCGACGGAAGGGGATGAAGACAAAGGCATACACCGGAATGAAAATGGTGAACATGCCATGCCAGCGAATGCCGACGAGGAAGTAGTGCAGCGGCAGAATGACGAAGAAGGCCCAGAACAGCACCTCGTGATCGGCGCGTTCTGTGCGGTTCAATGTGATGAACTCGCGCATGGCGAGGAAGGACAGCAGTGCAAAGAGCACCGTCGTGAAAAGCGTCCCGAGCAGCAGCACGCCGCCAAACACGGCCGCCATGATCCACCAGGAGACAATGCGGGCGTTGAGATTCGCCACGGTGGCCTTTCCCTTTTCCGACTGAACCCTCCGCGCCAGCACGGCACCGATGATGGAAGAGACAACGAGGATGCCCAGCACGCTGCTGAGAAG
Organism: Prosthecobacter sp.; assembly: GCA_041395065.1. GTDB lineage: Bacteria > Verrucomicrobiota > Verrucomicrobiia > Verrucomicrobiales > Verrucomicrobiaceae > Prosthecobacter. Next base: position 38,822 of record JAWLBG010000008.1, on the reverse strand, counting down.
GTAGAGAAGATGACGGTCCATGATCGATCAGGTGGATTCGGCTTGGTCGAGCAGCGCTGCACGGGCGCGGGTGAGGAAGTCCGCTTTGCTTTCTCCTTCATTCATCCGGATGGGCTCCCGGAAGTGCGCCTGCGCGATGAGCGGCACGGGCACCCAGGCACCTTTTGGCATGATGCGGTTGAGATTGTCCAAATGCACCGGCACGAGCGGGATGTGCGGAAAGCGTCGTGCGAGGTGAAACAATCCGGCTTTGAAGGCGCTGACCTCGCCGTCCGTGCGCCGCGTCCCTTCCGGGAAGATGAGAATGCTGCGCCCACTTTCCAAACAGGCCGAGAGGCGTTCCAAGGGATTGTTTTCGCGCGTGATCCCCTCTCGGGCGATCAGCACGGCCTGAAACAAGTCGCAGGCGATCCAGCGTCGCAGCCTGCTCTTTGACCAGTAATCCTCTGCCGCAGCGGGCGAGGTCTGCTCACGCACGTCATGCGGCAGGGCCGCCCAGACGACCGCAAAGTCGAGGTGGCTCGTGTGATTGGCAAAAAACACGGCGGGGCCGTCGCCATGCGGTGAGCGATGCAAAAGCCGCACGCCGGAGAACAGGCGTGTCAGGGAGGCGATGATTCGGCGCATCATGAGAGCGAAAATAGATGCCAATGGCTAAACCGCCACGCGGGGCTCCAGCTTGCGGATCATTTGACGAGCATCGTCGAGATCCTTCGCAGTCTGGCTCTCGACCAGCCAGTGCGCGGCGATGAGCGCGGATCGTTGCAAGCCAAGCTGGCAGTGAACGAAGACACGACGGCCCAGGGCGCGTTGCTTGCGGATGAAATCGAGTGCGGCCGCAATGTGCTCCGGCTTGAGCGGCACGAGATCGAGAAGCGGCAGGTTCTGGTAGTCGGCGTGCTCGCGGAATGCGACTGGCGCATTCGATTCGGCGGTGAGATCCAGCACGGCGAGGTTTCCCAGCAGCGACCTTGCCTCTGAGGCGGTGACTTTGCGACCGAACAGAACGCCGGGTGCCACTTCATGCCATCCTGGTTGCCGTTGAAGCCATTTGCGCTGAATAAGGGCCGTGGCAACGAGCACCGGCAGCAGACACCATTCGGCGGAGGGCGAAAGCGTGCCGTTTTCCTTGCCGAACAGACGGGAAAGTCCGGTGGCATAAGCGAGCGCCATGATGCCGCAAGCCACGGCGGGCCAGACGAAGATGATCGAGGCGAAACTCAGTGACACACAGGCTGCGGAACCGACTGCATACCGCCACGCGTACTTACGGCAGGGATTGCGCGTGCCCATTTGTCGTGAATCGGGAATTAACGCTGCAACAAGCCAGCCCATGACGAAGCCACTCGCGACATCGACGAGGTGATGCTGCCAGACGAGCAGCGTGGACAGTCCTATGAGAATGAACCACACTTTGACCGCTCTGCGCAGCCCGCCGGTGAGATGCGCGCCGTAAAACACCCATACAAGCGAGCGAAGGCTGATGTGCAGCGAAGGTGCCAGGTTGTAGGGCAGGTCGTTGAAGTACAGCGCATGAAAGAGCGGTGCCGTCCAGCCAGCGGGTTCGGGCCTGGGCAGGGCCAGCTTCAGCGGAAACAGCAGGTAGCAGAGGCCGCTGAGCACCGTGACGGCGATGAGACGCTTCGTGAGGAGATTCAGCTCCAGCTTGCTGCTGCATATGAAGAAGGCACCGCAGAAAAACAGATCGAGCGACCAATACGGCACCACCATTTCACGCACGAAGGGAATGTGCCGCTCCCATTCGAACATCAGTGTGGGCACGTTGCCACGTGCGGCGGTGAGGTGGTTGCAGTCGCTGTAAACGACCACAAACGTGGCACCAGCGAGAGCGAGTCGCCAAATCGCGGCCCACAAAAGGCCAGGCTCACGCTTTGAGCGGTTCATGCGGGACTGCGGGCGATGCTGACGGTGAAGATGCCGAAATCGTCGATCCACTGCTTCTCTTTTTTGAAGCCGGCGGCCTCGACGAGCGCATCCATCTCTCCCTGCGGACGACGGCGCATGATCCAATACTGACCGTCTCGGTTCGTCAGGGTTCGCGCGATCATTTCCACCTGCGGATGCCAGGGCTGGCCCGTGTAGATGAGCCAGCCTCCCGGATTCACCGCGCTGAAGAGGCCGCGCAGCGAGCGCTGGAGCTTTTCATTCTCTGGAAACAACTCATAGAGTCCTGATACGACAGCGATCGATGGCTTGGGCTCCACGGCACTCAAAGATGCCTCGTCAAAGGCGTCACCGCGCACATGCGTGATTCGTTCGCTCACACCCATTTGCTGTGCGGTCGCGCGGCCAGTAGCGAGCGCCGACTCGCTCCAATCACGGCACAATATTTTCAAATCAGGCTCGTCGAGGACGTCGAGCAGATACCGGCCGGCTCCACCCGCGATGTCCATGAGCTGAAGAGGCAAGCCTGAATCGCGCACCTGCTTCAGTGCAAATCGCAGCGCCTGATTCATGCAGGCACGGCGCTGGCGAATGCCGCGCCAGCCGATGGCGTTGAGGTAGAAGTAGTCGATGACTTTTCCGACCAGCAGATTGCCGCGCGGTTTGTTTTCATAGACGTAGTCGAGTGATTCCCCGGAGTCGAAACCCGTGGCGTGGCCGATGCGAATGCCCTGACTGAGCCTGCCGGTGGTGCCCAGTGCGGCACGCTGAATGATGTAGGACAGGCCTCGCAGGGAAGGAGACGGCAGCGGTTTCTTCAACTCGGCAAATTCGGCGTTGGTCGCGGGATGCGTCAAATCGGCCTCCAGTCGCGGTGGCGTGAAACTCGCGATGCAGCGCTCGGCGAAGCGTTTGATCATACCGCAGACCTCGTCACGGCAAAGGTCGTGGAAGATCGCATGGCGGGCACCCCTGAGCGTGATGTGGGTCTTCTGCTCACAGCCATAGTTCGTGTAGAGCGCGTCGATGGCGGGCTTTTTGACCACTTGATCGGCACCTGCGGAGATCAGCAGCAGCGGGCGGTCCATGACCTCCGCGTCGCTGATCACGCGCTGTCCGGTGTCGAAGAGATCGACGAGAATCTTCGCGGAGATGTCCTTGGAGATGAGCTTGTCGGCATCGTAGGCCGCTGCGGCGCTCAGATCTCGTGTGAGCCAGGAGCCACAGGCATAGCTCTTGATCGTGGCGTCGGGTTTGAGCTTCTGCATCGCACGGATGCTCGTGAGAGCGCCCGGAACGATGAGATTCACCTCCAGCGCCGGTGTAGCCAGCACAAGGCCGACGATGCGTGGTGCAAAATCATGCACCCATGCTGCCGCGACTACGCCGCCGACGCTGTGCGCGACCACCACCGTGCGCTCGGGCACGAGGCCATGTGTTTTTTGCAAATGGCGGAAAAAAGTGTCCAGATCACGCACATACTCCATGAAGCCCGCCGCGTGACCACGACGTCCGGGAGATTGTCCATGGCCACGCGCCTCCCATGCGTAGATGGCCGTGTCGGCGGAGGCGAGCGCGGGTACGACGCTGTCCCAGCGGTCGGCATGTTCGTGTCCGCGATGCAGCAGCACGAGTGCTTTGGTGGCTCCCTGGACGTTCCAGGCCTTGTAGTGAAGCGACAAATGGTCGTCGGTGGTGAATTGGAGGCGTTCTGAGTTCATGAGGGTCTTTGGTGAAGGACCTTCGCCAGATGCCGAACGCGCCGCCAGACGGTAATAACGATACCGGCATTGATGACAGCGATGGTCACCATCAGCAGCGGCGTCCATCCCGTCGCCGCCATCCCCAGGCAGCCAAGGGTGGTCACAAACATGCGATGCGGCTTCGCCATGGGACCGCAAAAATCATGCTTACCCGTCAGGCTGGCTCCAACCGCGCGAACATAGGCGGTCATCACCGCGCCCGCAGCAGCCGCCCAGCTCAGAGCGATCGCTATCGGCGTTCCCACCGCATAACCCAATGGCACCAGGATCATGGCGTCGGCGATGCGATCCGGGATTTCGTTGTAGAGCTCGCCCGTCGCCGATTTTAGACCTCCCTCGACGGCCAGCATGCCATCCATCATGTTGCAGAAGAGTCGCAGTTGCACGCCGGTGGCCGCGAGGACCCAATAAAGCCACGCAGACTCGATTCTGGCCGCCCAGAGCATCGCACTGCCGCCGCCCGCTGCGCAGACGAGGCTGAGGAGCGAGACCGTGTTGGGTCGCAGCCCCATTTTTAACATGACGCGGGAAAAGTACTGCGCCCAGGCGGTGCTGCGCGACTTCAAAGGACGACGTGCCGAGGTATCGCTCATGGGGGCCAAGCAAACAGTGCACGATGGGAGAAGTCAATCAGGCCAGTGGCGTGCGCGAGAATGTGCGGCATGCTGCGCTCCGACATGAACATCACCGACTGGGACCAGGCCTATCAGGAAAACTTCACGCCGTGGGACAAGGGAGTGCCATCGCCGCCCCTAGCGGAGTGGGCTGCGAGAAACACGCTGCCCGGGCGGGTGCTGGTGCCGGGCTGCGGCGTGGGTCACGACGTGGCGCATCTGATTTCACTCGGGATCGATGCAACAGGCCTCGATATTTCCCCCACCGCGATCTCACGCGCCAGGGCCTGCTACCCGCAGCATGCGACGAAGTTTGTGGAAGCCGATCTGTTCGCGTTTGAAGGCCAGTTTGATGCCGTGGTGGAGCACACGTGCCTCTGCGCGCTGCCACCTGAATGGAGGGTGAAATACCGGGACGCCGTCGCGTCCCTGGTCAAGCCGGGCGGGCTGCTGGTGGGTGTGTTTTTCATCAATCCGCAGATGGACCCGGGTGAAACGGGCCCGCCATTCGGCATCTCGACCGATGAGTTGTCGGCTTTGTTCGACGAACACTTTGAAATGATCGAAAGCTACGTGCCCCAGACGGCCTTTCCCGGTCGTGAGGGGCGCGAGTGCGTTCGGGTGATGCGCCGGACGAATTCCTAACAGTCTCAGGCCTTGGCGTTGGCGTTGGCGTGGTCGATGGCCGCGCGGCAGATGTCCCAGAAGCTGCCGGGCTCCATGCTGGCACCGCCGACGAGGGCACCGTCCACGTCCGGTTGGCTGATGAGCTCGGCCATGTTGCCGGGCTTCACACTGCCGCCGTATTGGATGCGGATCTTTGCAGCCACATCGGCGCCAAACATGTCGCTGAGCACTTTGCGAACGAATGCGTGGGCCTCCTGCGCCTGCTCTTTGCTGGCGGTGCGGCCGGTGCCGATGGCCCAGACGGGTTCGTAGGCGATCACACACTCAAGCACGCGGCGTGGTCCGACTTCGGCGAGGGACTCGCGGAGCTGGCTTTCCAGCACGTCCTCGATTTTGCCGCCGTCGCGCTCTTCGAGCGTTTCACCGATGCAGAGAATGGGGCTGAGGCGGGCTTCAAGGGCGGCGAGCACTTTGGCGTTCACGATGGCGTTCGTTTCACCGTAGAGGCTGCGGCGCTCGCTGTGGCCGAGGATGACGTACTTGCAGCCGCATTCCTTGATCATGCGGGCGCTGACCTCGCCAGTGAAGGCGCCTGCGGGGTACTGGCTCATGTTCTGAGCGGAGAGGGAGACGCTGGGCTCGCGGGCGGCGGTCAGGACATTGTGCGCACGCTCCAGGCTGACTGCGGGCGGGGCGATCACGATCTGCACGGGCACCTTGTCCGGCACCAGGCGCGCAAAGGCGCGCAGAAAGTCGTCGGACTCCTGGGGAGTCATGTGCATTTTCCAGTTGGCGGCGATGATCGGTTGGCGGGTGGCTGCGGTAGGCATGGGGTTTGGGTCGTTGACAGTTGTTTGCGATGGCTGGGTTATTTTTCCTTCAAGCAGGCGACACCCGGCAGGACTTTGCCTTCGAGCAGTTCGAGGCTGGCGCCGCCACCGGTGGAGATGAAGGTCATCTTGTCGCCCAGTTTGGCCTTCTTGACGGCTTTCACGCTGTCGCCGCCGCCGATGATGTTTTTCGCGCCAGGATTGGCCGCCATGGCTTCGGCGATGTCGAAGGTGCCTTTGGACGCTTCCTTGATCTCGAACACGCCCATCGGGCCGTTCCAGATGACGGTCTTCGCCTTGGAAATCTCGTCGCTGAAGAGCTTCACGGACTCGGGACCGATATCGACGCCTTCCCATCCATCCGGGATGCTTTCGCCCGCGCCGGTGAACTTGATGTTGCCGAACTTCTTCGCGTCAAAGTCGAAGGCGTCGGTGATCATCGCATCCACCGGGATGAGGATCTTCACGCCGCGCTCCTTGGCCTTGTCGAGAGCGGCCTGCGCGATCGGCTCCCACTCGGGTTTGTAGAGGCTTTTGCCGATGCTGATGCCCTGAACGAGCTTGCGGAAGGTGTAGGCCATGCCACCGCCGATGATGATGGTATCGGCCTTTTCGAGCAGGCGGTTGATGACGCCGATCTTGTCGCTGACCTTCGCGCCGCCGAGGATGACGACAAAGGGACGTTCAGGGTTCTCGAGTTCGTCATGCAACCAAGTGAGTTCCTTCTCCATGAGGAGACCGGAAACGGCGGGAAGGTAGTCGGCGATGCCTGCGGTCGAGCTGTGCGCACGGTGCGCGGAGCCGAAGGCGTCGTTGACGAAGATCTCAGCCAGATCGGCCATGCCTTTGGCGAGTTCGGCATCGTTCTTTTCTTCACCGGCGTGGAAGCGGGTGTTTTCGAGCAGGAGCACGTCGCCGTCACCCAGCGCGAGGGCCTTGGCCTTCGCTTCTTCGCCGACGCAGTCGCTGGCAAAAGCCACCGGCTTGCCGATCAGCGCGCTGAGAGCCGGGGCGACCGGGGCGAGGGACTGCTTCGGATCGCGCTGACCTTTCGGGCGGCCCAAGTGGCTGGCGAGGATGACGCGTGCGCCTTTTTCGATGAGGTAGTTGATCGTGGGCAGGGTCCCCTGAATGCGAGTGGCGTCGGTGATGACCATCTGGCCGTCTTTTTCATCGAGGGGCACATTAAAATCGACGCGCACAAAGACGCGTTTTCCGGCAAGGTCGATGTCACGAATGGTCTGCTTGGGCATGGGTTTTAGGGGGTAAAAGGGGCGCTATCCATCGCGAATATCGCGGGATTGGCAAGCTTGGGATGCCGCCTGCCGCTTTCAGCGAAGCAGCCATCGTGCCCGGTGCATGCTGCGGCCAATGTTGAGCCAGCTTTGTTCAAAATCGGTCGTGGGATAAAAAAAGGCGTCCTCAGGCCACTCGAGCCTCTCAAACTGGTGCGCACGCGCCTCAAAGCTGGCCAGGGCGTCTTCGAAATAGGGCTGGTCATCCGTCTTCAGGAGAAACTCGCCGCCCGGGGCCAAGATGCGGGTCAGGCCGTCTAAAAACTCACTTTGATTCACGAGCCGCCGCGCTGCGTGCTTCTTTTTCGGCCAGGGGTCGGGGCAGAGCAGGTGCAGACGGCTCACGCGGGACTTCGGCAGCAGCCAGGCGACGGTGTAGGCGCTTTCTAGCCGCATGATGCTTGCGTTCGGGAGCCCCAGCCGCTCGATCTTCCGCGCCGTCTTGCGGACGCGGCCGAGCATCCGCTCCACACCCAGGAAATCACGCTCGGGATGATGCCCGGCCATGCCAGTGAGGAATGTGCCGTCGCCGCAGCCGAGGTCGATCTCCAGCGGCCGCGAGGCGTCGGGAAAGATTTCGTCAGGCGCGAGTTCGCGAAAATGATCAGGAGGGACGAAGAGGGCGGACATTCGAGTTATGGAGTGGCGACGAATCGCCGGGATGCCACGATTTTGTTGCGCCAGCGGTTGGGGTTCTGCGCCCATCGCACTTGAGCGGCTTGAACACCCCGCCTATGATGATGGGGTTTCCGACTCACCACCACCATGCCGATCTACGAGTACTACTGTCCCGACAACAACAAGCTGTATTCATTCCTCGCCCGCTCTCTGGCCTACCGCGACAGGGTGCCCGTCTGCCCCGATGGTGAAGGTCTGAAAATGGAGCGCAGGGTGTCGCAATTTGCGGTGATCGGTCGGGCGAAGGAGGAGTCGGAGGACGATCCGTTCGCGGGCATCGACGACGCCAAGATGGAAAGCTTCATGGAGGACATGGAGCGCGAGATGGGCGGCATGGACGAGGAAAACCCCGATCCGCGCCAGCTCGGCCACTTCATGCGGAAAATGACCGACATGATGGGTGACAAGACGCCGCCCGAACTGCGCGAAATGGTGAGGCGCCTCGAGTCCGGTGAAGATCCCGAGAAGCTGGAGGAGGAATTCGGAGGGATGGACGAAGGTGAAGCCGGCGACGCGCTCTTTTCCCAGATGATCAAACGCGCCAAGGCCACGCGCAGGCAGCCCGTCCGCGATCCTAAGCTCTATGAGATGCGCGATTTCGTGAGGGACTGATCGTCGTCACGCAAAGATCGCCTCCACAGGCTTCCCGAGCCCGTCTTCCGTCACATAGAAGGGGCGGCCCTCGATCTCGAATTCGGTCTTCGGACTGATGCCCATGGCGGTCATGATTGTCGCGTGGAGGTCCATGACGGAAACAGGATCCTTGACGGCGATCAGCGGCCGTTCATCGGCGGTTTGGCCGTGGATGTGACCTTTTTTGACGCCGCCTCCAAACATGACCACGCTGGTGCCGCCGGTGAAGTGGCGGTGGAGTCCGTAGTGGGCGGGCTCCTCGACCTTGTCCACTTTGAAGGTGGCCTGGTCGTTCGCAGAGGAGCCGGGCTTGCCCTCCATGATGGCGTCGCGGCTGAACTCGCTGGCGATGATGACGAGGGTGCGTTCCAGCATGCCGCGCTCTTCGAGATCGCGAATGAGTGTCGCGATGGGCAGGTCGATTTCCTTGTGCAGGCCATCGACGGTGTCGTGTCCGCTTTTGTGCGTGTCCCAGTAGAGGAAGGGCACATACTCGGTGGTGACCTCGACGAAACGGGCGCCGGCCTCGATCAAACGCCGAGCCAGCAGGCAGCCGCGGCCAAAGCGGCCGGTGTCATACTTTTGCCGCACCTCATCGGGTTCGAGTGTGATGTCAAAAGCTTTGCGTTCCTCCGAACTGAGCAGGCGGTAGGCGTTGTCGAGACTGCGCAGCATCGACTGCTGCTGGTAGTCGCTCATGAAGTCGCGCTGCGGGCTCTGGTCGACGAGCTTGCGGAAGAGACGGTCGCGGTTGGCGAACCGGGCCGCATCCATGCCCTTCGGCGGTTTCACGGATGTGGCAGCCTCTTCGGGAAAGGGCAGGTTCATCGGCCCGAATTCGCTGCCGAAGAACCCGGCGGTGGTGAAGGCTTTCAGCTCCTCGCTTTCTCCGATGCCCTCGAGGCGCTGGCCGATGTTGATGAAGGCGGGCATCACGTCCTTTCGCGGACCGAGCACCTTTGCCATCCATGCGCCGATGTGCGGCGCGGCGACGGTCTGCGGCGGCACGTAGCCGGTGTGCCAGTGATACTGGTGGCGGCTGTGAAGGATGCTTCCGAGATCCGGCTGCACGGCGCTGCGGATGAGCGTGGCGCGATCCATCACCTGCGCGATGTTTTCCATGCCGGCGCTGATTTTCAAACTATCGACCGCCGTGTCGATGGCGGGGAAGGTGCTGAGCATGCGGCTGACTTCGAGCCCCTTCTTGAATGGCTCGTAGCGCTTCGGGTCGAAGGTGTCCGGAGCGGCCATGCCGCCTGCCATCCACAGCAGAATGCAGGCGTCGGCTTTTGCGGGCGGATGGGTGACGGTCTCCCCGGTTTTTGCCCAGACGGCTCGCGGTTCGCCGGTCATCCAGGCGGCGGTTCCGGCGGCGGCGAGTTTTTTGAGAAAGTCGCGGCGGATGATTGGCGCCGGAGCGGTGGGATCGATTTCGTGGGCGTGCATGGCGAGAATCAACGTACGAGTTGGAACTCCGGCAGCATCAGGATCGTCCAGAGCGTGTCCTCGATGGTGGCGGGCGTGGGTTTGTCGCCGAGAAGATCCGACGCTGCGGCGAGTTCGCCCGCTGTGGGGTCGCGGCTCAAGGCGTGATGGAAGAGATGACGAATGAGCGCACGTGAGGATGGCCAGGGCTGTGACGATAGCTGCGCAGCGCCTTTCGTCAGCGCTTCGGCCAGCGCAGCACCATTGGCCAAGTCGATGGCTTCGAGCGTGGTGAGCTCGTTGGGCCGCATGGAGACGATTTGATCGCGATTCGGGCGTCCGAGGGAACGCATCAGGAAATCGCTCTTCAGGAGGCTGGCGCGGACCATGGTGGCAGACGCTTCGGCCCCTTGGGCGAGCAGGGTCGGTCCACGTTCGCGCAGCACCTTCTGCCATGGCCCCACGGGTTTCACGATCGTAACCGGAGCCAGGTTCTTCGGCACGGCACCGAGTCGGCCTTCCTTGCCGGGTTCCTTGCGCGGCCCCCATTTCCACGACGAGTCGGAGCGAATCGTTTGCGTCGTGCTGTCCTCGAGTTCGAGTCTGGCCTCGAAGTACAGTCCGGCGGGGTTGGGCGCTGTCGCTCCGTTGGTGCCGACCACGGCGATCTGGTTGTTTCCAGCCTTGAGCTTGTCGTGCAGCGGCACGGACACGATGTTTTCCCAGTTGTCGCTGCTGATCACGCTTCGTCCATTCAGGTAGAGTGTGAATTCGTTGTCGCAGGTGACGATGGCTGCGCCGGATTTCACGGCGGCGTCGAGCTTCACATTGGTCACAAAGAGAAGCCGCTCGCCTCCGGGCGGCGGTTTGCCTTCGGCCGCCGAAGCTCCCCAGATCCACTCCGCGCCGAGTTGGATCTTCGCCGCGGCCTGGCGATCGATCTTTCCGCGGAACACTGGTGCATCGAAACGGTTTGGCGCCGCGCCGGTGATCTGCCAGACAGAGTCGACGAATTGCTCGGCGGTCATCCGTCGTGCACGCGGCGCTGTGAATACATACCGGGTGGCATTCGCCGTGTCGGGCTCGACGACTTCGGCGCTTGCGGAGTAGATCCGCGAGGTGGCAATCAGTGCGAGCGTGCGTTTGATGTCGTAGCCGTGCGTTTGGAAATCATCCGCCAGGTAGTCGAGCAGGTCGGCATTCCAGGGCTCGGTCTGCATGGCGTCGAGCGGGTGAACGATGCCGCGACCCATCAGGCGATGCCAGAGGCGATTGACGAGAGTCCGTGTGAAGCGCCCGTTTTTGGGATGCGTCAGCAGTTCAGCGAGCTGCCGCAGGCGTTCTTTTTGGGGCACAGCCGGATTCACGTCGCCGAGTTCGGGGAAAAGCCAGCCCGCCTTTGCCGTTTCGCCGACGGGTTTGTCACAGCGGTGGATCTCCAGCGGTCGTTCCGAGTAGATGGCGGCCAGCCCGTAGGCTTCGTTGAGTTTCCACCGGTCGATGAAGCTGTCGTGGCATGATGCGCACTTCAAATTGATGCCGAGGAAGCTCTGCCCCACGCTCTGCGCAAATTGGATTTCCACCGTCTGTCCCGCGCTCACGTCGCCGCGCCACTTGATGCCATCGATGAAGCCCCGGCTTTCCCCCGTCGGCGGCGCGATCAATTCGCGGGCCAGTTGGTCGAAGGGCATGTTCGCAATCAGTGCATCGTAAAGCCACTTGCTGATCTGCTTGCGCCCGCCGGTGATGAAGCCGGTGCCGCCGTAGTCGTTGCGGAGGAGGTCGTTCCAGAAGGTCAGCCAGTGCTCGGTGTAGTCCACATCCCGAGCCAGCAAGGCTTCGACAAGACGGGCGCGTTTGTCCGGCTTGGTGTTCGCCAAAAACGCCGCACGCTCCTCCGGTGTCGGCAGCAGGCCGACGAGGTCCAAATGCGCACGACGCAGGAAGGCTTCGTCACCCAGGGGTTCCGGCCAGGGAAGTCGCTCCTTTTCGAAATACGACGCGATGAGCCGGTCCACGGGATGCTCCCGTCCGTCCTTCGCAGGTGGCAGTGCCACCTTGCGCGGCGTCAGCATCGGCTCGTAGGCGGGAGTCTTGAAAGCGAAGCCGGACTCCCATGGCAGCCCCTGTGTGATCCATTCCTTCAACAGCGCCGCCTCAGCGGGGGAAAGCCCGTCTCCCTCCGGCGGCATCCGCAGGTCTTCGTCGTCAGTCGTCACCACTTCGAGCAGGTGACTGCTCTCCGGCTTTTTCAGGTCGATGACCGCTCCGTTTTCACCGCCTTCGAGAATCGAGTCCCGGTCGTTCATCGAGAATCCGCCCTTTTTCTTGTCGCCCGTGTGACAGTCGGCGCAGTGCTTGCGCAGAAGGGGGACGATCTGATGGGAAAAATCCACCTCCGCAGCATGATTCAGCAGCGGCAGCGCCAGCAGGGCGGTCAAGGTGGCAGTGGTGCGAAACAGGGACATGAATAGAGAATACAAGCGCTCGAGGTGAGCCATTTTTTCATCGCGTGCCGGATTGTCCATGGGATCGCGCCACTAGAAGCTTCCGATCCCCACCGGTGCTAAGGCAGTCTCAGAACAAAGTCGACCAGCTCCCGACATTCGAAAAAGGACGGGCCGACTTTGTGGCCTTCACCGGGAATGACCTTCACCTGGATCGAGCCACCGCCGACTTCGTAGCGCTCTTTGAGCAGCTTGGTGTTCAAGTCATACGGCACGACGGTGTCGGAATCGCCATGAACGGAGAACATGGGCACCTTGCTCGCCAGCAGGCCCTGCAGGTTGTCGATGGGATTGAATTCCTTCAGGCGGTTCACCAGCTCCTCTTTGGTCATGTTAAAATCCTTCAGCGTGAGCGCCTCGGATCGTGTCAGCGGCCAGCTGGCGAGATTGCAGACGGGATAGATGCCTACCCATGCCTTCACCTTGTCGGGATTTCGGAAAGCCCACGCGAGCGTCATCATGCCGCCGCGGCTCTGGCCGAGCAGGATCGGTTTCGACGAGAAGCCGCGCTTCACCATCGCATCATAGAACAACGTGAACTTCGCCGAGCTGGCCGGCGCGCCGCGCACTTCGCCGATGTCAAAACCGGCGATGCTGATGCCCGCCCTCATGAAGGCTTCATAATACATCTTCCTCCCCACGAGCGAGATGCCCTTCAGGGTCGGCGCATACCACAGCCATGGTTTGCCTTTCGCAGGTTTGGGCGCGGCGTAGAGAAAGGCTTTGCCTCCATCGATCTCGAAGGTTTCGGCGGTTCTGGGAAGCGCATCCTGTGCCTCAAGTGGAAGCGTAAGGCAGGAAAGCAGGAGGAGGAAGGAGCGGGTGTTCATTGCCGGCTCAAGGAACGGGTGGCAGCAGGGGTTTCCATCCGGGCTTGCAGACGGGGTTCATTTTGCCGAGCAGGGCCGCGTGTTTTTCTACGATGTCTTTTTGATCCGCGTGACCGGCGAGGTTCACCGTTTCATCGGGATCGTTCACATGATCGTAGAGTTCGCGGTCGGTCGTCTGACCGGTCTTCCAGTTGCGCCACTCGGTATAGCGATGGGTGGCGGTGCGAATGGTGTAGCCCATGTGGGTGGGCACTTTTTCCGGTTCACGATCGTAGTAGGCGGGCCGCGAGTGCTGAGTGAGCGCGGCTTCACGAACGGTGGCGGCAGGATCGGCGAGAACGGGCGCGAGGCTGACGCCGTCGGTGGTCGTCGGCTTTGGCAAGCCGCAGACTTCGGCGAGCGTGGGATAGAGATCCATCAGTTCGGCGAGCGAACTCGTGGTCTTCCCCGCGGTTTTCATCTGCGGTGTGGCGATGATCATCGGCACGCGGGCGTCGAGTTCGAAGTTGGAAGTCTTGGCAAACAAGGTCTGCTCGCCGAGGTGATAGCCGTGGTCGGACCAGAAGACGATGACGGTGTTGTCGGTCAGACCGAGCCGGTCGAGCGCATCGAGCACCTTGCCGATTTGCGCGTCCATGTAGCTGATGTTGGCGAGATAGCCGTGCCGCATTTCGCGGATGTTGTCCGCGTTGACCTTGCGCGCCTTCGGGCCGGAGCCGAGGATCTCGCGGCTGTCATGCCAGGCGATGCGCGGCGCGTCCTTCGGCCATTCGGGATTCTTGGGCATCGCGATGTCCTCGCGGCGATAGAGGTCCCAGTATTTCTTCGGCGCGTTGAAGGGTGAGTGCGGTTTCCAGAAACCGACGGCGAGAAAAAACGGCTTCGCTTCTGCTTTGCGCTGCTCCAGCGCCTCCACGGCCAGTTTGGCCACGCGGCCGTCGAAGTAGGCTTCATCCGGCACGTCGCGGCATTCGCATTTCGGATCGATGGCGCTGCTGGGCGGAACGGCTCCCTCGACTTCGGGCTTGTCCGCGCCGTGATTGGCAAAGTGCATCTGCGCCGGCACGCTCCACGAGGCCGGATCGCCCTGGATCTTGTGAATCCAGTTGTGAAAGATCTTGCCGATGTTCTGGGTGAAGTAACCGGCCTTCATGAAGTGCTGCGGCAGTGTCACCGCATCGGGCGCATGCGTGCGAAAGTGCGTGGCGAGATCCCACACCTGGAGCGAGTCGAGCCTGCGCCCAGTCATGATCGAAGCGCGTGACGGATTGCACACGGCCTGCTGGCAGTAGGCGTTGTTGAACAAGAGTCCGCGTTTGGCAAGACGGTCGAGATTCGGCGTCTTCACCATTGGATGGCCGTAGCAGCCGAGATCATTGCGCAGGTCATCGGAGGCGATGAAGAGCACGTTCATCGGCTGCGCCGACAATGACGAAACCCAAATGAGAAGTGATGAGACGAGGATGGATGCGTGTTTCATGATTCAATAAACAAGGGCGCGGAAGTTGGGAACGCGGTGGAAGGTGATCAAATTGCCGTTGTGTGCGGAGTGCGCGTGTTCGTCGCCGCTGCGGCTCACGATGCACAGGTCATCGCCGTAGATGCACATGGCGGCGTAGTGGCGGGACTCCTTCGGCGAGTCACCTTTGGCGACGAGTCCGGCGAAGCACCAGTCGATCATGTTCTTCGAGAAATGGAGCACAAGACGCTGGCGCTCGTTGTCTGGAAGGCCCCAGCGTTCTTTCGGCATGCGGTCGGGGCGGATCGTCGAGTCGGTGGACTGCGATCCCAGCAGCCAGAAAAGCTTCGTCTGCTCATCCCACAGCACATGAAAACGCATCTGCCCGCCCGGACACGGAGCGTAGAGCATCGGCGTGCCTGCGGGAGATTTCACCAGCGAGGTGGTCATGCTGCCGTCGTCGTTTTCACGCACCTGTGCGATCGCGGCGTAGTTCGTCATGCCGGTGTTCGCTCGCATCCAGAGATGGAAGGTTTTGCCCTCAGGATCGAACCACACATGATCCGGATCGGTGAACTGCACCACGTTCGTCTCGCACCAGCCCAGCGGCGCGATGCCACGTCCCTTCGGCGGCACAAGGAAGGTCACCTTCTTGCGGTCCATCGGATGAAATGGCAGGCCGAAGGCGTTCGGCAGCCTCGATTCAGGAATGTCCTCAAACACCAGCTCGCTGGCGAAGGTCCAGTTCTCGCGCTTCGTGAGATCGCTGTCCGCCTTCGCCCGCATGAGCACCGGTGCGAGATCCGCCACCTGCCAGCCGGTGATACCGCGCTTCGGCGCATGTTTTTCCATCACGAGATACACGTTTCCCTTCGAAAAATGGACGTTGCACGCGCTTTGATGCCAGATGCCGGCGTCGTTCAAAAACGAGCGCTCGCTCCACGTCACACCGTCATCGTCAGAGCGGATGATCGCCACCTGCCTGTCGCGGCCGAGAATGTAGAGCGACTTTCCGGCGACGAACGGTCGCGCGAAGCTCAGTTCAAAGTTCGCGCGATGCGTCCACGTCTTGCCGCCATCATCGCTCGTGAGAATGCGTGATTCATGAAACGGCTTGTTCTCCGGTGGCACGTCTTTGCCTGCGGATGAAATCTCATGCGTCACCACCAGTCGCCCGGAAGGGAGACGACAGATGCCCGGCGTGTAACCATAAATCCGCGCCGGATCTGGCGAGGTCCACAGCGCGACATGATCCTGCGCCAGCGGTTGGACCTGCGCGAGCAGCGGACTGCAGAAAACAGCAAAGATGAGCAGAATGCGGATCATGGGGTGCGGTTTCGGTCCGTCTCGACGTCGCGAGTCCAGGCGTCGAGCGCCTCGCGCATGGTTTTCAACCGGTCCGGTTGTTGAGTGGCGAGGTCCACGGCTTCGGTGGGATCGTTGTCGAGGTTGTAGAGCTGGAGCGGAGCGTCGGAGTCGCCCTCGATCTTGTCCTTGGTCACGAAGGGCTTCACCAGCTTCCACGGGCCGTCGCGCATCGCGGCGTTGTGGGTGTAGTTGGGCTCATGACGGTTCCACTGCCAGAAGCGCGGCGGTGTGGAAAGGGGGGCGCCATCCTTGAGCAGCGTGGCAAAACTGCGCCCGTCGATCGGCAGCGTCGGCTGGTATTTCAAACCGCACACCTCCATCAGCGTGGGCAGCACATCGGTGAAGTGGACGAGGTCGGATCGTTTGCCGGGATGGATCGTGCCTGGCCAGTGCATGATAAAAGGCACATGAATGCCGCCTTCATACGTCGTGTATTTGCTGCCACGCAGGTCGAGATTGAAACGCTTCGGAACGAGCATGTCGGGGCCGTTGTCGCTGGCGAAGATCACCAGCGTGCGTTCACGCAGACCGAGCGTCTTCAGCGTGGCCATCAACTCGCCCAGACCGCGGTCCATGATCTCGATCATCGCGTAGATGGTGGCGACGTCTCGTTCGAACCCCGCTTTCAAGTAAGGATCAATGGCCTCCTGCGGAGCCTGCAGCGGCCGATGGGGTGCGTAGTGCGCGAGGTGAAGAAAGAACGGTTCGCCGGCATGGCGTCGCACGAAGGCAATGGCGCGCTGGTTCAGCTCATCCGTGAGATACCGGCCCTGCGGTTTCGGTTTCTCCGTCATGTCGTCGTCCGTGTGCAGGACATAGCGGTTGTAGCCGCCGTTGTCCGATCCGTGAAACACCGCCACCTCCTGAAACCCACGGGCGACCGGTCCATAACCTTCACCAAGCCCCGTATGCCATTTGCCGACGAGACCGGTGCGATAGCCGTTCGCCACAAAGATGTCCGCGATCGTCGTCTCGTCGCGTTTCAGGCGGGTCAGCGTCGGTTCGGTGCTGAGCGTGAGGGAAACGACCCCGGTGCGATGTGGGTAGCGCCCGGTGAGCAAGGCAGCGCGGGAAGGCGCGCATACCGGCGAACCGGAGTAGGCTCGATCGAACCACAACCCTTCGGCGATCAAACGGTCGAGCGTCGGCGTGCGCGTGATGCCTTTGTTGAAGGCCGCAATGTCACCGATGGCCATGTCGTCCGCCAGGATGACGATGACATTCGGCGGCGTGGCCAGGACATCAGCCGTCACGAGCAGAGAGAAAGTGAAGCGAAGAATCCAGTTCATGGGTTCGAGCGTGTGGCGAACCGGGCGCCGCTGGCCTTGAGCATCGAGAGAAGACGTTCTCGCAGTTGGGCGGCCAATTCAGGCTGGGAAGCGGCGAGGTTCGCTGTTTCTCCGGGATCGGCTTCGAGATCGAAGAGCTCGTCGCGATCATCTTCATCAAAGTGCAGGAGTTTGTGACGTCCCATTCGCAGCGCGGAGTGTGGCCGCGTCTGGCTGGTGACGAAGTCGCTCGTGCCGATGTGCGAGGGCGCCTTGGCGAAGCCATTTTCAGGATGGTAATACGGGAAGTGCCAGAGCAACGGACGTTCGGGTAGCTTGCTCGTCGGATCGCGCAGCAGCGATGCGATGCTGACGCCATCGACGGCTCCGGTTTGAGCAGAAGCCAGTTCGGCAAACGTCGGCAGCAGGTCGCAGCCGTGCACAGGTTCGTTGCAAACCGTTCCGGCGGTCGTGTGGCCCGGCCAGCGCACGATGAACGGCACGCGGATGCCGCCTTCGTAGAGGTTCCATTTGCTGCCGCGAAGCGGGGCATTGGCGGTGTAGTTGGGGTGGCCGCCGTTGTCGGACATGAAGACGACCAGCGTGTTGTCGGCAAGTTTGAGAGCGTCGAGTTCATCCAGCACGCGACCAACCAGACGATCCAGCGTCTCGACCATGGCCGCGTAGGACGCGCGAATGTCCAGCGAACCTGGCGGGAGCTTGGCGCGATACTTTTCGATCAGCCACTGACAGCGGCTGTGCACGGGATCGTGCACAAAATACTGCGAGAGGTAGAGAAAGAAGCGTTCATCACGATGCTTCTTCAGATAGTCGAGGGCCGCGTCCGTCAGCGCATCCTCGGGAAACGTTCCATCGGCCACCGGCGTGTTCTTGAGCTCCGGATGTGCCTTGTAGCCATACGGATGCGAACCAAACTCGCCCGTGCCTTCCGCGAAACCCTGCTGCATCGGCCCGTGCGTGGGCGACCAGCCGAGATAGCCGTTGTAGTGCTGGCTGACGTGCCATTTACCGAAGAATCCAGTCGCGTAGCCTGCGGGCGCGAGCACCTCGGCGAGCGTCGTTTCCTTCAACGGCAGATTCAGGGTGTAGGGAGGCGCTTCGAGCGGTTGCTTCAAGTTCTGCCCGCCCGGCTTGTCTTTCGTGACAAACTCAAAGTTCAGACGCGCCGGCGTCTTACCGGTGAGGATCGCGGCGCGTGATGCCGAGCAGATCGGCGCGGGCGCGTAGGCCTGTGTGAAGCGCATGCCCTGGCTCGCGAGTCGGTCGAGATTCGGCGTGTGGTGGTAGGGATGTCCGTAGCAGGCGAGATCACTCCACGCGAGGTCATCCGAGAGAATGAAGACGATGTTGGGCGGCGCGGCACTCAACGAGTGCGCGAGCATCACAGCGGCGAAAATGAGGAAGCGGATCATGGCTGTGAGTATTTCGCGGCGCTGCGGTTCACGTCGGCATTCCATTTCTCCCATGCCTGACGGAGCTGCTTCACGCGTTCTGGATGCTGTGCCGCCAGATTGGTCGTCTCGCCGACATCGTGTTCGAGATCGAACAACTCGGTGCGCTTGCCGTTGATGCAGAGCTTCCAGGAGCCGCTGCGAACGGCGTGTTTGTCGCCCAAACGCCAGAAGAGCATGCGTTCAGGCAAAGGTTCGCCGCGGAAGAGAAGAGGCGAGAGATCGATGCCGTCAGTGGCAGAGACGGGCTGCGAAGTGCCGGTGATTTGAGCGATGGTGGGCAGCAGATCGGTCGAGTGTGCGATCTCGTGAGTGATTGCAGGTTGGATCCGTCCTGGCCACGAGATGATCGTCGGCACGCGATGACCCCCTTCGTAGATCGAGCCCTTCTGATCGCGCAGCGGGCCATTGCTGGAGATGTTGCGAAAGTTTGGCGCGTAGCTCAGGTAACCGCCGTTGTCGGAGGTGAAGATGACGAGCGTGTTGCGATCCAGTTGCCGATCCTTCAGCGCGGCGACGATGCGTCCCACGCTGTCATCGAGCGCACGGATCATCGCCTTGATGTGTGGACTCACATCGGCGGGATTTGGGATGATGCCCCACTTGTCCTTCGAGTAGTCCTTTCCTTTCTGGCGATGCGGCGGGTCATCTGGTCCCTGCCATGGGAAATGGATCGCCAGATGCGGCAGATAGAGGAAGAAGGGACGGTCGCGGTTCTTCTCGATGAAGTCGATGCTGTGACGCGTGAGCAGCTCGGTGGTGTAGCCGCCCTCCATCTCCAGTTCATTGCCATGCCACCAGTCTTCGCGACCGGCGCGGTCGATGTGCGTGTGGAAATCGCCATCGCCCGAACCCAGACCGCGAAACTCATCGAAGCCCTGGTCCGGCGGCAGCCAGGGCGGTTGATAGCCGAGGTGCCACTTGCCGAAGCATGCGGTGGCATAGCCTGCGGGTTTCAAAACTTCGGCCAGCGTGACGGCTTCATGCGGCAGCCCTTGATCATGCTGCGCTTCACCCAGAGCGCCGTCGAACTGGCGGCCAAAACGCTGCTGATACTGCCCGGTGAGCATCGCCGCGCGTGTCGGTGTGCACATGGGACCGGCGGAATGGAAATCAGTAAAGCGAACACCCGTGGCGGTCAGTGCATCGATGTGCGGTGTCGGATTGATCTTGCTGCCGTAGCAGGCCAGATCGCCGTAGCCGAGATCGTCGGCGACGATCAAGACAATGTTCGGCGGTGCGGCACCCAGGAGCGCCGCACTGCACACGAGGAATGTCAGAACACGCGCGATCACTTTTTGCCGACGGGTTTGGGTGGAGCGATCGGGTAGGCGGGATCAGGCGTCGATGCAGTGGCCAGAATCTCTTTCATCTGCGCCACCACGTCGGGATGTTTCGCAGCGACGTCCCGTGACTCCGCCTGATCGTAGCGGATGTCGTAGAGTTCGATGGGCTGGTCGGTGCCGTTGCGCACGGCCTTCCAGTCGCCCTTGCGCGCCGCCTGCTTGTACTGACCGCGGCTGTGACCGTAGTCCCAGTAAAGGTAGTCGTGCGGCGGTGCCTTTCCGCCTTTCAGCGCGGCGAGAATCGAGTGACCGTCGATCGGGTGCGTGATTTTGGCACCGACGATCTCGGCCAGCGTCGGCATCACATCCCAGTGCGTCCAGACTTCGTCGCTGACCTTGCCCGCAGGCACTTGGCCCGGCCAGCGCACGATCATCGGCACGCGGATGCCACCTTCGTAGAGATCCCGCTTTACGCCGCGCAGCGGTCCCGCGCTGTGGAAGAAGGACGGCTTGTGCTTCGCCTCGGCCGAAGGGCCGTTGTCGCTGGAGAAAAAGATGAGCGTGTTGTCGGTGATGCCCTTCTCGTCGAGAAGATTCAGCAGGCGGCCGACATCGCGGTCCAGCATCGTCACCATCGCCGCGTAATTCTTTTCCACCTGCGGCCAGTCGCGGTCGGTGTAAGGCGCGTCGCTCGGCACGATCTGCGATTCGTCCGACTTCAGCGGGTAATCAGACCAGTGCGGCAGCGTCGAGGCATAGTAGAGGAAGAAGGGCCGGTCTCCGGATTCGCGCACAAACTTCAGTGCCCGTTCCGCGAAGAGGTCGGCGGTGTATTGCTGCTTCTTCTCGCCGCGATTGCCCGGCAGCAGCACGACGCGGTCGTTGTCCCACAGGTGGTCCGGATAATAGAAGTGCGCCTGGTCCTGATCGACGTGGCCGTAGAAGTCATCGAAGCCCTGGTCGTTCGGTTTGCCCTCCGAGCCATGGATGCCGAGGCTCCACTTGCCCACCGAGCCCGTGCGATAGCCGGCCTCATGCAGCACCTCCGCCATCGTGATGTCCGCATTCTTCAAAAAGGTGCCGTGCGGGACGTTGTCGCGAATGCGCGCATGGCCGTTGTGCATGCCCGTCATCAGGCAGCAGCGCGATGGCGCGCACACCGACGACCCCGCATACACCTGCGTGAAACGTGCCCCGCCAGCGGCAAGCCGGTCGAGATTCGGCGTCAGGATCTTCTTCTGTCCGTAGCAGCCGAGATCGCCGTAACCCAGATCATCCGCGAGGATGAAGATGATGTTGGGCGGTGCGGCGGCAAAAACCGGACACGTGCCGAGAATGAAGGCGAGAAGCAGTGCGAGTCGTGTCATCAGTGAAGATCATTGCGGCCAGCGGCCTTGCGTGATGGGCTTGGAAACGACTTTCACAGGGTCGACGACGACGTGTTTGATGAACTCCCGCTTCCAGGTGTAGGTGATGTGGACGAGACCGTCGGTGGTTTGAATGACAGCAGGATAGCTGAACTCCTTGTTCGGTTCGGTTTCGAGCACGAGCGCCGCCTCCCAGGTCCGGCCGTCGTTGGAGATGGCAACGTTGAGCGGGGATCGCGGGCCGTTGGTTTTGCCTTCACGATTGCCAGCATGATTGTAAACAAGCAGATGGCGACCGTCGCGCAGCGTCACGGCATCGGTGCCGCTGTTGTTGTTGGGCAAGTCCATGAGACGCACCTCGCCCCAGGTCCGTCCGTTGTCCTGCGACCACACGTCATAGAGGCGGCCTTCCTGAGTGCGTCCAAGGGCCTGCAACTGATGATTCGGGTGGAACAGAATGCTCGGCTGGATGGCGTGGATCTTCAGGCCCTCGTTCACTGGTCCGATGCGCTGCCAGCTTTCGCCGCCGTCGATGCTGCGCTCAAAGTGCACCTGCCAGGCGCGGCCTTCAGGCGTGGTGAACTCGGTGCTCGTCGGACTCAGGATGCTGCCATCATCGAGCATTACCGGCTTGTTCTTCACCGGGCCAAAGAAGCCATTGTAGAGACGCTCCGGTTTCGACCACGTTGCTCCATCGTCGGTGGATCGCTTCACGTAAGCCCACCACTTGCCCGTCTTGTAAAAGAGCAAAAGCGGACCGCCCGGAGGTTGGAACAAAACGGGATTCAGGCAGTTCACTCGCGGCTCTTCCGTCTCCGAACCGTTCGCGACCTCGACCGGCGGCGTCCATTTTCCACCTTTGTAACGGGAGAGCCAGATGCCCACGTCAGGATTGCCTTCCTTCGTGCCGCCAAACCAGGCTGCGACGAGGCCGCTCTTCGTTTCCACGATCGTGGAGGCATGGCACTGCGGATGCGGAGCGGGATCAAACAGGAATTCGGAGTGCACCAGTCCCGGCTGCTGCGCGAGAACAGTAGTGGTCAGAAAGATGGCTGAGACGCAAAGAGAAACGCGCATGACGGAAAGAAAACGGTTCATGGAGTGTGATGGCGGATGACCTGGCCGTGTTGCTTCAAAAGAGTCTGCAACGCGGTGACGGGCACCTTGCGTGGCTCGACGTTGTTTTGAATGGCGAGATGTGCGGCGGTTCCGGCCGCCTGGCCGAGCGCCATCCACGTGGGTTCCATGCGGATGCTGGAGAAGGCGACGTGCGTGGTGCTGGCGGCGACAGGGACGATGAGTCCGTCGATCTTTTCCGGAATCATGATGCGGTACGGGATCTCGTACGGCCGCGTGATGTAGTCGAGCATGCCGAGGTAACCTTCTAGCACGAGCGTGTCGCCGGGCTGGCGCTTGCGCGCGGGGAAGCTGTCGATGGGAAACTCGCCCACGGCGATGCTGTCGTCGTGATGCTTCGGCGCCTGACCTTTGCCGGTGATGTCGTGCTCGGTGAGCGTGTATTCGCCGACGAGGCGCCGGCCTTCACGCACATAGAGCTGCCAGGGGAAGTGATCGTTGTCGGTGAACTCGTCCGTTGGGAATTGCAATTCGTTGGCGAGCTTGCGATGCGCCTCAGGCACCTCGAGATCGTTTTGCAGAAACCAGATCAGGCCAAGCGTCAGATTGCGATGCCGCGTGGCAATGCGTTGACGCGTGGCGTCGTCGCCTTCGATGTAGCCGCGGTTCTCTTCGGGAAACGGAAAACCGAGCGGACGAGGATTGATGTTCACATCGGTCTTCTGGTTCGGAATGTCGGTAACGGACAAGGCGCGCACCAGCGTGTCGAAGTGCGCGGGATTGTAGCCGCGTCCCGGTTTGAAGACCTTGGGTCCGGCGAGACGGCCCGCCTTGAGATCATCGAAGTAGCCGAGATAGTTCGTGCGGTCGTAGTCGGGAGGCGGTTCGGTGAGTCGCTGCGAATTGGCCGGATCCTTGGTCAAGCACAGCCGGTAGGTATAGGCGGGCAGGTCGGCATCAGCATTGCCGGTCGTTCCGGGCAGGAACTCGTGCGCCTGATAGTCGAAGTAAACGACACCGGCATGCGGCTCGTCGAATTCGTCACGCGATTCACGTCCGAGGCGATAGCGGGCGCCAGCAGCAGCATACAAATCACCTTCGTAAGTCGCATCGATGAAGACTCTCGCCTTCAGCGGCTTTTCTTCGCCCGTCTTGCGATTCAGGATCGTGATGCCCGTGAGCCTCCGGTCTTCCACCTGCGCCGATTCGAGCCGCCAGCCTTTCAGCACGGTGATCGACTTTTCCTTTGCGAGCATCGCTTCGAGAACCGCCTCCGCCACATGCGGCTCGGCGTAGTAGCCGTCGTGGCTGAGCTTCGTGTTCTCATCATCGGCGCCGTAGGTCGTCACATAGTGCTTCTGCACGCCTGCGATGAACTCCTTGAAGATGCCGCCGATCTTCTCGCGGTTCTCGATGTCGCTTTTGCCGAGCCCGCTCGTCGTCATCCCGCCGATGTGATCATGATATTCGACGAGCGTCACCTCGCTGCCCATCCGCGCCGCCGCGATCGCCGAAGCGATGCCGCCCGGCGTGCCGCCGTAGATGACGATGTCCTGGGCGAACGATTGACCGCACAGGAGCGCCAGGGCGATGAGGTTGAGTTCAGAACGCATGCCCGTTCATGAACGCGTCAAACACGCCTCGCAATCAGAGATCATGATTTGAGGCTCAGTGATCAAGGATCCTCACGCAAGGCCTGCGGCCTGCCTGCCTCACCGACGCAGCGCGTTGATCAGTTCATTCACCTTCTGCCGCAGTTCTTCCGCATCGGTGTCGGCGTAGCTGTGGTCCAGCGTGTTCACGCCGTTGGTGTTCGCACTCGTGCCGCTGATGGCATCGTCGAGCTGCTGCTGGCTCACTTCGCCGGGGGAACCGTCACTGCCATTGGCGCCGTCCGCCCCGTTGCTGCCGTCATTGCCGCGTGGAATGCCAAAGGTGAAATGCACGTTCGTGCCGTCGAAGGTCGCGTCCACCGTGGCGTTTTCCCATGGGTCCAGCGTGCTCACGCTGTCCACCACCGCGGTGGCGAAGGGTGGTCCCTGCGGACCGGTTTCACCCATTGGTCCCGGTTCGCCGGGGCTGCCGTCGTTTCCTGGAGGGCCTTGGGCTCCATCGCTCCCGTTGCTGCCCGCCATGCCGTCCGCGCCGTTTGCACCTTGAGGGATGTCGAAGCCGAAGTGCAGTGTGTTGCCCACCACGCTGACGCTCGCATTCGCCGGACTGCCCGGACCAACAGTGTTAACGCCATCCACTTGTGCGTCCGTGATCGTGAGAATGGCGTCGATCAGGTCTTTCAGCCCGTTGAGCTGTGCACGCATCTCCGCTGACGAGTTCGGCGCGTTGTTCGCGGGCTTGGTGGGATCGAACATAAGTAGTCCGCGAGTCCCTCGCGGTGGGTTTCAAAGTTCCTCGTTCTTGGTTCCTTGTTCATGGTTGGTTCTGGCTCGGTGGCAGTCCTGAACGAAGAACAAAGAACACCGAACCAGGAACCATGCCGAAGGCATCACGGACTCACCGTCACCTTCACCACATCGGTCCAGTCGCCGTTCGGGGTGCCTTTGTCCCAGAAGCGCATGCGGTATTCGCGGACTTCGGGCTGGCCGGCCACGAGCAGCGGGCGCTCGTCGATGTAGGGGCTTTCAGTGTCGATGGCGAGGAACTCCCACGCGCCCGTGCCGCGACGGCCTTCGATATACACGCCCATGTGGTTGTATTTGTAGAAGGTGTGCTTCACGCATTGGCAACCGCTGCCTTGGAGCATCTCGGTGATGAATTTTGGCACGGCTTTCTCGGTCGCTTCGGAGCCGATGATGCCGAGATCGGTGGCGATGGCCTCCGTCATCGCGGGCGCGAGCTTCATCTTGGCGATAAGCGCAAAGATGCGCGTGAGCGTGCCAGGCAGTGCAGCGGTCACACTGGCGGGCAAGGCCGGCGCCGTGAAGGTGGGCAGCACCATCGGATCGGTGCCGCTGCCGGTGAGCACGTCGTCCACGGCATCGGTGGTTGATGGAGAAAAGTTGCGCACGACGCTGAGCCAGGTGCCAAGGACGTAGTTGGCGTATTTCGCGTCATTCACGCTGTCGGTGATGTCACCGGCGATGACGCCGAGCGTGGGGCCGTGAATCGGGAGTTTCTCCGCGTAGTTGTCGAGCCAGTTCACCTGGTCGCCAATGCGGCTGGGGTAGTAGTTGGTGCGTTTCATTTGGGTGTGTGGTTTGAGTTTGCGTTGGGGGTTGAAATAGTCGGAGGCAGGCGGTGTCGGCGGTGCATCCCAAAAGCCGCTGTCCCAGGTGCCTTGGTCCCAGTTCATGGGGTACGGCGGGTAGGGCGTGTGGTTCTCCACGCGCCGTCTGCGGCGGCTGGAGGACCAGCCGCCCTACCCGGAAAGGCGTTTGTCCCGTTCAATTTCGGGTGCCCGCTTGCTGCGGCGGGGTCCTCACCGGCACTGCCGGGGTGGTCCATGCTCACGGCGGGGTCTTCCATGCCTGCGCCGGGGTGTTCCCTCCGGGAAATGGGGAGCCGCCCCGAACGGCCTATGGACACCCCCGAGCCGGTGATGGAACACCCCGAAGCGAGGAACTCCGTCCATGAGCGGGCCAAGGAGCACCCCGCGCCGCTCATGGGCCACCCCGAGCGGCGGAGTAGCCACCCCGCCGTGCTCATGGAGCACCCCGAGCGAAATGGGGCGGCCATTTTCAGGGGGAAACGCACCATTCCGGGCCGGAAAGCGGTCTCTGGAGGCAAAATCAGGCGAGCAGGGCGGGAGAACGGATTCATCGCGGGCGTCGGGTGTGATGGCCGCGATGAGAGCACAGCCCCTGGCCCTGCCGTTAGTCCGATATTCAGGACGGGTTTTCCAGACTTGGAGACGAGGAGAACGGCTGCACCGGGAGACTGGGAGAGGAATTGTCTCCCCATCTCCGAATCTCAAAGTCCGCCCTCGTCCTCCATCCCGCTAAAGAAGTCCGTGATCGTCCTCCCCACACCCCAGGCCAGCCGCGCCAGCACATGCACGCCGGGAATGGTGTCTCCTGCCTCGATGCGGCTGATGGTGTCCCGCGACACACCACACTTGAGCCAAAGCCCATACATGCTCAGACCGACTGCCTCCCGCAGTTCCTGCAAGCGCCTCGGCAGCCGCTCGCGCACGCGCTCGGCGTAGTCGTAGGCCTCGTGGTTGTCATTCGCCGGCATGACCGCGAATCAACTATTTGTCAGACACCTGCCCCACTCAGACGCGAACTCCGCGAATGATTTGGCACAGCACCTTTTACTTGTCTTTCAACGCCGCGACGAGTGTGCTGAACTTCCCGGCCGCTGGATGCGGCACCGGACGCGGCGGAATCTTAAACTCGGCAGGAGCCGCACCCGTTCCGTGCGTTTCGCCTTTTGACGTGCCGCCGGGAAGATTTGTCACTGGGCGACCAATGAGACTGTCGATAAACTCGATTGTGCCTGCATTTTCCCATATTGGCCCGTCACTGGTGACACGCTTGGCAGTGATCTGACCGTTTACGACATTCAGCACTTTCTGCGTGGCGGGGGCGGTGATCTGCACGTTGTCCATGATCAGCCGCGTGTCTTGCGCGTTGGTCACGTTGATGGGCTCGGTGCCGGCAGGGGCAATGATGATTGAGTTGCTTAGCTCGGTGAGGGGTGCGTGGCCGGTCATGAGCTGATGAGCGAGGTTGCCCTCAAGATGGACATTGCGCGCCTTGGTGACGCTGAGGTTGCCATTGCCCATGCCGGTCGAATTGCCCACCGACCAGAAACCATCAATCTCCACCTCGCATGTCTCGTGCGGGCTAATTCCGTCGTCACCACACTCATAGGCGGCGATGTTTTTCAATAGCAGGTCTTGCGTGGTGCCGTGGAGGTTCCAGCCGTCGTTCAGCACATGGCAGACAATGAGGTCTTTGATCACCACATGCGTGAGCGCGACCTTCGGCGAGCGGATGCCCACGCCGTTGCGTCGATACGGTGCCTCGATCTTTGCATCTGCCAGTTTGCCGTTCACTTTGAGGTAAAACGTCTTTTCAGATTCCACATAAGACCATTCGCCGGCCTGAAGGCTTTGCGGCGATTTGAAATGTGGCCTCGCACCCTTGCTGCTGCGGCCCATGTGCTGCATCACTCCGTCAAAGATGAAATAGACGCGCATGAGTTTGGAGCCATCGTCGAACTCCTCCAGCTCGTTGATGAATTTGGCGCTCTTGTAGAGTCCCGGCTCGCCCGCCTCCACCCAACCGTCGAGCCGCAGTGGGTCGCTGCCGGTAATCGTCGCGCCGTGGCCCTCGATGGTGATGGGCCTGCCCGCCACGCCCCCGAAGTCATCACCGAGCCGCAACGTCTCGCGATAGGGCTGGCGGGTGACCGCAAGGTGCAGCGTGTCGCCGGGCAGCAGCAGCGACACGGCCTTTGCGAGAGTTTTGACCGCCTTGTCCGCAGCGAGACCGCTGGCGCTGTCATCGCCTGTTTCATTGTTCACGAATAACGCGCGTGGTGGATGCGACGGAGCCTTCCGCAAAGCAGCAGCGGCGAGCGCGGTCTTCTGGAACTCACGCGAGCGGGCGAAGACGAACTCTTGCCGCTCCGCAAACTCATCCATGCGTTTCTTCCGCATTTCCTCACGTGACTGTGGAGCGGCAGGCGGTGTGGTCGGTGTCACCGTGCCCGGCTTTGGTGGCATTGGTGTGGGTGACGGGGGTGCGGGTGGAGTGGAGGGTGGGGCAGGTCTGCCGCCGGTGCGGGCCTGCATCACGGCGTCGAGTTCAGCTTTCTCCTCCGGTGTGAGAGTGCCGCTGCGGGATTTCTCGCGAAGCTCTCGGAAGCGTGCCGCATCGAATGATTGCGCGAAAGCGGCTGCGCCGAGGAGCAGTGAGACGGCAAGGATCAGGATGGATGGCTTCATGGTTCTGGTATGGTTTGGGGTTAATCTGAGTCACTTGAAGACGACACCCCGGACATGGCGGGAGACCTCAATGCGCGCGTCGTTGGCATCGCGGCATTTTTTCCCGGCGATGAGGAGGTTGTCGAAAGTCACGCCGTCGAGTTGATGGCCGGAATCGAGACCCTGGAGCTTTGAGCGGTTTTCCGCTTCGCGCTCGAAAGTCTCGTTCTGGATGAGCAGGCCGCTCAACTGCCCTTTGCCCTCGCCCTCATTGAGCTTGATCTCCATGTGCATCCGCTTCGTGTCGCCGCCGATGAACTCATGGTAGTTGCCGCACCACAGCACATTCTCAACGGTGCCACCGTCATAAGCATAGACGACAATGCCGCGGTCGGCGCGGATCACGTTGTTGTTCTCGAAGATCACATTCGAGAGCCGCTTCTCATAGACCTCGCTGCCGATCTTGAGCGCGGATTTCACCGTCCAGCACACATTGTCGCGGAACACGATGTCACTCACATCGCGCCGTGTTCCATAGCGCAACTTCACGGCAATACTGTCGTCGTTACTGCTGACGAAACAGCGTTCGATGATCACTCGGGAAGAGTTGTCGGGGTCGAAGCCGTCCGTGTTGCACTCCCACGGGAAGCCTGGATCGTCATGAATTGTGTTCGAGATGAGCTTCACACCGGTGAAGCGCAAATCCTCCGACTCGATGAGATGCACACCCCAGGAGCCGGAATCGCGCAGGATAACGTCTTCGACGACGATGTTTCGCGCGCGGAAGGAGCGGATGAGCTTGCTGCGCGTGGCGGAGGCGTTCTTGCCGGAGAGGCGCAACGCACGGCCTTGGGCATCGATCACGCCGCGCCCGGTGATACGGACGTTCT
Organism: Prosthecobacter sp.; assembly: GCA_041395065.1. GTDB lineage: Bacteria > Verrucomicrobiota > Verrucomicrobiia > Verrucomicrobiales > Verrucomicrobiaceae > Prosthecobacter. The sequence continues at coordinate 9,638 of JAWLBG010000008.1, read as the reverse complement.
CGCAGTCGAGGAAATGAATGAGCTGAGTGCCGAACTCCCCCGTCGGATGATCCTCAAGGCTGCCCGTGCCCTTGAGAATGGCACCTGCTGCAAGATGAATCCTCAGATTGCTTTGTAACCGCAGCTCGCCGGTGCGGTAGATGCCCGGTGGCACGAGGAGCGTTCCCTTTTTCACCGCCACCTCGTCGATGGCAGCCTGAATGGCCTTTGTCTGCACTTTGTCCGCCGAACTGATGACACCGAAGCTTTGGAGGTCAAAAATGCCCTCTTTGGCAAGAGGTGCCTCTGGCGCATCCGCGAAAAGAAAAAAGCGCGGCAGATTGTTCACCTGCAAATGAAGCTTCGCGGGCTTCGACAGTTCAAACGCGAGCGTCCTGCCATCCGTTTTTGCTTCAAGGCCGAGACGATGCGGGCTGAGGTCGAAAGTCTTTATGTCCTCGCTCGCGGTAATTTCGACCTTCACCGTGCCTGCGAAGGCAAAATGTGCGTAGCCGACATTCATCGTGGTGGAGCACGCATCCACAGGAGCGCCGTTCACTTTCACGCTGAAGTGGGCGTTTGCCTCATCGCTCGGCACGCGCGGGCAGGGCGTGACGGCAGCATGGGCGAGACTGGCGCAGGCAAGGGCGATGGCAAAAACGACTTTCATCGGGTCTTGGGAAGGGTTGCGGCGCGGCGGCTCTCCATTTCCGCGATGATTTGGTCAAAAAGCCGCGCCGCCCCTGCGGTCTGGCCGGCGCGTGTTTCGTTTTGAGCTTCACTGTAAAGACGGCGCAGTTCCACTGGCAGGCCATCCGGGAAAAGTTCCCTGGTCAGCTCGCGCATGCGCTGAACTTTCTCCCGCAAGTCATCGCGCGTCGGCTCTGTGCTGGCGGCGGCTACGAGGAGTTCGCCAAGTTTCTTCCACTGCTCCGACGTGACAGCACGGCGCGCCGCCAGGTTCGCGCGCAGGCGCGCGGCTTTCAGCCGGTTCTCCACCTCGAAGACAGCCTCCAGCTTGCCCTGCACTTCCTCCGCGCTGGTCGAGGCATTTTCCACAGCTGCCACTAGCTCGCGGTTGCGCGCCTCAAGCTGCGGGGTCATCTCATGGGACTCACGGATCATGGTCGCGATGGCTGATTCGACGGTGGCAGTCTGCGCGTCGGTCAGCGCCAGCGCCGCGCGCTGCTGGAGGTAAACCTCGGCCGAAGGAAGCGCGAGGCGCAGGGTGTCGTTGGCGGAACTACCAAACGCGGAAGACCACACGAGCATGGTGGCGATAGCGGGAATAAATAGGTGAATGGCTTTCATCGGCGGATTCGGTCGGAATTGTTGTCGTCCACACCAGCTAGCAGAAAGTCGGTGGGGAGTTCGAGCGCTCCAGGTTCCATGGTCGGCTCGGCGTCAGGCAGCGGCAGCATGTCCAATTCTTCCTCGAACGCCGCGAACTGCTCGTCCCACGATTCAGCGCGCTCGCGCGTGCTCCAGTGGACTCCGGCAGCGAACAGCACCAGCACTCCCACTACTGCCAGTCGCGGCCGCCACCTCGCAAGGCTCGCCGCCGTGTCTGGCTGCGTCGCCACCCGTTCCGCGCGCCGCCACACGCGCTCGAAGTCTGGCATGGAATCACGTTCCTGCGCAGACCATCCATCAAAGCGCCTTTGTAGATCGTGTTCGTCGTCGTTCATCATGGCTTCTCCTGTTCAAGCAACTCGCGCAGCCGCGCCTTGCCGCGTTCGTAGTGCGTTCGCGCCGAGCCGAGGCTCACGCGCATCACCGACGCTGCCTCCGAGATCGTCAGGTGTTCGTAAAAAACCAGATGCAGCACTTCCGCCTGACGTGCAGGCAGCAGTGCGAGCAGCCCGCGCAGTCGTGCCGCTTCGTCGTCCAGCTCCACCTGCCGCGCCGGGTGCGGTTGAGTGTCCGCCGGTTCCTCGTCGCCTCCAAACAACGCCCGCAGCCACGCCGCCAGCCGCCCTTCGCTGCGCACACGCCCGCGCCTTTCCTCGCGTGCAGTCCAGCGGATGACTTCCAACCACCACGCTTTCACGCTGCCGGTGCCGTCGTGGCGCAACCGCCCTTGCAGGCACTTCACATAAGCGTTTTGCATGACCTCCTCCGCTAGCGTCGCGTCGCCGTGACAGCAGTGCAAAGCCCATCCGAAGACTTCGGTGTGCAAAGCCGCGAGCTGGTGCGAAAGTTCTTCTGGATTCATTCATTTGCCCAGGAATGGCCGCCGGGCAGCGCACTATATGACGGAAGGCGGAAAAAAATTCCAAATCACGTCCGAGGGATCTGGCCCACGAGACAAGAGACTGCGTGAGCGTATGCCGCGTTACCTATGCTCCGTCCGCATAGAGGCGGATGAATTGGTCATGCTGGGGATGGTCTGGAGGCTGTGGCATGATGACTGCAACTCTACTCGTTGCCAGTCAGCCGCTCATTCGCCCAAAAATTCCAGCCTGCGCTTGGGTGCGCAGGCTGATTGTTCTGCTTTCAAGCCAGCTTGTAGCAGTCAGCCCACTCGGCGCGTGGAGTCGGGCCTGCGAGGCGTGCATTGGCTTCCTCGTTGCCGACGAAGCGTTTCGTCTGCGGGTCGAACTGAAGATCGACGTTCAGATACTCGGCGATGGTGCCCAGATTCAACACCTGCGTCAGCACGCCGGCGACGCTGAAAGGCGACTCGGTGGTGCCATTGCCCAGGCAGGCCTGGATGAAGCTTTCCTGATGGCTGTACTTCGTCGGATGCAGGGCCATTGCATCTTTGAACTCGACCATCTTCGATCGCGGATAGACGAGCGAATGGCGGTCATGCGAGCCGCGCTGCACGAGGTAGTCGCCCTGCTTGCGATGCAGGAGGGAGCCGGTGTTGCCAGGGTTAGGGATCACGACTTTGCCGTCCGGACCTGGATCGCCAAACTTCTCCGGGATCTCGATTTTGGTGTCGCCACCGGCTTTCCAATGCAGTTCCACCGCGGGCATTTTTTCGCCTCGTGCCGGGAACTGAAAAACGATGTCGGAGCTCAGCGGGTAGCTGACTTGATTGTAATCCGCCAGCGCGATGGGGGTGATGCGCGTCGGCAGGCCCAGCTTCAGATTGTCGTGCGCGAAGTCGATGATGTGCGCGCCCCAGTCGCCGAACATGCCACCACCGTAGAGGTGGAATCCGCGCCAGTTGAACGGGTGATACATCTTGCTGAAGGGCTTCACCTCCTGCGGGCCGCACCAGAGGTCCCAGTTCAGGGACTCGGGCTTCGGTTCTTCAGGCGGATAGCCCTTCACGAGCGCACGCTCCGCCGCGTTCATGAACCAAAGGGAAGGCGACTTCCAGGCGTCGATCTTCACGATGTCATCGACGATGCCCGCCGCGAGCATTTGCTTGAACTGCTCCGCACCGGCGGAGGTGTGCCCCTGGTTGCCCATCTGCGTCACCACATTGAACTTCTTCTCGGCGCGCATGAGGATTGCCGCCTCTTCAAAGGTGTGCGTCAGCGGCTTCTCGACATACACATGCTTGCCGAGCGCCATCGCGCTGATCGCGGCGGTGAAGTGCGTGTGATCCGGCGTCACTACGCTCACGGCGTCGATGTCCTTGCCCATCTTGTCTAGCATCTCGCGGAAGTCGCTGAAGCGCTTCACGTCGGGGAAGGCCTTCAGGTTTTTCTCAAGGCCTTTCGCTGCGACAAAGTCCACATCGGTGAAGGCCACCGGCACGGCGTTGCCTGCCGCGGTGAGTCCCGGAATGACACTGCCCGCACGTCCGCCGACGCCGATGCAGCCGAGATGGATGCGTCGGCTCGGCGGCAGCTTCGGATTGTCCGCGGCACGTGCGCTGGTCAGGTAGGCGGGGATGAAATTGAAGCCGAGGCCCGCGGCGACGGATTGTTTGACGAAACGGCGGCGGGATGATGAAGGGGATGTTTCAGGCGTTTTCATGGTTCGTTGGTGGGTGGGAGTGAAGTTGGCAGTTGGCCGCAAAAGATCGCAAGGAGCGCAAAACTCAATCAATTCACTGTTTGCGTTCTCTGCGTTCTTTTGCGGCGGAAATTCAGGGCTTTTCCTTTGAGCTGGGAGTCAGGGCGTATTTTTTGATGTAGAAGCGGTAGCTGCCAAAGTTGATGAGCAGGCCGTGTTCGATGCGCGATGATTTCAGGTAGCCAAGGATCTGAGCCACATGCTCGTCAGCGATGCTTTTGACGGCCTTCAGTTCGATGATGAGTTGATCCTCGACAAAGAGGTCGGCGAAGTAGTCGCCTATGATCGTCCCATCCTCGTCGTAAACCTTGATCGGATGTTGCTGCTCGACTTTCAACCCTGCTTTGCGGAGCCGATGAGCCAATGCATTCTCATATACCTTCTCCAGGTGCCTCGTGGCCGTGATACTCGTGGATGGCATACGAGGTTTCACGGATGAAGTCGCAGAGTTCAAAGACAGTTTTCATCAGGCTGGTTGGGATTCGATTAGCCGCAAAAGATCGCAAAGATGAATCAACTCATTCTTTGCGCTTCTTGCGTTCCTTTGCGGCTGAAAATCAGTTCTTCGCCTTCGCGCTCCAGAGAGCCACGTTGCGGAACTGCGCGCCTTCATTTTTAGCGACGAAGCCGATGCGGCCTTTGCGGTCTTTGAAGCGCTCATGGGAGGCTTCGAGGGTGAGATCGTCGATCTTCGCAAACATGTGGTCGCCACAGACTTCGATGGTGATGCGATGCCAGGTGTCGGGATCGAGTTTGGTCTCGATGCGCTTGAGTTCTTCGCGGCGGGTCTCTTTGGCGATGCCGCTCATCTTTTGAATCCAGATCGCCGTGGGTGTGATCATGACACGACCCTGATGAAGGTTCGGCTGATTCGAGTCGCGACAGACGAAACCGATCTGCGGAGACGGACCAAGTTTGAATTCAGCAGTGAAAACGTAATCGCCGAGATCCACGATGTGCTCGCACACGGCCTCGTGACCGTTTGGGCGGTTCTTGCTCGGCGCTTCCTGAATCTCATAGGCCGCGCCGTCCTTGATGCTCCAGGTGCCGATGCCGCCGCGCCAGCCGTCGGTGCCGGGTTTCTTTTTGTCGGCAAAAGACTCGGGTCGGTCAAATTTCTCCGCGGAGATCAGTTTGTTTGGCTGGCAGGTCTGCGTCGCCGGCGGTGCGGGGTCTTCGGCGAAGACGAGTGATGAAGCGAGAAGAAGAGCGATGAGGTGTGGTTTCATGGTTCGATGAGTTGGTGACGACGCGCCTTCCAATAAGCCGCGAGGTGGTAGATGATGCCGCAACTGGCGTTGTGCGTGTAATCGAAGCCGCTGAGGAGCTTTTTCAATGACGCATTCTGCTCAGCCGTGAGCGTCGGCGGTTCGACCATGAGCAGGATGAGTGCGGATTCGCCTGCCTCGCGGGTGAGGTGCCAGATCTCACGAAATGGCCCCCACTGTGGATTGGGATAGCCTTTTTGATCTTTCCACTCCGGCACCTTGCGCCAGTCGGGACCGAGCATGCGCATCTCTTCAGGACTCTTTTGGGCGAGCGACGACAGGACGTTCGCAAAGCGCTTCGCTGCGAGATCGCGAACGTGCAACATGTGCGTGTGGATCTGTTCCTTGAGAGCCGGATCAGGTTCCAGCGCATGCAAAACCTCCAGCGAGCACTGCATTTGCAGCAACGCGTAGGCGGGCTTGTTCTCGCCGGGGTTCGCGGACTGCTCGACCGCATCCGCAGCGTATTTGCGCCACTGTTCGCGGTAGCGTTCCTCGCGCGTCACGTCCCACGCAGCGGCGTAGATCATCGGCAGGCGTGCGGCCTCGTGCGCTTGCACATTCCACATGCGGCAGATGCCAAGCGGACAGCGCGTGCTATCGGCGCGGCAGAAGTCGAAGTCGTTTTCAGGCGTGACGAACGCGATCATGCGTTCAGCCACATCCGCGAGCACCACGCGAATCTGCTGCTTTGTGGCCTCGTCTGGCAACGGGCTGTGATAATACTGCCAGATGCCGTGAACGACGTGCGTCACCTGATCGCGCGAAGAGTTGATGTAGGTGCTCGTCGCGTCCTCCGGACACACATTGCGCGCCACGAAGCCACGCACTCCGTGGACCGTGACGCAGCGCCGCAGACCGGCGAACACGTTTGCGGCCTTTTCGCGCAAAGAATCGTCCTGAGTGACTGCGAATCGATCACAGAGCACGCTGAGCATCGCGCCGCCGAGGATCGCGCCGTCTTCCATGCCCGTGCTGTATCCGCAGGGATTCGGATACTGGCGTTTCACCTCCTCGGCGGTCGGTAGATGCGACTGCTCCTTGCCTTTCTCGTAGCTGCTGATGTAATCGCCAAACGTCTGCACCGACGGCAGGTAAAAGCGGCTCCAAGTCACGTCCCAGGCACGATCCATCTGTGCGGAAAGCACCTGCGCGGACACGTTCGCGCAGTACAGGAGGGCTGCGGTAAGGATGGACAGAGAACGTAGAGTCATGCGGACAGGGGCGAGGCTTCGACTGCCAATCGAAGCTACAGGTCGGCGATGCGGATTTTCAGAACCTCGACCGTCTGTTTGGCCGTGGCGAAGGCAACGAGGACGAAGCCGTCGTGCTCGATGACGTGTGGGTAGTCGATGTGACGACCGCCGACGAGGTAGCCGAGCGAGTGAAACACGAGGCCGTCGTTGCTCAGAGCGAGCGTGAGGGGATCGCGCATCATGGGGTTGGAATTGGACACGAGGACATAGCGTCCGTCCTGCAATCGCACACCGCTGAATTTGGAGGCGGCATCGGGGAAATTCGTCTGCACCGGCCTGGTCCAGGTGCGGCCTTCATCGGTCGAAAAGGCGCGATAAAGGAAACCGGATTTGTTGTTGTCGCGAAACAGAGCGCACAGATGGCCGTCAGGAAGCGCCCACCAATACGGTTCTTCCGCGGCGAGGCCGTCCGACTTGTAGCTGACCACGGGGACGCTCGTCCAATCGTCGAAGGCGGTCACGCCGCCGCGCATGAAATGCACGGCTTGATTCTGATCACGGCGCGTCATGAGCCACTCACCGCTTGGGAGTTGCTTCGGCGGGAAGTTGTTCATCGAGTTGTCCGCCAGCAGTCCCAGATGCTTCCACGCAGGCTTGTCGCCGGGCACGACTTCAAATGCATGCAGCGACAAGCCATCGCCCGCGTAACCGGGAGCCTTGTAGCGACTGGCGAGCGCGAGAAGCTTTCCCTCGCGCATCCAGAAGCCGCGTGCGATCCAGCCGTAGCCCGCATCGGGTGCTCCGCAGATGTCGCCGATGGCGCTCCACTTCAAACCGTCTTCGCTGGTGGCGAAGGACACATGCTGGTCGGCCTGATCATGGTGCGGCACTTTGCCATACCCGTTTGATACACCCGGTCCGTCGCTCCACATCGCCCAGTAGCGGCCGTCGTGATGCACGAGGTAGTTGTGCTGGTTCACGCGATGACCGTTCTGCGCCAGCACATCGCTGATCACCGCATGCTGAGACGGGATGCGAGGCAGGTTTTTGAAGTCGATGCGATGCGTGTCGGCAGGAATGCCCTCACCTGCGAGCATGAGGGCGCTTTTCGGATTGGTGACGGGATGCGGTGGTGAAAGGTCATGCGCCGTCGATGCCTTCGCCGAAGCTGTTTTCACCGGCTTCGCTTTGGCGAGTGTGGCACGGCTGCTCGCGACACGGACATTCTTGAATGCCTGCGACGTGGTCGTGGCGACGGCGAGATTCGCCTGAGTGTTGCCTTTCGAGTTGCTCAGCGTCCATGCTCCATCTTTCGGTTCGGCTGGAATGCCGCCCGCAGGTCCGGTCTGTACGAACAGTTCATCTGGCGTGGTCTGATGACCCACGATGCGGACGAGTAGCGACATCGTCTCACCTTCCTTCAATTCCGGGCCTTTTGCTTCGCCCGGTTGAATCCTGGCGGTGAGGATTCCTGCGGCATCGACACCGACGACCACGCGTTCCAGTCCTGAACTCGTGCCCAAACCGAGCTTGGCGGTCTGTCCACGTTTGGGCACGGTGAGTTCAGCCACGAGGTAGAGTGTTTCTCCTTCGTTGCCGAGATCGATCCAGTCGGTGACATTGGCTGCAGGCTTGGATTCGAAGGGCGCCAGCAATTGCTTGGCAGGCATTTGCACGGCGTCCATGTCGCTGAGTTTCACTTTCAGCACCTCGACGCTTTGTTTGCCACCGGCGAAGGCAATGTAGAGACTGCCGTCATGCTCGATGACATGCGGGTAGTCGATGTGACGACCACCGACGAGGTAGAGCATTTTGGTGAAGACGATTCCGTCGTCGCTGATTGAGAGCGTCAACGGGTCGCGCTTCTTCGGGTTCGGATTCGAGACGAGCACGTAGCGCCCGTCGTTGAGGCGGAGACCGCTGACTTTGGAGGTGGCGTCGGGGAAGTTCGTCTTCACCGGTTTGCTCCAGGTGCGTCCGTTGTCGGTGGAAAACGCGCGGTAAAGAAAGCCGCTGCGGCGGTTGTCGCGGAAAACGGCTGCGAGATGGTTGTCGGGCAGAATCCACCAGTCGGGTTCTTCGGCTTTCAGCTCCGACGCGCTGCCGAGCACGGGAAAGGATTCCCAATCATCCAGAGACTTGACGCCGCCGACGAGGAAGTGCACGCCGCTGGTTTTGTAGTCGAACATGCGGCGTGACATCATCCAGTCGCCGGTTTGAAGTTTGAGCGGCGGGAAGTTGTTGATGGCGTTTTTGTAGACAACGCCGGCGTCTCGCCACTCCGCATCGGCCCGATCAAATCTGAAGGCGCGCAATTCGAGGCTCTTTCCGAAGAAGCCGGCGGCTTCATCGAGTGATGCCAGTGCGAGGAGCTCACCGTCGCGTTTCCAGAATCCGCGGGCGATCCAGCGCATACCCTTGTCCGTGCGGGTGCCGTAATGGGGCGAGTCTGGACCGGAATTCGGCGGGATCGGTGTGAGAAATTCAGGCCTGCTCCAGGTCAAGCCGTCCTTGCTGATGGCAAACTTCACCCGCTGCCCCACTCGGTCCTCGATGCCCGGTCCGTCACTCCACATGGCCCAGAAGCGGCCGTCGTGATGCGCTAGGTAATTGTGCTGGTTCACACCGCCGCTTTTTAGGTCCAGGGATTGCACAGAGCTGCCGACGGCGCGCACGTCACTGATCATCGCATGCTCGCTGGGAACCCGGGGCAATCGCCCGAAGTCCAGCCGATGGGGATTATCCGGCAGCCAAGGTCCGGCCAGCATGTCAGGCGACGCGGGGTCGGGGGCGGCGTAGGACGAGCCGCACAAACATGCCGTGGCGGCGACGAAAACGAAAAAAACTTTCATGATGGACTGGCCTGGGAATCGGAGGCGGAAGGTTGAATTCGCCAACAGTTCAATACCGGCGCCATCCAGCCATGTTCAACGAGATCTTGATGCCGAATCTTGAACAGGCATGAGGGATCTTGATTTAAAAGGTATGCGACGAGTCGACGGGCAGTTGGTCGGTGGGCTTGCGCAACTGCGGCGTGCCCATCCTTGATCTATTGAGGCGTGGCGGGAAAGAATCCCGAAATCTCATCCTTCCGCGTTGGATTCGTGGGCATTCGAGTCCAAAAGTCCGACGATGAATCCCGACCTGACTGATCCAGAGTATCGCGAGTCTTTGCGCACGCTCTACCGCGATACACTGCTGCATGATGTGATGCCGTTCT
>JAWLBG010000007.1:0-143298 GCA_041395065.1 Prosthecobacter sp. | reverse complement strand
AGAAGCCGTAGTAAATGAGGAAAGGATTCGTGTCCTTCGCGGTCTCGCGGTCGCCGAGATAGTTCATGACCTGGTCACCATGCCAGGTGCTGCCACTTTCGTCCGTGCCACCGCGCTTCGAAGCATCGTGACGAACGGTGAAGAGCTTGTTTGCAGCCTCGTAGCTGTTGCCCTGCTTGCAGGTGCGCATGGTGGCATAACCGGCGCGATTGAAGACGGCGGGCATCGTATTTTGCTCGAGCTGCGGCGGGCTTGTCTTGGAGCCCCACGGCGCGGGCGGCAGATGCCACACGGTGCGTCCGCTCATGATCATGTGCCGCGAGGGCATGCACACCGCGCCGCTGAACGAGCCCATGTGATACGCGCCGTCGAAGACCATGCCCTCCGCCGCTAGCTTGTCGAGGTTCGGCGTCTGCAGCGTCGATTGCGGATTGTACATCTTCAAATCGAAGGGCGACTGGTCGTCGACGAGGATGAAGAGAAAGTTGGGACGCTTTTCTGCGGCGAACGACGTGGCAATGAGAAAAAGCGAAGACAGGAAAACGAGCAGTCGGGTCATGGTCGGGTGAATCAGGGTTGGAGGGCGGCCTCGAGAGCGAAACGCACAAACATCGCCATCGTATCATGGGATTTCTCCGCCTCGCGCATGGTTTCCAGCACCGACTGCATGTCGGAGTGCAAAGGAGCCGCTACCGGACCAAGAAGTTCCAGCGCACGTGCGGCGTGAAGCACGATCTCACGTGAAGGGTCACCCAATGCCTCCCGCAGCACGGGCAGGGCAGGCGTGGCCTCGCCATGCGCGGCGAGCGCGGTGGCGGCCTCGACACGCACGACGGGCGAGACGTCCTGCAATGCCGCATGCAATGCGGCGCGATCCTGATCATCGAGGCCGGGCCGCGCCCGCAGGCCAAGCGCGGCCCAGTATCGCACGCCTGCATCGGCATCGTGAAGCAGAGCACGCTGATTCGCGGCCTGATCGTCACGTCCGACGGCATCGGCGGCATCGAGAAGCCGTGCGAGCGGATACCGCGTGTCCACCTGTGCAATGCCGCACGGTGTTTCGCCCGGCTTGAGACGCGACCACAGATCAGGCTCGGTAAAGAAGCCGGCATCGCGAGTTTCTAGCTGCCAGTGATTCAGTTCTTCCCGCATCTGTTTCAGCGTGGCTTGATGTGCCGCATCATCGGCGAGGTTGTGAAGCTGCGCTGGATCGGCCTGCGTGTCGTAAAGCTCCTCCAGCGGCCGGCGTGGTGAGGCATACATCCGGGCACCGCCTTCGAGCTTGTTCTCCTTGGCGAGGCGTTTCAGCTCACGGCGGAAGGTCGATTGATCCGAGTAACCCTCCGGCTGCATCCACGAGAGATCGGGCATGAAGTTGCGAATGTAGAGCCAGCGGCCGCCGCGCACACTACGTGCGACATCGAAGGCCTCGTCCACACGATCGCGTGCGCCATACACAAACTCGCGCGGCTTGCCCGCATTCACGCCAAGGAACGCGGTGCCTTGAAACTGCGTGAGCGCTTTCACACCGCACAAGCTCAGCACCGTAGGCGCGAAGTCCACGAAGCTGACGATCTGATCCGATGCAGAACCCGGATTTGCCGGCGCGAGATGCGCCCACTTCTTGGGAAAGCGTATGATCAAAGGCACGCGCAGGCCGGAGTCCTGCAGGCAGCGTTTGCCACGCGGCATGCCCATGCCGTGGTCGGCGTAAAAGAAAACGATCGTGTCCTCGGCGAGACCGTCGGCGGCGAGTTGATCGAGGATTTCACCGGCCTGACGATCCATGAGCGTGATGCAGTCGTGATAGCGCGCCCACGCCTGCTTCGCACCCGGCGTGTCCGGATAAAACGGCGGTGGCGTCATATGCGCGGGATCATGGCGCTCGCCCATCGACAGCTTTGAGCCCACCTCCTTTTCGAACTCCTCATGCGACCACGCGCTGGTGCGGGATTGATGCGTGGTCATGAAGTTGAACACGGCGAAGAACGGCTGTCCGTCGCGCTTGCCACGCCAGTGCGCCTTGTTGGAGCTTTCATCCCAGGCGCGTCGGATGAAGTCCTGCTCGTCGCGCATGTTGTAGTCGGTCTTCACGTTGTTCGTGCAGTAGTAGCCCGCCTCGCGCAGCGGCGCGGTGAAGGGCTTCACGTCTGCGGGCACCGGAAAGGCCGAGCGCAGACGCTGCGTGCCAAGCGAGGTCGCATACATGCCGGTGATCAAACACGAACGCGACGGCGAGCACACCGGCGCGGTGGAAAAGGCGCCGTCGTAGCGCACGCCCTGCTTCGCGAGTTCGTCGAGGCACGGCGTCAGCGCCTGGTCGTCGCCATAGCAGCCCATGTTCGGGCTCATGTCCTCCGCGGTGAGCCAGAGGATGTTCGGCCGCTCGGCGGCGTGCGCAGTGCCCAGCAGCAGCGCGATCAACAATGACACACGTTTCATGGCATCTGTGAACGACATGCCCCCCGTCTCTTATCAACCGATCACCTCCAGGGTTGCCATGATCACGCGATTCATGTTTGATCGCGCCATGCGCCTCCTCGCCAACCTTGTTTCGTCATTCTGTATTCTGGTTTCGTCATTCGCTGCGGAGCAGCGGCCAAATGTCATCGTCATCATGGCCGATGACCTCGGTTACGGTGATGTCAGTTGCTACGGTGCCACGGCGCTGAAGACGCCAAACATCGACCAGCTCGCCGCCGAGGGAATGCGCTTCACCAGCGGCTACTGCAGCGCCTCCACCTGCACGCCCACGCGTTTCTCGTTCATCACCGGAACCTATGCGTTTCGTCAAAAAGGCACCGGCGTCGCGCCGCCGAACGGTCCTGCCTTGATCAAACCGGGCACGACGACGATCGCATCGCTGATGAAGCAGGCCGGTTACGCCACGGCGGTGATCGGCAAATGGCATCTCGGCCTCGGTGATCCGAAACCTGACTGGAACGGCGATCTGAATCCCGGGCCGCTCGAAATCGGCTTCGACTACTGCCATCTGCTGCCCACGACGAACGACCGAGTTCCGCAGGTGTATGTGCATGATCATCGCGTACTCAATCTCGATCCCAAGGATCCGTTGTGGGTCGGCGACAAGGCGCCGGACGCGAATCATCCGACCGGCATCACGCATCGCAACGAACTGCGCATGGACTGGTCGCATGGCCACAACGGCACGATTCACAACGGCATCGGCCGCATCGGCTTTTACACCGGCGGACATGCCGCACGATTCCGCGACGAGGATCTCGCCGACGAATGGGTGAAGCGCTCGAACGAATGGATCGAGGCGCACAAGGACAACCCCTTCTTCCTCTTCTTCGCCAGCCACGACATCCACGTGCCGCGCATGCCGCATGAGCGGTTCCAAGGCAAGACGACGCTCGGCTTCCGTGGCGATGCGATCGTGGAGTTCGACTGGTGCGTGGGAGAAGTCATGAAGACGCTCGACCGTCTCAAGCTCGCCGAGAACACGCTCATCGTGCTCTGCTCCGACAACGGCCCCGTGCTCGACGACGGCTACAAAGACGGCGCGGTCGAGAAGCTCGGCACGCACACTCCCGCAGGCCCCTTCAGCGGCGGCAAATACAGCGTGCTTGAAGGTGGCACACGCACACCGTTCATCACCCGCTGGAAAGGTCGCGTGAAGCCCGGTGTGTCCGATGAAGTCGTCTGCACCATCGACCTCGCATCGAGCCTCGCTGCGCTCACGGGCACCGCCATGCCGGACAACTCCTGTCGCGACAGCTTCAACGTCCTTCCTGCGCTGCTTGGTGAGTCCGGCGCGAAAGGCCGTGATCATCTGCTCCAGCAGGACAACAATGGCGCGAACTTCGGCCTCCGCATGGGCGACTGGAAGCTCGTGCGCCGCAAGATGAAGGGCAAATCACAGGCGACGGTTTCCACCAAGGTCCACAAGGACGCCGCCGGCTTGAACGCGCTCTACTTCCTCCCGGACGATCCCGCCGAAGATAACGATCTCAGCGCGAAGAACCCGGAGAAAACACAGGAGCTCATCGCCAAACTCGACGCGCTCATCGCCGCAGAAGGCAGTCGCTAAAGCAGTCTCACCGCTTCACGAACTCGTCGGCGGTGAGTTTTCCGTCGCTGTCCTTGTCGAAGTTCTTGAAGCGCTGTTCGGCGTTTTCCTTTTTCGAGAGACCGTCGCGATACTCATCCAGTGAGAGCGTGCCGTCGCTGTTTTTATCCCAGCGCTTAAAAACCGCTTCGAGACTGGCGACCGTCGGTTTTGCAGGCGCATTTTTTGGCGGCCCGCTGACGCTACGCGAGGGCGACTGTGCGAATGGTGTCGGCAGGGTGGCGCGCCATGCATCGAGCTTTGCCTTCAAAGAAGCCACGATGGCGGGATTCTGCGAGGCGATGTCGTGTTTCTGCGAACGGTCAGAGATGACGTCGTAGAGCTCCACACGTGTCAGATCCTCGTTGTGGATCAGTACATGGGGACCGTCACGCACGGAATGCGTCGGCCAGTCGGCCTCCTGGGAATGCGGTCCGCGCCACTCCCAGAACACCGGATTCTCACGCTTGAAGTCCTCTCCACGAAACGCCTTCAGAACGTTGACGCCATCGCTCTTATATCCGGGAGGGCTTTTCAGTTCGAGCGCGGCGAGGATCGTGGGCATCACATCGACGCCGGCGAGGACACTGGTCTTGTCCACCCGCCCCGCTGGCACCACGCCTGGCCAGCGAACGATAAAGGGCACGTTCACGCCACCCATGTAGAGGCTGCGCTTGCGACCGCGCAGCCCGCCGGTGTCACCCACGTGAAGTAAAACTTTTGCCCGGGCTCCGGGTGGCTGTTCTCGGGACCATTGTCGCTGGAGAAAATAACGAGGGTTCTGTCCGAGATTTTGAGTTCGTCGAGCAGCGCCAACACGCGCCCGACCTGCTTGTCCGCACGCGTCACGGCGGCGTAGTAGGTGCGCTGCGGTTCGGCGGTGTCAGGGTAAGCCTTCTTGTCCTCGTCAGTGGCGGAGACGAGATGATGGGTTTCATGCAGCCAGAAGTTCACATAGAACGGCTTTTCTCCAGCTTCGCGTATGAATCGAAGCACGTGCTCCGCCGCCGCCGTGGTCAGGAAGGAGGCGCCCTGTTTGTCATGAGCATCGCCGGCCAGTTTCTCGATGGTGGTGCCTTCAAACACATTGCGTCCGGGTCCCGTCCACACCGCAGCCTCGTCGTAGCCATATTCGGCGGGTAGCGGGGCGGCAATGTCCTTTCCCTGCCCGCTCAGGTGCCATTTGCCAAAATGACCCGTGGCGTAGCCGGCCTCTTTCAGGATGCGCGGCAGCAGCGGCGCTTTTGGGTCCAACCAGTCCGGCATGCCCCGCGCCTCGTTTTCCGCATGACTCGCGAAATGCTGATGCACGCCATGCCGCGCCGGATACTGGCCTGTCACGATGGCAGTCCGGCTCGGCGAGCAGACAGGATTGCACACGGTGAACTGATGAAAGTCGGTGCCCTCGCGCGCAAGGCGGTCGAGGTTCGGCGTCTTGAGATGCGGATGCCCGTGGCAGGCAAGATCGCCAAAACCCCAGTCGTCCGCGTAGATGAAGAGGATGTTCGGCTTTTCCGCCGCGGACGAATCCAAAGCGAGGACAAATGTGACAAGAAGAACAAGGAGGCGCTTCATGGCTTAGAGGGGGTAAGTTTCCGCAACTTTGCAGTCAATTCGGCCACCACGTCGGCGTGTTGCACCGAGACGTCATGATGCTCCTCGGGGTCAGCTCCATGGTCATAGAGTTCGGTCTGACCGTCGCTCCACAAAGTGCACCGCCAGCGGTCCGTGCGGATGGATTGCGCGTAAAGCTTCGGGCCACGGGTCACGAGCGTGTAGGCGGCGTCTTTGACACGCGCGGTCGGATCCTCCAAAACGGGCCGCAAACTCACGCCCGCCTGCTCGTGCGGAATCTTGAGCCCGCAGAAATCGGCCACCGTGGGATAAACATCGACAAACTCGACGAGGGATGAAGTCGTGCGACCACCCCTGATGTTCGGCGCAGCGATGATGAACGGCGCACGGCATGAGCGCTCGAACAGCGTGTTCTTGTTCCACCAGTTCCGCTCACCGGTGTGGTAGCCGTGATCGCCGACGAAAATGACGACCGTCCTGTCCCAGAAGCTGCTTTTCATCCAGCGCATCGAGACGCGTCCGAGCTGTGCGGCATCCGCATAGGTCATCGTACGGCGTAGGCGCGGAAAAGGCTCGCTCCATTCCTGCGAGTGAACTTGGCAAAAGCTCTTCCGTGTTCACCGAAGCCGACGGCCTCCTCGCTGACGGGCGTCGTAATCACAGGATCAGTCCAAATCCCTGACCGATTCGGGCGGATGCAGATCCATCTTTTCGGCGCGATGAAGGGGTCGTGCGGCTTCATGAAACCGCAGCCAATGAACAGGGCTGGTCACCGAGCTTCCCGATCATCTCCACCGTCGCGGTGCGATCTGGCCATCCGGCTGGTCGTCATCTCCGCCATCTGCCGCACCCCACTTGCACCATTTGAGCGCCCCGTTGGTCACGTCGCGACCTGCAAGAAGATTTCTCCCCGTCGCCGTCGCTTCGAAGGCCTGTGCCGTGTGCCACGAGCGGCCTGCATCCATCCACTGGTTCCTCAGCGCCGCATTCCTGCCGCCGCCGAGATGGAAGAGTTTTCCAAAGGCGTGGGCCTGCCAGCCGCTCTCCTTGCAGAGCTGTGGCAGCGTCACGATGTCCGGCTGCCTTTTCCGCAGCAGGGTATCGTTGCCGGTGACGCCCGTTTGCTCAGCGCGCAGACCAGTCATCATGCTGCAACGGCTGGGATTGCACACGGGATACTGAACATACGCGCGGTCAAAGCTGGTGCCGCGTGCCCGGAGGCGGTCGAGGTTTGGCGTTTTGACCGCATCGTGCGTGAACGCTCCTCCGAATTCACGGAAATCGTCCGCCATAATGAGCAGCACATTAGGCCTCTCCGCAGCGGAGAGTAAACCGGATGCCAACAGGCCGGCGACAATGATTCGTTTCATGACTCGAAGAGCGAACTACTGCACAATCATCTCCCCGCGCATGATGACCCAGTGGCCGGGGAAGGTGCAGAGGTAGGGATAGGTGCCGGGTTTGGCGGGCGCCTTGAAGCGCAGGATCTCGCCGGTGTTCGGATAAACGAGCTTGGTGTGATGGAGGATCTTGTCGGACTCGGGAATGAAATCGCGCTCGATGCCCTTCGGATCCTTGGCCATCTCGTTGCCGGCCATGCCGACTTCTTCCAGCGCGCCCGGCTGCACGATCGCGAGGTTGTGCGGCGTGGCGTCAGGATTGATGAGCGTCAGCTTCACCGGCTGGCCGGCTTTCACCGTGAACTTGGTGCGCGTGTACATCATGCGCTCTGGCAGGCAGGAGATGCGCACCTCGGCGAGGTCCGGCTGCTGGTCAAACTTCGCCCCTTCCGCGTTGCTCATGCCAACGCTGGTCAGCTTGATCTGCTCCTTCTTCGTGGAGGCTTTGAGGAAGGGCTCGACCTTCGCTTTCAAGGCTTCGTCCGTCTGCCAGTGACGCAGCAGCGCGGCGGAGCCGAGCGTGCAGGTCATCGCATACTTGAGGTGATCGCCCATCGGCTGGTCGAGGATCGGCAGGATGGCGTCCAGTGCCTCGCGCGTGCCGATGTAGCTCGCGGCATTCGCGGCTTCGAGGCGCACGATGCCGTTGTCGTCCTTCGCACGCGCGGCGAGCTGCTGGATGTCGGCGAGCGAGTGACGAAGCTGGTCCGTCGCAGCGGCGCGGGCATGCGGTTCCTCACAGTTGAGCAGTTCATCGAGCAACGCAGGCCGTTGCTGACCGATGCCGCGGTAGGTCCAAAGCGCCTCAAGCTGATGATGGCGAAAGCGCGGATCGTTTTTGTCGAGCGCCGCCACCCAGGCGTCGAGTGCTTTCGCGACTTCACCGCGATCGCGTTCGCGCAGTTCGCGGCGCGTCCAGTAGCGATAGCGATACTCGCGACGCTTCAGGTTGTCGAGCAAGGCAGGCACCGGAGCGCCGGCGATCTGCGGCGGATCCTGCAAGGTGGCGCCCTTCGGCACCACACGCCAGATGCGGCCGGAGGTTCGGTCGCGACGCGGATCGCGCAGCGAGTATTGCGCATGACCTTTGACCGGATTGTACCAGTCCGAAATGTAAAGCGCACCCCGAGGTCCGAAGCGGAGATCGACCGGAATGAAGCTGAGGTTTTCGGAGAAGATCAGATCGGAGACGTATTCCTCTTCAAAGTGGTCATCCTTCTCGATCCACTTGTGAATTTCGATGCGGTTCGTCGGTTTGTAGCGCGCCTTGATGAAGCCGCCCTGCATCTCCGCCGGCCACATCGCGAAATCGACGAAGTCATGACCGCACACGCCCGAATAGGCGGGCAGTTTGGTGGACGGATGCTGCTGCGGATACGGCGCGTTCGTGGCATGAAAGGCATCCGCGAAGATCGGATGACTGGCGACGTGATGACCCCACTCGTCATAGGTGACGCCCCACGGATTCGTGTTTGGATATCCGCCGAAGGCCGTCAGCCGCTGATCCGCCGGATGCAGCAGGAACCAGGAGCTGTTTTTCGCACGCACGGGACCGTAGGGGGTTTCCACCTGCGAATTGTGGAAGATGGACTCGCGGAACATCAGATCGCCATCGGGCGTCCAGATGAAATCGTGCAACGCGTGATGACTGTCCTCGGTGCCGAACCCGGTGAAGATATGCTCACGGCTGTCGGCCTTGCCATCACCATCGGTGTCGAGAATGCGGCTGAGGTGCGGCTCCTCGGACACGAGGATGCCGTTCGGGATCAGTTCAAAGGACAGCGGGATGTAAATGTCGTCCGCCCATAGCGAGCACTTGTCGGCTTTGCCGTCCTTGTCGGTGTCTTCGAGGATGACGATCTTGTCGCTCGGCTCACGACCGGGATAAACGTGGGGATACGTCGTCGAGCAGGATACCCACAGACGTCCCTTCGCATCCCAGCGCATCGAAATCGGGCAGGCGATGTCGGGGAATTGCTCCTCGGATGCGAAGAGGTTCACCTCGAAGCGCGGATCAATCTTGAAGGCTTTCAATTCATTCACCGGCGTCATCCACTCATTCGCGCCACGGGCCTCGATCACCTCGTCGAGCGGCGGCACGTTTGAATCATCCACCGGCCTGCCTTTGAACGACTGCCCTTTCGCGATGGCCCAGATGCGCTGGTCGCGATTGGCGGACATGACTTCGAAACTCCGCATCGCAGGCAGGAAGTCGAGGTAGCCGTAGTCCTTGTTGCGCCCGCCGGTGTAGTAGAAGGTGTTCAGCGGCCGGTAGCGTCGGAAGTACTGGCGGTCCTTGTCGACCACCATCTCGCGCAACTCCTCGTTCATCGGCGGCGCCGATTCGCCAAAGGTTTCACGAAACACCGCATCGGCGACGAGTGCGTAGCCTTCGCCTGTGAGGTGAACGCCGTTGATGGTGAGCGTGGAGCCCGGATCACGCATCGCGGCAAGCGTGGGCGTGAAGAGATCGACAAAGCCAACCTTCTGCTCCGCAGCGACTTCGCGCATGACCTTCGTGTAGGCGGCGATGCGTTCGTTGTTCAGATCCGCTGCGGGAACACCGGGCACATTTTCATTCGCCACCGGCGAGAGCAGCACGATGCGCGGTCCGGTTTTGCCATTGAAGGCGCTGGTCTTCATGTCCACCAGCCAGGAGGTGAGCCGCGCCTTGAACTCGTCCAGCCGCTCCAGTCCGCCGAAGGATTCATTGAATCCGAAGGCGGCGAAGATGACGTCGATCTTCTCGCGCGCCAGATGCTGCGGCACCGTCGCGAAATTGTCAGGACGCGGCTGCAGATCCACTTCGTCCGCCGACCACGCGAAGTTGCGGATCATGAGTTCACGATCGGGATGCGCGAGCTGGATCAGCGCCTCGATGTGACCGAACTCCTGCGCACGATCCAGCAGTGTGTTGCCGACAAAGGCAATGCGCGCGCCCTTTTCCAGCTTCAGCGGCAGCGTGGTCTCCACGGCGTTCGTACGCGCAGCATTCGGAGCCGTGGCGGCGTAGATGCCGAATTTCTCAAGCTCCGGATCCTGCGGTGGCGGCGGCTTGTCCGACTTGCGGTTCTTCGCGTCCTTGTCGTTCTGGCTGCGTGACAAGGCGCTCGAACCGGCTTCCGCCTTGGCGCCCGTTTGCTTTTTCGACGCCGCATTTTCAACCGCGAGGCTGACAGAGCCCAATGAAGCGGCAATGGCGATGATGGAGAGACGATGAGACAGATGCATGGTCATTCGATGAGGATGGGTAAGACACGAGGCGACGTCACCTCACTGAAGCTGCGGTTTGCCGGGAACCAGCGCGGCCTGATGCTCCTTCACGGCCTGCTCGATCTGCGCAACCACGTCGGGATGATCCTTGGCGACGTCGCGTTTCTCGGAAGGATCGAGACCGAGATGAAACAGCAGCGGCGGCACATGCGAATCCGCCTTGGGCTGGCCGTAGCCGGTTTGCGTGCGGAAGTGCGCCTTCCACTCACCTAGACGACAGGCGAAGAGCTGGTCGCCGCGATAGTAGAAGAAGGGGCGCTGCGGCAGCGGCTTCGATTCAAACAGCAGCGGCGACAGATCCACGCCATCGACGGGCACATCGGGCGTCTTCGCACCGCCGAGCGCGACCGCCGTGGTGAAGAGGTCCATCGCGTTCGCGAGTTCATGCGTGACCCCCGGTTTAATGCGGCCCGGCATCCACGCGATGCCCGGCACGCGCATGCCACCCTCCCACGTGCTGCCCTTGCCATCCTTCAGCAGTCCCGCGCTGCCGCCTTGATTGCCCATGATGAGCCAGGGACCGTTGTCGCTGGTGAAAAACACGAGCGTGTTCTCCGCGATGCCGTTCTTCTTCAGCGCGTCCATCACCTGGCCGACGCTCCAGTCGAGTTCCTCCACCGCATCGCCAAATATGCCGCCGCGGCTTTTGCCCTTGAATGCGGGCGAAGCAAACAGCGGCACATGCGGAAAGGTGTGCGCGAAATAGAGGAAGAACGGCTTGTCCTTCTGCTCGGTGATGAACTTCACCGCTTCCTCGGTGTAACGTTTCGTCAGCGTGGTCTGCACGGCAGGCTTTTCGATGACTTCGCCGTCGCGGCTCAACGCCACATTCCAGCCATCCTCTGGAGGTGTGGGAGATCCGGTCGATCCCTTCGGCAATCCGGGCCGCGCATCCATGTCATTCGAATACGGGAGTCCGAACTGGTGCTCGAAGCCCTGGTCCATCGGGCGCGATCCTTCATGGATGCCGAGATGCCACTTGCCGATCTGCATCGTCGCGTAGCCTTTGCCTTTCAGCGCGTCCGCGATCGTGACCTCGTCCTTGGGCAAACCGCCTTCGGAATTCGGAAACAGCACGCGCCGGCTGCCGCACATGCCGCTGCGGATCGGATACCGTCCCGTGAGCAACGCCGCACGGCTTGGCGTGCACACCTCCGCCGCCGAGTAGAAATCCGTGAAGCGCAGCCCTTCGTCGGCCATGCGATCGAGGTTCGGCGTGTGAATCGTCGGCGAGCCGTAGCAGCTCAGGTCACCGTAGCCGAGGTCATCGGCAAAAATGATCACCACATTCGGAGTCGCGGCCAGAAGCGCGGAATGGAAGGCGAGAAGAAGACAGAAGATCGGGAGGAGAGGTGGTCGGACCATGAATTGAGAACGCCCGGAGCCCGTGATTATGTCAGCAAGTCACGGTTCCCAGCGACGATACGGTGAGGAGAAGTGAAAGGGAATCTCATTTTCCACATGCGCGTGGGTCGAGACGAAGTCGATGGTCTTCACATCCCGAGGAATCACGATCTCAGTGCTCCATACGCCGTTTTCATCCGCGACCAGCGGCACGGAATCCCAGTGATCGTACTCAGTGGCGAAGGTGTAAGGCAGGTGGCGGTTCACGCACCATGACAACGTGTTGCGCTGCGGCGTGACGCCTTGGGCATGTTTGACGGTGACTTTGATCTTCCCGCCCTGAGGACTGATCTCCATCTTTGGCGCCGCAGGCAGCGCACGAGCTCCGAAGAAGTGATGTAGCGAAAGCGCGAGCAGATTTTCCTCTGCTTCGGGCTGGGTGGGTGTTTGAAGTGTGAAACCGCTGGTCTTCGGGCCGCCATGCTGCCCACCGGGCAAGATGTAAATCGGGAAATCAGGATTTTGCTCGCCAAGCTGTCGCAGGGCCGGGCACACGTTGTCATTCGTGCCGACATGATAGAAAAACTCCAGCTCGCGCTTCCGAACCGCATCGAGATGCATCGCGATCCGGCAAGCGTTCCATGCTTCGTCGTTCATCCGCAGCATTTCCGCCTTCGTCCAGCCGGCCGCGACGGCTTCCGCCTCCGTGATTGCCTGATCACCGCGACGTTGGTCACGTTCTTCGAGCGCCTGCCGCGCCGTGTCCGGCAGTTCCTTCGGCAAATGATCGAGAAAAGCCGCATTCATCGCCTCCTCTTCCTTCAAGGCACTGCCGCGCACGTAGGCGCCTCCAGGATTGCCCAACATGGGCGCAACGACGGGCAGGATCGCCGTGAATCGTGAATCGTGAATGCCACAGATGGACGCCCCCACGCCGCGCTTCGATCCGCCGGTGGCGAGAACTTTCTTCGGCTGGAAAGCGGCGCTCTCCGCCGCAGCCGCCGTCAGGGCGCGCATGTCGCTCATTCCCCAGATCCATGCCGGGGTGAAACGTGCGTCCTTCGTTTTGAGCAGATGCTCCTTCATGCCGAGATGCAGCGTTCCTTTGGGCTCCATCGCATCAATGGTGCTCATGCCGACGAGCACAATGCCCACACCGCGCTCCGTGAGCAGTTTCAACATCGCTCCGTTGGGCAGCGCCGGCTTCAGAGCAAGCCCCATGTTGCCGACGATGACGTTCTCACACGGCTTGCCATCATCCGGCACGCAAAACGTCACCGGCAGGCGCACCTTCTGTCCCGGCCACCATTCGCAGACGGTGATCTCGACCAGCTTCTGCCGCACGCCTTTAATCTTCGCCACGGTCTGCCAGTCTTGAATCACTTTAGTCTCCAAGGTTGATGCATCTCGGATCGCGTCGAGGTCAAAAGAGGCGGGCGTGATGCCGGCCAAGGCCGAGCCGGCAAGGATGAGGGTGGCGAGGAATGATTTCATGGGACTCCGCAGGAAGCGGCGAACATCAACGAACAGGTCGCATCCACCTTTCCGCGTTCCAGAGTTACCGACCGCCGATTGAGTCGCGCTATTTTTCGCCTGTTCGGGGAAATCGGCTTGGCTTTGGTTCGTGACCGTGCTCGCTTCCCGCCTGCATGAACCACTGGCTTCTCAAATCCGAACCCGATGTGTTTTCATTCGACGATTTGAAGTCGCGGGCGAAAAAGACGGAACCCTGGAATGGCGTGCGCAACTACCAGGTCCGCAACATGATGCGGGACCAGATGACCTTGGGCGACCTGGGATTCTTCTACCACTCCAGCTGTCCCGTACCGGGCATCGCAGGCGTGGTGAAGATCGTGAAGGAAGCCTATCCCGACCCCACCCAGTTTGACCCGGCATCCGAATACTTCGACGCGGGCAGCAAGCGCGAGGAGCCGCGCTGGCTGATGGTGGACGTGAAATGGGAGGTCGATTTCAAGACCTTCGTCACGCTCGACATGCTGCGCGCAGATTCAAAACTGACGGACATGCTGATCCTGCGCCGAGGAAACCGCCTCTCCATCACCCCAGTAGACAAGAAGCACTGGGACCGCATCTGCAAGCTCGGCGGCCTCTGAAACGCACCTATTTCTCCACCGTCACGCCCTGCACACCCACGGTGCCGAAAGCGAAGCCAACGCTGAGGTTCGTCTTGGCGCGAGCGAAGGACGCGTGCTCGTAGGTCTTCATGAAGTCACCCACTTTCAGCGTGGCTTTGGAGCCGCGTAGTTCGATGCTGACATTCGTCCATTCACCGGGCTTGAGTTTGAGATCCGGTTCTGAGCCCAC
This sequence comes from Prosthecobacter sp., assembly GCA_041395065.1. GTDB lineage: Bacteria > Verrucomicrobiota > Verrucomicrobiia > Verrucomicrobiales > Verrucomicrobiaceae > Prosthecobacter. Next base: position 129,309 of record JAWLBG010000007.1, on the reverse strand, counting down.
GGCGATTGAGGTGTGATCTTCCTTACCTTCAGGCGGGAAAGCGCGGATGGAAGCGCCGGCCTTGGAGAAGACGATGCGGAAGATGTGCCCGTCTTCGCCATTGCTCGTGTAGACGACGCTCTTCGTGTCTGCGTCCGGCTTGAAGGCGAACTGGATGGCCGCGTCCGTGTAGGACAGATCGTAGAAAATGATGGGGCCGTGATCCTTGAACTTCTTGTAGAGTTCGTCGTCCTGAGTGCAGGTGGCGGTCCCGTCGGCAAACTTCCATTCTCCCCGCGAAGCGCGGCGGGAGGCGAGCTTGGCGGCGGAAAAGTCATCCTTCAGCAGCGGAGCGTCGGCGGCGAAGGAGTTCAGAGCGAGAAGAAGGAAAAAGGCGACGGTTTTCATGGTGAGGAGATTTTGAAACGTGAGCATTGGCGCAAGCTAGCAGCTACTTTGCGCTCTTAACCCACCGGTCCATCCACTTCAGCGTCTTCTCCCACATCTCGGGCAGATAGACGTGCCCCACGCCGGGGTAGATCGTGTTTTCGAAGCGCGCCTTCGCGTCCTCGCCATGCAGGGCGTACACGCTGCTGACGATCTCGCCGAGGTGCTTCACGCCATCGACCGGTGAGCCTCCGTCCTGGTCGCCGGTCATGAAGAGCATCGGACGTGGTGCGGCGAGTGCGATGACTGCTTCGGTGTCGAAGTGTTTGAGCATGCCGGGCACGAAGTAGTAAATGCCGTGCGCCTTGAGCATGCCGGCGCGGATGAGTTCCTCGTAGCGCGTCATGCAGGCGACACACACCGCCGCACGCGGCCGATCATCCAGCGCCATGATCCACCAGCTTCGCGTCGAACCCATGCTGATGCCGGTCACGCCGATGCGCTGCGCATCCACCTCAGGACGCGAACAGAGGTAATCGAGCGCGGTCAGATCATCGCGCAGGATCATGCCCCACAGCGTGCGTCCCGCCCACAGATTGAACTTGGCCGCCGTCATCTCACCCGCGCTGCCCTTCTGCTGCGGACCGTCGGGCCCGTGACCATTGCGCTCGCCAAAACACGTCGCGTCGATGCCCAGCACCACGTAACCCGCCTCCGCCAGCGCCGGACCCGCAGCCACCGGCGTCGCATTCGTCTGCAGCAACTCCTGTTTGCCAATGTCATACTGCCCGCCGTGCCAGTGGCAGTAGAGAATCGCCGGTGCCTTGGTTTGCGGCGTGGCTGACTTCGGCACAAACACATAGCCCTTCACGATCTCGCCCGCGCCGTTGTCGAACTGGATCGTCTCCTGCCGGTAGGTTCCCTTGTCCTCGGTAGCGATCACTTGAAACGTGGAAACCGGCGGTCGTGGCGGCAGGTCACCGAGCAGTTCAGTGAGCTTCGCCCGAATCTCCACGCGCTGCTTTTGCCAGGCATCAATCGCTGAGGGGACCTGCATCGGCGGAGCGATCTTCGCGTGGGAAAGCCAGGCTTCGGATGGGGCGGGTTCGGCGGCTTGCATGCGGAGCAGGAGAAGAAGGAGGCAGACGGCTGTCGTGCGCATGGGTCGGTTCTATCAGGTCCGGAAAACGGGTGCAACAAGGATGCGGAGGCGCCGTTTTCAACGCCCCATGAAACACACCAGCCTCCTCACCCTCTGCCTCGCTCTGGCCGCATTTGGCGTCCGTGCCGAAGACAATCCGCTCCTCGCCATTCAAGGCAAGGCCATCTATGAAAACAATCTCAGCGACGGAGCCGGCGCTCCGTGGAAGGCCGCCAAAGGCAAGTGGGAGGCCGTGGATGGCGTGCTGCGCGGTTCCGAACTCGAAGCCGACATGCACGGCGCCGTCACCCGCCTGCCGAACAAGCTGCAGGACTTCGTCATCGAATACGAATTCAAGTTCGCGGGCGCACGCACCACCAGCCTCTCCATCAACGCCGTGAAGGACCACATGGCGCGCATCAACATCACGCCGAAGTCCGTCACCATCCAGCGTGACGACAACGACCATGAAGGCCCGGACAAGGCCGTCGTCTTCGCCCGCTTTCCGACCGAACTCGGCGACGGCTGGCACAAGGTCCGCCTCGAAATGGTCGGCGACAAGATGCTCGGCAAGGTGGACGACCTCGTCGCCTGGGGAGCGGATGCGCTGTTCCTGACGCAGAAGGCCTCTCCCGGCTTCACCGTCGGCGGCCAGTCGGTCGATTTCCGCAACTTCGCGATCTATGAAGCCACGCTGAACCCTGAGTGGGAGAAAGCGATGAGCAAACTGCCGAAACCCGGCGAGAAAGTGGCTCCTGCCGCCGCGCCCAAAGGTGCCGCCAAAGGCAAGGGTAAGGCGAAGGCAGCGAAGAAGAAGGCCGAATAAGGCGGCCCGATTGACTCCGCCATGCGTCCTCGTTAAAGAGGCGCATGGCATTTCCCATTCGTTCCCCTCGTGATCTCGTCGGCGGCATCGCCGTGTTCGGTCGCATCCTCGACAAGATTCGTCTCAACGCCAAAGAGGGCAAACTGCCCGATGGCTACCACCTCGGCTTCATCCCCGGCAGCCGCACGTTTGACGATCGCGTCTGCCGTTTCTTGGGCGTCGATTTCGATGCGCTGACCAAGCGCACACTCGAAGGCGGCACGGATGAAGAAGTCCTCGAGTGGTGCTTCCAAACCGGCCGCAAACCGGATGCCGAGCAGATCGAAATCTGGAACGGCTTCATGCACAAGCGCGGCTGGCGCGATGCCGCCTCGAAAGGTCTTGAGGAATCCAAGGTCGAGGCTGGTCTTGGCCACCGCGATGACATCGTGACCTTCTTCGATCTGATGGACGTCGAGGAAGGACGCGCCGCGTGATCAGAAGCCACGCGGGGCCATCGAGTAGAGGCCCATCGTCACGTCATAAGCATCGAGCATCGCCATGCGCTTGAGTTCATGGCCTGCGCCCCATGAGTCAGTGAAGAGAATCTGGTTCTTGGCCAGATTGTAGCCAATGACCATGCGCATGTGGCCGCCACTCACCTGCCCGCCCATTGGCAGCGGCGGGTCCTCCGGCTTTTGGCCAATGACGAGCCCCCACAACAGAGGCACACCCTTGTCCACATTCTCCCTGACCATCGAGACAAACTGCTTTTCCGACACACGACGCTTGCGACTCGATGTGTAATACTGTTCTGGGTTGATGAGAGGTTTGAAGGTGACCTTGAAGGCGCTGTCGATCTTGGCCAGGCTTTTCTGCATCACGAGCACGTTCGCACCGCTCTCGGCATCGACGCTCACCAGCTTCGCCATCTCGTGCTGGTCACAAGGGATGCGCATGTACTCAAACAGACGCTGGCAGCTCGCCGCCACGCAATAGCCCTTCTGCCCCTGATCCACCATTGGCACGCCGGAAATGTAGACATCGCCGTCAGGTGTTTTTTTGACCCGCTGAACGAGCTCCATGCGCTGCACGCCGGTGGCCATCTTGCCCATGCTCCAGTTCGCCTGGTCCGGTGCGGCCAGTTTCATCCGCAAGAATTCGGGCTTCGTGTTCTTTCCGGGCTTGTTGTACTCGTTGTATTCCAGCAGGGCGATTCCGCCGGGCGAACTCCACATCCAACTCGTGACGTCCAGCGCTGCATTGGCGGAGTTCAGCTGCTTCTTGGGAGCCACCTTGGTCACCTGGCCCAGATTCTGACCGATCGTCCTGAACATCCGGTCGAATTCCGACGCTTCGATGTCGCCGGAGTCCCCCCGGTTGTAAAACGACACCGTCGCCCGCGCAGCCCTGCCGTTCACAAATTCAAGGATCGCCTCCTCCACGTTGATCGAGCCGCCGAACATCGTCAGCTTTGTCTCCACGTTGCTGAACATGTGGCGGGAAAAGCGCGCGCGCAGCCTGGCGTTGCTGACCCATTCAAACTGCGGCGGCTTTTGCTGCTTGGACTGGTCTTCCAGCTTCACGACATAGTGCTTCTCAAAGTCCTCGGTGGTCCATTGCCAAACCTCGGCGAGATTCAGGAGGGCGTCGAGATTCGCGGAAAGCACTGGCACGCGCCTCTCCTGAGCTTGGGTCCATACCGGAAGTCCAAAGACTAGGCAGAGCAGGGCGAGGCGGTTCATGTGTGGGGATTAAACCCCGCCACCCGACATGATGTCAATCAATTCGCCACCACCGCCGGAGTGTCGGCGGCGAGCACCTTCTGCAGGGGCTTGGGATAGACGCCGAGGACGAGAATGACGACTGCCAGCGCGCCGGCGACGACTTTGGAGGCCGTGCTGATGGTAAGAGCAGGCGTGTCTGTGCCCTCGATGGAGTACATCGCGAGGATCGTCTTGAAGTAGTAGTAGAACCCCGCGGCAGCGGCGATGACGGCGCAGCTCAGCGCCCCCCAGTAGCCGTGGTCGGCGAGGCCGAGGAAGACGAAGAGCTTGCCGAGGAAGCCGGCGGTGAGCGGCAGGCCGGCGAGGCTCGCAAAGCTGACGGTCATGAGCAGTGCCAGCCAGGGGTTGCGCTTGGAGAGTCCGGCGAAGTCCTTGATATCCTCCCCGAGTCCGTTGGCGCGCATGAGACCGAGGCCGAGGAAACCGAGAACGGTCATCGGCAGATAGGTGGCGAGGTAGAAGGCGACGACGCCTCCGGAGGACAGGTCAAAACGGGCGGTTTCGCGACAGGCGAGGGCGAGCAGCAGGTAGCCGGCGTGCGAGATGCTGGAGTAGGCGAGCAGCCGCTTCACGCTGGTCTGGAACATGGCAGGCAGACTGCCAAGCAGGGCGGTGAGGGAACCGGCGACGAGCAACAGCGCCTGGATTTCACTGCCGATGATCGAACCCTCCACGAGGAAGGCGTCCACAGCGCGGGTGAGCACAATGAAACCGGCGGCTTTCGAGCCGACGGAGAGGAAGGCAGTCACCGGAGTCGGCGCCCCCTGATAAACGTCCGGCACCCACATGTGGAAGGGTGCGGCGGCCACTTTAAACCCGAGACCGCAGAGCAGAAGCGCGGCACCGAAGAGGGCGGCGGGCTTGCCTGTGATCGGATCGGCCAGCGCTTCGCCGATGGCGGCGAAGTTCATCGAGCCGGTGGCTCCATAAATCCAGGCGATGCCATAAACGAGCACGCCAGTGGAGAGCGCTCCAAGGATCAGGTATTTCACGCCGGCCTCAAGGCTGAAGGCGCTCTTGCGGGCGAAGGCGACCAGGACGTAAAAGCTGACGGTGACGAGCTCCAGCGAAACGAAAACGGTGACGAGATCGCGCGCGGACGCCATCCACATCATCCCGGCGCAGGCGATGAGCGGGAGGCTGAACATTTCCGTCAGCTTTCCATCGAGCGTGAATCGCGTGAGGTACGGGGCGCATTCGAGGGTCAGCCACAGCACCAGCAGCGTGACGACCAGCGCAAAGCCCTTGTAAAAAACAGCCAGCGTGTCGAGCTGATGCCAGGCCTCCATGAAGCCCGGCTGCGTCGTGCCGCAAAAGGGCAGCAATACCAGCGCGAGAGCGGTGCCTGCCATGGCGGTGAAGCCGAGCGTGCGGCGGGAGATGTCGGGTTTGAAGGCCTCGACCATCAGAAGGGCGAGTCCGAGAAGGGCGAGTCCGGCTTCGAGGGTGAAAACACTCATGGCAGGGCGGTTTTCATGAGGTTGAGCAGCAGCCAGGGGCAGCAGCCGGTGACGAGCAGCGTGGCGGCCAGCAGAACGAACGGCAGGCGCTGCGAGAAAGCGGGATCAATCATGAAGAAGCCGGTGTTCGCACCGCCGTGGAAGATGCCGCGGTAGGCGCGGAGCATGTAAACAGCGCTCATCACCACGCCCCACAGGGCCAGGATCACCGTCCAGTGCAGGCTGGTCAGCGTGCCTTTGAAACCCGTGAAGCTGCCGGCGAAGATCATGAGTTCGCCGGCGAAGTTGCTCAAACCGGGGAGCCCGATGCTGGCAAAGGCGCCGAACGCGAACAGGACGGTGAAAGCGGGCGCGTGGGAGGCGAGACCGCCCAGCTTGGCGTATTCGAGCGTGCCGAGCTGGTTCCGCATGCGGCCGCAAAGTCCGAACAGCAGCGCGATGGAAATGCCGTGCGCGAACATGAGCATCACCGCGCCTTTCAGGGCGATGTCCGTGCCCGCCGCGAAGGCGAGGAAGATGTAGCCCATGTGCATGACGCTGGAGTTGGCGAGCGTGTCGTCGAGGCGGTTCGCATGAATGGTGACGAGTCCCATGACGAGGATGTTCCCGAGCAGCATGACGAGCAGCGCATTCTGCACCCACTCCACCTGCGGTCCCTGCGGCAGCAGCGGCAGCGCGATGCGCAACAGTCCATAGAGACCGAATTTTTTCAGCACGCCCGAATGCAGCATGGCGACGGGCGTCGGCGCGGTGGCGTAGGCCGGCGCGGCCCAACTGTGGAAGGGGAAGAGGCTGACGAGCGAGCCGAAACCGACCAGCAGCAGGAAGAAGAGCTGGCCCTGTTTCTCCAGCGGCAGCGGCGTGAGTTTGGCCTGATTGCGGAGAGCTTCGAGGTCGAAGGTCAGCTTCGCGCCGCCGCTGAACTCCAGAACGGCCCAGACCAGTCCGGCGAGCAGGACCAGGCTGCCCGCGCCGAGGTAAATGGTGGCCTTCCAGGCGACCGCCTTGCGCTGCGCTGGCTCCGCGCGGCCGTGCAGGGCGATCATGAGGAAGGTCGGGATCAGCGCGAGTTCATGGAAGGCGTAGATGAAGAAGACGTCCGTGGTGAGGAAGGCGCCCAGCGCCCCGCCGCCGATCAGCAGGGAGGAAATGAAGAAAATGTTCGGACGATCCTCGATCTGCCAGACGGCCGCGAGCATGACCAGCGTGGTGAGCAGCGCGAGGATCAGCGAAATACCGTCCGCGCCAACAGCGAAGCTCAGCGCGGGATTCTCGAGAATCGGACGAGAATGGGTGAAGGCGAGGCCGCTTTTGCCCGCGTACTGCACCATCGAATAGACGACAAGCACCAGATTGACGAACGTGGCTCCGAGCGAGGCGACACGCGCGGGCGCACCGAGGCCGACCGCCAAGGCGGCCAGAAGCGGCAGTGCGATGATGATTTCAAGGACGCTCATTCAGTTTTTCCATCAATGGCCCAGGCGGGGCAGCACAAACACGACGAGATAGACTGCGGCGATGACTCCGCCGCCCAGAAGGAAGGTGTATCCCTGCAGGTGTCCGCCCTGCAGAACGCGGGTGACGGAACCGAGCCGCGCGACAATCGCCGAAGGAAGTCGTGCGACGATGCCGTCAACGAAGACGCGCTCCAAACCGGTCACGATCCAAGCCACGCGATCCTGGCAGACGCGGACGATGACGGCGTAGATTTCGTCGAAGTAAAACTTGTTGGCGAAAAGCTTGATGCTGACCGGATCCTTGTCCTTGCCACGATAGAGGTGGATCGCCCCGCCGGCACCCACGAGAAGGGCGACGATCGATGCCCAGAATACGGTCTGATGCCCCTCGACGTGCGGCGGCTTCATGGCCTGCAGCGGGGTGGCGAGGATGTCATAGCCTGAAATGACCGAGAAGATCGCCAGGATGGCCAGCGGCAGGATCATCACCATCGGCGCCTCCGTGGCGTGATGGGCGGAGTCCGTGCGCGGCTTGCCGAAGAAGGCGACGATCAGCAGGCGGGTCATGTAGAAGGCAGTGAGCGCTGCCGTGATGGCGCCGATGATGAACAGCACCTTGCAGCCGCTGTCGTAGGCCGTGCCGAGGACGGCTTCCTTGCTCCAGAAACCGCTCAGCAGAGGCACGCCCATGAGCGCGGCGGTGCCGATGGCGAAGGTGTAAAAGGTCACCGGCATGTGCTTGCGCAGACCGCCCATTTTCCAAATGTCCTGCTCGTGGTGGCAGGCATAGATGACCGCGCCGGAACCGAGGAAGAGCATCGCCTTGAAGAAGGCGTGCGTGTAGAGGTGGAACATCGCGGCGTGTCCCGGATCAGGGCCGTGAGGCGCCTCACCATGCTGGGCGGCCATTGCCACGGCGCCGACGGCCATGACCATATAGCCAAGCTGGCTGAGCGTGGAGTAGGCGAGCACCCGCTTGATGTCGTTCTGCTGCGTGGCCATCAGCGCCGCGAGTAGCGCCGTGCCGCAGCCGATGCCGGCGATGATTTCAGCCGCCAGCGGCGAAGCCGTGACGAGGAAGCTCATTCGCACCATCATGTAAACACCCGCAGCGACCATAGTGGCGGCGTGGATGAGGGCGGAGACGGGTGTGGGGCCTTCCATCGCGTCCGGCAGCCACACGTGCAGCGGAAATTGCGCGGACTTGCCGACGGCTCCCATGAAAATGCAGAGGGCGGCGGCGGTGATCAGACCGGGATTGGAATGCTGGACGTCGAACAGCGGTCCACCCTGCACAAAGGCGTCCTGCAGGTTGTCGATGGCGACATCCCCCTGGTTCAGGCCGAACAGGATCAGGATGCCGATCATGAAGCCGAAGTCGCCAATGCGGTTGGTCAGGAACGCCTTTTTGCAGGCGTCGGCGGCGCTGTTTTTCTGATACCAGTGGCCGATCAGGAGATAGGAACTCAAGCCCACCAACTCCCAGAAGATGAACATCATGAAGAGGTTCCCCGCCAACACGATGCCCGTCATGGAGAACATGAACAGGGAGAGCGCTCCAAAAAAGCGCGGCCTCGCCTCGTCGTCCTTCATGTAACCCAGGGAGAAAATGTGCACCAGCATGCCGATGAAGGTGACGATGAACATCATCCCCTGGCTCTGCTTGTCGCTCATCACATCGATTCCGGCACGGAAGCCTTCCACGTCGATGAACGGCAGAAGCATCTTCGTGCCCTCGTTGTCATCCGCGCCCAGAAAGGCAATGCTGGCCAGGAAGGCGATGATTGAGGAACCGACGGAAATGAGGACGGAAGCGCCCTTGAGCTGGCGGTGGCCCAGCAGGATGATAAGCGCCGAAAACAGCGGCAGCAGAAGGAGGATGCTGGCGTTCATGTCGGCGCGTTATCCTTGAAGTTTGGTGACGGACTCGACATCGACACTCTGCTTCGTGCGGAAGAGCGCCACGATGATGGCGAGGCCCACGGCCACCTCGGCGGCAGCCACGGTGATGGTGAAGAAAACGAGCGACTGCGCGGTGTAGTCCGGCAGGCCGTTGACGGGGTGGAAACGCGAGAAGCCGACCAGCGCGAGGTTCGCGGCGCTGAGCATCATTTCCAGACACATGTAGACGATGATGATGTTCCGGCGGGCGATGACGCCGGCCAGACCGAGCGCAAACAGGATGCCGCTGACGACGAGATAATGGCCCAGGGAGATCACGCCGCGCCTCCTTTCTCGCGCTTGCTCAGCACCACCACGCCGATCGTGCCGACCAGAAGCAGCAGGCCGATGACCTGGAGATGAAAGCCATACTGGTCGAACAGGGTGAATCCGATGAGTTTCGCGTCCGGCAGCGTGCCATCCTTGAGATCATTCGTGATCGTGGGCAGGGCCGCCCGGCCGAGCTTGCCGGCGGCTTCGGACATCGCCAGCGGGGTGTTTTCCGGGGTCTTGGCGGAGATGCCGGTGCTGCTGACGACGGTGGCGATCTGCAGCACCAGCAGCACGGCGACGAGGACGCCGGAGACGATCGGCGCGAGTTTCAGGTGCTTGCCCTCTTCCGCCTTGATGTCGAGCAGCATGATGATGAAGAGGAACAGCACCATCACCGCCCCGGCATAGACGAGGATCTGAATGATGCCGATGAAGTAGGCGTCCAGGCCGATGAACAAGGCCGCCAGACCGGTGAAACTCGCCGCCAAGCACAACGCGCAGGTGACCGGATTGCGCCCCGTGACCACCATGAAGCCGAAGCCCAGGGTGATCAGTGAGAGCAGGTAAAACAACAGCGAAGGCATTATTTCAGTTCATTCCACTTGTTCACCAAGCCGATGCGCTTGCCGCCGATCTCGTACAAGCGCTTCTTGTCGTGGACCATTTCCTTGCGCGAAAGACCGGTGATGGCGTAGTCCTTGCGCAGATAGATCGCCTGCTCCGGACAGACCTCCTCGCACATGCCGCAGTAAATGCAGCGGATCATGTCGATTTGGAACTCTTGAGGCCGCTTCTCCACCTTCGCCCAGGGGTCGTCACTGGGAATCGCCCCGGGGGTGATCTTGATGGCTTTCGGCGGGCAGATGAACTCGCAGAGCTGGCAGCTCACGCAGCGCTCGCGGTCGTGTTCATCGGTGACCAGCGCGGGAGCGCCGCGGTAATACTCCGGCAGGTGCTCGTCCCACTTCTGCTCCGGGTATTCCATGGTCACTTTTGGCTTCCTGCCGACGATCTGCAGGAAAGTCTTGATGCCGTGGCCGACGGTGATCTTGAGCCCCTTCAGCAGCGTGGAAATGAACCAGCGTTCATGCCAGGCAAGCTTGGGACGTTGTACGATGATGGTAGCCATGGATGCGGAAACCGCGAAGAGGGGGAGTGTTGGCGATTATCCGGGTGTCCAGCAGAGCGGCAACCGCTATTTGTGAAAAATTTCACAAGGAGGCCAAAAGCGGTGCTCCGAGGGCTCATTTTTGCTGCCGTCGGCCTGAAAAAATCCATGGGCGGCACCGCCCTCTCCCTACTTCACCATCAAGAAATGCCGCGTCTTGCCGTGCTTCTGCCGGTTCGTCAGCGGCGGCAGGTCGAGGTGGAAAAAGTGGCGCAGCGTCTTCGTGTGGTGCTTCAAGGTAGCCTTTGCAGCCTCCTTGAGCGCGATCCAGCGCTTCCAAGGATGATCGGGGGCGTGGCTGATGTGCCGCAGCAGGCTGAGCCACTCGACGTAGGCGCGGGAAATGTCGCCTTCGGCGATGCCCGCCTTCAGGTCCTGCGCTCCCGGCTGCTCGGGGTGCAGCATGACGTCCAGCAACTCCGCCGCACCTTCGCCATAATCGACCGGTAGGCCGTTCTCGAGGTAACCGTGATGGTTCACGAACCCGTAAGTGTCGCGACACACCGCAGCAAGCCGTTCGGAACCGCATGCCACCGGCAGGTCAAACTTCGAGCCGCTGCGCAGGTTCGCCATGTGGTGAACGAGGTCGTCGGCGGGATAGCTTTCGTCTTCGAGTGCGGCGACGACGGCCAGCCCCTCACCGTGCTGGAAGAAGCTGAAGATTTCACCGCGCCGGGTCGGCACGCCGTCCGCGTCGATGAGGCCAAGCGTGCGCCAGGCATGAATGGGCGAACCAACGCGAGGTTCGCGGTCGGTGGTGGCCGTTTCCGGCATGTGGACTCCAGTTTCGTTCCTCACCACAATGCTGCGCTCCCGCGGGTTGAAAAGCAGCCGCCCATGACCATCCTCGTAGGCCATCACTTCGACCGGCGCGAGGTCGAAGCAGGCGAACACGAGGTTCTCCTTTTCAATCGTGCCAATGAACTCCGGCGCAACGTCTTGAATGACTTCTTCGACATTCGCGAGGATCGCCTTCGCCAGTTCACCAGCATACAACACGGTGATTTCCTCCAGCGGCACGGTCTCGACCCTGCGCGGCAGTTTCAGCAGGCGTCGAATCGACTTCGTCGGTTTGATGAGATCGCCATCCGGCGTGCCGAGGCTGATCTCGACACCATAGGTCACTTCCTTCTCGCGACGGATCTTCCCCACACGTCCGATGCCGTGCGCGAACTTGGCCGCAAAGGCCGGAACGGTGAGCGTGGCATGCACGCGGCTTAGCGGCATGCGTTGCAGCGCGTGCTTGTGCTTGCGTTCCCATTCGCCCAATGAGTTCAGAATCTGCTTCTCGGTGGCTTCGAGTCCGAAGAGCGCCTTCGCGTTCTCGAGTTCGGGATGCGCGAGATTTGGCTCCAACTCCTCCAGTCCGAGCAGCGGCGGCACTTTGGCGAAGAGTCGTTCCGAGAAGTGCTTCGCGGCTTCAAACGGATTCTCCTCTTTCAACGCCGAGTGCTTCATCACTCGCAGAAAGATCGGCCATGCAAGCAAGGCGCTGCGATGCAACCGCGCGGGCCGCGCATCGAAGATCGACGGACTGTCACGGCTGGTGACGACGTGGCCTCTGTCATCGAGTCCTCGACGTCCGGCGCGGCCATACATTTGAAGGAGCTCATCAGGCGCGAGTTTGTGCTCGCTGCGGCCGTCGTGATAGGTCGTCCCGGCCACATGCACGCTGCGCACGGAGAAATTGATGCCCGCCGCGAGTCCCATTGTCGCCACGATAACGCGAAACTGCCCGGCCTTCGCCAGCGGCTCGATCACGCCGGCACGCGCGCCGTAAGACAACCCGCTGTGATGAAAGGCGATGCGTTTCTCGATCAACGTCGCGAGATCCTTGCCGCACACGGCCCGTTGCTCCGGTGTGAGGTCCAGCGGATCACCCATCGGCAGATCGGCGGCGAGCCGGCGTGCGATCGACTCCGCTTCTTTGCGGCGTGGTGCAAAGATCAGCAGCGGCGCGAGATCCGCGATCATCACCGCAGCGGCGAAACGCGGCCAGTAATTGGCAAACTGCCGCTGGCGCTGCGGCAGCGTTTCCATCGGCACTTCTTCAAGCGGCACCGGTCGTTCCTTCGTGAGTACGACTTCGGCCTTCCGCCCCAGGCCGCGCAACCATGCCACCACATCCTCCGGATTCGCCACCGAACCGCTGAGCAGCAGCAGCCGAGTCTCCGCCGGTGCCAGCGCGATCGCCGCCTCATAGTTGGCGCCGCGAGCGTGATCCGAGATCATCTGATATTCGTCGATCACCAGCAACGCGGGACCTTCGCCACGCACGAGGCGTTCGAGCTGCGTCTCCAACGTTGCGACAACAACCGGCGCATCCACATTCTCCGCGATGTCACCCGTGGCGATGCCCACGTTCCACTTCGCCTCCTTCCATTCGGCGTATTTGTCATTCGCCAATGCCCGCGTTGGCACGGTGTAAATCGCCTGCCCCTGCAGATGACGTCCCGAATGCAGCAGCTCAAAGATGTACGTCTTCCCCGCACCCGTCGGCGCACTCACGACCACATCCGTTCCATCGCGCAGCAGGTTCACCGCCTGGTGCTGCCAGGGATCGGGAAGTTTGAGCTGGTTGAGGGACGGGAGCATGTTATTCACAGCGCGGCGGTGATTACGAACAACTGCGCTCCGACGCAACCGAGGTTTGTGCCATGCCCCGCTTGAATCCATTCGCCGCTGCGGTATCGCTGGACGCACATGGATTGCCGCCAAAACGAAATCGTCACCAGCCTCATGGCCTCATACTGCGAAGTGGGCGGGATCAATCATGTCGACTGTGGCAATCTGCCTTCGAAGCATGCCATCGCGACGCTGTGCGAGGATCTGCTGCACCTGCTGTTTCCGGGATTCTTCTCGGAGGAGGCGGTGGCGTCGCAGGAGCTGGAACTGATGACCAACGAACTCGTCGCTGGCATCCGCGAGCGGCTGAACGTGGAGGTGCGGCGCAGCATGCGGCTCAATGGCGGCGACGACCCGAAGGATGTGGATACCGCGGCGCTCGTCTGCCGTTTCATGCTGGCGCTGCCGGAAGTCCGGGCGCTGCTGCAGACGGATGTGGAGGCCGCGTTTGAGGGCGATCCGGCGGCGCGCGGCTTTGAGGAAATCATCCTGGCCTACCCGGGCTTGGAAGCCATCGCCATCCAGCGCACGGCGCATGTTTTGTACAAGGAAAACGTGCCGCTGATCCCGCGCATGATGACGGAGTGGGCACACGGCTGCACGGGCATCGACATCCATCCCGGCGCGGAGATCGGCACGCATTTCTTCATCGACCACGGCACCGGTGTCGTGATCGGCGAGACGGCGCAGCTGGGCAATCATGTGAAGCTCTATCAGGGCGTGGGCCTCGTGGCGCGGTCGCTGGCCGCCGGACAGGCGCTGCGCGGCAAGAAGCGCCATCCTACTCTCGAAGACCACGTCACCGTGTATGCGAATGCGACGATCGTCGGCGGCGACACGGTCATCGGCGCGCGCAGCACGATTGGCGCGAACGTTTTCATCCTCGAATCCGTGGCGCCTGACATGCTCTACGCGCTCGGCCAGCAGGAGCACCAGGTGAAGGAGAAAAAGAAGAAGTGACCATGCGTGACTTTTCCCAGCTCTGCTTCGACTTCACGGCGTCGCCAGTGTGGACGCCGTTTCAGTCCGTGCGAAATCTGGAACCGGTGGAGCCGCCGCCTTCGGAAGCCGCCGCATCCGATCCGAAGGATGGACGCGACGAGGCGCTGGAGGCTCAGGCGCGCGGCTGGCTGCTGGCGCTCGACCTGCCCGGTGGTGCCCGGCTGCTCACCGTCTCTTGGAACACACGTCTGCGCAGCACCGCAGGCTACGCGCGCTACCCGAAGTGGTCGGTGGAGCTGAATCCTTTGCTGCGTGATTTTGAAGGCCAGGTGGAGCGCACGCTGAAGCACGAGCTGGCGCACTTGATCGCCTACCACCGCAGCGGACGCCGTCGCATCGAGCCGCACGGAGGCGAATGGCGTCAGGCCTGCGCCGATCTCGGCATTCCGGATGAAAAAGCGCATCACCGCCTGCCGCTGCCGCGCAAAGAGGTGGCGCGGAAACTCACCTACGCCTGCCCCGCCTGCCAGGCGCAGGTGCACCGCGTGCGGAAGTTTCGCAGGCCCTCGGCCTGCCTCCAATGCTGCAACAAACACGCCGGCGGCCACTACGACGGACGCTTCAGGCTGGCCCTGGTGAAAACGTGATGAGCACGGACCTGCCGGATGTCATCGCCCACTGCCTGAGCCTGCCCGGCGCGGAGGAGACGACGCCGTTCGGACCCGAGGCGCTGGTTTACAAGGTGGGCGGCAAGCTGTTCGCCGTCACCGTGCCGGAGGATTACCCGGCGCGCATCAACTTGAAGTGTGATCCCGAACGCGCCGTCGAACTGCGCGATGAATACAAGGGCATCAAGCCCGGCTGGCACATGAACAAGAAGCACTGGAACACCGTGATGCTCGACGGCAGCGTGCCGCCGAAGCTCGTGCGCGAACTGGTCGAGCATTCGTATCAGCTTGTGGCCGATGCGCTGCCGAGGAAGGTGAGGGAGGGAGTAACAACAAATCAAGTTGTTGCTACACCATGAGATGAGGTTTTAAACACTGTGGTTAAACATACAGCAGTTAGCTCTGACTGAAATTCTTCATTCCGATGCATCTTCCGCAAAGATCGCCCCGACTCACGTAGCATTACGCGTTGCTTTAACACTAAGGAGTGAATCTGTTGAATAAGCGCAGTGTCGATTGAACGCTTCCAAATTTCGATAATTTGTAATGGTCTACGCTTGTCTGTTTTGAGCACGGCAGCGGCATACAGATGCGCATATAGAAATCTGAACATTGCAGCATATGAGCGCACTTCGTATGGAGAGTCAGTTATACCATCAGATAACATGGCTGCCTCAATGCTCTTGCAGAATTCAACTGAGGCGAGATACATAGTGAGGTCAAAATCCTCGGAAAATATTTTCTTATATGCAGACTCTGATTGCATATATTTTGGCCGCGACCGATTACATTGATGTGGTTGTCCGTGCAGCAGCGATAAGACACACCAAGACATTTGAGTCATCGAAACGATACGACTAGGCGGTTTCCCGTGATTCAGATAGTAGTTTTTTCTCCGGTCATAGAACCAATTCTTTGTGGCTAAGATGTCTTCGATGTCTCGTTGGACTTTGTCTGTGGCTCTGAGGCTCGAAAAATCTACTTTGTTTTGATTGTTCGTTGCCAAGATGATTCTATCAGCAAGTGCCTTTTGAGGTGTCACCAGGACTTTAACTAAAATGCACCGGTCATCTTTTGGATTGGGACGTGATACAAGGTGCTGGAAAACGGTCTCCGTCGTTTGCAGCCCATTGACAATTTGGACATTCTCAAGATGTAATTCTTTCCCCACAAGGGTTGCTTTATCAGCAATCACGGTCACACCATTATTTAGCCACCAAAAATCTTCTTCCTCACTCGAAGAGGCATGTTTTAAAGTCGACATGATCGATCTATTTACAAATGTCCCTCCCATAAAGTCGCGGACATTCGATTCGAATAGATATCGCCGTAACCCGCCATTTGCGTCAGATATAAATGATAGGTAATTAGCAAGAGTAGAGAGACCAAGATAATGCGCACCACCCCTTGATAGGGGCCCTTCTTCAAATTTGATAACCGACGAAAAGTTTTTGATTTTTCGATTGGCTGCCAAAAGCTCTGCCGCGCCGATAAAGTCGAAGGATACTTCGCAATTGCTTAACAAGTCATAGACCTCTCGGACAAGGGCGTCAGATCTAGCAGTTACAGTTTCCCCCAGTAGTTCACGATCACCGCGAGATAGATAGCAAAGCCTAAAACGAACTCGTGGCGATCCTCGTGCGGTTTTGATTAGCGCTTTCTTGAAAAGATCTCGGCATGATAACAACTCATCGTTGTATCTCTCGATTAGATGACTTTCGTCTTTTGCGAGATCTAACAAGTCAAGAATTGTTGCGTATAGATGAACAACTGGTTCTTGCTTAAAAGCATCATGATGCTTGGCAGTCAGAATCCAAACATCAATAACGCTCGCTCCACGTTTCTGTGTGAGGTCGTCGGGATCACAAAGGAGATCTCCGTCTAAAAAAGTATACCACGCGTCGATACCTCCATCATTTCTGCCATCCACAATGCCCATTTCAATTTCATCTGGCGCGAGGTCATAATCCTTGAGAACTTCGGAGATCGCAAAGTCTTGAAATGCATCACCCAGACTAATCGAGCGATCTCGTGCAACTTCGGAAACAATCTGGTCCAGCAAAAGAATGTCGTTTTTTGCCATAATTAATACGTTAATACATAGACGTTCTACTTAGCACATGACGAAGGCCAAAGGCGCTCAAAAAATATTTATTGCTAACCCACCACCAGCTCCACCGGGCAGTGATCGCTGCCGTGGACGTCATCGCGGATGGTGCATGACTTGAGTGCGGTCTTCAGCTTTTCGGAGGCGAGCCAGTAGTCGAGGCGCCATCCGATGTTCTTTGCGCGTGCGTCGGGCGTGCGTTGTGTCCACCAGGTGTAGCGGCCGGGGCTGGGATCGAACTGGCGGAAGACATCAAGGAAGCCGGCATCGAGGTGCCTGGTGAAACTGGCGCGCTCTTCGTCGCTGAAGCCGGGGTTCATGCGGTTCGACTTCGGATTGGCGAGATCGATCTCCTGATGGGCGCAGTTGAGGTCGCCACAGGCGATGACGGGCTTCTTTTTCTCCAGCTTCTTCAAATAAGCGCGGTAGGCATCGTCCCAGCGCAGGCGGTAGTCGAGACGCGCGAGCTCGGCCTGCGAATTGGGTGTGTACACATTCACGACATAGAAGTCAGGAAACTCCGCAGTGATGAGACGGCCTTCACGGTCGTGTTCGTCGATGCCGAGGCCGAGTATGGTCGTTTTGAAGGGCACGCGGCTGAGGATGAGCGTGCCGGAGTAGCCTTTCTTGTCCGCGCTGTTCCAGACGGCGTCATAGGAGCCGAACCAGTCGAGATCGACCTGTTCCTGCTGCGCCTTGGTTTCCTGCAGGCAGATGACGTCGGCATCGCAGGTGTCCATGTATTCACGGAGGCCTTTCTTGAGGGAGGCGCGGATGCCGTTGACGTTCCAGGAGGTGAGTTTCATTGGGAAATGACGAAATCAGAATGAGGAATGCCGAATAAGGCCGGAAAACACAGGCGGGAAAGAAGGGAATGACAGAAGGTTGCGTCGCAGCGGCTTCGGAGCTTTGGCTCTGGCATGAGTTTTGACCGGCTGGCACCGCACTATCGCTGGATCGAGGCGTTGTTCGCTGGTGAACGGCTGCAGAGCTGCCGCACCGCGATGCTGGATGCGATTGCACCACCGCAGAACGTGCTGATCTATGGCGAGGGAAACGGGCGCTTTCTGGTGGAGTTGCTGCGACGTTTTCCACTCACGCGGGTGACGGTGGTCGAGGCGAGCACGGTGATGGTTGAACTCGCGAAGACCCGCTTGATCCGTGAAGGGCTCGAGTCTGTAGAGGTGACCTTCCTGCAAGGCGATGCGCTGACGTGGGAACCGCCGGCGTCGTCCTTCGATCTCATCGTGACCTGCTTCTTTCTCGACTGCTTTCGCGAGGATCAACTGCTGCAATTGATTCCGCGCATTACGAACGCCAGCACTGCGGAGGCACGCTGGGTGGTGGCGGATTTTCAAATCGCCACGTCAGGCCTGCGTCGTCTGTTCAGCCGGGTGATGGTGGCGTTGTTGTATGCTTTCTTCCGCCGCGTGACGCATTTGCCGGGACACAAGCTGGTGGATCCGGCACCGCTGCTGCGGACGGCGGATTTTGTCTGTGTGCAGCGCGAAGTCCGGGACTTCGGGATTCTTTACAGCGCCTTGTGGAAGCGTGCCGAGACTGCGTCTCAGACTCGTCGCATAACTTGATTAGTAGATGCCAATCCACGCGGATCAAAGCGCCATCGGTCGTGCTTTGTTCTCGCATGGACAACAAACCAGCCTCCCGAAATCGGTGGTTGCCCGCACTGGGTCTCAGTGCGCTGGCAGCCGTGTCACTCTCCACTGCCAACGCAGGCAGCCCCGCCCCGGTCGATACCGTAGACTGGAAGGCGAACACCATCGCTCCGGTGACGAACCCGGTGTTCTTCGAAGATCCGGTGATCCGCTCCGAAATCCGCCCGATCTTTGTCTATCACACCATCGACAAAGGCTTTCTGACCGGCGGCGGACATGCCACGCTCTACGCCCTGCAGCTTCGCTACGCGGCCACGGAGCGCCTCGGCCTCATCGCCACGCTGGACGGCCACTTCGACATCGACTCACCCGTATTGGATGTGGACGGCTGGATGGATCTCGCGGCGGGCTTCAAATACGCGCTGATCGATGACGCGGCGAACCAGTTCATCCTCACCCCGGGCCTGACTTTCCACATCCCCACGGGTGACCGCGAAATCTTCCAGGGACGCGGCGGTGGCGAGTTCCGTCCGTTTGTCTCGTTCCAAAAGGGCTACGGTGATCTGCACATCAGCGGCAACGTGGGTCTGCGCATCCCGGTAACGAACAACGAGCAGAACGTCGTGGCGAACTACGGCGTGATGGTGGACTACTACACCAGCCGCTGGTTCATCCCCTTCGTCTCGGCAAACTTCTGAACGAACCTCAGCGACGGCAACAACGTCCCCGGCCTCCGCAGCAACGGCTATGACGTGATCAACTTCGGTGGCGGCAACGCCAACGGGGTGACGCAGGGCATGCTGGGCATCGGCTTCCGCAGCCGTGTGCACAACAATGTGGACCTCGGCTTTGCCTATGAGATCGCCGCCATCCGTCCCTACGGTCTGACGAACAACCGCCTGACGGTGGACATGTGCATCCGATTCTAATTCTTTGGTCGAGTTGTGAATAGATGCAGGCACACGGGGAATCCCCGTGTGCCTTTTTTCCTTGGTTGCCGGAAGGGGCCGCCGCTGCATGATGGCCGCCCATCCATGAAAACCGCCGCCCCACTCCACGCCGTTGCCGCGTTTGCCGCCGTCCTATGTCTGAACGCGTGCGAGAAAAGCACGCCACCGTCAACGACAGAGACAAAGCCCAAGCCGGAACCGGCAGCGACAGCTCCTCAGAAACCGGCGGAAGTTACGGAAGCGCCTGAGACACCCAAGGAGCCGGTCTTTGGAGATCCGGTGCATCTGAACGGTTTTGGAAGTGACGAACCCGCCATCCGCGAGGACGAGCCCACCCGCGGCGTGATCAAGGTCGATCCCAAGGACGTGAAACGCATGGCGGCCGCGCATTGGGAGCAGTTCGACTGCACGAACCTCACCTTCAAGCGCTGGGGCCGCTACGAGGTGCGGGTGACCTACACCATGCGGCATGCCACGCTCGGCTCCCAGTTCCGCTTTGGTCAGCAGGCGATGAAGAAATCCCTGATGGCCTCCAGCCAGCCGAAGCGTGTCGTCTACGGGGAAGTCTACGTGGAAAAGCCCGGCACCTACCCCTTCGTGCTCTACATCGCCGCGACGGGCGCGGAGGCCCACTTTAATGTCCAGGAGATCGCCTTCGCCCCGATTCCGGAAGGTCCCGCTCCCCAACAGCAGGAGGACGGCACGATCGTTCTGAACGCCGGCAGCGCCACCACCTGGTCGGAGAACATGCGCTACGAGCCGAAACCCGAAAAAAACTGCCTCGGCTATTGGACCAGCGAGGACGATCTCGCCGAGTGGACCTTCGATGTCACCAAGCCGGGCCGCTTCAAAGTGACTGTCGTGCATGGCTGCGGCGGTGGCAATGAAGGCAGCGAAGTCGCCGTGAAGCTCGGCACACAGGAGCTGAAATTCACCACCCAGGACACCGGTGGATTCCAGAACTGGAAGGAACTCGCCATCGGCGAAATCGAAATCGCCAAGTCTGGCCAGACCCGCCTCGTCATCGACCCTGTCACCAAGGCGAAGAATGCCGTGCTCGACGTGCAGAAGGTCGTGCTCACGCCAGCCGGGTGAGCCAAGCGCAGGACGCCGCCAGCGTCTTTATGCACATCGGCACAATCCATCTGGCAGAGCTGGCTACTTGCCGACGATTTCAAACTTCTGGATGCGATGGTTGTAGCTATCGACGACGAAAATCTCGCCGCGCGGACTGATCGCGATGCCATGCGGCGCATAAAACTGCCCCGGCTCGGTACCCTGCGTATCGCCAAAGCCGCCGAGGTACTTTCCCTCCCGCGTGAAGCACTGCACACGACCGCTCACCGCTGTGATCCACAGACGACCGTGCGCATCCATCGCGATGCCAATCGGCCCGACGAGCTTCGCCTTGAAACCGGTGAACAGGCCGCCAAATCCACCCGGCTTGTCCTCCAGAGTGCCCCACGCCAGCAACGGCTTTCCTTCCGGTGAAAACTTCTGCACGCGTCCCACGCTCGCCTCCGTGGTGAACACATCGCCCGCGCTGTCGAGCATGATGAAATTCGGCCCGCCCACGCGGGATTTTGGATTCGTGTTCCCGCCGAACTGCCCCGGCTGCACGCCATACTCGCCCCACTTGCGCAGAAACTTCCCCTCGCGATCAAACACCTGCACGCGCCGGTTCGTCTGATCCGCCACGAAGACCTCGCCGCTCTTGCTGATCGCAACGCCACCGGGAAAATCGAACTGCCCGTCGCCCGTGCCCGTCGATCCCCACTCGCGAATAAACTTCCCGTTCTGCGCATACACGCTCACGCGGTCCGGCACCTTGTCCTTCATCAGACGCGACGCCGGGAAGTGCGTGAGGTAAAGCCGGTCTCCATCGACCGCGATCCCGCCCGGATTCGGCAGCACCGCGAAGTGCGCGAGCAGCTTCCCCTCCGCATCGAACTTCTGCACGCGGTTGTTGTAATGGTCGGTGACAAACACCTCGCCCGCCTCATTCAGCGCCACGCCGATGGGAATGTTGAAGTCTCCCGGCGCCTCACCTTCCTTGCCCCAGGTGGTGATGAGTTGGGACGAGACCGAGGTGGCATCATCAGCCAGCGTCCGCCATCCGAACACGATGGTGAGCAGCAAAAGATTACGGCATCGATTCATGGGTGAAACGAGATGACATGAATCAACGCCAAGAGTGGACGCTGCATTGCATTCCGACCAACACCAAAGCGGACCGGGCGATTGATCGATTAAGAATCGGCCATGACTTCGATGACTGTATCGATGCCGGGAAACACATGGTGGCCGCAGTGCTCGGTGAAAACGGCGATCTCACCGCATTCATCATCTCGAAGAGCGAAAGCGTAACGAAATCGAGCTTCTGAATCATCCGGGAAACGAATTCGAAGGCCATTGCTTGGAAAATCCCCAGCGCCGAGTCGAGCACGCCCTTTACTGGTCAAGTAGTCGACCAACTTGTTCCGCCAGTGTTCGGGCAAGTTTTGAATGGGATCTGATGGCCTCGCCATGGTTTATCAATGCTTCACCGAGCATCCCGGACCGACGGTCTGGAAGAAGTCGTTTCCTTTGTCATCGATGAGGATGAAGGCCGGGAAGTCGTCGATTTCGATCTTCCAGATGGCCTCCATGCCGAGTTCGGGGAACTCGACGACTTCGACCTTTTTGATGTTTTCCTTGGCGAGGATGGCGGCGGGGCCGCCGATGCTGCCGAGGTAGAAGCCGCCGTGCTTCTTGCACGCGTCGGTGACCTGCTGGCCGCGATTTCCTTTCGCGATCATGACCATGCTGCCGCCGTGGCTTTGGAAGAGATCGACGTAGCTGTCCATGCGGCCCGCGGTGGTGGGGCCGAAGCTGCCGCTGGGCATGCCGGCGGGTGTTTTGGCGGGACCGGCGTAATAGACGGGGTGGTTCTTGAAATAATCGGGCAGCGGCTTGCCGGCATCGAGCATTTCCTTCAGCTTCGCATGCGCGATGTCGCGCGCGACGATGATGGGGCCGTTGATGAGCAGGCGCGTGGTGGTGGGATACTTGCTGAGCTCGGCGCGGATCTCCGCCATCGGACGGTTCGTGTCGATGCGCACGGCGTTGGTGTCTTTGCGATGGCGCAACTCCTCGGGAATGTATTGCAGCGGATTCGTCTCGAGCTTCTCGATGAAGACGCCGTCCTTCGTGATCTTGCCCTTCGCCTGACGGTCGGCGGAGCAGGAGACGCCGATGCCGATGGGCAAGGACGCGCCGTGACGCGGCAGGCGGATGACGCGCACATCGAGCGCGAAGTATTTGCCGCCAAACTGCGCGCCGATGCCGCACTCGCGCGCGGCGGTGAGCATTTGTGCTTCGAGTTCGACATCGCGGAAGGCGCGGCCGTGCTCGTTGCCGGTGGTGGGCAGGTTGTCGTAATACTTGGTCGAGGCGAGCTTCACGTGCTTCATCGTCGCTTCCGCCGAGGTGCCGCCGATGACGAAGGTCAGGTGATACGGCGGGCACGCGGCGGTGCCGAGCGAGGTCATCTTTTCACTGAGAAACTTCACGATGCTCTTCGGATTGAGCACGGCGCGCGTTTCTTGATACAGGAAGGCCTTGTTCGCCGATCCGCCGCCTTTGGCAATGAAGAGAAACTTGTATGCGTCGCCGTCGGTGGCGTAAAGGTCGAGCTGCGCGGGCAGATTCGTGCCCGTGTTCTTCTCGGTGAACATGTCCAGCGCGGCGTTCTGCGAGTAGCGCAAGTTGTTCTCCGTGTAGGCGAGATAAACGCCCTTCGAGAGCGCTGCTTCGTCGCCACCGCCGGTCCAGACCTGCTGGCCTTTTTTGCCCATGATGATGGCGGTACCGGTGTCCTGGCAGAACGGCAGCAGGCCCGCGGAGGCCACATCGGCGTTCTTGAGCATCGTGAGCGCGACCATGCGGTCGTTCTCACTCGCCTCGGGATCGTCAAGGATGGCGGCGACCTGCTTCAGGTGCTTCGGACGCAGGAAGAAATTGATATCATGAAACGCCTGGTTCGCCAGCAGCGTGAGCGCCTCGGGATCAACGACGAGCAGTTCCTTGTCGCCGACCTTCTCGACGCGGACGTATTCCTTCGTCAGCAGACGGTATTCGGTGTCGTCGGCACCGAGTTCGAGAAGGGGCTGGTAGTGGAAAGGGGGCGTGGGCATGATGAAGTGTGATTTTGAAAGGGATACGGCTGCGGGCAACGAGGGAAAGGCGCATTTTGCGCAGGCATCGGACACAAAACGGCACGCCAGCCCGCCTAAGGAAGGCGGTGATCATGAAAATCACGCAAAGCCAAAGTGGTATCCTCCATTTAGAATCCCATCCCCGCGTCGTATCTTTGACGTCCGGTCTGTGCACCACCCGTTCCCCCACCGTGGTCTTCATCCGCTCATCTCCTATTCGGACCATGCACTTCATCCGCTTTCTCCCGCTCTTGATGCTCCTGCCAGGCCCGGCCCTTCACGCCGCGGAAGCACCCTCCTTTCGCAACACCATCCAGCCGATCCTCACACGCTACGGTTGCGCGATGGGCGCCTGTCACGGCGCGGCGGCGGGACAGGGAGGTTTTCGGCTATCTCTGCGCGGATTTGATGACGAGGGAGATTGGATCTCCATCACGCGCAGCGCCAATGGTCGCCGGCTGACGATGGAGGACCCGGCGCGGAGTCTGTTGCTGCTCAAGGCGACGAAAATGGTGCCCCACAAGGGCGACAAACGATTCGAGGCGGATTCACCGGAGTACAAGGCCGTGGCCGACTGGATCGCAGCAGGGGCACCGGGACCGCGGGCGGATGATCCGCGCATCACGTCGCTCGACATTTCGCATCCGCATGTCGTCACGCAGGCGGGGAAGAATCTGCAGCTCAAAGTCACCGCGAAATTCAGCGACGGACACAGCGAGGACGTCACCCGCTGGGCCAAGTTCAACGCCACCAACGCCAGTGTGGCCACCGTCGATGACGACGGACTCATCCAGACGACCGGCAGCGGCGAAGGGACTGTGAGCGCGTGGTATTTGAGCCGGCTCGCCATCACCACGGTCACCGTGCCGCAGCCGAACAGGCTCGAAGCCGGTGCCTTCGCGGCACTGAAGCCGCGCAACTTCATCGACGAACACGTTCTGACCAAGCTGCGCGAACTCAACATCCCGCCATCGCAACGCGCCGGGGATCACGAGTTTCTGCGCCGCGCTTTTCTCGACACCATCGGCATTTTGCCCACGCCGGAGGAGGCGCGCGCCTTCCTCGCGGACAAAGCCGCCGATAAACGCGACCGCCTCGTCGACTCGCTGCTGCAGCGCCCCGAGTTTGTCGATTACTGGTCGCATCGCTGGAGCGACCTGCTGCTCGTGAACGGCGACAAGCTCTCCCCCACCGCGATGTGGTCGTACTACAACTGGATCAGACGCCACGTCGCGGCCAACACGCCGTGGGACGCCATGGTGCGCGATCTCCTCACCGCCACCGGCAGCACGCTGGAGCACGGCGGCGTAAACTTCTTCGTCCTCAACGACGAACCGACCAAGTGCGCCGAAACCGTCAGCGTCGCCTTCATGGGCACCTCCATCGCCTGCGCGAAATGCCACAACCACCCGATGGAAAAGTGGACTAACGAGCAGTACTACGCCTTCGCAAACCTCTTTGCCCGCATCCGCACGAAAAACGGCTCCCAGCCCGACGAGCGCGTGCTTTTCGCCGATACGCAGGGGGACATCGTGACTCCGCTCACCGGCAGGGCGCTGCCTCCGCGCCCGCTCGACGCCTTGCAGCCTGTGTCGATGACCTCCACCGAGGACCGCCGAATCACACTCGCCGACTGGCTCACCAGCGCCGACAACAAGCTCTTTCAGCGCGCCATCGTGAACCGCGTGTGGGCCAACTTTTTCGGCGCAGGTCTCGTCGAAGCCGTCGATGACCTCCGCGTCACCAATCCCGCCAGCAACGAGCCCCTCTTCGCCGCCGCCTGCGATCATCTCGTGGCGGAAAAATTCGACCTGAAGGCCCTCATGCGCGCCATTCTGCAGAGCGAGACTTACCAGCGCAGCAGCGTCACCGTCGCCGAAAACATCTCCGATCTGCGCTGCGGTTCCCACTATGTGCCGCGTCGTCTGAAGGCGGAAATCCTCCTCGACACCATCTCCCAGGTCACCGCGGCGCCCACCACCTTCAAGATCGACAAACGCAACTCCAACAAAGGCACCAGCGAAAGCTACCCCATGGGCTTCCGCGCCCTGCAACTGCCCGACAGCAACATCGCCAGCTACTTCTTGAAGAGCTTCGGTCGCGCCGACCGCGTCGCCACCTGCGAATGCGAGCGCACCAACGAGCCCAGCATGGCTCAGGCGCTCAACATCGCGAACGGCGAGACGCTCAATCAAAAGCTCGCGCAAAAGGGCAATCGCCTCGACGCGCTGCTCTCCAGCAAGGAGCCCGAAGCAAAGATCATCGAAGAAGCCTACCTCTTAACGCTCACCCGCGAGCCCACCGAGCGCGAACTCACTCAAGCCACGCAGCTTCTCGCCACCGCGAAACCCGAAGACCGCCGCACCACCCTCGAAGACATCTTCTGGAGCCTGATGGGCTCGAAAGAGTTCTTGTTTAATCACTGATCACGAGTCGCAGCCTTCACCCCATCCTCTCATGCGTCTCCTTGTTTACCTTCTGTTCGCATCGCTCACCACGATCACCCACGCACAAACCATAGACTACTCGAAGCAGATCGTCCCGCTGTGGGACACTTACTGCATCGACTGCCACAGCGATGACGATGCGGATGGAGGGTTCGCATTGGACACGTTTGCGGCGCTCATGAAAGGTGGCGAGGAAGGCGTGGCGATAGTGCCGGGCAAGTCGGGTGAAAGCATGCTCGTGAAGTTTCTTGAAGGCCGTTCCGGTCGCGGCGGGAAGAACGAATTCATGCCGCCGGGCAAGCGCGAGAAGCTGAAAGCGGAGGAAATCGCACTGATCAAGGCGTGGATCGATGCGGGTGCGAAGGGTCCACTCGTGGCGGAAGGCAAACCGAAGCCGAAGGAGGTCATCACGCCGAAGATCATGCCCACGGTGGCGCCGAAGCGTTCGATTCAGGCGGTGGCGTTTTCGCCGAAGGTGCAGCTCATCGCGGTGGGACGTTACGGCGAGGTCGAACTGCTCAATCCCGTCACGCGTGCGGTGATTCGCAAGCTCACCGGCCTCAAGGGCAAGGCCAACGCGATCGCGTTTTCGCCGGATGGCGACGCCGTGTATGCCGCCGGCGGCGAGGCGGGCATCGTGGGTGAGGTGAAGCGCTGGAAGACGAGCGACGGCACCTTGCAGCAGTCGTTTGATGGCCATCTCGATGCCGCGTATGCGCTCGCCGTATCGCCTGATGGCAAGCTGATCGCCACAGGAGCCTACGATCAAAAAATTCGTCTCTGGGATGCGATGACGGGCAAGGAAGTCGCGCTGCTCAAAGGTCACAACGGCGCGGTGAATGGTCTCTCTTTTCGTCCCGATGGCAGGGTGCTCGCCAGCGCCAGCGCGGACCGCACGGTGAAGCTGTGGAGCATTCCCGGCGGTCAGCGGCTCGACACGCTCTCGCAACCAACGAAGGAACAGACGAGCGTCGTCTTCAGCGCGGACGGCAAACGGCTTTACGCTGGCGGGGACGACAATCGAATCCGCATGTGGCAGGTGAGCGCCGACGCGAAGGAGGGCACCAACAAGATCATCACGAGTCACTACGCGCACGAAGGCGGCATCCTGAACCTCACCCGTTCCATCGACGGCAAATGGCTCGCCTCGACCTCCACCGACAAGGCGCTCAAGATCTGGAACGCGGCCGACCTCACGGAAAAAGTCCCGCTCGAAAAACAGCCCGACTGGTCCGCAGCCATCGCCTTCAATGACAGGGATCAGCTCATCGCAGGACGCATCGACGGCAGCCTCGCCGTCTATGATTCCACCAGCGGCAAGCTTGTGACGGCGCCCGCGCCTCCGAAACCCGCGATGGCGGCGAAGCCCGAACTTGCACGCATCACGCCGTGCGCCGCGCACATCGGCGGCGACGTGATGGTGTCACTCGCCGGGAAGAACTTCGCCGAGGACACGAAGGCGTTTGCCTCACATGCGGGAATCAAAGTGCAGATCGCCAAAAGCTCGATCAAGCCAACAAGCGCCCGCTTGAAAATCACCACCAGTGCCGACGTGCCGCGCGGTGCCTACGATGTGTGGTTGAAAACTGCCGCCGGAGAATCGGCGCGGATGAAAGTGTATGCCGACGACATCGCACCCGTGGTGACGAAGGCCGCTGATTTCACAGACGCGCCTGTCGCCGTTGCGCAACTGCCCGCAAGCCAGTGGGGCACGCTCACGGAGATCGGCCAGCACGATGCGTATCGATTCACCGCGAAGGCGGGCAAGGAACTCGTGCTCGATCTGGCGGTCGCGCAGATCGGCAGCAAGGCGAAATCACCCACGCTGGAGATCATGGACACGAATCACACGGTGCTCGCCGTGAATCGCGGTCTCGACAGCGGCAGCGATCCCTTCCTCGCATGGAAGGCGCCCGCAGACGGCGACTACATCGTGATCGTCAGCAACACCACGATGGATGGCAGCGCTGATCATGCCTATCGCCTCACGATTGGTGCGCTGCCGTATGTGACCGCCTGGTCACCACTCGCCGCACAGGCCGGCAAGGACACGCAGGTCACGCTCATCGGCCATCATCTCGGTGAGAAGGCCAGCGTGATGATGAAGCCGGACAAAGAAGGCATGGCAAACGTGCCTCTCGATGCGAAGGCACTGCGCTTCCGCTCCATGCCCGTGCTG
Organism: Prosthecobacter sp.; assembly: GCA_041395065.1. Lineage (GTDB taxonomy): Bacteria > Verrucomicrobiota > Verrucomicrobiia > Verrucomicrobiales > Verrucomicrobiaceae > Prosthecobacter. Next base: position 101,181 of record JAWLBG010000007.1, on the reverse strand, counting down.
CGTGTGAATGGCATGGCGCAGGCGAGCGAAGTCGAAGGCAACGACGACATCGACAAGGCTCAGTTTGTGACGGCACCCGTCACGGTGAATGGCATGCTTTCCAAAGTGAACGCCGCCGCTGACACCGACTGCTTCGCTTTTGACGCGAAGAAGGGCCAGACATGGATCATCGAAACGCTCGCGGACCAGGCCGGCTCACCGGCGGACACGAAGATCGAAGTGCTCGACGCCAAGGGCGAGCTGCTGCCGCGACTGATGCTCCGCGCCGTCCGAGACAGCTACAACAACTTCCGCAGTGTCGACGCCAACAACCCGGATATCCGACTGCAGAACTGGGAGGAGATGGAGCTCAACGAATACGTCTATTTCAATGGTGACGTGATGAAGATTTTCCGCCAGCCGCGAGGTCCAGACGGCGGCACCCTTTTCTACACCTCGGGCGGCAAACGCCGCGCCTACTTTGACACGAGCGCCACGGCGCATTCGCTCGATGAAAACTGCTACGTCGTCGAACCGCACGCCATCGGCGACCGGATGACACCAAACGGCCTGCCCGTGTTCACCGTGCACCACGCCAATGACGACAGCGGCGACCGAAAGATCGGCAGCGATTCTCGGCTCACCTTCGCCGCGCCCGCCGACGGCCGCTACATTGTCAAAGTCACCGACACGCGCGGCTGGAGCGGCGAGCGCTTTGTGTATGCACTCTCCATTCGCCAGCCCAAGCCCGATTTCAGCGTCAAACTCGCCGGCATGAACCCCACCGTCATGCCTGGCGCGGCCGTCGGTTTCTCCTTCCGCGCCGAGCGTGTCGACGGTTTCGACGACCCCATTCAGATCGAGGTTTCCGGACTGCCCGCCGGCTACTTTGCCACATCGCCGATGCTCATCGAAGCCGGGCACGATTTGATCAGCGGCTCACTCCGCGCTGCGCCGGATGCCAAAGCCGACGCTGATTGGAGTCAGCTCAAAATCACCGCGAACGGCGGAGGCGTCACGCACGATGCCGGCAGCTTTGGGAAAGTCACACTCGGAGCAAAGCCGAAATTCATCATCGTGCTCGAACCCGACAACGGCGGCAAACCCGTCATGCGCGAAATCAAGGACGAAACGAAGCCGCTCGAAATCACCCTCGTGCCCGGCCAGACCGTCAAGGCCTGGCTCCGTGCCGTGCGACAGGGCAACGACGCCATCATCAACCTCGACGTGCACGGCCTGCCCCACGGCGTGATCATCGACGACATCGGCCTCAACGGCGTGCAAATCCGCGCGGGTGAAAACGAGCGCCCCATCTTCTTCCGCGCCGCCAAGTGGGTGCAGGATCAGGACAAACTTATCCACGGCGCCCTCAGTTCCGCACGTGCCGAACACAACAGCGCAGGCCTTCAGACGAGCTTTCCTGTGCTGATGAAGATCCGGAAGCCCGGCGGGGTGGCGAGATGACGGGCATGATTCCTGTTGGCTAACCGGCGGGAACGATGTTTGCATGATCCATGCGCCTGCTCGCCGTCCGACTCCACAACCTCAACTCGCTCAGCGGAACGCACGAAGTGCGGTTTGACGAGGGAGCCCTGAGCGCGGCGGGCGTGTTCCTGATCACGGGACCGACAGGTGCCGGGAAGTCGACGCTGCTGGATGCGATGACGCTGGCGCTGTATGGCCGCGCGGCACGCTACGGCAATGACAAGGCGGATGAGATGATGAGCCGCCACACCGCCGAGTGCCTGGCGGAGGTGGAGTTTGAAACGAAGGGCAAAAAACTCCGCGCCACCTGGCGGCTGCGTCGTGCGCGTGGCAGGGCGGATGGCAAGCTGCAGCCTGTGGAGCGTCGCCTCGCAAATGCGGCAACGGGCGAGATCCTCGCGGAGAAGGACGGCGAGATGAACAGGCTTGTGGAATCGCTCACCGGACTCGACGCGCAGCGTTTTCTGCGGTCCGTGCTGCTGGCGCAGGGCCAGTTCGCAGCATTCCTGAAAGCGAAGCCGAACGAGCGCGCCGAGCTGCTGGAGAAAATCACGGGCACCGAAATCTACCGCGACCTTTCCATCCTCGCCCACGAAACGCATCGCGAGAAGGACGAGCACGCCCGCCAGCTCAAGCTCGCGCTGGGCGCCGTCACCGTGCTCGATGAAGAAGCGCGCGCGAAACTTGCCACCGATCTCAGCGAGGCCCGGGTCGCCGCCGAGCGCCTGCAAACCGATCATGCAGCCGCAAGCAAGCACCTCAATGAACAGCAGGAACATTCGCGCATCGTTGCCGAACTCACGAAACTTGCCGCGATCGCGCAGCAGCTCCAGCAAACGCTGACAGACGCGGCAGCGGAAGTTTCCAAAACCAAAGCATCCGCCGAAACCGCGAAACAGCAGCGCACGCAGCGTGAGCCGGTCTGGGATCGGGCAACCAGTCTCGAAACGGAAAGCCAAGTGGCTGAAGACCATTTGAAGAAAGCGCAAGACGCCTATCGCCTGCTTCGCGATGAAACAAAAGCCGTGACCTCACGCCGCGAGACTGCGGAGAAGACACTCGTCGCCCACCTCGATGCCGCAAGGGCACTCGAAGCTTGGTTGAAGGAAAATTCGGCGGATGCCGAACTCGGCGATCAATTGCCAAAACTTCGCATCTCCGTGCGCGAGTGGCGTGTGGCACATGAAAAGCTCGCCGACGGTCGCAAACGTCATGCCGAGGCGACAATGCTCAAAACGCGATTCTCGGAGTCAGAAACCCGGGCGGCTGCCTTGGTGAAAGTGACTGCGGAAAGCGCTGCCAAACTCAAGGCGGATCGTGTCGAGCACGAGCGCCTCGCCAAAGCCCTCCAAACTCAGCGCGAAGTCTCGCGGCAGGCGGAACTCGTCGCCGGATTCGATGAACATCGTCACGATTTGAAGGAGGGTTCACCGTGTCCGCTCTGTGGAGCCACGGAGCATCCGTTCGCAACGAGCGGGGCGAGTTTTGAATCGCAGCTTCAAAACTCAAGGAAACTGCTCGCCACTCTGGAGAAGCAGTGCGAGCAGACGAATCGGGCGCTCGCGACGCTGGAGCGTGAATTGGCGAAAACAGAAGCGGAATTGGCGGCGGAGAATAAGCGTGTGGAGGAAGCGCGGAAAGCTCTGGGTGAAGTTGTGGCGCCGGAGGTCGGTGCGTTGGAGGTCGAAGAGCGGGCGAAGCGCGACGCAGTGTCAGCAATGGCGTCGATTCGTCGCCTTTCCAAAGAGGTGTTGGGCGACGATTCGTCGCCACTCCATATCGAACGCGAACTCGACGTATTGGAGAAGCATTCAACCACGTTTGCCAGGAAGCAGCAGGAAGCCGCACAGAAGCTCAGCGAAAGGCAGAAACTTGATGGCGAGTTGCAGCTCGCGAAGCAGGACGAAGCGGCGAAAACAAAGCGGCTCGATGAACTGAAGGCGGAAGGGGTGGCCCTGCGCGCCAAGGCGGATGCGCTGAAGGCTCAGTTGAACGAACTGCTCGGCGGAAAATCGATGGCTGAGGACCGTCAGCAGCATGAAGCACGCGTCCTGACCGCGGAGACGGATCATCGCAATGCGGAAGCCAGGCTGACGCAGATTCAAACCGACCTCGCGGCAACAAAGGCGAAGCAGGAACAGCTCGAGACGCGACGGAAGCCCTTCGCGGATCAGGCGGTGCCCGGCGCGGAAGCACTCGCGGAAATGGAAACAAAAGTGAGGGCGATGCACGAGGCTTTTGCGGCGAAACACAAGGAAGTCGGATCGCTCGAGCAGCAGATCAAGAACGACGACGACGCGCGAAAGCGCCGCGACAGCGGCGGCGCGGAACTCAACGCGGCCGAGGCCGAAGCGTTGCGCTGGGGCCGTTTGAAGGAACTCATCGGCTCGGCGGATGGCGCGAAGTTTTCACGCTTCGCTCAGTCGCTCACGCTGCGGCAACTCATCGGCCTCGCGAACGAGCATCTGAAGATCCTGGCGGAACGTTACCGGCTGATGGCCGCCGACGGCGATGAACTGGATCTGCGCATCGTCGATTTGTATCAGGCGAATGTGGACCGGCCGATGGAGAGTCTCTCGGGCGGTGAGAGCTTTCTAGCCAGCCTCGCGCTTGCGCTCGGCCTGAGCGAACTCGCGAGCCGCCATCACCCCATCGACTCGCTCTTCATCGACGAAGGTTTTGGCACGCTCGACACCGAAACGCTGGAGATCGCCCTCAGCGCCCTGGAGAACCTGCGCTCCCGCGGCAAGACCATCGGACTGATCTCCCACGTCGATCTCCTCAAAGAACGCCTGACCACCCAGGTTCGCGTCCTGCGTGGAGCAGGCGGCACCAGCCGGATTGAAGTCGCGGCTTGAACCCTGGATGGACGCAGTTCGCAGAACCTGCAGATAGGTTCAGCTTGAGTCAGTCAACCCATCATGAGGGAAGTCAGCCCATCGTCAAACCAGCTTCAGCCCAAGAGGAACGAAGGCGTTGAAGTCGGTGCGATTGTTGGTGGCCAGCGTCGCTCCTGCCACGATGGCGGTAGCGGCGATCATGGCGTCGATGCGCAGGGCGCGTTTGCGTCCAGCGGCATTGAAGAGACGCACGGCTTCCGCGGCCTGGGGTTCGTCGAACGGGACGAGATCGTGCAGGAAGGAACGGATGGCGATCACTTGCGGAGCAGTCACGGGGCCACAGGCGAATTCATACCACGCTGGCATCGCCGTAATGAGTGTTTCGCCCGCTTGCGCCCAGGCGATGAGGTCCTGGCTCTCCCGGCTGCCGGGAACGAGGCCGAGGATCAGGTAGTTCGTGTCGAGGCAGATCATGATCCCCGCCACTTTTTGCGATCCTCACGCACCTCGGCCAGATACGCCTTGGCCACCTTGGCCGGGAGTCCCTCACCTGAGTGATGGAGCTGCTGGAGCAGGACCACGGGATCGGCCTTGCTCACCGGCTTCTCCGCCAGCGACACAGCACGGCGCACCACCTCGGCCTGGGAAACTTTCCAAAGCTTCGCCAGGGCCTTGATGCTGCGGGTCGTTCCCTCGTCGAGCGCGAAGGTCGTTCGGTGCGTCATGGTCGCCATGCCATAACGCATACCATAACGAGCGTCATCAGCAATCACCGGCTTCAAATTCAGTCGATTGGCCTATCGATTTACTAGAGCAGCCGGGCTGAACGTGAAGTGCCTTAAAAGGCGATCGCATGCTATGATGGCATCAAATGAGATGAACGAAGCATGGGATGTTCTGCTAGATGTGTCCGCCATGAAATGCGCACTATGCCATTCGACTGACACACTACGGAATTCTCATATCATACCCGAGTTTCAGTACAAACCTATCTACGATGCAAAGCATCGAGCACTCGTCATCTCGTCAGACCCAAAGGAACGAGAGCGCTACATGCAGAAAGGCATGAGGGAAAAACTTCTTTGCGAGAAGTGCGAAAATCGCTTTTCGAAGTGGGAGGACTACGCCTGCAGGGTTCTGTTCGGCGACAAAGCAAAGGTTTTGTCTCGAGCAAACAAGGTAGTCAATCTGGAGGGAATCGATTACCCCAAATTCAAACTTTTTCTATTATCGCTTCTATGGCGAATGGGTGTGGCAAGAGGAGACTTTTGGAGGGAAGTCACGCTTGGGCCCCTCGAAGAGAAACTTCGCCAATCGCTACTTAGTGAGGATCCGTTGTCATCCGACGACTACCCTTGCCTGCTAGTTCCTATCCTCCTTGATGGCACCTTTGAAACCGGATGGCTTAGCCCACCTGATAGGATTCGTGTCAAAGGACACGTCGTCTACAGGATCATCATCAATGGGATTTTATTTTGCTTCCTTGCGTCAACTCATGCCCGCAAACTCAATTTCGGAAGATATGCCGTTAACGAGCACGGGCATCTTTGCCTGAGCATAGATGAGGCAAGACAAATGTCTTATGTAGCAGACATGATCAGCGCTTTGGGCAAAGCTATTCGCAAACGAGAAAGCGCCTGAATTATGGCGTGCCTCACGCCTTCGCCAGAACCGCATTGAAAGTCGCGCTCGGACGCAGAGCGGCGTTTGCCTTGGCGTTGTCGGGCTTGTAGTAGCCGCCGATTTCGACGGGCTTGCCTTGGACGGCGAGGAGTTCGGCGACGATTTTGTCTTCGTTGGCGGTGAGTTCCTCGGCGATGGGTTTGAACTGGGCCTGCAATTCGGCGTCGGCGGTCTGGGCGGCGAGAGCTTGGGCCCAGTAGAGCGCGAGGTAGAAGTGCGAGCCGCGATTGTCGATGGTGCCGAGTTTACGGCCGGGGCTGCGGTCGTTTTCGAGGAACTTGCCGGTGGCGGCATCGAGCGTGTCGGCGAGGACCTTGGCCTTGGGCAGGCTGAAGTTTTCGGCGATGTGCTCGAAGCTCGGGGCGAGGGCGAAGAATTCGCCGAGGCTGTCCCAGCGGAGGTAGTTCTCTTCCACAAACTGCTGCACGTGCTTCGGCGCGGAGCCGCCGGCGCCGGTTTCAAAGAGGCCGCCGCCGTTCATGAGCGGGACGATGGAGAGCATCTTCGCGCTCGTGCCGACTTCGAGGATGGGGAAGAGGTCGGTGTTGTAGTCGCGCAGCACGTTGCCGGTGACGGAAATGGTGTCTTCGCCTTTGACGATGCGCTCCAGCGAGAAGGTGCAGGCCTCGGCGGGAGGAAGGATGCGGATGTCGAGACCGGAGGTGTCGTGGTCTTTGAGATACTTCTCCACCTTCGCGATGATCTGGGCGTCGTGAGCGCGGTTTTTGTCGAGCCAGAAGACGGCGGGTGTCTGCGATGCGCGGGCGCGATTGACGGCGAGTTTCACCCAGTCCTGGATTGGCGCGTCCTTCGTCTGGCAGGCGCGCCAGATGTCACCGGCATCGACGGCGTGTTCGAGGAGCACATTACCCGCGGTGTCGGTGACTTTGATGGTGCCGTCGGCGGGAGCTTCGAAGGTCTTGTTGTGGCTGCCGTATTCCTCGGCGGCCTGGGCCATGAGGCCGACGTTCGGCACGCTGCCCATGGTCTTCGGATCGAGGGCGCCATTCTTTTTGCAGAAGTCGATGACGGCCTGATACACGCCGGAGTAGCAGCTGTCCGGAATCACGGCGAGCGTGTCCTGCTCCTTGCCTGCGGCGTTCCACATCTTGCCGCCGCCGCGGATCATCGCGGGCATGGAGGCATCGACAATGACGTCGCTGGGCACGTGGAGATTGGTGATGCCTTTGTCGCTGTTCACCATCGCCAAAGCGGGGCCGTTCGCGTAGGCGGCCTGAATGTCGGCCTCGATCTCGGCTTTCTTGTCGGCAGGCAGTTTGTCGAGCTTGGCGATGAGATCGCCGAAGCCGTTGTTAAAATTGATACCGATCTCAGCGAGCGTGGCACTGTGCTTGGCGATGAGGTCTTTGAAGAAGGTCTTCACCGCGTGGCCGAAGATGATCGGATCGCTGACCTTCATCATCGTAGCCTTCATGTGCAGCGAGAAGAGCACACCATCGGCCTTGGCCTGCGCGATCTGCTTGTCGAAGAAGACGACGAGCGCGTTTTTGCTCATGCGCGTGGCGTCCATGATTTCGCCAGCTTTCAGCGCGAGCTTCGGCAAGAGAACCTTGGTGCTGCCGTCCTTGCCGGTGAATTCAATTTTCACCTCGGTGGCGGCGGCGACGCAGGTGGATTTCTCGTTCGAGAAGAAGTCGTCCTTGCCCATGGTACCGACGGTCGTCTTCGAATCGGCGGTCCAGGCACCCATCTTATGCGGATGCGCTCTCGCGTAGTCCTTTACAGCCTTCGGCGCGCGGCGGTCGCTGTTGCCCTCACGCAGCACGGGATTCACAGCGCTACCCATGACCTTGGCATACTTGGCCTTGATCTCCTTTTCCTCGTCGGTCTGCGGATTCTCTGGGAAGTCGGGCAGCTTGTAGCCCTTCGACTGCAACTCGGCGACGGCGGCCTTGAGCTGCGGGACAGAGGCGGAGATGTTCGGCAGCTTGATGATGTTCGTGGTCGGCTCGAGGCAAAGCTTGCCGAGGTAGCTCAGATCGTCCTCCTGCTGCCCGAACTGCGCCAAAATGCGGCCCGCGAGGGAGATGTCGCGCGTCTCGACCTCGATGCCCGCCGCCTTCGTGAAGGCCTGCACGATGGGCAGGAAGGAGTAGGTGGCGAGGAGCGGGGCTTCGTCGGTGAGGGTGTAGATGATCTTGGCGGACATGGGACGAGAGGGGCGGATTTTTTGAGAGCGGGAGAGCTAGACGCGACGATGCCCTCATGCAACCCCGAGGGGCCCGCAGATTCCATGCCCGGCGGGCTTTCTATCCGCCAATCCTGCGCTTAGGGCCTCTCCTTGGTCACCCGGTTCATCACCACGCCGTGGTCGTCGTGATGGGTGAGCACCAGCCTGCCGTCGTCGCCGATCCGGACGTGCAGGAAGCCGCCGGTGGGCTTGTCGTAGATGTAGGGCTGCTTGATCTTGCCTTCCGGGTCGGTCGTCTTCGGGCCGCCGGGTTTCTCGCCGCGGATGGCATTTTCGTCGTTCAAGGCCCCGACGGAGAACTCCTCCACCCCCAGCGGGTGAATGCTGTGATACTGCCAGTGGCGGTCGCCGCAGAAGGTGAGGACGTTGTTCAGGCCGTTGTCGCGCAGCCACTGGAAAAAGCTGTCCGCCTCGTATTTGAAGCCGTTGAGGTTCGCGTGGTTGTCCGTCTTGCTGTTGCGATCCGGCCCGACCATTGGCGTCGGGGTGACGATGACCTTCCACTTCGCATCGCTTTCCTTGAGCGTTTTTTGCAGCCAGTCGCGCTGCTCGCGTCCCCAGATCGTCTTTTCCGGGCCGTCCTTCATCTTGTTTGGCGAGCGGAAGTCGCGGCCCTCCATGAACCAGAGCTGCAGGTGCTTGTGGACACGGTGCGTGCGATAGGTGGGCGTCGTGCGATCTCCGGCCTCGTAGATTGGCATCTGCTCACGGAAGATCTCGATGCCCGTGCTCGGCGCGGGCAGCTTGGCGTTGCCGAGGTCGGCGTCGTTGAAGCGGAAATCGTGGTCGTCCTTCGACCAGTAGCCGGGCGTGTGGGCGAAAAAGGTGATCAGGCGCGGGAAGCGAAACTCCTCGTGCCACTTTTTCCGCAACTCCGGCAGCGTCTTCGCCGCCGTCTGCGGTGGATGGTCGTAATAAACGATGTCGCCCGTGCCGATGAAGAAGTCCGGCTTCAGCGAGGTCATGGCGGCGAAGACGGGATAGCCAAGCTGCTTGTCCTCCGCCGTGGCCGTCGTGGGGCCGCCGCCGTTCGCCTTGCCGCTCATGAAAGAGTGGTAGTTCATGCAGCTGCCCATGCAGAACGTCACGTCGCCGGATTCAGACAGCGTCTTGAAACTGCGGGCTGGTCCGGTCTGCACCGCGTCCTGCGTTTCGCCGAACACGAGCCGGTAATGATACCGCGTGCCCGGTTTCAGGCCGTCGAGCTTCACGCGAACGATGTAGTCGTGGTCCGCTTTCGCCTCCAGCCATTCGGTGCGTCTGGCGCCGGCGAATTCAGGCGATTCGCTCCACTCGAAGCAGGCCACGCCCGCCTTGCCGGGCACATCGCCGTTTTCATCCAGCACCGGGCCCGGAATCGCGGTGAGGCGGGACTGCAACAAAACGGTGTTCGCGGACACCTCGCCGGACATCTCGCCTTGCGCGTGATGGATTTCAGCGAGGGCGGTGGAGCCGAACAGAAGGAAGGGAAGAAGGAGCCGCATGCTGTCTTGAACCGCCTCTGCCGCCCGGCTCTTTCCCCGAATTCCTGCCTAAAGCGTTGTCAGGATCACGGAGACACCAGTCCGGTCGCCTTCGCCGCGAAGCGTCTGCCGATTTCCTCCTGGGCCGCCGTGTCGAAGTGGACGCTGTCGCCGATGTGCGTCTTCAAATCGCGCGCATCGACGCAGGCGGTGTGCGGGACAGACTTCGGCAGCGCCAGCAGGATCTCGTTCATCGCCTTCTGGGAGGAAACCTGCGGCTCACCTTTCATTTCGCCAATAGTGCAGGCGATGAAGGGCAGATCCGGTTGTTCAAGATCGGCGCGGAAGGCTTCGATCATCGCGCGGAGGCGGTCGGCGTGCAGCGGCAGTTCCTCGGCGTTCGCATTGGCTTCGCCCTGCAGCCAGAGGATGCCGCGAATGCGTGCTTTGACCGGCGCGGTGGTTTGCAACGCGAGCTTCGCACGACGAATCGCCTCGTCGTAAAGCCTCGCGCCCTTCTGCCAGAGCTTGATGGATGATCCACCGACCGCGCAGGGCACGAGACCGATGGCAGCGGTTTTGTCCTGCGCCGCGAGCACCTCGGCGAAGGCCAGTCCGGAGCCGACACCGGCGTTGTCATGTCCCTTGAAGGTCTGCGCATCGCCCGTGAGGTGCAGCGGATGCCGCGCGCGATACCACTGGTCGTCCTTGAGATGCATCATGACGATGCGCGAATCATTCTTCGGCTCCTCCGGCATGAATCCGCGCCCCTTCATGTTCGACTGCCCGCACAGCAACCACAGATCGAGATGCGTCGTGCCCTCCGGCAGCTTTGTGATGTCCACGCTCACCAGCGGTGGCTTGGTAGGCGGCGGTGTGCTGGCTTTGCCGCCCTTGGCCTTTTGGGCGAAGAGTGAAGGGCTGAGGGTGAGGAAAATGAAGAGGAGTGCGCGGTGCATGGAGCGGGAACGGGGAGGAGTCGTTTATGTTGCACCACAAGTAGAACGTGATGCACTTCATGCCCTCCCGCGCTAGGCGGTCGAGGTGCAGCATCTTTCGTTTCATCGTTATGAAAAAATCGAGCTTATCAACGAAGTGAATGACGACGGTGGACGAAAAAAGTTCTGATATATCTTGGTGTGCTTACGCGAGATAAGCTTTTCCAACATAGTCATGAGGCGAAAGGTGCCTTTTGATGATTTGTTCGGCTGCTGCGCCATCAATTTCCCGAAGCGATTCCAAACAATGGGCCAACTCCAAAATTGCTCCTTCGACGGAGGAACGACGTAAAAGCTCCTTCAGAGGAGCTTCAACTTCAGTGAACATATCAAGCGGCCATCGTTTGCGTCGCATTGCTATGAATTGATTTAAGTCCGTTGATGCCCAGCCAGCACAACCCGCTTCTTCAAGCACCTCATCTGGCTGAAAGATGGTTTCTTGAAACTTTGACGAGTATTCACCAAGTGAGTCTGGCGCATATAAAACTTGGCCCACAGGACCTGCACAACATATCCCAATCTCCTGACCTTGCTCATCTGGCGGACATTTGCCCCTTAGCACATCCCAGTGGCAACCACCTTTCGTATCTTGTGTGGCAACTATACTGATATACTTCAGCAGGCCTGACCTGCCCAAACAAATGCCTACAACTGCATGGGATGCTTCATGAATTGCGATTGCTCGTTGGTTCATTTTCACTCTTCTGTTTTGCAACTTTTCGTTGCCAAGTTATCGCCTCTTCAAGGCACCAGCGGATTCACCCACGCCAGCCCCGGAAAGCGTCCAAAGTCCGTGTCACAGCTTGCCATGATTGCCCCATGTTCCTGCACGATGGCGGCGAGGTGGGCATCGGTGATGAGGTTGGGACCAGCGTTCACGGCCTGACAAGCAGCGGTGAACCAGGTGAGGTGGTCATTGCCAGGTTCCAGTGCGGAAACATTCGGCAACGAAAGCCAGTCGCGCACTTGTTCAAGCGCCTGATCCAGCGTGAGCGGCTGGCTGAGCACTTTCGGATTGATGGACAAACGAACGAAACCCAGCAACGCCACCCATGGCATACCGATGGGCGTTCCGGCGTTGATCTCCGTCTCCAGCCAGGTCTTTACGTTGGTGTGTTCCGTCGCATCCGCGTTCACCGCGTATATGAGGAGATTGACGTCGACGACGAACATGAGGATTCAGAAATCCTCCGGCAGTTGCCCGAGCTTGTGAGGATCAAAACCGGGGCGAAAGGCTCCCATCTGGTGGGTTTTGATGCGGTAAGCGCCTGACGGGGATGGCTGCTGACCGTTCTGGCTGCCATCGCCTGTCTGAAACCGCTGGATGAGCAGTCCCACGATCTTTTCGACCGTGTGGGCGGTGGCTGGATCAGCCTCGCGCAGGTATTGATCAAGCTGTTCGGCGGTGGCGTTCATGGTGTGAGTTTAGCAAACGGGCTGGGCGACGGCAAGGCGTGAGATTTGGCTCACTTCTTCACCGGCACCACCGGTCCCGTGCCCTGTGGGCGACTCGTGCGCGGCTTTTCGATTTTCGTCGCCGTAGTAGGCAGTTTCGCGGGCTCGAAGGGTACGAGTGATGCTTCGGGCAGGACTTTGAGGCGGAGGTCTTTGATCTCGACGCGGTTGGCATTGCCGCGATGGAGCTGGATGGCGAGGAGGCCCTCCAATGCGCGCTTGCTCTCGTCGTGGTCGATGAGTTCGGAAGTGGGCTGGCCGTTGATGAAGTGCTGGAGGCGGTTGCCCTTCGCGATGATGACGTATTCGTTCCACTGGCTGACATCGACCTTCACGGGTTCGTGCTGGCTGAGTTCCCAGAGTGCGCCGTCGGGGTCGAGCATGACGTTGTGACCGTTGAGGCCGAAGATGCCGCGGCCCTTCTCCTCATACGTCATGCCGGTGTGCTCGATGGCTGGATGGATGTCGCACTGGTAGCCAGTGATGACCCACGGGGCGACGTCCTTCAGCTCGCGGCTGCGATACTGGATGCCGCTGTTGTTGTCGCCAATGACGCGGATGGTGGCGTGCAATTCGAAATCCTTCACGGTACCGCTGCGCCAGATGAGGAAGCTGTTGTTTGCCATGGCCTCGGGCGCGGGATTGGTGCCGATGACGAGGCCGTTTTCGACCTTCCACAGCTTCGGATCGCCATCCCAGCCGGTGAGGTCTTTGCCATTGAAGAGAGATGTGAAGCCGTCGTCGGCAGCGAAGGCAGCAGTGGCGAACAGAATCGGGAACAGGAGTGATTTCATGGCTGGTTGGTGACTGGGAGTACTTTGAGGATGGATTGAACGCAGAGGTCGCTGAGCATCTGATACGCGGGTGCGGTCCAGTGGAAGCGGTCGCCGCGCGCGAGGCTGCGTTTGTCGACGAGGTGCGAGTAGAAGTCGTTCACAGGCACATTCATCTCGGCCATGACCTTAGCGGCCATGCGATTGTGTTCGACAATGACGGGATTGATTTCGGGCTCGAGTTCCGCGGGCTTGTCTTTCATCGTCACAGGTGTGCTGCTGGCCCAGATGATCTTTGCATTCGGCAGCTTCGCCTTGATGACCTCGACATAACCTTTCGTGAGCGGCTCGAAGGTGCCGGGCTTGATGCGGCCCTCCTGCCAGCCGTGCAGTCCCATGTTGAAATGCACGACGTCATACGGGCCGTTCGCGAGCACCTCCGGCAGGATGTTTTTGTTGAGGTGCTCGGACTGGTTGTAGGGGTTCACCCAGGCATCGACATACGCCTTCCCCTCCAGCGCGGCGACGGTGGTCTTCAAGTAGCCGTTCAGAATCGAATCACCGACGAGCAGCACGCGCGGGCGCTTCGGATCGGTGATCTTCGCCTTGTCGAGCCGCCAGCCTTTGCCGTCGGCATGCAGACGCGAATCGGTTTCGACGGGTGCAGGAAGTTTCTTCGGCGCATCGGCGGCGGAAGCGGTGATCAACGTGACAAGGAAGAGCGGGCAGAGAAAACGCATGACAATCAGACGCGCGGGGAATGCGGCTGTTGCAGCCATGTTGGCCAAATCTTACCGCACCGCATCACGAATGGCCGTCACCAGAAGCTCGGCGACAAGCTGGTGGCCGAGATCGTTCGGATGCATGCCGTCGACCAGCAGATCATCGATGGTGACGTTGTGCTTCGCGGCAAAGCCCGGATACTCGGCGCGAACGTCGACGAGGCGCACGTTCATTTCCTTCGCAAGCTCACGCAACGCGTCGTTGTACTTCGCAAGGAAGGGGGAATCGAAACCGTCGTCGGATTCGGGGTGATAAGGCGGCTTGCCGTAAAGCTCGCGCAGCTTGGACGTCCAGCGCAGCGGATTGGTGGTCATAACGATCACCTTGGCACCCTGCTTCTGCGCTGCGGTGATCATGGCGCGGAAGTTGTTGAGGTATTCGGCCAGCGGCACGCGTGGCTCAGTGGCAGGCGGCTTTTTCCAAACATCGACGGCGCTGTCGTTGATGCCGAACTGCATGACAACAATGCGCGGCTTGTAGGCGAGCACGTCGATCTGCAGACGTTTGACAGCCTGCACCGTGGTGTTGCTGCGCACGCCCGCGTTGTAAACGCCCATGGAGGAGCCGATGCTTTGAAGCATCGTGTTCACACGGTCGGCATACACTTTCACGCTGCCGCGCGGTGCGGTGGTGCTGTCGCCAAACATGAAGATGCTGCCGGGTTTTGGCACGGCCTTCGGCGGCGGCACGAAGACGGGAATCTCACCCTCGCCAAGATCGGCGGCATTCACCTTCATGCGTAGACCGCCCTGCATCGTGGTGATCCACAGCTCGCCGGGCCTGCGCTCATACAAATACGGATAGGACACCCGGCCGCCGGCAATGTAGCTCGCGGCGACGATGACCGGTTTGCTCCACGAGACCGTTTCATCGCTCGAAAAAGCGAGCGACAGCTCAACACGGCTGCTCCCGCTCTTCGGATCATGGCGAGGTGGCGCATTCCACAGCAGCGCGATGCGTCCATCGCTCAAGCGCGCCATCTGCGGACAGCAGGTGACCGACTTGATCGTCGTCTGCTTCAAACCGGTCCACTTCAGGCCATCTTTGGAAGTCGCTTCCCACAAGTAGCCAGATTCGGTGCGCAGCAGCAGATACAGCGAGCCATCGCTGCGCTCGATCACGCTGCCCTCGATGCTGCCGGCGTGGTCGTGTGCGCCGACGCCGTAATCGAGCACATCACCGCGCTGCCATGTTTTACCGAGATCGTCGGAAACCCACATCACCGTGGCATGCCGCCACTGCGGGATGATTTCCTGGCCCACGAGCACGAGACGACCGCCCTTCATCTGAATGAGCGAGTGAATGCAGCCGCACCATGGCACGCTGAGCTTCACCGGCGTCTCCCAGGTCTTGCCATCGTCAGTGCTGCGACAAGTATAAGTCGGCAGCACGAAGTCCGTCCACGCCACGCTCTTCTCGCCCCAATGCCAGCCCTTCGGCTGCTTGCGCTCTGCGCCATTCATCCACGCGGAGATGACGACACCTTCACGCGTGCGCAGCAGGGCGCGCTCGTTGCTCACGGCAAACTTCGTCGCATCGGCAAAGAGCGGCGTGCTGCTCCAAGTGCGACCTTCATCGGTGCTGCGGAGAGCGTTTTTCGAGTCGATGCAAAGAACGCCGCCGTCGGCAGTGGTCACAAACGGACCTTGATGAGTGAACGGAAAGGCGGTGGCCTTTGGATGCAACGTGGGCGCTTCTGCATGAGCGATGCCTGCTGCAAGAATGAAGACAAAAAGGGAAAGCAGTCGATTCATCCGTGTGTGGTTGGGGCGGGGATTCGGTGACGGGCCATCGCTACGCGAGCACTTCCTTCACGACGCGCGCCGGATCGACGCCGGTGAGCCGGAAGTCGAGACCTTGGGAGCGGAAGGTGAGTCGTTGATGATCGAGGCCGAGCTGGTTGAGGATCGTCGCGTGAATGTCGTGAACGTGGACGGGATTCTCGACGGCGCCGAAGCCGAATTCGTCGGTCTCGCCGTATTGCACGCCCGGTTTGAAGCCGCCGCCGGCGAACCACATGGTGAAGGCGTCGATGTGGTGGTTGCGTCCGGTGGACTCGCGCACCTCTCCCATTGGCGTGCGGCCGAATTCGCCGCCCCAGATCACGATGGTGTCGTCCAGCAGACCGCGTGACTTGAGATCTTTCACCAAAGCTGCGCCCGCCTGGTCGATGTCGGCGCATTTCATCGGCATGTGCTTCTCGAGATTCTCGGTGGGTCCACCGTGGTGGTCCCAGTTGGTGTCGTAGAGCTGCACAAATCGAACGCCGCGCTCGACAAGGCGTCGTGCGAGCAGGCAGTTGCGGGCGAAGGTGGTCTCCTTGGTGTCTTTGATGCCGTAGAGGTCGAGCGTGGCCTGGCTCTCGCCCTGAATGTCCATCAGTTCCGGAGCACTGGTCTGCATCCGGTAGGCCATTTCATACGCATTGATGCGCGTGCTGATCTCCTGGTCGCCCGTTTCGACGAGACGCTTCAAGTTGAGTTCGCGCACGGCGTCGACCACCTGGCGCTGCTGCTTCGCATCGATCTCCTTTGGCGAGGAAAGGTTCACAATCGGATCGCCGGTGTTGCGCAGCGGCACGCCCTGATACGTCGTGGGCAGCACTCCGCTGCTCCACAGCACCGCACCGCCACGCGGCCCGCGCGGCCCGCTTTGCAGCACGACGAAGCCTGGCAGATCATCGCACTCGCTGCCGAGGCCGTAGGTGACCCATGCGCCCATGCTCGGACGTCCGAACAGACCGCTGCCGGTGTTCATGTAGAACTTCGCCGGCGCGTGGTTGAAGAGATCCGTTTTGCAGGTGTGGATGAAGGCCAGTTCATCGACGATGCCCGCGGTATGCGGCAGCAGGTCGTTCACCCACGCGCCCGACTGGCCGTGCTGGCGGAACGAGAACTTGGTGGCGAGCAGGTTGTTGCGATGACTGCTGTCCATGAAGGCAAAGCGTTTGCCTTTGGTGAAGCTCTCCGGAATCGGCTGGCCGTTGCGCTTCTGCAGTTCGGGCTTGTGCTCAAACATGTCGAGCTGCGACGGGCCGCCCGCCATGAACATAAAGATGACGTTCTTTGCCTTCGCGGGAAAGTGCGTGCGCTTCGGCATCAGCGCGTTGTCGCGCGCCAGCAGCGAGCCCAGCGCCATCGAGCCGACTCCGACCCCGCAGCGGCTGAAGAAGTGACGACGAGTTTGGTGAAGGAGAGGTGAGGGATGAGGGATCGGGGATGAGGGATGGGGCTTCATGGCGATCAGGACTCGTGGTTTTGTTCGACGCCTCGGGTGAAGACGACAAGCTTGGCAATGGTGGTGTTGATTCGACCGCAGAGGTCTTGGTGAACGGGTTCATTCGTCAGCGAGCCAGTTTCCCAAAGCGTGTTGAGATGATCTTCGGTTTCGCGTGCCGAGCCGAGGGCGTAGGTGAGGTGGCGGACGAACTCCATCTTGTAGCGACGCTTGCCATAGCCTTCGACGATGTTGGCCCGAATGGACTTTGAGGAGCGGCGAATCTGCGACCCTTCCTCATACATTTCGAACTTTGGCAGCTCGTTCAGCGTCATGCGGTGGATGTCGATGCTCAAATCGCGGGCAAGTTGCCAAACTTCGAGGTCTTTGTAGTCCATGGCGTCCGGTCTTTTGTTGGTGGTTTGGCATCCCTCATCCCTGATCTCTTATCCCTATTCCCTTGTCACGGTTTCGTCGAGGTTCAGGAGGACGCGTGCGGCGTTCAGCGTGTCGAGTTTCTTGAGCACGGCGAGTTCGTCGGGTTTCGGCGCACGGCTGGTGCAGCGTTTGAAAGCGGTTTCGAGGCCGTCTTTCTGGATGATCTTTTCAAGGGCGGTGGCGAACTCGAAGAAGCCGCTATCGTTCATCAGCGTGAGCGCCTGAAGCGGCGTGTTGCTGCGGATGCGGCGGGTGCAGGAACTGAAGCCCTCGGGAGCATCAAAGACGGTCAAAGACGGCGGTGGTGAGGCGCGATAGACGAAGGTGTAGAGGCCGCGGCGGTATTTGTCGGCGCCTTTGCTCACCGTCCACACGCGCTTCACCTGGCCCTGGCCCATTACGCCGTCGGGGATGGGCGGATACACCGGCGGACCGCCGATCTTTGGTGAGAGCAGGCCGCTTGCCGTCAGGCAGACATCACGCACGACTTCAGCATCGAGGCGCAGACGTGTCTGGCGGGCGAGGAGGTAGTTCTGCGGGTCTTTGGCGATCAACTCGGGGCGGTTGTCAGAGCTCTGCCGGTAGGTGTTGGAGGTGACGATGAGGCGGTGCAGATCCTTGAGGCTCCACTTGTGCTTCGTGAACTCGGTGGCCAGCCAGTCCAGCAGCTCCGGATGAGAAGGCAGCGTGCCCTGGGCACCGAAATCGTTTTCTGTCTCCACGATGCCGCGGCCAAAGTACTGCTGCCACACACGGTTGACGATCACGCGTGCAGTGAGCGGGTTCTGCGGGCTGACGATCCACTTCGCCAGATCGAGGCGGTTGGGCAGGCGGTCTTTCGGCGCGTTGAAGGCATGCAGCACCTTCGGTGTGCCGGGCGTGACTTCGTCGGCGGGCCTTGTGAAGTCGCCTTTGATGAAGACCGTCGTTTTGCGCGGCTTCGGCAACTCCTTCATCACCAGCGTGGTGGTGCCTCCGTTGAGAATTTCCTCCACTTCCTTGAGGCGGCCGTTCAGCGTGTTGAACGTGCCGTCACCGGTGCCGGCCATGGCGCCGTAGAGCGTGCGGTAATTCGCGTCGGTTCGCTTCTTGGCGGGAATGGCAAGCGTCTTGATCGCGTCCTTGTTCAGCAGTTTGCGCGGCTTTTCCTCGAGTGTGCTTTCCCACTTCGCAAGGTCAGCCTTTTTGTCTTCAAGATAGGTGGCGATTTTTCCGATGAGCTTCTTTTGCTCCTTGGTGAGTCCGGCGATGTCGATGTCGGGATCAAAGACCTTCATGGTTGGTTCGTCCTGGTTGTTCAGAAAGGCAAACAGGCGGTAATACTCCTTCTGCTCGATGGGATCGAACTTGTGATCGTGGCACTGGGCGCAGCCGATGCTGAGACCCAGCCAGACGGTGCCGGTGGTGGCGACGCGGTCGAAGACGCTGTCGATGCGGAACTGCTCCTTGTCGATGCCACCCTCCTGATTGATCTGCGTGTTGCGGTGGAAGCCGGTGGCGATGATCTGGCTTTCGCCAGCTTTAGGCAGAAGGTCGCCGGCAAGCTGTTCGATGGTGAACTGATCGAAAGGCATGTCCTTGTTCAGCGCGTCGATCACCCAGTCGCGGAATTTCCAGATCTGCCGCGGCGCGTCGATCGAGTAGCCGTTCGAGTCCGCGTAGCGCGCCTGATCCAGCCACCAGCGGCCCCAGCGTTCGCCGTAGTGCGGGCTTTGGAGCAAACGGTTCACCAGCGTGCCATACGCGGCATCGGCATCCTTCGCCGACGCCTTCACAAAAGCATCCACTTCGGCGGGAGTCGGCGGCAGGCCGGTCAGGTCGAGGGCGACACGCCGGATGAGTGTGGCGGGATCAGCCGGAGCAGATGGTTTCAACCCCTCTTCCTTGAGGCGCTCCTGAATGAAATGGTCGATCGGATGTCCGTCGCCGATGGTTGTCCGTTTCGGCGGTTCAAAGGCCCAGTGACGCTGGTATTGGGCGCCCTGCTCGATCCACGCCTTCAAGACCTCGCGTTGCCTGGCCGTGAGCGGCGGCTTGTGGGATTTCGGCGGCGGCATGACGTCGTCCTTGTCGTCGGTGATGATGCGCTGCCAGACATCCGACTTGGCCAGATCTCCCGGCACGATGCCGCGCGATCCATCGCGGTCTTCCGTTGCTCCATCAAACGTATCGAGCCGCAGGTCGGCTTCGCGATGCTTCGGATCGAAGCCGTGGCAGGCGAAACAGTTTTCCGAGAGGATGGGCCGGACGTCGCGGTTGAACTCGATCTTCGCCGGGGCGGCGGAAAGCGAACCCATCAGGGCAAAACTAAAGGTGATGGCGGGAATGCGAGGCATGGGGAAGGACAAAACGCTCCTGACCCGGCGTGTCTGGCGTCAGAATCTCCCCGACGAGGACGAGAGCCCTCACTCCCCGATGCAGATCAGTTCGCGAATCGTGTGCGCGAAGATGTGACCGCCGTCGAAGAAGAGGCTCGCGCGCGTGTAGGACTTGCCGGTGGGACCGAGGTCGTTGATGGCGACGACGGCGGATTCGTCGAGCTTCGGAGCGTTCCAGTCGATGACGTAAACGGTACCGTTCATCACAGTCACATACAGGTTCGGTCCGGCGACCGAGGGCGTGGGCGCGGCGATGTGGCCCCAGCCGTTGCCGACGGAGCGTTTGTCGCCCATCACCACGAAACCGCGTGAGTTTTTCACGTCGTTCGCGGTGATGGCCTGATCCTTGAGCTGCGGCCCTTTTTTGCCCTTCGGTTCGACGAACCAGCGCAGTTCATCCGCCCGGCCTTCGATTCGCGCGAGCTGCAGCGGAAGCTCAAGATACTCGACGGCTCCGGTTTCGACCTGCACGCGGCCAAGATAGGGGCGCGTGTAGCTGCGGAAATAGTGATACGGACCGACGAGCAGATTCGAGGTCTGCGTGATCATGCGTGTCGAGGTTTCAGGAATCGTCTCGGTCGTCGTGATGCGATGACCGTCGTTCCATTTCCGCACCGGCACATCCTTCAGGATGGAGCAGCGTCGCGCGATCTGGCCGCTCAGCGCATCGATCGAGAGATGTTCACCTTTGTGGAAGATGTGCACCTCGTCGTTGCGCACGCTGAAGCTCATCGTCGCCATGAAGCCTTGCAGTTCGAGTGACCACAGCGTGTGGCCGTCTCGAAGATCGACCATCGACACACCATCCGGCTTCTCAGGCGGTCCGTGACCACCACCGCGTCCCACCACGACCACGTCGCGACCATCCTTGAGCTTCTGCGGCAGTACCGCACAGCCCATGTTGATGCCGCACTTCGTCGTCCAGGCGACTTCGCCCGTTTTGAGGTCGAGCGCCTGAAGCTGTGTCCACATCTCAACAGGCGAGTTGGCATACTGATGCCCGAAGTTGCCATCCGGCTCCGGCGGATAGATCTGACGCGTGAAGACAAACTTGTCGTCATGCACAATCGGCAGCGTGCGGCCCACGCTCAGGATCTTCTTCGACCACAGAGGCGCGCCGTTGAGATCGAAGCACGCGATCGTTCCGGATGCGTTGATGAACACGACTCGCTCGCCATCGTACACCGTCGGCGGCGACGTGCTGTCGCTGAAGCATCCGGACAAACGCTGCGGATACTGGCCTGCGATCTCGCGCTGCCACAGCACCTTGCCGTTCGTCGCATCGCAGCACCACGCGACGATGTCGCTGCCGAGCGTCGCGTCCGCATCGACCTGCTTCATCGTCGAGAAGAACACTTTGCCGCCATGCACGAGCGGCGTGTTTTGCCCGGTCTCCGGTAGCGTGACCTTCCACGCGATGTTTTGATCCAAGGCCACGCTCCACTTCGTCGGCGCGGCATCAGTTGTGATGGGCCAATCGGCAGCCTTTGCCAACGGAATGAAGGCAAGTGCGGCCCAGAGTGCGTGTCGGATCATGACGGGTTCGGCCTCAGCAGCACGCGCTCGCCTTTTCCTGCTGTTTCTCGCAGGAATGGTCGCAGCAGGGGCTGAGAGGGACACCGTTCATGGCCTCGGGGGCTTCGAGGTCGGGGTTCGGCTCCTGGGCGGCGAGGCCGAGGTCGCGGAGGAGCTTCATGTCCTCGTTGGCGCGCGGATTGGCGGCGGTGAGGAGCTTGTCGCCGTAGAAGATGGAGTTCGCGCCGGCGAAGTAGGCGAGGGCCTGTGCTTCACGGCTGAGGTTCGTGCGGCCAGCGCTGAGGCGCACCTTGGCTTTCGGCACGGCGATGCGTGTGACGGCGATCATGCGGACGAAGGAGAATGCATCGACGACTTCGTTGTCGCCCATCGGCGTGCCTTTGATCGGCATGAGCGCGTTGATCGGGATGCTTTCCGGCTGCGGATTGAAGTTGGAAATGACCTCCAGCATCTTCAGGCGGTCGTCGATCGTTTCGCCAAGGCCGAGGATGCCGCCGCAGCAGACGGACATGCCGGCATCCTGCGCGTGACGGATAGTGCGCAGGCGGTCTTCAAAGCTGTGCGTGCTGACGATGGTCGGATAATGCTCCGGCGAGGTGTCCACGTTGTGGTTGTAGGCGGTGACACCTGCCTGTTTGAGATCTGCGGCTTCCTCCGCGCCGAGTTCGCCGAGCGTGACGCAGACTTCCATGCCGAGCTTGGCCACGTCGCTCACGATGTCGAGCACCTGGTCGAACTTCTGGGTGCCTTTGCGCACGCCTTTCCAGGCCGCGCCCATGCAGAAGCGCGTGGAACCGTTCGCACGCGCGGCGAGGGCGCGCTCCATGACCTGCTCCTTCGGCATGAGTTTCTCCGCCTGCACGCCGGTAGTGTAGCGTGCACTCTGGGCGCAGTAGCCACAGTCCTCGCTGCAACCGCCGGTCTTGATGCTCAAAAGGGTGCAAAGCTGAACTTCGTTGCCGCTCCAGTGTTCGTCATGAACGGCGCGCGCCTGCTTGAGGAGGTCAAAAAACGGCTGGTGATAAATACGGTGAAGCTCGGCAAAAGTCATGGTCGTGGGATTGTTGGCGCAAATGGCCGAGATGCACGGGAAAAGTTGGTTCTGGAACGCTTCCGGCGCTTACTCAGCGAAGAGGAAGGCCATGCTGCTGCCAGAACGACTGCAGTGCGGCGTGGGAGCCGTTGAAGACGCTGCGCTCGGTGGGGCGGTCGAGATTGCCAAAGTAAGGCGAATTGCGGTGGAGGCCGTGATTGTAGACCTTCGGCCGCGAGCGACCGCGTTCCCAATCGACGCCCCCGTACTGCCACATCGTCCAGTCGGACCAGACCTTGTACTGCTTCACCAAGCCGTGGGGATTACCCGGCGCGGGATAGACGGGACCCGCGCCACTGTCGTGCGCGTAGAGCGCCAGCCAGTAGGGCATGCGGCGCAGCTTGGCCTTCGTGGCCGCATCCGCGCCGCTGAGCGTCTGCTTGAGCTGCGTGCTGTTTTCGAGATAGGCGACGGGGACAACGCCGGTGCGTGATTCGACGCGGTCCATGAAACGCAGGATGGCTGAGAGGCTCAGATCACCGTCAAAGTCACCACACAGCAGCAGCGACGGAGCGCTCCACGAACGACTACGGGCGAGCGACAAGGCGCGGTTCACCATCTGATCCGCCTGTGCGACCGGATCCACATGCCGCTGCACACGATAGTAGACGCCGGGAAGCAACCCGGCGCGATCCGCCGACGCGAGGAAGTTCGCGCATTTTTCGTCGAGATTGCCGCCCTTCCCCACCCGCGCAATCAGGCCGCTGGCACCGTTCCGACGCAGCGCAGCCACATCGTGCTCGGAGTAGCCAACCCCCGCCCGCTGCTTTTCCTTGGGATCGTACGCCGACACATTGATGATCTGCGGCTTGCCCCAGGAATTCGGCGGCAGGCTGCCCGATGTGCCTCCCGGACGGGAGGAGCACTGAGAAAGGAGACAGACAAGCGGGAAGAGAATCAAGCGGTGCATGGCACCACCATCAAAAACCCGTTCGCGTGGGTTTGCCGCCGTTTTTTGAAGCAAGTTCGATCCAGTCGATTTGCACGGGCTGCTCCTGCATGGGCAGATACAGACGCACGATGCCGAGCGATTCGGTGGCGGGAAGCTCGAGGGTGACTTCCTCCCATTCGCCGCCTTTGAGCGTAAATGGAACGCGCCGCGTCTGGGCTTCGGTGCTATTGGCGAGCCAGTCGAAGTGTGACTTCCCGGCTTTGGCCTTGATGCGGAATCTCACCGTCGTGGGTCCGGTGTGTCTGCCGGCGGAGAAGCCGAGGAAGCATTCACTGCCGATGTTGGTGATCGTCACGATGCCGTCGTTGACCACCGCTTTGCAATCGCGCGCCTTCCAGCCTTGCAACGCGGGATCGCCGTCGTCCTTCGCCTTGCCTTTCGCGGGCGCCTTCGCTTTTCCTTCCCCTTTGAGCTTCGCCTTGCCTTCGAGTTCGGGGTGATACTTCGTCGGATCAAAGGCGGGATTCGGCACGGGAACCACCGCGTGCGTATCGGCGAGGAAGCGGTCGATCAACGCGTCGAGTTCGGCGACGAGTTCAGGTTTCTGAGCGGCGAGGTTGTGCCTCTCGCCGAGGTCGTCGCGAAGGTTGAAGAGCAGGTAACGATGCGCGCCGTTCTGACCGCCGTGGAAGATGCGGATGAGCTTCCAGTCATCGCGATGCACCGAAACGGCGGGCGGCAGCCAGTCGGGCACGGAAGGATTGTGCGGGAAGTATTGGAATATGGCCTTGCCCGCGAGCGCGTCACCTTTGAGCGCGGGAAGGATGCTGGTGCCGTCGAAGCGCTGGCCCTCGGCGGTTTTCAGTGACAGCGCTTCGAGCAGCGTGGGATAAAAGTCCTCGCTCTGCACCAGTGCGTCGCTGCGCGTTCCGGCGGTGGTGAGGCCGGGCCAGGCGACGATGCAGGGCATGCGCACGCCGCCTTCGAACATCGTGGCCTTGCCGCCGCGCAGCGGCCGGTTGCTGGTCGGCGTGGTGCCATCGACTTCGTTGTACATGTTGCCGCCGTTGTCGGAGGTGAAGACGATGATCGTGTGATCGGCGAGCTTGAGACGGTCGAGCGTGTCGAGCAACGTGCCGATGGCGTCGTCCATGCTTTCGATCATCGCCGCGTAGGTCGGGCTGCGTTGCAGATCCGTGGGGTCCACGACTTTGCGATACTTCTCGATGAGCGCCTTTTTCGCATCAAAGGGCGCATGCACGCTGAACATCCAGTAGTTGAGGTAGAAGGGCTCGTCCTTGTGCTTCTCCATGAAGGCGACGGCCTCCTTCGCCATTCGATCCTCGATGTGTTCATTGGGAATGTCGGGATCGTGATCGAAGTCGGCAAACTTCCACGGCGCGACGTAGCTGCCCGCCGGCCCCGGCCCGGGATGATGCGGCACATCGACATCGAATCCCTGCTGCAACGGCGAATACGGCTCCGGTCCGAGATGCCATTTGCCGAAGTGGCCGGTGGCGTAGCCCGCGTCCTTCAAGGTCTCCGCCAGCGTGCGGTATTCTGGCTTCAACCGCGTCGGTGGCACGGGCTGGATCGCCTTCTGATCAGGCGGCGCTTTCGTTCCCGTCTTCGCCTCGAGGATGACCTGCGGCATGTGGCAGTTCGGCGTGGTGATGCCTGTTCGTGCTGGACTGAGTCCCGTGAGAATGGCCGAGCGTGTGGGCGAGCACAACGGGCTGGCCGAATACGCCCGCATGAATGTCATGCCGCGCTTCGCCAGCCGCTCGACGTTCGGCGTCTTGTAAAAACTCGTGTGGCCGTAGAGCGTGGTGTCCGCCCAGCCGAGATCGTCCGCGAGAATGAACAGCACGTTCGGGCGCTGCTCCGCAGCGAATGACGAAACCAGAATGAGGAATGAGGAAAGGAGGATGGCGAGATGTCTGGTCATCGGGCGGCAGGTTTGAAGTCGAGCGTGCGGAATTCAGCAGCGCCAGCAGGGATATGAACACGAACGTGGATGACACGGCCGGTGGTGGGGATTTTCAGCGTGTGCGTCTGCCAGTCGGACGTGGCTTCGAGGGGAAAGGTGAGGCGATTGGCCGGGAGAAAATCTTTGTCGTCACTCAAGCGCCAAGCGATCGCCGCGCTGCCGACGGCGGCGGTCTTGAGGGTGATCCTGGCGGTGACAGGACCGGGGAGCTTGAGCCTGGCTTTCGTGATGAAGGAAGGCTTGTCAGCCTTCTCGGGTGTGAAAATGAAAAGGCCGTCTTTAGCAGCGAGCGCACCGTTGCGGCCTTCCCATCCGTCGGTCTGCGATACAGGCACCGTTTTGGCGACGGGCACCGGGACGGGTTTGCCTTCGAGATAAAAGTCAAAGTAGTCGTTCCACACAGGCGACATCGGCCCGAGAGCCATGCCCGGCGGGTTGAGTCCGTCGCCCCACGTTTTGAGCTTGGTGCGGAGGCGGGCGGCGATTGCCGGTTCCTGCGAGGCGAGATTGTGTTTTTCCTCAAGGTCGGTCTCGAGATCGTAGAGGTACTCGCGCTCGCCACCGCGCAGCAGCTTCCATTTCCCCTCGCGAATGGCGCTCTGCGCCATCCAGCGCCAGACGAGAGTCTCATGCGGCGGCGCCTTGTTTTCGCCGGTGAGATGCGGAATCAGATTCACGCCGTCGAGATCGCCGGGATTCACCTTCACCTCGGCCAGTGCAGCGGCCGTGGCGGCAACGTCGAGCGCGCTGACGGGATGCTCATAGATTCGGCCGCCGGGAATTGCGCCCGGCCATGCGATGACAAATGGCACGTGCATGCCGCCTTCAGAGAGCATGCCCTTCTCGCCGTTGAGCGGCGTGTTCAGGCTGCCGTCCCAGCCGCCTGGGTCACCCTGCAGCGGCGAATCCGTCTTGTGGATCTTCAGCGGCGCGCCGTTGTCACCGATCAGGAAGATCAGCGTGTTCTCGGTGAGGCCGTGTTTCTTCAATGTGCTTGTGATGAGCCCGACACCGTCATCCACGGCGGCCAGCATGCCGAGCGCGGCGCGGCGGCGCTCCGGCATCTCGCCGGGAAAGCGGTCCTTGTAGCTCTGCGGCGCATCGAGCGGCGTGTGCGGCGCACGGAAGGCGATGTAAAGGAAGAACGGCTCGTCCTTGTAGCGCTCGATGATCGACGCGGCGGCCTTTGAGCAGCCGTCAATGTGATACATCGAGGGCGGAAGATCTCCCATGGGCTGGTCCCTGCCGTCGAGCGTGATATTCGAGGAAAACGGACGCTGGGCGTTCTGGGAGAACGAGTGCTTGAAACCGTGCGTGGGAATCGCGGGCGTCGGTCCGAGGTGCCACTTGCCGAAATGCGCGGTCGCATAGCCCACATTTTGCAGACGGGCGGCGATGGTCGTCTCCTTGTTGAAGCCGTCGAGTGCGGAACCGTTGTTGTCGAGATTGAACCTCCCCTGAAATTTCCCAACCATCAATCCGCCGCGCGACGGCACGCACTGCGGCGCGGTGCTGTAGCCGTGCCTGGCGATCACGCCGCTGCGCGCCAGCGCGTCGATGTTTGGCGTTTTGAGATCCTTCTCGATGCCAAGAACTCCCAGGTCGGCATGGCCATGGTCGTCAGTGTAGATGAGAATGAAGTTGGGGCGCCGCTCCGCGGCGAAAGCGGAAACCACAACGAAGAGTGAGGCAACAAGGATGGCGAGGCGCATGGTGGTGCGCGTAAACGAACACATCAGCTCCCACATCTCAGCAGACTTCGTGTCCGATCCGGCAAGCGGTGTCCCATCAATCGGACAGTTCCGATTTTTCGCCGGAATACATCTTCAACAGTTCGTCCAATCTCGCCGCGACCTGTGCCTCCGTGCCGACGACCATCCAGTAGCGGTAGCGATAGGTGGACTTTGGGCCCATTTTCACCCGGTCGATGGGCGCGATGTGAATGCAGGGACCGGCGGCGGGATCGGCGGACGCTCCACCACCGTGCGGACCGAAATTCCACGGCTGCGTGCTGGCCGGACTGAAAATCGCGACTCCCTGACCGTTCGCCTCAAAGCAGGCCATCGCCTTGAGCGGCGGCTCGGCCTTTCCCCAAGGTGGGCCGGGCGGCTGCGTCTCGTCGCGCCACTTGCCACCGCCGAGGTAGCACTTCAACCGGTCAAAATTGCGCGTAAAGTAGCAGGCGGGGATTTCCTGCGGCGAGTTGTTTGCCGGCCCCCAGCGATCACCAGGCGTGCGTTTCGCGACAAACTCGCAGCGCACCACGACGACATCCGGCATGCCGAGTTCGAATCCCGTCCACTGGCGCATGAGCGCGGCGGCTTCCTCGTCCGGCATGTCCCAAAGCTTGGGCACCGTCTCGGCATAGAGTGTCTGGTCGTCGAGACGCCTGCACTCGTTGACCCGCGCCCATGAGCCGATGCCGCCCCCCTGAATCGGATTCCAACTCCACGGACTCCACGATTTGCTCTGGCCTTCGGTCGTCCGGTCGAGCCTGCGTCCGGCGTAGTAGGACTGCTGGATGAGGCGCCCCGGATCGACGGAGTTGATCATGTTCTTCGGATACGCCCTCCACGACAACCAGGTGATCGAGGCGCCCATCGCGCGATTGAGGCCGATCTTCACCGTGCCGTTGTCGAGAAACAGCAGATCCTCTCCCCGCGGCGGAGTAGCGGATGAGGAAGTCGAGAATGCGATGAGGCTGAGCGACAGGATGAGGAGGAGAGGTGCATTCATAAAGAAGTGCCCGGACTGGATCTTCGGCGTAAATGAAGACGTGCCCCACGCCACCGCCGAAGTCACCCAACATCTGCATTCCAGCCTGCGGGCGTGGGTGAGGAAGGCGTTTCGCGGCCGACTGACGGAGGCGCAGGAGCTGACGCTGCCGCACATTATCGCCGGCAGGTCGGTGCTGTTGTCGTCACCGACGGGCAGCGGCAAGACGCTGGCGGGTTTTCTCGGTGTTCTCGATTCACTCCTGCGCGAACATGAAGCGGGCGGCCTGCGGGAGGGGATCCATGCGGTTTACGTGTCGCCGCTGCGGGCGCTGACCTACGACATTGAAAAAAACCTGCGCGCACCGCTGGACGGCGCGGGCCTGAGCGGTGTGATCCGCGTCGGCATGCGCACCGGCGACACGACGAGCGCCGAAAGGGCGAAACTCCGGCGCCAACCGCCGCACATCCTGCTGACCACGCCGGAGAGCCTGGCAATCATGCTGCCGCAGAAGGCGTTTGCCGAAGCGCTGCGGTGCTGCCGCTTTGTGATCGTGGATGAGCTGCATGCACTGGCTGAAAACAAGCGCGGGGCGCATCTTGCGGTGTCGCTGGAACGACTGGAGGCGCTGCATCCCCTGGTGCGCATCGGCCTTTCGGCCACGGCGGCTCCGCTGGAACTGCTGGCGCGTTTTTTGACCGGATCGCGGCCCTGCGAGGTCATGCAGGCGACGAAGGCTCGCGGGAGACGCGTGGAGGTACTCTCGCCATTGCGGCGCGACCCATATCCGCCGGCGGGTTACACGGCGCAGCGGGTGCTGGAGGACATCGCCGGCATCGTGCGACGACATCGCAGCGTGATCGTTTTCTGCAACACCCGCAGCAGCACGGAGAGCATCGCGATCCGGCTCAAAGGCGTGCTGCCAAAGCTGGCGGAGAAAATCGAGGCGCATCACGCATCGCTCGACCGCGACGTGAGGCTGGAGGTCGAGGACAGGCTGAAACGCGGAGAACTGCGTGCAGTGGTGTGCAGCACGAGCCTGGAGCTGGGGATCGACATCGGAAGCGTTGACTGCGTGGTAATGATTTCGACGCCAAAGGGAGTCAGCCGCGCCCTGCAGCGAATCGGTCGCAGCGGACACTCGATTCACCAGGAGAGTCACGGCATCCTGGTGGCGACGAACGTGAACGACCTCATGGAGTGCGTCGTGTGTGCGGAAATGACGCGGGATGCGCGACTGGACGCCGTGCGGACTATGCTCAAACCGCTGGACGTGCTGGCGCAGCATTTGGTGGGGCTGGCCATGGAGGGGAGACACACGACGGCGGAAGCTTTTGGCCTGATCCGGCGGGCGCAGCCCTTTCAAGATCTCACTCAGGAGGAGTTCGACCGCGTGCGGCGTTATCTCGTGGGCGGCGGTCGGTCACTCGAGAAACAGTACCGCGAAACCTTCGGCAAGATCACCGTGCGCGACGAAATTCTGGTGACTCCGACACCGAAGGTTGAGAGGGAGTATCTGGCAAACGTCGGCGTGATTCACACCGAAGGCATGGTGAGCGTGATTCTGGGCAAACGACGGCTGGGCCAGATCGAGGAGTCGTTTTTGAAACGACTCAAAATGGGCGACATCTTTGTTCTTGCGGGACGCACGGTGCGACTGATCGAAACCGGCGTGATGCAGGTGAAGGTGGAGGACGCAGCGGGCAGAATGCCGACCGTTCCGGCTTGGAACGCGAACAAAATGCCTCTGGCATCCGGCCTGGCCAATGAAGTCGCCTCCCTACGCACGGAGCTGGCATTGCGCCTCGAATCCGAAAACGACGAGATGATCGGTGACTGGCTGGTGGAGCGGTTTGTGATCTCCAGCACCAATGCGGCGGCGATCGTGAAGCACTGCCGCAATCAGTTGCAGGTGTCGTCGATCCCGACGGAGCGCACGATGCTCATCGAGCTGTTTCATGAACGAAAAGAGGGCGACCCGGACGACGAGGGACTGCTGCATTACTTTTTTCACAGCCTCATCGGCCGCGCCGCGAACGACGCACTTTCCCGCATCATCGCGCAGCGACTGAAGGCGGCGGCGGGAGGCAACGCGCTCGTCACGATCGACGACTACGGCTTTCTGCTAACCTTGAAACCCTTTCAAGAGCTCGACTGCGACGCGTGGCGGGAGCTGTTCGTGCCCGAACATGCGGAGCGTGATCTGGCGGATGTGCTGAAGGATTCGGCGCTGGTGAAGTGGCAGTTTGGCGGGGTGGCGCAGACGGGACTGATGATGCCGCGCAACCGCCCGGGTCAGGAGCGCAGGATCAAGGAACTGCGCTGGAACTCGGAGATCCTGTTTCGCGTTCTCTGCCAGCACGAGCCGGAGCATCCGATGCTGGAGCAGGCCCGCCGCGAGGCCACGCACACCTTTCTCGACCTGCCGCGGGCGATGGACTTTCTGAAGAAGGCGCAAACCCTGGAGTGGCAGCTGCGGCAGGTGCCGGTGGTCTCGCCCTTCTCCTTCGGCATCTTTGCCAGCAAGATCAAGGAGGGCATGATGCTCGAGGATCCCGAAGAAGCGATCGAGAGGCTGTGGCGGGAGTTTGAAAACAAGACGAAGGCTTCGTCTCGTCATCAGCCCTGAGGACGAGGCTTCAGTTGTTCAACGCAGACTCGGTCTCCAACGCGGGAGCCTGATCTCCGGCGCGGATGCGGTCCACCAGACGCTGCACGCCATCACGGGCGAAATCGCTTGGAGGATGCATGCGTTTGGCTTTCAAGTACCAGCCAATGGCGGAGCCGATCTGGTCCCTTTTCTCGTGCTGGCGGCCGTTTTCGATGGCCGTGACAAATTCGCTGGCCTTCACGCCGAGATCCGCGCGCAGCTTGCTGAGCACGGGGTCGTCCGGATAAGACTGCGATTCTTTTTCCACCTTTTCCCAGGCGGCGGGGGGGCTGCTGGCGGCGAGTTCCTTGGCGCCACCGATGATGAGTTCTAGGCGGCCCATATCCTTGAGCACTTTTTCGAGCTGGTCCTTGCGGGAGAGATCGTCGGCCAGAGAGGCGATGAAGGTGGCCTGGTTGTCGAAGATCTGACGATAGTTGCGCTGACTGAGGAGCCGGTCGAATTCCATGATGGCCTGGGCGCGCATGTCGCTGCCCTTCACGAGTTCACCGCTGAATCCGGCCAGGGCGGGATTGGTGGGCCAGATTTCCGTGGCGGCCTTCATTTCGGCTTCCAGTGTCATGGTGTCCTTGTTGGCCATGGCCATGCGGGCCTTGCTGATGTGAAGAGAACTGACGGCCTTCGCAGTCTGGATGGCGGCCAGCGGCTTGGCGTATTCGAAGTCGTCGGAGAGACTGCGGAGTTCGTTCACGACTTCCTCAGCGCTGGCGAAGTCCCTCATTTCCATGAAAGAAAGCAGTTTGTTTTTTTTGCGGACGAAATCGAGCACCTTCATCTTTTCACTCATCGGCAGACGACGCACACGGGGCAGGTACTCGCCGATCCCGAAGGCTTCGAGCAGGCGGTTTCCGGCACTATCCACATCCCTGCGCGCGACGAGGTTTTCGAAAGAAACGAGGGACTCGTCCACGCTGCGCATTGCTTCGAGAGAGAGGCCGTCAATCATGCTGATGGTGGGCGGCACACCGAAGCTGCTGGAGAGCATTTTTTGAACATCGCTGTCCTTGTCGAGCTGCAGGATGCTTTCGCCATCCTTGAAGAGATTCGGGTAGAAACGGCAGGCGATGACCGCGTGCTCAAACCGGCGCTGGAGGAACATCTGGATGATGAGCGCCTGAAAGGCCGTTTTGCTGGTGATTTCGGAAAGGCCGGCGGCAGTTTCGTTGAGTTTCACGCGGGCCTCGATCTCGGCAATGCCTTTGATGTATTCCGAAGTGCGGCCAACTGAGGCGCTGTTGGTAATTGCGGTCTGGTTGGCCTGCTGTCTCTGGCTTCCTCCCTTGGTAGAGCCGCCACTGGCGCCCCCGGGCGGCGCGAGCTGGACATTGTTCATGCCCATCTCCGCATTCCAGGAGAGGGTCTTGCGGCGGTCGAGCATGGCAGCGTTGGCGGCCTTGAGATTCTGCTGCTTCCGCTGGGCGAGCCAGACGTCCCAGATGGCGTTGGCGATGGAGTTGCAGAGACCGCCGTCGATGGGGTAGGTGCCTGCTTCAGGGAGCAACGCGAAGGCTTTCATCGGCTCGGGGCCGGGCTTGTTGGTCGGCGCCAGATACTGCATCATCTGTGCGATGAGATCGCGATAGGCTTGGTCCTCCCCGGAATTCGCTTCCGGCGTGGTGAGGTAGGTTTCAAAGCGGGACCGCATCAGGCGGTTGTTGGTCACATTCCAAATCCGGCCATTGAAGGTCACATTCTCGCTGCCGGGGTCCGCCATCGGCATGTTGCCCAGAGCCGTCTGCGTGTCCATCTGGCGGTCAGAGGCGCTGCCAGGAACGATGTTGTAGTTGTTGTTTGAGGTGGTCGTCTGCGGTGCGGGCTGGCCGCCGCCACCAGCTCCCGGCAGAACCTGGGCCAGTAGACACGCCGAGGGGCAGGCGAACAAAACGAGGATGAGGGAAAGCGCACGTTTCATGGTGTGTTCAGTTTAGACTTTGAGGAGTTCTAGCACTTCGAGCACGCCGTTCTCCTGAACGCGCACTTTAAAAACGTAGCGCTGGCCGCGCTGGATGTTGGCGCCCTCGTAATCTCCCGGCACCCACACGGGCACAAATGCGCCGCCGCGACCGTCGCTGATCTGGACACTGAAGAGGCGTCCCTCCGCGTTGCGCCACTTGTCGAGGCGGTCATCCACGATGCCCTCGACCTTGTAAATGTTACCGCTGAGGGCGGTGGCGTTGTCGAGAAATTCGCCTGTGCTGAGTTCAGTGACGCCCGTCATCGGGTCGGTGGCTCGATTCATCAGGGCGTAGCCGCCGCCGCCGACCACGGCGATGATGATGATCAGTCCCAGCCAATGGGCGGGGTTGACTCCGGATTGGGCACGACGAGACATGGATAAAATCGGGTAAGGGTGTTAGGTGAAAATTCCAGTCGAGCCGGAAAATCGGCGGTAATCGCTGGCTGTCCAATGCAAGATGGCACAGGATACCCATTGTGCACCCCCCAGATAAAATCACGAACTACGGTCCGAGCACAACCGAGGACGGCATTGGATGCCGGAACAGTTGCCTCATCCATCTGTTGATCCTCAGCTTGCTGGGGCTGGCCATGCTGATCTGGGCCGTGCGCAATCGAGTCTGGGAACTGGAGGTCATCGTGGAGATGCCGAAAAAAACCGCCGAGTCCGAAGAACCCGAATCCACGAATCCGTGATCAGCGAGACTTGGAGTCCTCTTCGATTTCGAAGAACTTGCCGCCGACGCCCCACGCAAGATCACTGCGCGGCAAAATGCCGTCACCGCCCACATAGTAGCGACTGAAAAGAAAGTAGTTGTCACGATGCAGGCCGGTTCCGTTGCCGGCGGAGAAGATGGACGCCACCTTCAGACTGAGAGTGCCGGCGATGCCGTGCTTCTGCTGCATGTAAGTCCGGAACTCGGTCTCGTTGGGATTGGTGAGCGCCAGGATGACCAGCAGCGCGATGAGGAGAAAAATGATGAGTCTCATGGTGTTGCAGTAGTTGAAGAACGTTTGGCTTCCGAATTCGTTTCATCACCGGCGCGCTTCCACTTGAAGGAGCCGGCAGATTCCCCGGGAACTTCGATCCACTCCCCGCGGTTCGCCTGCTGCACCCGCAGACGCCATTGTTCGGCTTCGAGTTCGTGCAGAGGACGATTCGACTCGCGGGCCTTGTTGCGCATGAGCAGCATGCGGTCCTCGTTTTCAACAGCCACGTCCTTTTTCATCTGCACGCCCCAGTCGCCTGCGGGCACCTCGCGAATCTGCAGGAGGCCGCGATGATCTTCGCCGACGAGCCCGTTGTTCTTGTAGGTTTGAATCTCCGCCATGCGGTTGCGCATGCGCTGCGTGGCCTCAGCGACGCCTTTGGCGGCCTCCTTGTCCACGGGCTCATCACCACGATACTGGTAAATATCGAGACGCATGTTGAGGTTCACTTCCAGAGGCTCCGGCGTGGTGATCGGCACCTCGGGAAGCTGCTTGCAGGCGGAAAGGAAGATTCCTGCGCAGACGACCGAGCTGCGGATACATGACAAAAATACTGAGCTGGCAGGGCGAGTGGTCATTCAGGGTTTTCAATCGTCATTGTCTGCCACCGGCTTGGGTTCCGCCTTCCAGCGATGGTCAAAAACATTGATGTCGATCTTGCGGAATCCGTGCGGGCCGGTGAACCGCAGGTGCCCGCTGCCTTCGCGTCCATACAAGCGTGCTTTGCCATCAATGCTTTCATAATCGAAATCCCTCAGCGTTTCCAGTCCGATGCGGGTGATTTGATCAGCGATGTCCCCTCTCTTAACCGGCGGCAGCTCATCGATCATGTCGTTGAGCGCCTCGATGCTGAACTTTCCGCGCGAGCGGTTGCTGAACTCGGCGTCGCCCTGATAGAGTTCGTTCTTGTTGCCAGTCGCGATCACCTTGACGTCCGCCTTGCCTTCGAGCAGCAGGTATCCGGGGAAAAGTGCGCGCGTCATCGGTCCGAGATTCATGTCCACCCCCGTGACCCAGCCGTCCCAAGTGTAGACCTCGTCAAGGTAGAAGTCGAAGGCGCCGTTCATATAACCTGCGTAGGCCTCACCGCCGAACTGGCCGTAGATGCCGGCGGAATCGTAGGTCACGCTGAGATGAGCCTTCTCGATGTGCAGATCTTTCCAGCGGATCTGGTCGACGGTGAACGTTTCCGTGAGGTTGTTGCTCCGGTCTTTCAGCGGCAGGTTGAACTGCACGTTTCCTTTCATGCCGCGAAAGGCCAGTTTCAGATCCTTAAGCGTGTAATCATCGGTCGGGATCTCAAACACCGCCTCAAGCTGGCCGCTTTCCAGCTTCGAAGTGAAGCTGAAGGGGAAAGGACGGCTGAAACCAGCCAGTGGCACGCCCTTGGGGGCAAGGATGAGGCGCCCGTCGCTCACCGCCAGTGTGTCGACTTTCCAGCCTGGAGCGGTCGGCTTCGGCGGTAATGGCGGTCCGAAGGACGGGTCCCCCTTCGGCGCCTCTCCGTCCATGAACTTGCGGTAGCTCTCAACATACCAGAACAGGTCCTCGCCAACGTAGAGAAGTGGAGAGACGATCTCCACCTTGTCGATCCGGCGGTGAAGCAGACCATCCAGCGTGTAGTTCACATGGATCACATCCATCTCCGCCACGGTACGCAGCGGCTCATAGGGGGAGGGAATGCGAAGCCGGGAAAGCACGATGCGCTGAGGCTCCGCGTTCTCTGCCAGACCGTCGAGGTCGAGGGGCGTCTCCTTCGCCGCGAACTCGACATCGAAGCGCACCGGAGGCAACCCGGGAGCGAGGCTCATGATGGTCACTCCAAGTCCCGCCACATTCACCTGTGCCGCAGTCCAGCGCTCCGCCGCCGCATCGACCTTCTCTTCCACCACGGCTGCGTCGCCGCTGAAAAGTGTCATCAGAGCGTCTCCCACCTCAATCTGCCCGCCTAAAACGCTCAGACTTTCCAGCCTGCGCGAACGCCAAATTTCCGGCAGCCTTCCCACCGCTTCCACAGACTCCAGTGCGAGCACTGGAAGATTGGCCTGCTTCGGCACACGTGCCCGGGTGTCCGTGAGCCTCAGATGTTGCTTGGCCGCATCCGTCGTGACTTCCACACGAGAAGAAAGCTCCACCCGCTTCGCGAGCGGCACGGCGGCATCGACTCTACCCCCCGTCAGAGTCAGGCGGCCAAAGCTCACGCGTTTCCACAACGGGAGTTCGATCATACCGCCGGCCGGTTGCGCCACCGGTTCTTCGGTCACTTCGTCAAACCAGGGGCCGTTCTCCGGCGTCAGACTCACTTTCGGTTCCATAACCACCAGTGATTCAATGCGCAAATTATCGCGCCAGTCATCCGGCACGACTTCCAACTCGGCGGCCTTCAGCTCGGCAAAAGGCAGAGGGGGAACTTCCTTCCCGGCACGATCCCACCGCAACGCCACATCCCGCACCTCGATCTTTTGCTTCATCGCCGAACTCACCCCCTCCGGGGAGACCGCCAGACCTTCAAGTGTGACACTCCAGCTCAATCCACCGATGAGAGGCGCAATCTTCGTCGCCGCCAAATTCGCACGCCCGTCCGTCACGACCAGCCGGTCGATCTGCACTTTCCACTGAGCTGATCCAGCCTGCGATTCCGACTTTGGCATCAGCAGTTCCTCCAGATCAAGCGTCCAGTCGATCTTCGGTTCCGAAACTGTGCCCTCTTGCAGACGCCACAAGCCATCCACTTGCGTCACATCGAAATTCGCAGCCGCTACGCTGATCCCCCCCGTTCCTGACCCGGGTTCAACCAGCACATTTTTAAGGCGCCATTCGTGACTGCCGCCCACGGCAAGTTCACCATTGGCAACAACTAAGTCCTTGCTGCGCCACTCCAACTCAAAACCACCGCGCAACGGCACCGGCAAAGGCAGCCACGCCAAATCCACGCGACAGCCTTCGATCCGCGCTTCTTGAAGAGCAATGCCCCGGTCGCCGAACTCAGCGGCGGCGGTCACACGGCGAATGACGCGATGCCCTTGCCAACTCAAGTCTACAGCCTCCGCCTCCACTTTCGTCCCACCTGTCAAACGGCCTGAAAATCGACCGCTCACCAGGGATTCGCCTGCCTCGTCGTGAACGGAAAAGCGCGTGGAACCCAGCTCGACGGAATCCACCCGCCATGGTGTCGCGGAGCCGCCACCGTCCCCGTCGTTTGATGATGAAAACAAAGTCAGTGGCAGGTCCACCTCCGCGTCCTTGACCTTCAGCCTCCCCAGATTCTTCTCCCTCAGTTCATGCCACACCGGTCGCCACTCGACTTCTCCCACTGCGGCGATGCGATGAGCCGTCGGCGCATGCGTGACGTCGGCTCCCTTCACAAGCAATATTCCGTCCGCCCATTCCAAGGCTTTGAGCTGCACCCGAAAATCCCCGCCGGCACGCAGCAGCACCGCATTTACCAGCAGCACGCGCTCTTTCCACGCGAAGTACAGCAACGCCGAACCAATCGCCAGCGCGATCAAAACCAGACGCCCCAGCCAACGCAGCCAGCGGCGTCGTTTCGGAGCTTTCGGTTTGCCATCCACTGCTCCGCACAGAAGCACCGCCTCGACAAATGAAAAGCCCGGCTTCCCGCATGCGACGGAAAGCCGGGTCGTGATTTCAGTGGTGTCGGCGGACTACTTGTTCAGCACCAGCTTCATGGCGCCGTCGCGGATGTCCAGAGACTGGATCCCCGCCAGGAACTTCTGGAGAGCGGGATCGGACTCGACATTCTCCGCCACGAGATCGACGCCTTTGATGTCACCAAGCCAGCTGTTCGGCAGCGAAATGCCGCCGAGGCTCAAATCATCGAGCTGCAGCGAGAGCTTGTGCTCCGGCGTCAGGCTGGTGCCGAAGGTGAAGCGCACGCGGATTTTCCTGTTCGGCGCCACCGGAAAATCTTCGGGCGCGGTCAGGATGATCGCGGCGGAGACGTTCCCATTTCCAAACTTCACCTGCACGGTTTCGCCGAGCTGTTGCTCCGCCAGGTAGGCGTTCACCTCGCGCTCGGTGAGCAGGATCGTGCGGTTGACCTCGTCAGGGGGAATCGTGGACGGATCGCTCAGGGCGCGCAGTTTGCCGTCGAATTCGGCCTGTTCCGTCGCGGTCAGGCTCACCGGCGTGATTGGCGAGGGATAGAAGGTGTGCTTGACCCAGTAGGCCGTCGTGGCGGCGGCAATGCCCGCGCAGCCGAGAATGACGGCGAGGGTGATAAGAATGACTTTCTTCGTGGAACGAGCCCGCGGTGCGGCGGGCGCTACGGCTGCAGGGGATTCGGAGTAGGTTTGCATGACGGTGTCTTGGTCGTTTTCGCTGCGAGACTATTCGACCTTCTTTGATGCCGCTGTTACAACTTCGTTGAGGATTTCTCTCTCAGGTTGTTCAGGATACCGGACTGGACGACGTCACCGCCAGCTTTCCGTCGCGCGTATCGAGCTGCAGTTTGAGCCGCCCAAATTCTTTCTTGTAGCTCCAGCCCACTTCGGATTCCCAGGTCGTCGCGCTTGTCTGCTTCAGCGTACGGAGCTGCAAAACAAAGGCCGCGAGACGTGATTCAGGGTCCACGATGGTGTGGTCGGGATCGATGTCCTTCAGGTTGAGGGCGTTGACGAATTTCAGCTTCAAGTCGCTGAACCGCGCCGAAAACTCGTCGCTGGCCGGCGTCATGCCGTCGCGGTTGATCTCTCCCAGCACGATGGAGTAGCTCTTCGCCACGCCCTGATTCAGATCCGGCAATTTGGAAATGAGGTGGCGAATCGACGCCTCGCCGGCCTCGCATTCGAAAAGACTCACAGGCAGCCGGCCTCCGTCGGAGGAGTCGCAGGCGGCGAGTCCCAGGCAGAGAGCGGTCAAAAAAACGAGGCGGCGGGTCATGGCGGCGTTCATCGCACGGAATACGCGGCTTGGCAACGTGCCGGCGCTCGCCATGATCTCGCGCTCATGTTCGACGTCCGTGACAAGCCCAACAGGGTCGAGCGCGCCTTCCTCATCGGCGCGTATTTCGACCGCCGTGAAAAACAGACAGCTGCCGACCTCCTCGAGGAACTCGGCGATCTGGTGGCCACGCTCGGCATCGAAGTCATCGCCAGCGAGCTGGTTTTTGCCCGCGAGCACACCGCGCGCCACCTGATCGGCAGCGGCAAGTCGGCCGAACTCATGAAGCAGGCCAAAGAGCTCGGCGCCGACTGCATCGTCTGGGACAACGAACTCAGCCCCGCCCAGCAACGCGCCTGGGAAAGCGAAGGCGACATCTGCGTCATCGACCGTCACGAGGTCATCCTCGACATCTTCAACATGCGCGCCAAAACCCGCGAGGCGCGCCTGCAGGTGGAACTGGCGCGGCTCGAATACTCCATCCCCCGTCTTACCCGCATGTGGCGACATCTTGACCGCCAGGGTGGCGGTGCCGGCGGCGGCCAGGGCGGAGCAGGCGCGGCGCGAGGCGAGGGCGAAACCCAGCTGGAAGTGGACCGCCGCCTCGCCAACAAGCGGCTGGACAAGGTGCGGGCCGATCTCGAAGACGTGAAGCGCCAGCGCGACACCATGCGCAAGGAGCGCAGCCGCGTCCCCGTACCGCACGCGGCCATCGTCGGCTACACCAATGCCGGTAAGTCTTCGCTGCTGAACCGCCTGACCGAATCCGACGCCTATGTGGAGGACCAGCTCTTCGCCACGCTCGACACCACCACGCGCCGACTGGAACTGCCGGACGGGCAACCGCTGCTCGTCACTGACACCGTAGGCTTCATCCGTAATCTCCCGCACGACCTCGTGCAGTCTTTCCGAGCCACACTTGAAGAAGCGAACCAGGCCGACTTTCTCATTCACGTCATCGACGCCCATTCACCTCAGGCGCTCGAATTCCACAAGACGACAACCCAGGTGCTCACCGAACTCGGCGCGGGCGATAAGAAAGTCCTGCTCGTACTCAACAAGGCGGATCTTGTCGACGACCTGCGGCTCAACGAATTGAAGCGTGACTTTCCTGGCGCGGTCCTGATCTCGGTCAAAACCGGCCAGGGCATGGACGACCTGCTTCATCGCCTGCACGATTTCATGATCGACCGCGTCGTCCGCCTCAGTCTCGACCTGCCCCTCGACCGCATGGATCTCGTCGCACTTGCGCATCAGGAAGGCAAAGTCCTGAGCGAAGACTACGAGTCCGGCCGCGCGCAAATTCAGTGCGTGATTCCAAAGCGGATTGAAAACCGCTTCATCCCATTCGCCGTTTGATCTGATCCGCACTTTCAAGTTTACCCTCCAACCCACCTCATGTTCTCACTCGCCAACAAAACCGTCATCATCACCGGCGCCGGCTCCGGCATCGGCCAGGGCATCGCCATCCTCTTCGCCAAGCAGGGCGCCCATGTGGAAGTCTTCGATCTCAAACAGGAATCCGCTCAGGAAACCGTGGATCAAATCATCGCCGCAGGCGGCAGCGCCACTGCCACCGCATGCGATGTCGGCAACTACGCCGGCGTGAGAGCCCTCTTTGACGCCGTCGCCGCCAAGCACGGCAAGATCGACATTCTGGTCAACAACGCCGGCATCGCCCACATCGGCACCGCCCTGACCACCACCGAGGAGGACATGGACCGCCTGCACAGTGTGAACATCAAAGGCGTGCACGCGTGCGCCCAGGCTGCACTCGCCCACATGGTGCCGAACAAGAAAGGCGTGATCCTGAACATGTGCTCCATCGCCGCCCAGATCGGCCTCGCTGACCGCTTCGCCTACTCCATGACGAAGGGTGCGGTGCTCATGATGACCTACTCCATCGCCAAGGACTTCATCAAGGACG
Source organism: Prosthecobacter sp. (assembly GCA_041395065.1). Taxonomy (GTDB): domain Bacteria; phylum Verrucomicrobiota; class Verrucomicrobiia; order Verrucomicrobiales; family Verrucomicrobiaceae; genus Prosthecobacter. Next base: position 60,806 of record JAWLBG010000007.1, on the reverse strand, counting down.
GCATCCGCTGCAACTGCATCGCCCCCGCCCGCGTGCACACACCGTTCGTCGATGGCTATCTCGCCAAAACCTACCCCGGCCAGGAAGCGGAAATGTTCCAAAAGCTCAGCGAAGCCCAGCCCATTGGACGCATGGCCAAGCCGGAAGAAATTGCCGCACTCGCCCTCTACCTCTGCAGCGACGAAGCCTCCTTCGCCACCGGCACAAACTATCCCCTCGATGGCGGCGCCGTGAACCTGCGCTGAGGCCGACGGCCTACTTCTTCTCCAGCGACATCAGCTCGATCTTGCGAAACCAGACCGGCTGTCCTTCGGCTTGGAGAGCGATGTGGCCGTAGCCGAGCATCACGTCGCCGCCCGCCTCGACGATGTCACTCGCGGGGGCAATCTTGCACGCAGGATCAAGCCGCGGGCGCTGGTAGCGCAGGACTTCGACACCATTGATGCGGTGGATGATCTCGTCGTTGCCGCGCACCTCCACCTCGGCGCGGACCCATTCCTCGGCAGGAAAAGTTGGCGCGCTGGATTGGGCAATGTGCTTGGTGAAGAGTTCGCCACCCATCTCGACGTGCGTCCCAGGCGTGCAGAGATTGCCGGTGGAGCGCGGCCCTTTCCCCTCGTCTGCGAGGAACTGCATCTCCAGGCTCGACGGGAATTTCTGGTCGAAGCGCAGGCTCTGCGGTGGCTGCGAATGAATCATCACTCCGCTGTTGAGATTCACATAGTGCGGCGCGTCGGCCATCATTCGGCCCGTGAAACGATACTCCATGCGCAGGATGTAGTGCGAGTAGGCGAGGTTGGTGTACAGGTGACCATACTGCTCGTCGAACTTCCCGTAACCGTCGTAGCTGACCTTCAGGATGCCGTCCTCCACCTGGAAGGTGTTCGCAAAATTCTCTCCCAGAGGATGCTTCGCGATCTTGATCGTCCAGCCGGTCAGGTCTTTGCCATTAAAAATTGAAACAAAACCCGCCTCTTCGGCGCGAAGCGTGGCGATGCAGACGATGGCAAAGATGAGCAAGAAGCGAATCATGACGGGATCGTAAACGAGCACCTTCCATCAAGCATCCAGACAATTATCTCTTTTAAAAAGACAATTAGCTGTAAAGTTGTCTCTCAAATAAAGACAAATGACTGCCCCCCAGACAACCGCCCTCCAGGAAAAGCTCGCGCTTGGCACGAGCCAGGAGTTGCCCGTGCTCACGCGACGGCAGGTAATCATGACCATGCTTCCAGGCAAGGCGCAGGCGGTGATCGGCATGCGCCGGGCTGGCAAAACGTGTTTCCTTTACCAACAAATGCAGGAGCGGCTGGAGCAGGGCATTCCGCGTGAGCGACTGGTGTACTTGAACTTCGAGGACGAACGCCTCCCTGATCTGGAGGCGGACGCGCTGACATTTCTGCTCGACGAATACTACCGCACACACTCCGGTGTTCGCGGAAAGGAAAAGATCATGCTCTGTTTGGACGAGGTGCAACTCGTGAAAGGCTGGGAGTCCTTCGTGCGGCGCATCCTCGACTCGGAGAAGGTGGAGGTCTTCCTCAGCGGCTCCTCGGCCAAAATGCTCAGTCAGGAAGTCGCCACCTCCATGCGTGGTCGCGCGATGGAGGTCATCATTCATCCGTTCAGCTTTCGCGAATTCTTGTCGCATCAGAATGTCCCCGTTCCGGACGACGTGACGACGCTCACGCCAGCCAAACGCTCACGGATTGAGAAGGCTCTGTCCGAATACATCAGCGGTGGTGGATTTCCGGAGACACTCGACCTGCCTGCCGAGGCCCGTTCACGCCTGCTGCAAAGCTACGTCGATGTCGCGATGCTGCGTGATGTGGTGGAGCGCCATCAAGTCGCGAACGTGGCCGCGCTGCGCTTCCTCGTCCGCCATCTGCTCGCGAATGCCGGCAGCCCGTTCAGCGTGCAAAAGATCCACAACTTCCTCACCTCGCAGGGCATGCCGGTGGCAAAAAACACGCTGCACGATCTGCTCGCCCATCTGGAGGACGCCTTCCTCGTGCGCACAGTTTGGATGGAGGCCAGTTCAGAGCGCCAGCGCATGGTGAACCCGCGCAAAGCCTACCCCATCGACACCGCGCTCATCGCCCTCTACGACCGCACCGGTCGTGCCAACCTCGGCCATGCCCTGGAGACGCTTGTCCTGCTCGAACTCGAACGCCGTCGCTCCACTGCCACCTGGGTCCGCACTCCCGCAGGCTACGAGATCGACTTCCTTGCCCGCCACGCCAATGGCCGCCACGAACTCATCCAGGTCTGCGCCGACGCCAGCGATCCCGAAACCGCCGAACGCGAACTCCGTGCCCCGGCCGATGCTGCGGCTGTCTTCCCCAAAGCCACCTGCACCCTCATCACCCTGCATCAAACGGGCTTTCCGAAACTGGCACTGCCTGCAAAGACGCGAGTGGTAACGGCGTGGCAGTGGTTGCTGGAGTAGATCGTGGCCTGCAAGCATGGTTCGAGCCGTTGACCTCGCATGCGGAGATGAATATCATCGTCCCATGAATGCGACTTACGAATCCGTGATGTCCTCGGCCATGGAACTTGATCCGCAGGATCGTTGCCGTATCGCGTCAAGTCTTTGGGAGTCGATTCAATCATGGAAACCCGCTGCTCATGAGGACTTGGACGCCGTTCTCAATCAACGTGAGGCGGAACTGGATGCCGATCCCTCCATGGAAGTCGGCCACGATGCTTTCCTCGAGCACTTTTCACATCGTCGCAGTTCGTGCACTGCTCACCGATCACATCGTTGTTCAACGCGAATTGAATAAGCAGCTCAAATATACTCAAAGTAGCGGTATCCCCAATCACGGAAGCCGGAGACGCCTTTGCATTTTCCTGTGTAAGGCATCGAGAGCACCTCGGGCGGAACAAACCGATAACGATGCTTGATGAAGAGTTCGAGCAAGCAACAACGAGTCTCGTCTGGCAGCAGCATGTGATCTTCTTCGTCGAAGAAAGTGATGAACCTACCGAAATTGCTGGCTCGAATGAGGATGGTCAGACCTTCGAATGCAAGGAAGACCTGACCGTGAAAACTTGCGTCTTGAATCGTGGATCCTGTCTCAAATTTTGTTCCTGGATAAGCAGTGACAAGCTCCTTCGCCAGCAGGGTGAAGCGTTCTTCCGCTGCTATGAGGTCAAAGGATGGGGGAAATTCGCAACGCCAAGCATGATCATACTCTTGAAAAAGCTGGAGGTAGTCCTGCATGACTTACTGAATGTCACAACATTTCACCTCGACCGAAACACCTCGCTTATCAGGCATTCGACCATGAGGGTGTTCAGGCCGAGGCCCTGCTTCTTCACTTTTTCGTGAAGCTGGTCGATGAGGAGGTCGTCGTTGAGCTCCATGGTGCGACCGGTGGTGTAGGTGAGGAGCTGGCGGATGAGATGGCGGCTGAACAGATCGGCACGTGTGTCGCGAATGACTTTCTTGAAGCCGGCGAAGTCGGCGTAGGTCTCGCCGGAGTTGAATTCGCCGGTGGTGTCGATCTTGGGGGCGTCTTTGGCGTTTTTCGGCTTCGGATAGGTTTTCCGCCAGCGGCCGACGGGATCGAAGGCTTCGAGGCTGAAACCGAGCGGATCGATCTTGCGATGACACTCGGCACAGGCGGCATCGGTACGGTGTTTGGCGAGACGATCGCGGATCGTGGTGGCGCCGCTGACATCGGGATCAATCGCAGGCACGACATCCGGCGGCGGTGGCGGCGGAACGCCGAGGATGTTCTCCGTGACCCACACACCACGCGTGACGGGCGAGGTCTCGACGCCGTTCGCGCTCACGGTGAGCACCGCGGCCATGCCGAGCAGACCGCCGCGATGCGAGTTGCCTTTCAGGCTGACTTTTTGGAAGCCGTCGGCGAGGCGCAGTTTGTCCTTCTCCGGCAGTTCGTAAAGTTTCGCGAGTTTCTTGTCCACGAAGGTGTGCTCGCAGTCGATGAACTGCGTGACGGAGCCGTTGTTCTTGAGCAGATCGCGGAAAAACAGACGCGCTTCGGTCTTCATCGAGGTGGGCAGGTCCTCGGCGTAATAGGAGCGGGCTGCATCGCGCGGCGGCGGCATGCCGCCGAGGTCACGGAGGTTCAGCCAGCTGTCGAGAAAGCCGTTCACGAAACCGTCGATGCGTTCATCGGCGATCATGTGCTGAATCTGTTTCATCAACTCGGCATCCTGCGTGAGCTTGCCGGACTTTGCGGACGCAAGCAGCGCGTCATCCGGCGGCATGGCCCACAGCGCATACGAAAGGCGTGTGGCGAGATCGTAAGGCTTCAACGCCTTCGCGGATTCGTCGGTGATCTCGCTGAGATAAAGGAAGGACGGCGAGCAAAGGATGAGCTTCAGCGCATCGAGCGCGGCCTGACGCGGCGTGGCTTTCTCGGCGAGGCGTTTGTCATACATCGCACGGATCGGCTGGCGATCGGCGTCGGTGAGCGGACGGCGATACGCTTTCTCGGCGAAGGCGTTCAGTTGATCGAGCGCGTGATCCGCCTGGAAGCCGTCTTTGCCGAACACGGCGATTTCCTCGACGCTGCCATGCTTTTCAGGCACGGGGCCGTGGATCTTGATCTCGCTGATGCGGATGTGCGGCAGTTCGCCTTCGAGCAGGATGTGCGCACGACCGACGCCGGAGGTGCCGATCTTTTGTTTAAACTCATCCTTGTAGCGCTTGTTGATGGTGACGACTGAGGCGCGGGATTCATACGGGCCGTTCGGGAAGATGAAGCGCGGTGTCTGCCCGGCTTCGAGCCACACGCGGAATTTGAACCACGTGGGTGTCTTGTCCGGCACGACAGCGCTGGCGAGCAGCGGCTCGATGGCCTGCGGGTAATGGATGTGGCCTTTGGTGACATCGCCGGGCACGACGCCGAGAATGAAGGGCTCGGAGAAGTCGATGCCGAAAATCGCAGGATCGTAATGCGTGTCGCGATGCATGGCCGTGGCCTCGACCTCGATGTCGTAGAGACCGGAGACGGGCACGCCCTGCTTGAAGTCCTCGATGTGACCGTAACCGCCCTGGCGCGTGTCGGTGTTCGGCTGCTCGTAGAGGTTCAGGTAGCGGTAGTTGAAGGCGGATTTGTGCGATCCGCTCAGTTCCTCGTATTGCAAGAAGTGCCCATTGAACTTCCAGTCCTTCGGTTCGGTTGCCGGTTTGCCCAGACGCGTTTCGACGAGGCGGTTCGCGGACTGGAAGTATTGATCGACGAGGAAGCCGGACGTCACGAGCGTCTTGCCGATTGTGTCCATGTGCTCGCTTGTTTTTTCCTTCGGGAAATCGGCGGTGAGACCCAACGTGTCCACGCGGCGTCCGAAGAGCACGGCGAGCGTGTTTTCATACTCGCGGCTGGAAAGGCGGCGCATCACCGTGCGGCTGCCGGTGCTCTGGAATTTGCCATACGCGACCACGGTGCCGTCACGCAGCGCGCGGATCATCGCGATGCGTTCATCGTCCTTCGGCTGGTCAGCCTTCTTCGGCGGCATCTCCTTCAGCGTGAGCTGGTCGATGATGTCGCGTGCTTCGATCAGATCGGGCACCGACTTCAGCGGCAGCACGAACTTCTCAAACGAGCGGTCGCCCTTCTGCACATCCGCGTCATGGCACTCCAGGCAGTATTTGCCAAGGAACTGCTGCACGAGCTTCGGTGCATCATCGGCGGCGCGAGCCACGGACACGAGAACCATCGCCGCCACGCTGACGACGAGACAAGAATGACGATTGGAGCGCATCACGCGAAACGTCCTGTGCTGCTGCCGAACGAATCGGTCTCCACGCCCATCTTCTGCGCGATGTCCACGAAGAGATTACACAGCGGCACCTTGTTGATGCCCTGGTTTGGCACCTGACGGAATTCACCGTGCTTGTAGCCGCCGCCGGCGAGGAGGATGGGCAGATCGGAGTTCTTGTGCGAGTTGCCGTCACCCATGCCGCTGCCGAACATCACAGTCGTGGAGTCGAGCAGCGTGCGCTCGCCGTCGTTCATCTTCGAGAGACGGGCGACGAACTTGCCGAAGTGCTCGATCTGATACTTCTCCAGTGTGACGAGGCTCGCGATGGACTCCGGATCGTTGCCGTGGTGCGACAGGCCATGCCAGTCCTTCTTGATGCCGAGATGCTGCGGCATGAAGTCGCCGCCGATTTCCAGCGTGGCGATGCGCGTGCTGTCCGTCTGCAAGGCGAGTGCGATCATCTCATACAGCAGCGGCAGATCTTCGACCGCGTTGCGGTTCGCAGGTTTTTCGAAAGGCGCTTTGGGCTTCGGCTGGTTCGTCCAGCGCTGGCGCAATTCGAGACGCTTCTCCACATCGCGCACGGAGGTCAGGTATTCGTCGAGCTTGTCCTTGTCCTCCTTGTTCACCTTCTTGGAAAGGCGGTTCGCCTCCTCCAGCACGGAATCGAGGATGGACGCCTGCACCTTGTTCTCCTCCATGCGACGCGCTTGACGTTCTTTCGAGTCGGTGACGAAAAGCTTCTCGAACAGCTCCGCAGGATTCGTCACCGGCGGCACACGCACGCCCGACTTCGTCCACGCGATCTGGCAGCCACCATGGATGCCGCCTTCCGAACCGACCGTGAGCGACGGGAAACGCGTCTCAAAGCCAATCTCGTCCGCGAGATACTGGTCGATGGTCACATTGCCGTCCGGGCGGTTCTGCGCCTCGGAGTTCAGCACGCCGGACAGGAACGAATGCACCGCAAAGTGCCCGCCCTTCACGCCATGGTCGAGGCCGCGGAGGACGGTCATCTTGTCACGGATGTCCCACACGGGCTCCAGCAGCGCCGTTTTCTCGTAGTTACGGCCCGTGGTCGTGGGAAAAAGGCTCTTCGTCTGGTAGCCGAGCAGATTGCCGATGGCAACGAACCGCCGTGCTCCCATGCCTGCTCCTTTGGCCGCCCGCACGGAGCCTCCCGTGGCGCCTTTGGCCATGAGCGAGGACATGCCCGGCAGCGCGAGCGTGGTGCCGAGGGAACTGAGAAGGAAGTGACGACGATTCATACGGGGTGTTTTGGGGGCCTTTAAACGCCGTTCGGAGGCGTTCTGTTTCACCCTCGGAACGACGAGGAAGCAGCTCCTGTGCCGACCGGCCATCCCCCGCCGGGCCGAGTTTTCAGCGGCAAAGCATGCATGGTCGGCCCCCTGGCTCCGTTCCTTTCATTCCGGTCGCAAGGCCTCCAACCTCACCTCTGCATGAAACCCGCCCTCATCACCCTGCTTCTTTGCCTCCCGGCGCTGGCTCTTTCAGCCGCCGACACCCCCAAAGCCAAGGCCCCCGCCAAGAAGAAAGCGGCCCCGGCCAATCCGGCGGTCGTGAAGCCAACCATGGCCAATGTGCCCTATGGAACGCATGAGCGGCACATCCTCGATTTCTGGAAGGCCGAGTCCGCCACGCCGACGCCGCTGGTGTTCGTCATTCACGGTGGCGGCTGGCAGAGCGGCGAGAAGGAGCGCGTGAACAAGTTCGTCAGCGTCGAGGATCTCCTCGCGCAGGGCATCTCGGTGGTGGCCATCAACTACCGCCTCATGAAGCACGCCGCGGAGGACAAGATCACACCGCCGGTCAAAGCGCCGTTGCATGATGCCGCTCGCGCCCTCCAGTTTGTCCGCAGTAAGGCGGCCGAGTGGAACATCGACAAGACGCGCGTCGGCGCGGCCGGTGGTTCCGCTGGTGCTTGCTCGAGCCTCTGGCTCGCGTTTCATGATGATCTCGCCGATCCCGCGAGCAGCGACCCTGTCGCCCGCGAGTCTTCGCGCCTGCAGTGCGCCGCCGTGACGGGCGCACAGACCACGCTCGATCCGCAGCAGATGAAGGAGTGGACGCCAAACAGCCGCTACGGCGGCCATGCCTTTGGCATCGGCTCGTTTGCGGAGTTCCTCGCCGGACGCGAGAAGATCCTGCCCTGGATCGCGGAGTATTCGCCGTATGCGCTTGTGACCGCCGACGATCCCCCGGTTTATCTCATCTACTCCGCTCCGCCCGCGCTCGGCCAGGATCAGAAAGATCCGACGCACACCTCGAACTTCGGCATCAAGCTGCAGGAGCATTGCGTCGCCACCAAGGTGCCCTGCGAACTCGTCTATCCTGGTGCACCAGACGTGAAGCACGCCACGCCCACGGAATTCCTCATCGCCACGCTGAAAGCGGCGAAGTGAACGATGCGCCCCGTCCCGGTCATCAAGCACGTGGCGGCTGCCGCGTTTCTGCTGCTGGCGTCACTGCGCGGTGCTGAGCCGCCATCATCGCGCCTGCTGCCTCTCACGCCGGACTCGGCGGATGAACTGGCGCGGGCGCAGAACGCCGGTGTGATCGAAATCGCGCCGGTGGATCTGCCGGCCGACGATGCGGGCGATTGCAATCACTACGGCTGGCCGATTGCGACGATGACGGGCGACACGATCGTCGTCATGCATCGCCGCATTCCCGGTCACAATCCCAAAGGTGCGGGCAAACCGGACGCGCAGATGTCGTACGGCATCGTTTTGCGCAGCGACGACGGCGGCAAGACATGGTCGCGGCCCTATGATCTGCGTGACTGCATGCAGCCGGCTGATCGTGAACGCGGCGGCCTCGTGCCGCTGTCCCACCGGGCCAAGTTCGATCCGGCCAACCATTCGAAAGAAGGTTACAAGGTGCATCTGCATGCGATCGGCACCGCACGTGATGGTGCGGTGATTGCGGTGAACAATCACGGCGTGTTCCGCTCCGAGGACACCGGCGGACCTGGCGTCATTTCCCCACGGCACTGCGCGACGACACCTTTCCGCATCCGCTGATCAACATCGGACCGCGCATCATCGATCATCCCGAACGCGGTCTGCTGGTCTTCGGCAACTGGTTTGGCATCAATGAAGCGAAGCTGAAAAAGGAAGGACTCCACGACAGTTCGTCGCCCTGAACTCCCGTGACAGCGGCGCCAGTTGGGACGTGGAGGAACATGCCGCCGGATTCCCGCAATACGAACCCGCCGCGCTGCTCCACGACAATCAACTGCTTCTCGTCACTCGCGATCAAACTGAGGTGCGCGCCCACAAGCAGATCACCTGGCGGCCCGGAGCGAAGCCGGAGGTGATCGACACGAATCTTGAGGATCCACGCCTCGTGGACACCGTGGATTTTTCGTTCAATCCCGTGACGAAGCGCTTCGAGATCGTGCGCAGTGAACGGCAGCGCATGGAACTCTGGCTCTGGAGCATGGCCCCGTCGGACTGGCATCAAGGACAGTGGCGTCGCGAATGCCGGCTCGTGGGAACCGAAGGCAAATTCTACAGCACCGCCGATGGATTCCATCCCGCTGGAGCCGTCATCGATGAAAAACGCGGCGTTCAGCACGTCTTCATCTACTCCGGTCATCCGAATGGCCCTGCCGGCGTCTTTCGCATCACCCGCACACTCGACACCCCTGCCCTGCGCTCGGCTTTGCACCACACCTCCCGATGAAACTCGTCCGCTCCCTGATTCCCCTTTTGTATCTCACCTGCCTGAACGCCGCGGAGGATCTTCCTGAGCCGACGATCAGCTGGAAATACCCGCCGGAGATGACCGGCTCGCGCGTGGAGGTGTATCGCACGGTCGGCGATGTGAAGCTCAACGCCTACATCTTCGAGCCGAAGAATCACGCGAAGACGGATCGCCGACCTACCGCAGTGTTCTTTTTCGGTGGCGGATGGAAGGGCGGCACGCCGGGGCAGTTTCTGCCGCAATGCCTGCACCTCGCCGAGCGCGGCATGGTGGCGATCTCGGTTGATTATCGTGTCAAAAGCCGTCACAACGTGTTCCCGCAGGACTGCGTGAGCGATGCGAAGGCAGCGATCCGCTGGGTGCGCGCGAATGCCGGGCGGCTGGGTGTCGATCCGGACCGCATCGTGGCTGGCGGCGGCTCAGCCGGCGGTCATCTCGCTGCGGCGACGGCCTTGCTGCCCGGCTTTGAAGACGAAGACAACAAGGGTGTCAGCTCCGTGCCGAACGCAATGCTGCTGTTCAATCCCGCCGTCGTGCTGGCCCCGGTGGACGGGCATCCCGATTTGCTGACCGCCGAAAAGTTCGCCGACATCCGCGAACGCTGCGATGGCCGTCCGCAGGAGGTTTCGCCCTATCATTTCGTGCGCGCCGGACTTCCGCCGAGCATCATCTTCCACGGCACGAACGACGAAGCGGTGGCGTTTCCGACCGTGCAGTTGTTTCAAAAGGCGATGAGCGCCGTCGGCAATCGCTGCGAGTTGAAAGCCTACGAAGGCCAGCCGCACGGCTTCTTCAATCCGGGCCGCTGGAAGGATGAAGCAGGCGCGGGGGCAAAGCTTCACTACTACAAGACACTGGCGGAGGTGGACGCCTTCCTCGAATCACTCGACTACCTCACGCCCGCGCCCATCGTGGAGACCTTCGACGCCGGCTTTGATCCGAAACGATTCACCACGCCGATCCCGAACAAGAACACGGAGGTGCGCGATGGCGTGATGTGGACGCGCGGAAGCAGCGGCGGGAAGTATCCGCCGATGGTCTATCTCCCGGTGAGCGGCAAGGATCTCGCGATCTCCTTTCGCTACCGCCATCTCGGCCCGGGCGGCATGCTGTGGTTCTTCGTCGATGGTGACGATGGCTTCGGCAGCGTGGACCACATGCTGCGCGTGAAACTGCTGCGCGACGGCGTGCAGCTTCAGGTCGATTCGCATTCGCTCGACCCGAACCATCCGCTGCGTCAAAAACAGGAGCGTCCCGCCGACAAGGTGAGCGGTGCGTATCGGCTGAACGAATTTCTCTCGATCGAAAAGGTCGATCTCGGTGCGAACGTGTGGCACACCGTCAAACTCGTCTTCCAAGGCAAGTCGGTCGCAATGAGTGTGGACGACAAGCTCTGGGCCAAAACGCTCTCCCGCGCCAACTTCAACGCTGGCAAGCGCAAGCTGCTCTGGATGCAGAACGGCGGCGAAAAAGGGATCGAAATCGATGACATCCACGTTGAATCCACCCTGCCCCGACCATGAAAACCCTCCACGCACTCTTCGCGCTTCTCGCCGTTTCCACATTGACCCTGGCAGGCGATGCCAAACCGCTGCTGCATGATCACGAACTGCCCGTGCTCGCCGCGCCCGATTTTAAGAGCCCCCTCGACGCCAGTTTCAGCATCGCGAAAGGTAAATGGACCCCGGAAGGCGACGTGCTGAGCGTGCTGGACCTGCCTGAGGAAAAGCACATCCCCGTACTACATCACAAGGTCGGTCTGGCGAGTGCGTCGATTGATGTCGAGTTTCTGATCGAAGGACCCGGCAGTTTCCTCGTCGGCTGTGATTCCGACAAGCATGTCGGGCGCGTTGTCGTCAACGCCGCCGGCCTCAGCATCGCCGAAGATTCCGAGAAACCGTCCCACACGATCGCCAAGCTCCCGATGGCTGTGAAGCCCAACGAATGGCACAAGCTGCACGTCGAATGGAAAGGCGATCAAATGGCCGCCGTGCTCGATGGTAAAGAACTGCGTGCCCAGCACACGTTCTTGGCGACACCTAAAGCGCGAAGCTGGCTCGCCGCCGGAAAGTCCGTGAAGGTGCGCAACCTGAAGATCTGTGGCGAGAAGTGAATTCCTGCACCGCCGGCTCATCATGAGACTCGTCATTCTCATCGCAGTGTTCCTCGGCACGCTTTGTGGTGTCTCCCTGAGCGCCGAGTCCAAAACCCTGCTCGAGGAATCCTTCACCACCGAACTCTCGAAGGAGTGGTTCTGGGGACTCGGCACCTGGTCGGCCAAAGATGGCGTGCTGCGCGGCTTCGAATCCGGCGAGCGTCGCCACGGACCGGTGAAGATGCGCAAGCTACCGCTCACGGACGCAGTGATCGAATGTGACTTCCGCCTCGAAGGCAAAGCCACGTTCGCCGGCATCATTTTCAACGGTTCCCAGGAACGCGGGCACATCGTTCATCTCGTCATGGGCAAGGACACGCTACGCATCCTCGCGCATCCGAAGAAGGGCGAGAACGTCGAGTTGCTCAAACAGGCGAACGTCCTGCCGCCAGGCGTCTGGCATCACGTGAAGATCGTGTTCCGCGGCCCTACGATCACGGCGACGATCGACGATACGACCATCACAGCGAGCAATCCCTGCATCGCCGAGGAGAAACTGACCTTCGGTCTCGGCGGTGACTCGGGCGGACCGGAAGGCGAAAGGGTGGGAGCGCTTGAGTTTCGGAAACTCAAGATCACGACCGATTCGTAGTCCGCGCATTCTACGCGGAATAACCGCCGGCGATGTAGGCCTCGAGTTGCTCGATGGTCATCTTCTGCGTCGCGATGATCCAGCGCACAAGATCACCGATCGAGACGATGCCGAGAAGTTCATCGCCATCCATGACCGGCAGATGCCGGATGTGATGCTCGGTCACGATTTCCATGCATTTGGAAACATTGTGGTCGGGACCCACGGTCACCACCTTGGAGGTCATGATGTCCTTCACGGGCGTCTCCTTCGACGATTTCCCTTTGAGCACCACCTTGCTCATGTAGTCACGCTCGGAGATCATGCCCACGAGTTTTGTGCCGTCCATGACTGGCAGCGCGCCGACATTTTTGTCAGCCATCATCTTGATGGCTTCGAACACGGTGACGTCTGGCGCAATGGTCCAGACCTCACGCCCCTTGTGTTCCAGCAGTGTCTTGGCAGCAGTAGGTATTTCCATGATGATTTGATTGTTGTTGCCGAAATCTTCTGAAATTGAAGCCGCGTAAGCAAGCCCCAACTTCCGTCGCAACACTCGGGAAAAGCACGACTTCTGCCAACCTTGGTGCTTGAGATTGATTCCACGCGTCGTTTCATGCGACGCCATGAATAACCAACCCGCGCCTCTCTCTCGTCGTCGCTTCGTCGGTGCCGCCGGCCTCGTCGCCGGCAGCATGATCACCCGTCCATTGTTCGGTCAAGACGCGCCGAGCAACAAACTCAACGTCGCCCTCATCGGTGTCTGGGGCCGCGGCCTCGCACACTACAACGCTCTTTCGGAGGAAAACGTCGTCGCTCTCTGCGACGTGAACGAGGAGCGTTTTCCAGATGCGCTGAAGCGTTTCCCCGGAGCCACGACCTACATCGACTGGCGCAAGTGCCTCGATCACAAGGACTTGGATGCCGTGATGATCTGTACGCCGGACCACACCCACGCCTTCATTTCGAACTGGGCGCTCAAGCGTGACCTGCACGTCTATTGCGAAAAGCCGCTGGCAATCACCGTCAACGAAGCGCGCACCGTGCGTGCCACTTGGGAGACGAAGAAAGACAAGCTCGCCACGCAGGTCGGCATGCAGCGCCATGCGCAGGAGAATTTCAACCGCGTGAAGGAACTCATTCGCGACGGTGCCATCGGCGAGCTGAAGTCCGCCTATGCCTGGGGCAACCGCCAACTGCCGAAACCCGGCTATTTCCCCGAAGAGGGCGAGCCGCCGAAGGGCTTCCACTACGACCTGTGGCTCGGCCCTTCACCCTACCATCCCTACAATCCCGCGTATTTCTCCGGCCGCGCCGGGGCGAACTGCCTCTCCTGGAACATGTTCTGGGACTTCGGCGCCGGACAGATCGGCGACATGGGCAGCCACACGATGGACCTGCTCTGGAACGCCGTGGACGGTGCGCTGCCCACCTCGGCCAGGGCGGAAGGCGATCCCTACAATTCCGATGTCACCCCCGTGAAATGCGAGTCTCACTTCGAACTTCCCGCCAACGACTGGCGCGGTCCCATAACCGTGAGCTGGTATCAGGGCGGCGCGATGCCGCGCTCACCGAAGCCGTTCATCGACCTGACGAAAATCTCGCATGGCGCCATGTTCAAGGGCACGAAGGGCTTCCTGATCGCCGACTTCGACTCGCGCATGATCCTTCCCTTCGGCGATGACGCGGACATGACCTACTACAAGTCGCGTGCGTCGGAGAAACTGCTGCCGCCCGTCGGCGTGTTTCAAAAACAGTGGTTCGATGCCTGCCGCGATCCCAGCAAGCCCACCGCCTGCAACTTTGGCTACAGTGCCGACATGATCGAAATGATGCTCCTCGGCCTCGTGGCTTACCGCGTCGGCAAAAAGATCCAATACGACGGCAAGACCGGCACCAGCCCCGATACGCCGGAAGCAAACGCCTTCATGACGAAGGAGTACCGCGAAGGCTGGAACATCGACGGATGATCATCTCATGAGTCATTCCGAATCAACCGCCGCCGTCGGCATCATCGGCATGGGCTTGATGGGCGGCGCGTTGATGAAGATGACCGGAGCATCACGAGGATGGGATGTGGATGAGGCGCGTAGCGTGAATGCCGTCACGGCGGCAGATGTGTTTGATCATTGTGATGTCGTTTTCCTCTGCCTGCCGAACTCGAACATCGTTCGCGATGTGTTGCGCGACGCAAAGCTCCGTGCCGGACAGATCCTCGTCGACACGACCACAGGTGACCCGTCCGAAATGGCCGCGCTGGGTGCAGAGCTGACGGCAAAAGGCGTGCATTACCTTGATGCGACCGTCTCGGGTAGCAGTGCGCAGCTTTTGCAGCGGGACGTTCTCGTCATGGTCGGTGGTGATGCTGAGGTGTTTGAGCAATGCCGTGATCTGCTGATGCGATTTGCCCGCGACGTCGTCCATGTCGGCCCCTGTGGCAGTGGCGCGAAGATGAAGCTCGTCACCAATCTCGTTCTCGGGCTCAATCGTGCCGCACTCGCCGAAGGTCTCGCGTTCGCAGAGCAACTTGAACTCGATCTGACGCAGACACTCGACGTCATGCGTCGCAGCATGGCCTACTCGCGCATCATGGACACGAAAGGTGAGAAGATGATCGCGCAGGACTTCACGCCACAGGCGAAGCTCTCGCAGCATCTCAAGGACGTGCGCCTCATGCTCGCTGCGAGCGGAATTCCCCTGCCGTTGAGCGAAACGCATCGCCAGCTTCTCGAAAAGGCCGAAGCGCTTGGCTTTGGCGATGCGGACAACTGCGCGGTGATCAAAGCCATCCTCGAGTCATGAGCGCTTCGCAACGCTACCTCGTTCTGGCCGCTGCCTTTCTCGCCATCGTCTTCGATGGCGTCGAACTCGGACTGATGCCGGTCGCGTCGCTTTCGGTTTCCAAAAGCCTGCTTGGGCCCGCCTTCACGCCGGAACTCGGCGGCGAGTGGTTTGCGCGTTTCACGGCCGCGTTGATGCTGGGCGCGGCGATTGGCGGCATCGCGCTCGGCAATCTGGGTGATCGCATCGGGCGCACGCGGGCGATGGGCGTTTGCGTTCTCGTTTACTCAGGGTTCGCGGCGATGGGCAGTTACGCGCAGGATCAATGGCAGATGCTGGCGTTGCGTTTTCTCGTCGGACTCGGCGTCGGCGGTGTGTGGCCCAACGGCATCGCCTTGGTTTCCGAATGCTGGTCAGGCGCATCGAAACCCGTCGTTTCAGGCATGATGATGGCCGGATTGAATGTCGGCATCCTGCTGCTCTCCCAAGTGGCACGCCACTGGTCAATCACGCCGGATTCATGGCGCTGGATCTTTCAGTTCGCAGGCTTGCCCGCGCTGCTCGGTGTGTTTGTGCTCGTCGCATTACCGGAATCACCCAAATGGCTCGCCGCACGCGGCATGGCGAAGGGGCCGGTTGCGCCTTTGCGCGAGTTGTTTCAGCCGAGTCTCATCCGTTTCACGCTGATGGGCGTCCTGCTGAGTGCCATCCCGATGATCGGCGCGTGGTCGGCCAGCAAGTGGATGATCCCATGGTCGGACAAGGTCGCCGGAGCCGCGCATATTGGCTACAAAGCCACCACGCAGGGCTGGTGGGCGCTGGGCGCCACACTCGGGAGCTTTTTGGGCGCGCAACTCGCGAGCTGGCTGGGTCGTCGTCTCAGCTACGGCCTCATCAGCATCGCCACCGTCACGATCACCTTCGCGATGTTCCAGCTCACCGCGCCGTTGCAGCCATCGTTTTATCCAATTGTTTTCGCACAGGGTTTTGTCGCCACGCTGTTCTTTGGCTGGCTGGCGTTGTATCTGCCAGAACTGTTTCCCACCCGCGTTCGCGCCACCGGCAGCGGCCTCGCCTACAACTCCGGCCGTTTCGCCACGGCCTTCGGCGTGCTCGCCGCCGGATTTCTCTTCTCCGCGCTTGGTGGTGATTACCCGCGCGTCGGCACAATCTGCGCATCGATCTACGCCCTTGGATTCATGGTCATCTGGTGGGCGCCGGATCAGAAGCAGGACGAGTTGGTGGATTGAGATCCGCATTCGCAGCCGTATCAGGAGGATGAAAACAGCCATCCTGCTCCTGTCTGCCTTGGTGAACCTGAACGCCGCCGAGTTCCGTGCGGGAGCGGCCACCAGCAACATCACACCCGATCTCGGCAGTTCGATCAATGGCGGCTTTCAGGATGGCAAGGCCGCCTACATTCACGACGAACTTCATGCCCGCTGCCTCGCGCTCGATGACGGCAGGACCAAACTCGTGCTCGTCGTGGCGGACAGTTGTGTGATCGGACGCGCCATCTTTGATGAGGCGAAGAAGATGGTGCACGAAGCCACCGGCCTGCCGATGGAGAATATGATGATGTCCGCGACGCATTCGCACTCCTGCGGCACCGCGCAGGCAGTGGGACAGAGCGAGCCCAACCCGATGTATCAGCGCTTCATCTCACGCCGCATTGCCGATGGTGTGCGACGTGCGTTGAACAACCTCGCGCCTGCCAAGATCGGTCATGGAGTCGTCGATGTGCCACAGCAGGTCTTCAACCGCCGCTGGAAGATGAAACCCGGCGGCATTCCGCCCACGCCGCTCGGTGTCACGACCGACCAGGTGAAGACCAATCCTGGCGTCAACAATCCGAACCTCCTCGAACCCGCCGGCCCCACCGATCCGCAGGTGAGCTTCATCTCCGTGCAGACCCCGGATGGCAAACCGGTCGCACTCTACGCCAACTACTCGCTGCACTATGTCGGCGGTGTTGGCCCCGGACACATCTCAGCGGACTACTATGGCGTGTTCGCCGGTCGTGTCGGCGAATTGCTCGATGCCGAGCATCAGGACCTGCCTTTTGTCGGCATCATGTCGAACGGCACCAGCGGCGACATCAACAACATCGACTTCCGCGGCGGTCAGGCCAAGGAAGGACCGTATGGCCGCATCAAGATCGTCGCCGAAGATGTTGCGCAAGCGGTCGCGAAAGGCGTGAAGAACGTGAAGCATGAAGACTGGGTGCCGCTCAGCGTCGCGCAAAAGGAAATAAAACTCGGCCTGCGCCTTCCGACCAAGGCCGAAGTCGAAAAGGCCCGCGAAGTGACGAAACAATCGAAGCTCTTCCCGCGCATGGAAACACTCGAGCAGGTGTATGCGCGTGAAACCGTGTTGCTGGCCGATTTCCCCAAAGAAGTCTCCGCCCCGCTTCAGATCATGAAGATCGGCGATCTCCACGTCTCGGCGATTCCAGCGGAAGTCTTTGTCGAGATCGGCCTCGAACTCAAAAAACGTCACACACCCACCTTCACCGTCTCGCTCGCCAACGCCTACCACGGTTACCTTCCCACGCCCGAGCAGCATGCCCTCGGCGGTTACGAAACCTGGCGTGCACGCTCAAGCTGCCTCGAAGTCGATGCCTCCACGAAGATTGTCGCCGGACTGGAGGACTTGTTTGCGAAGCTGAAGTAGCCTTGTCCCTGCAACACGTCGTTTCGCTCACCCAGCCTGCTTTTATGGCTTCGATCCGGCTGATCCTCCCTGGCATTCTCGTCGCGACCTGGGCGCAGGCCCAACTGCCTGATCTTGGCGACGTGAAGGTGACGCTCGATCGTCATTCCGGTGCCGCGACGGTACGCGCGGAGAGCCTGGCGAAGTTCAAGCTGATCGTCACGGTGGATCGCATGGACGATCCGCAGCCGTTGAGTGTGCGCGTCGAGCTTCCGAAGTCCGGGCCCAACGTCTGGCCGGCCAATGATGTGGAAGTGCGCGACGAAGCAGGCACGGCGATGCTCGTGAAGCGTTCCGGCATTGAGTGGGAAAACCTGGTCGTCCCCATCGCGGAGAAGACGAAGGTTTTCGTCGTGCAGGCCGTAGAGCCGCCGGTTCCCGGGCCAAAGATCACTTCTGACAAGGATCGTTTGATCCAGGATGCTGCCAGCGGCGCCGAGCTGCGCATCGCCCGATGGCCACTGGGCCGGACCGCCGCGTTGAGCATTCGTTTTGATGACTCCCATCCCACCCATCTCAGCAAAGCCATCCCCATCCTGCGCGAACATGGATTCAAAGGCACGTTCATGGTCAACCCCGGCCCGAAAGAACCTGGCAGCCGTCAGAACTACTCGTTCGAGACGCAGCACGCCGAATGGGCGAACGTGATGAAGGTAGGCGATATGGAACTGGCCAATCATTCCTCACATCATCGCGGCGCGAGAGGCGATGAGGAAATGGATCGCGAGATCGGCGGTGCTGCGGAAGCGATCTGGAAGCTCACGCCTGGACGAAGCAAGCTCATGGCGCTCAATCTCGGCGGCGGCACGCTGTGGGAGACCACGCGCACGCTGCGGCACTATCTGGACAAGTATCATCAGTTCGATGCCTCCAGTGGTTCGCTCGGCATGGACGACAGCTACGGCGGACGCGTGGAGGCCTTCCGCAAGGCACTCGAGTCCCACCTTGCGCGTGGTTTGTGGTGCCGCATGCACTACCATTACATCGGCGAAGGACTGAGCAGCAGCGAAGCGAACTTCTGCGCTGCACTCGACATCGCCAGACAGCATCAGGACCAGCTCTGGATCGCCGGCATGGCGGACATCCACAAGTATCAAACCGAACGCAGCAGCGCCAAGATCACGCTGTTGAAATCGGATGCCCACAGTCTCGCCTTCAGGCTCGATTGCGCCACGGACGCCACGCTGTATGACCGGCCACTGACGCTGGAGTTGGTGCTACCAGCCGCGTGGGAGGAAGCAAAAACGTCCATCCGTTCGGAAGCCGGCGCATCGGTTGCTGCGCAATCCATCGTGAAGGATGGCGTCCGCTTGCTGCGCTTCGAGGTCGTTCCACTCCAGGCTGTTTATTCGATCACCACCATGCCGTGATATGACGCGTGTGAAAACACCTGCCCTTCCGGCGTAGGTCTGTCCCCTTTTTCGATACCGCCTTTCGTCCCCGTCATATGCGCACAGCTTTTTTCCTGCTCTTTGTTGCACTCACAGCCACTGCTGACGAAGCCTTGAAGTCCGCGCTGATTTTTCATGCATCGTTTGATCACGGCGCCGATGCGGACTTTGCCACGGGCGAGCGGCAGATTTTCACCGCTCCCGGACGCAAGCGTGTGTCACCGCAGCCCAGCCTCACGGAGGCGGATGGCATCGAGATCGCAAAAGGCGAAGGCCGGTTCGGCGATGCGCTGGCTTTCCGCCACAAGTCGAAGGACCTCGTGTTCTTCCGCGGCAAGGGCAATCTAGGCTTCCAGCCAAAGAACTGGAGTGGCAGCGCCTCGTTTTGGATGCGGCTGGATCCGGACAAGGATCTGGAGCCCGGCTACTGCGATCCGCTCCAGTTTGTGGCGCAGGCCTGGGGCGAGGGAAACATGTTCGTGGAGTTCAGCAAGGACCACACACCACGCCATTTCCGCTACGCCATCATGGCCATCACGAAGCTGTGGAATCCGGCCAACGAAAAGTGGGAGTCGATGGCGAGGCGCCCGATGGTGGCCGTTGAGAAGCCGCCTTTCACACGCGAGCGCTGGACGCATGTGTGCTTCACCTTTGGCAATGCCAACACCGGTGCGAAGGACGGCTGGGGGCGCCTGTATCTCGACGGCGTGAAGATGGGCGAATTCACCGGCTGGGAAAACAGCTTCAACTGGGATCTCGAAGAGAGCGCCCTCACGCTCGGTTACAGCTACGTCGGACTGCTCGACGACATCGCGCTCTTCAAGCGGGCGCTGACCGATGACGAGGTGCAGGCCATCTTCCGCCTCAGCCGCGGCATCGCGGAACTGCGAGAGTAACACGCCGCCTCTTCCGATGATCATGAAAACAGCACTCCTCAGCCTGACACTCGCTTTGCTGGCCACCTCGGCCCTGGCCAAGGTGGAGCGAATCTGGATGATGCATCAGTCTCCGGACAATTCGAAGATCGTCATCTCGTGGGAGACGACCGCTCCGGGAAACTCGGTCGTGGAGTTTGGCACGTCGCCGCAGCTCGGTGAAAGCGCGAAAATGGACGGCAACAGCACGCTGCATCACGTGGAGATCCCGATCCCGCAGAAGGATGTCGTCTATCACTACCGCGTGAAGAGCGGCGGCCAGGTCTCGGACATCCATACCTTCAAAAGCTATCCCTCCAAGCTCCTGCGCATCGCCATCGTCGCAAACATCCGGGCGGATGCGAAGCTGAGCTTCGCGGCGATCCAAAAGGACGACCCGCATCTGCTCATCTCCGCAGGCGACACGGCCATGCAGTATCAGTTTGCCACGCAGGCCGACAAGGAGGCCACCAAGTCCCACAGCACAGCCATCGACACCCAGTCGGATCTTTTCAAGAGCACGCCCCTCATGGTCTCGCTCGGCAACCTCGACCGCAAGATTCGTCCGAACGGTCTCAGCATGGAGGAGCCGGGTTATGACATCGAGGCCACCGGTTATCGGAAGTTCTTCGCGCTGCCCGGGAAGGAATGGATCTGGGCCTGGGACATCCCCGACTTCGACCTACGTCTCATCAGCGTGGACATGAGCCACACCGGCGACTTCGGGAAACCGAATCAGGCCTGCCACCCCTTCGACAAGGACTCCGAGCAGTTCAGGTGGTTCGAGGAAACCATGAACAACACCAAAGCTGGCTTCGTGGTCACGATGTTTGGTGAAACCGGCGGCACTGTGCGTCGTCACGCCGATGGCGGCTGGAAGCGCGTGCTCGAAAAAGGCACGCTCGCCATCTCCGGCGAATGCTACCACGCCGAACGCACCGAAGTGGATGGCATGACCTATTTCAACAGTTCCGTGCGGGGCAACGGCACGTTTGGCCACGACCCGCAGGCCGCCTTCTCTGACAAAGCCGCCAGTTACCAGCTCCTCACCCTCGACCGCGAGGCAGGCACGCTCAAATCCGAGCTCAAAGCCCTTGCGGACGGTCGCGTGCTCGACAGCAAAACCTTCACCAAACGCACGAAATGAGGCTCGCCAAGATTCTTGCCCTTCTCCTTCCCATCGCGCTTTCCGCGGAGGAAAAGCCTGCGCCGGCGAAGGCGGTCTTCATCATCTCCGGCCTTGAGTGCGGAAGCTGCGTTTACATGGTGCAAACCCAGCTGGCGGGCACCGACGGCGTCAAGGAAGTGGAGGTGCTGCAGGGGTTGGAAGGATTTGCGCGGGTGAACTACGATCCAAAGCTCATCAGCGAACATCAGATCGCCCAGGCGGTGCGTGAAGCGCCAGGCCTGCATGGCATGCCCTACATCGCGACGATGAAACTCCGGGTGCCGGGTTTCTCGCAACACGTCGCCCAAGTGAAGGCTCTTTTTGAGAAGTGGAAGCCGATGGTCGAGCTCGAAGTGTGGGACGAAAGGCAGGGTGACCTCATCGTTTTCTTCGCCGAGCTGACGAAGGATGCGAAAGGAGCCGTCCCGAAAGGCTGGAGCCTAGCTCAGCTTTCCGACGGTTTGCGGGCACTTGGGCTCAAGCACGAAATTCTCTCGCCCGATGTCCTTTGATTGTTCATCCTCCTGTTTTCCCATGAAGCCGTTTCTCTTTCTCTTCCTTGCCTCAGCCACATTCGCCGCCGACGGCGTGCGCACGGAACACGACGTCGATTACCTCGGCGGAGGGCGCAAAGAGAAGGCGGATCTGTATCTGCCAGCGAATCCGCAGCCGGGGCAGAAGTTCCCGGCGGTGCTCATCATCCACGGCGGCGGCTGGTCCGGCGGTGAAAAGCGTGCAGCGCGTGAGATCAACATCGGCACCACGCTCGCGTTGAACGGCTACGTCGGCATGAGCATCGACTACATGTTGGCGAACAAGGATAACCCCGGCCCGACCTGGCCGCAGAACCTGCACGACTGCAAAACGGCCGTGCGCTGGTTGCGCGCCAATGCCGAGCGTCTGCAGATCGATCCCGATCACATCGGTGTCATCGGCGGGAGCGCGGGCGGGCACCTCGCCGCGATGATCGGTCTCACCGGCGGTGAACTTGATCCACCCGGCGAAGGCAACACGCGAGTACAATGCGCGGTCGATTTGTATGGTCCGGTGCTTTGCTTTGAGACGCGGGACATCTCCATGTTCCGAAAAACGCGCGCTGAAGCGCCGGAACTCTACAAGCAGGCCGATCCGCGCACTCACATCGACAAAGGCGATCCGCCATTGCTCATCCTGCACGGCACGGCGGACAAAACCGTGCCGGTGGCTGATTCGGAAGCGCTCGCGGCCGCGATGAAGGCGGCCGGAGCCAACTACCAGATCGAAATCATCCCCGATGCGCCGCACACCTTCCATCTACAACCCAAGCAGCGCGACCTGCGCCCGCTCGTGCTCGGCTTCTTCGACAAGTATTTGAAGGGAAAGTAAAGCAGCCAAAGTTCTCGATTTAAACTTCAAACGTTTCACACACACCCCACCAAAGGGGGATGTATTCGCTGTCAAAAGCGTGGTCTGGCGGCGTTCTGACACGATGTCTCTCCTCACGCGCCTCATCCTCTTCAGTGTCTTCGTTTCTTCACTCCACGCCGCTGTGGTGCGTGTGGAGGTCTTGGAACGTTCGGATATCGCGAAGACGGACTATGAGCAGATCGTCGGCAAACTGCATTTCGAGATCGATCCGAAGCTGCCGGGCAACGCAGTGATCGCCGACGTCGGCCTGGCGCCGGTGAATGCGGTGGGAAAGGTGAGCTTCTCCTCGGATCTACGTGTGCTGAAACCGAAGGATCCGGCTCGCAGCAATGGCGCGGCCTGGGTGGAGATTCCAAACCGTGGCGGCAAGGCCTCGGCGAGCGACTGGGTGGTGAAGCATGGATTTACCGTGCTGAATGTCGGCTGGGAGTTCGACGTGCCTGCGCAGAGCGGCAAAATGAGCATCAAGGTGCCCTCGGCACGAAACAAGGATGGCAGCGCGATCCGCGGAGTCGTGAGCGCGGTCTTCACGCCGGACAAACGCATCGACGAGCACACGATCACCGACCTCGCCGACTATCCGGCCGTGGACATTGATGGTGCGGACAGCAAATTGATCGTGCGGACGCGCATGGCGTATCCGGGCGGCGAGGAGATTCCGCGAAAGCAGTGGAGTCTGAAAGGAAATCGCATTCGTCTGGAGGGCGGGTTTGAACCGGGGAAGACGTATGAGGTGTTTTACCTCGCCGAAGCGCCGCCGGTGGCCGGGTTGGGTTATGCGGCGATTCGCGATGCCGTGGCGTGGCTGAAGCACGATGCGACTTCGCTTGCGAAGGTGACTCATACGTATGCGTTCGGTTCGTCGCAATGCGGGCGTTTCCTGCGCGACTTCATGTATCTGGGATTCAACACCGACGAGCAGGACCGTCAGGCGCTCGATGGCGTGATGGCGCATGTCGCGGGTGCCGGGCGGCTGGTGTTCAATCAGCGCTGGTCCACTCCGCGTGGTCTGGCGGGCTTTTACACGGCGTCTTATCCGTTCGCAGACACGGCGCAGAAGGATGCGGTGAGCGGACATTCGGAAGGCATTTTGGAAAACGTTCGAGTGAAGCACGCGCCCAAAATCTTCTACACCAACACGGCGGCCGAGTATTGGGGCGCAGGCCGAGTGGCGGCGCTGACTCACACCACGCCTGATGGAACCAAAGACATCGCCTTTCCACAGAACGTACGGTCCTACTTCTTCGCAGGCACCCAGCATGGCCCGTCGAGCTTTCCGCCCACGGCGCAGGCGAAGGACGCGCCGCTGGCGAATCCGGTCAACTTCAACCCCGTGCTCATCGCGTTGCGTCTGGCGATGCACCGCTGGGTGACGGAAGACGTCGCACCACCGCCGAGCGTTTATCCAAAGCTCAGCGATGGAACGCTCATGCCAGCGGCGAAGGTGCAGTTCCCCAAACTGCCTCGCATGGGCGATCCAAGCACGCTGAAGGCCGGAGGCCGCGTGCGCAATCCGCAGTGGGAAGACGGCGCGGGCGAAGGCGCCGAATTGCCGTTGCTCGTGCCGCAGGTCAATGCGGACGGGAACGATGTCCCGGGCATTCGCCTGCCTGATGTCGCCGTGCCGCTGGGCACAGCAACGGGCTGGGTGTTTCGATCCGAGTCGCAAGGTTCGCCGCATGAACCGGTGTTGCTGCGTGGTGCATGGGTTCCCTTGGCGACGCATGCGAGTTCCGATGATCCGCGTCCGGCGCTCGACCAACGTTATGCGTCCAAGGAAGCCTACCTGGCGAAGGTGAAGGATGTTGTGAACAACCTCATCGCCCAGCGCTTCCTGAGCGAGGACGATCTCACACCCCAGCTCAAGCAGGCCGGCGAACGCTGGGACTGGGTGACGAAGCCGCCTGCTCAGTGATCCGCAGTTTTATCATCCATCTCCCTTATGATCCGCCCTCTTATCGCATCAATCGTTTTCGTCTGCGCTGCCGTTCACGCCTCGGCGCAAAGCAAAGTGCTCTTTCTCGGCAACAGCATCACCAAGCACGGCCCGAAGGCCGACATCGACTGGTCGGGAAACTGGGGCATGGCGGCGAGTGCAGAAGCGAAAGATTATGTGCATCTCGTCACGAAAGCGGGCGCCTCACCCGAGGTGATGGTGAAGAACATCGCGGATTTCGAGCGTGCTTATGCGGGCTATGATTTCGCCGCGAAGCAAAAGGAGGTCTTCGATTTTCATGCCGATCTGATCATCCTCGCCATCGGCGAAAACGTGCCCGGTTTGAAGACGGCTGAAGACAAAACCAAACTGCAGGAAGCGGTCACGAAGCTGCTCACCGCACTGAAGGGCGATCGCAGCCCCACGATCCTCGTGCGCAGTTGTTTCTGGGCCAACGCTGTCAAGGATGAGGCCCTGCGCGGAGCCTGCGCCGCCGTGAACGGCGTCTATGTGGACATCAGCGCCCTCGGCAAAGACGAGAAGAACTTTGGCCGTTTCGAGCGCCCGTTCAAACACGCCGGTGTGGCGAATCATCCGGGAGATCGCGGCATGGAGGCGATCGCCGCGGCGCTGGTGGAGGCGCTGAGCGAATCCCATGCGGCCAAAGAGAAGTGATGCCTCAGGCCAGCTCGTCGGTCTGCGTCGTACGTCTCTGGCAAGTTCCGATAGCTTTATCAATCATCGTTTGCCTCTACACTCGGACCTTCTAGCGTTGCGAACGCATGAGTGATTCCCAACCTGGTTCCGCAAGCATCGAAACATCCTTCGCCCCCTACCGGCAGAGAATGGAGGCCGCCGGCCTCAGCGAGTCTGCGATCCGAGCCTTTCGCGGCAGCTACGCCGCGCTGCTGGCAGGCGAAACCGGGATGATTCCCGAGGATACGATCAAGTCCGCGGAGGAACTGCCGCTGGCCGACTCGCTCACACCTCCGGACGCGGGACGTGCGTCGGAACTGCTGAAGCAGACTGTACTCATCAAACTCAACGGTGGTCTCGGCACGGGCATGGGATTGGAAAAAGCGAAGTCGCTGCTGCCAGTTCGCGGCGATGACACGTTCTTGGATTTGATCGCCAAGCAGGTGCTGCGACTGCGATCGCAGACCGGCGGTGAGGTGCCGCAGTTCATGCTGATGAACAGCTTCAGCACCTCAGCCGATACGACGGCTCATCTGGATGCACGGTTTCCGCAGCTCGGCGGACGCGACACCTGGGAGCTGATGCAAAACAAGGTTCCCAAAGTGCTCGCGGGTTCGCTTGAGCCTGCGACGTGGGCGGCCAATGCCGAACAGGAATGGTGCCCGCCCGGCCACGGCGACATCTATGCCTGCCTCGCAGGTTCCGGCTGGCTGGACCGCCTGCTTGATGGCGGTGTACGCTATGCCTTTGTCTCGAACTCCGACAATCTCGGCGCCACGCTCGATCCTGCGATCCTCGCGTGGTTTGCCGACAGCGGCATGCCCTTTGCGATGGAGGTCACACGCCGCACCGAGTCGGACAAAAAAGGCGGCCACCTCGCCGTGCGCCTGCGTGACGGAAGGTTCCTCCTGCGTGAGTCCGCCCAGTGCCTGAAAGCGGACGAGCAGCACTTTCAAAGCATCGACACGCATCGCTACTTCAACACAAACAATCTCTGGATCGACCTAAAGGCCCTCAAGGTCACGCTGGAGGCCAATGACGGCCTCATCCCGCTGCCGCCGATCATGAACAAAAAGACGATCGATCCTCGCGATCCCACCTCGCCGGCGGTCATTCAACTGGAGACGGCGATGGGCGCGGCCATCGAATGCTTCGAAGGCGCGGGTGCCATCGAGGTTTCACGTCTGCGCTTTGCACCAGTGAAGACAACCAGCGATCTGCTGGCGGTGCGTTCGGACGCCTATGAACTGACGGACGACTTCTGCCTGCGCCTGCACCCCGACCGCAAAGGCCAGCCTCCGCACCTCCATCTCGATCAGAAACTCTGCAAGCTGGTGGACGGCCTGGAACAGAACTTCCCGCACACGCCCAGCCTTCTTCATTGCCAGAGCCTGCTCGTGCACGGCCCGGTAGAATGCGGACCCGGTGTGATCTTCCAGGGGGATGTGGTGATTCACAATCACGGCAGCGACCCTGTGAAGCTGCAGGCCGGAGTTTACGAAGGAAAGGTCGTGTGAACTAATGCTGGAGGCCCCACCCCACTAAAGTGGGGGGCATTTTGCCAACTTTTGCGTCCAAACCCGGGTTCGTCGGACCTTATTAAGATAGAATGAACCGACCCCGATTCTCCCATGCCCTGTTTTTGCTCACCAGCCTCGCGGCTGGAGCGACGTTTGCCGCCGATGCTGACGCACAGCGTTCGGCGATGACGTTTTTCGAGAACGAGGTGCGGCCGATCCTGGTGAAGCGCTGCTATGACTGCCACAGCAAGACGAAACAGAAGGGCGGCCTGCGGGTGGACCACATCGGCTTTCTGAAGAGCGGTGGCGACACGGGACCGGCGTTGATTCCCGGCCACCCGGAGAAGTCGGCGTTGATCGAGGCCGTTCTCTACAAAGACGAAGACTTCCAAATGCCGCCAAAAAACAACGGCGGCAAGATGCCGGACGCGGAGATCGCCGTACTGGAGAAGTGGATCAAAATCGGCGCGCCATGGCCGGAGGACAGCGCCAACAAAGTGGTGGTGACCGAGGGCGGCTTCACAGAGGCGCAGCGGAACTACTGGTTCTTCCAGCCGGTGAAAAAGGTGTCGCCGCCGCAGGTGAAGAGCGCCTGGGTGCGCAATGACATCGACCGCTTCATCGTGGCCAAGCAGGCGGAGATGAAACTCGATCCGTCGCCGGAAGCCGATCGCCACGAGCTGGTGCGCCGCGTTTATTTCGATCTGCACGGCCTGCCGCCGACGAAGGAGCAGATTGACGCCTTCGTGAAGGACAAGGATCCGCGGGCCTATGAAAAGCTGATCAACGAACTGCTCGCGAGCCCGCGCTACGGCGAACGTTGGGCGCAGCACTGGCTCGATCTGGTGCGCTACGCGGAGAGCGATGGCTACAACGCGGACGCGTATCGTCCGTCGGTGTGGCCGTATCGCGACTACGTCATCAAGTCGCTCAACGACGACAAGCCGTATGACCAGTTCGTCAAAGAGCAGCTCGCGGGCGATGAAATCGCGCCGAACGACCCGAACGTGCTGATCGCCACCGCGTATCTGCGCCATCCGGTGTATGAATGGAACCAGCGCGATGCACGCGGCCAGTGGGACATCATTCTCACCGACATGACGGACACGACGGGCGAGCTTTTCCTCGGCCTGAGCATGGGCTGCGCGCACTGTCACAACCACAAGTTTGATCCCATCCTGCAAAAGGACTATTACCGCCTGCGCGCCTTCCTGGCACCGGTGAAATGGCGCGACGACCTCACGCTCGCGACTCCGGCGGAGAAGAAGGCTTTCAATGAGCAGCAGGCCAAATGGGAGGCCGCCACGGCCGAAATCCGCGCCAAGATGGACGCGCTGACCAAGCCCCTGCTCGAGCCAAAAGTGGAACGCGCATTGACCCGCTTCACCGACGATCTCCAGGCCATGGTGCGCAAACCCAAACCGGATCGCGACGCCTTGGAAGATCAGCTCGCGGGTCTGGTCGAACGGCAGATGACGCATGAGCGCACGACTTTTGACCCGATGAAGAGTCTCAAGACCGATGAGCAGAAGGCCGAATACAAGGCGCTGGCGGAGGAGCTCAAGAAATTCGACAACCTCAAGCCCAAGCCGCTGATGGAAGCCTTCGTGGCGACCGATGCAGGAACCAAAGCA
Organism: Prosthecobacter sp.; assembly: GCA_041395065.1. Classification (GTDB taxonomy): domain Bacteria; phylum Verrucomicrobiota; class Verrucomicrobiia; order Verrucomicrobiales; family Verrucomicrobiaceae; genus Prosthecobacter. The sequence continues at coordinate 32,450 of JAWLBG010000007.1, read as the reverse complement.
CCTGCGGTGTCGATCAAGACTCGCAAGGGCGAGCAGGAGATCGCTCCCGGCTTCCTGTCGATCATCGATCCGACGGAACCGGTGATCAAAGCGACGAAGAACTCCACCGGCCGTCGCACCGCGCTGGCGAACTGGATCACACGTCCTGACAACCAGCTCTCAACGCGCGTCATCGTGAACCGTGTGTGGCAGTATCACTTCGGCCGTGGCATCGTTGCCACCGCGAGTGACTTCGGCAAGCTGGGCGAGCCTCCGACTCATCCTGAACTGCTCGATTACCTCACGACGAAGTTTGTGAAGGAAGGCTGGCATTTGAAGCCGCTGCATCGCGAGATCATGCTCTCGGCGGCCTACCGCCAGACCGCGCGTCGTGAACCGACCGAAGCGATCGCGAAGGTCGATCCGTCCAATCTCTACCTGTGGCGCTTCAATCCCCGCCGCCTCGATGCGGAACAGATCCGCGACGCCCTGCTGGCCGCGAGCGGTGAACTCGACCCGAAGTCCAATGGCGCGGGCGAAGACGCCAACGGCACACGCCGCTCCATCTACACGATCAAGAAGCGCAACAAGCCCAACGAACTGCTGAGCGCGCTCGACATGCCCGCGGGATTCTCCAGCACCGCCGAACGTCTCAGCACCACCACGCCGACGCAGGCGCTGCAGTTGCTCAATGGCGACTGGCTGCTCGCACGTTCGCGCAAACTGGCTGCGAGCGTCCACGACATCGATGACGCGTGGCTGGCCGTGCTCGGACGTCCGCCAACAAAGAGCGAACGCGAGACGGCGGAGGCGTTTTTGAAGAAGCGCGCCGGCGATGCGATGCCCGTTGCATCCGCGGACGGCGAGGCGAGCGAAAACGGCAGTGGCTTCAAAGAGAACTCACCGCATGAACGCCTTCTCGTGCAGAACGGTGAGAAGGAAGGCGACGAATTCACGGTCGAGACCATCGCCAGCCTCAACAGCATCGACGTGAACGCCTCCGTGCGCACCATCGCTTCGCGCTGGAGCGGCGGCAAAGACAGCATCGAGTCCTTCGGCTGGAGTCTCGGTGTCACCGGCGTGAAATCGCGCTACAAGCCACGCAACGTCATCATGCAGGTCGTTGGCGAGGATGAAAACGCGAACATCGGCTATCAGGTCGTGCCTTCGAACATCCACATCGAGCTCGGTCGTCGTTATCACATCGCCGCCCGCGTTTCGTGCGTCGGTCACAACGTCACCTTCACCGTTCGCGATCTTGACACACCCGGCGCCGCCGTGCAGTCCGCCGTGGTGCCGATGGATATCCGTTCGAAGCTCAGCATCGGCTCATCTCCGCTTGTGATCGGCGGCCTCGGCAAGCGTGCGCCGTCGCATCAATGGGACGGCCAGATCGAGGCGCTGCGCATCGTCAGCGGCGTTCTTCCGGACAAGGCGCTTAGCGACGATCCGGAAAAGTGGTCCGCCGGTCTTGTCACCTGGCGCAGTGCTGATCCGCTGAACTCGCAGTTTGCGTGGTCCGGTTCGGACACCAAGTCCGTCGAGGACAACAACCCTTACCATCAGGCCATGAACGACCTCTGCCAGATCCTGCTCAACACGAACGAATTCTTCTACCTCCACTGACGACCACCTGCCGGGTCAATCGAAGGATGCCGCATAGATGGTGAGTTGAAGCTCGTCACCATCCAGCAAGCGATAGAAGGGTCTGCGACCGGAAACACGTTCTGACAGCTGCAAAATGATTGGGACTCCCTCACCGCGTTTGTCCATGATGGTGGACCGGTCGCTGTCCAGCCCATTGATGCCGGGGACCGGACACTTGGCGAGCAAGCTGGTGAGGTTTTCATTCCTGGAAGCCTGACGGAACTCCAGGCTTTCGACAGTCATGGTGTTGGGGATGGAACCGGGAGAAAACAATTCCAGGCGATCTTCAAAGAGGCGGAGGCGGACTTTCTGGCCATAGATGGCGTAGTCGCGATGAGAGACGGCATTGGCGACAGCCTCAAAGACGGCAGTGAGGTTGTATTGAGGCAGATCATGGCGTCCAAGCGCCTTGCTGGCACCCACTTTCATGTTCCTTGCGACGAAGCGACAGGCTTCGGCAATCTGCTGGTCCAAAGGGCCTTGAATGTCCTTGGCATCCAACTGATAGGCGGCGAGATCCGCCGGGGATGCCTCAGTGCCGCGATAGGCGACGGCCTGGATGAAAGCGGAGGGGAGATAGTCCTGGGGACTTCGACAGGCCATCAGCAATCCTGACACGGTCGGGTGCCAGATGCCTTCCTCATCGGCATCCGCCAGCTTAAGCTTGGCGAGCAAATCCTTGTCTTCCCCGAATGTCCGAGTCGTGACGAATCGTCTCCATAGGTCATCTGAGAGAGCCTCAAGAGGAGCCGCCGGGACGAGCTGTTCATCAAAACGCAGAAGCCGGGACTGGCTGCGCTGCTGAAACAGACGGGCAAGATACTCCGGGGACATCTCACGGACGGAACTGGCCGCACGAATCTTGTAGCCACCAGGAGAACGGTGGACAAAGAGACTGCGCGGCAGATCCAACCTGATGACAGGCTGCAAAGAACCCGCTCCATCTGGAAGCTCGATCCGGCGCAGTGTGTATGCCTGCACGGGAGGTTCCAAGCGCGTCTCAATGATCTCCCGCAACCAAGCTTCAGTCAGTTCCAGCTTTGAGGCGTCTATGCCGGCAATGTCATGAGTCCTGTCATCCACGCCCAGAACGATCACTCCCCCTGCCGCATTGCTCATGGCAGCGATTTCGTCCGCCATTTTCTCGGAGGACGGACCTTGGATCCTGTCTCCGCGAAAGAGCACCTGCTTGCACTCCAGCAGACTGTCCTCACCCAACTGGATATGGCGCAAAAGCTCGTCGTTGGTGTCGAACATAGGTCAAATTTCCTCCCTTCCCATGCGGTCAAAGCGTTTGCGGAAGGCGACTGCCCCCCCCTCCATGACATCGCAGATGAACTGACGTGTCTTTTTCTCCTGCAGGCCTCCAGAGGCATCCTCATCCCTTTTCACCTGCCCTCCATCGTCCACCATCGCATGAACAAGGTCGGCATCACCGTGGACGACGATGTTGGGGTTGTGGGTGACAATGATGATCTGCCGGTCCTCTTTCATATGGCGGACCTGCTCCACGATCAGTGACATGATCATGCGGGTGTCCAAATCGTCCTCGGGCTGGTCAAGCACCAGTGGCTCTTTGCCAAAAGAAAGGAGGAAGGAGAGAACCGCGGCAGTTTGCTGACCAATGGACCCCTGGGAGATGGATTTCCAGGCGGTTGATTCGGCGGTGCGGTATTCGAGCTTCAAATAATCCTCGGGGAACCATGTTTCGATGGCTTCACGCCGCGACGGGTTGTTCACAAGCTGGCGTTTGAGGTTGTTTTGAAGGTCGGCGAAGCCCTGTTCATTCTCCGACGAGTCGATCAGCGCGAGAATGCGTTGGCGAACAGAGGCGGCTCCCGTTTCTCGATCACCTGCGCCTTGAAACAAGCGGAGCAATGAATCTGTCCTGGCACCTTCGGACAAGCCGATGGCCGCGCTGAATTTCTCGGCATCAATTCCCATCGCCTCACGGAGAGAACCTTCCACCTGGGGGAGATCCGCCCCCTTTGGAACAAGGGTGAGTTTGAGCAAAGTGCCTTTGGCATTGTGGGTTGAAACGAACGACTCACGGGCGGTACTGATGGCCTCTCTGGCGGCATGCACAGCGGTCATCTGTCCGGCAGCGGAAGCTTCGAGACGTGTGATTTCTTCCCGGGTGCCTTTGTGTCTGGCGAGCCGTGCCTCGAGTTGTGCACGGTCTTGGTTCAACTTGGTCAATCTCGTCGGATCAAACGCTGTTGTCTGCGTTCCGAGCACGGCATCGTAGGCGGTCTTGGAATCCTTGCATGCCTGGAACCAGGCACTGCCACGAAGATTTTCGTCCAAGGTGCTGAGGACCGTTTGAATGGCGGCTGACTGGGTACGGATTTGAGCCGCGATGGCGTCCAACTCCCTTTGTGCATTCTGATAGAGCGTGTGTGCCTCGACTGCGGCGGTGTCGTCTTCCGGGATCAAAGCCGAAGGCACGTCGGGGAGGCCAAGGCGGTCCGCCTGATCATTGAGTTCCTGGGCAAGAACAAGCGAAGGCGAATCAGGCTTGAGATTGGGAAGCAAGGCGCGGGCTTGAGCCTGACGGCGCTGATACTCTTTGACGGCATCGGACTGAACTTTCTCCAGCTCCGTGAGAATGTCTTTCAGGGTGGCGTCGTCCTGGGCTTCGTTGGTCAGCGTGGCCGTGAACTCGCGAATTTTCGCCTTCGTGGCGGAATAGCTGGCGATGGACTGCTTCAACTGTTCTTCGAGGGAGGCGACGTTCTGCTCCCGGTCAATGATCTCCATCAAGCCAGCCGGGCCACGGCTCATCTCCAGGACCTGCTTCTGGCTGTAGATGCTGATCGGGAAACGGGAGGCCGTGTAAGCTCCGCCATCGGCGGCGGGCGGGCTTCCCGGCTCGCCAATGCGAACCGTGGGAGGGGATGATCTTGCCCCCTGACCGAGGAAGGAGGCTTTCCACTCCAGTTGGGCGGACTGGGCCGGAGCTCGGTAGAGAACTTGGATGTCCGTGGAATCTTTGACAATGACGCCATCCTGTCCGCGGCTCGCGGGGATCTGTGCCCAACGCCAAAAATCCCCGGCTGGCGACTCCCTCACAGGAGCATCGCCTTCGTAGCGTGGCAGCTCACGCCCACGCTGTGAGGCGAGGCGCAAGGCATGCACCATTGTGCTTTTCCCAGCCCCCCTGCCGCCGATGAGAACGTTGAGCCTGGGATGAAGCGGCATTTCCAGAGGTGTCACACGACCGGCGGTCTTGAGTTTGGAAAGGGTGATCTTCTCGACAGCATGGTCCGGCCAGACGTTCCAATCCGTGGTGTCTGTTTTGTCGATAGAACGCACGGACCAGCTTTCGGTGACGGGCGGCCCGCCTCTCGTCCGTATGGCCGAGCCATCCGCGAAGGCCATGCGCAGACCCTCCAGGTTTGGCCGGGTCATGTGAACCATGGAAAAGCCGTTTCGCCCGATGTGCCGAGGCATGTGACTGTCTGAACCGGTGACGCGGGCCAGCCTGGCCAGAACAGGATGACGCTGGATGTCCACTTCCGGGAGTCTGTCCCAGCCTCGAACCTCAATGGCGTCCAATCCTGCATCAAGAATCATGCTGAGCGTCTGCCCGACAGTAGGCGAATGATCGCGAACGTTTGCCGCGACATCACCATCAACAATCATTTGATTGATAGCATCGTCATGAGACAGCCCCTGTTGGTTGCGGAGATTCCGATACTTTCGGCCATTGAGCGTCGCATCCATCCAGAGCAAGCCACAGGGTTCATCGACATGTGCTGCAATGGTCAGGCCGCCGTTCTCTTTAATAATCCTGACACATTCTGCGAACGATTTTGAACATACGCCTGTGTCTGTGTCGCCACGAGTTCCCGTGTAGCCACAAGCGGTTATGACCCCGCCCACCTCATCCAAATCCCTGCCAGGATCAAAAACCGCCAAAAGGTGGAGCCCACCGCTCACGGAGAGTTCGAATCCTGGGAAGACAACCAAGGGGCGAAACGAGGGATCGTTCCGGTCCATCGTGGAATAAGCAGCCTGGAGACGAGCGACAAACCCCGTCGAGTTGTGATCCGTGATGACCGCCGCATCCAGGCCCGCAGCCATGTGATCTTTCAACCACTCTTCAGGTGCATGCTGTTTGAGCATTGCCCGCATAGTTGCGTCCTGCTCTCCATTGGCATAATCGGCTGATGCCGGTGTGTGCGCATGGAAGTCCATTTTCCACCACTTCGCACCGGGGTAGCTGTAGCTTTCCGGCGAAGGAGGCTGAGCGCTTTGGCCTGGGAACTGAGTCGTGAGGAGAGCACCGGACATGATCTGATAAAGCAGTATGACTGGGGTTCAGGGGCGTTGCAAACTCCGGAATGGCAGGAACCAATCTGCTCAAATGGCTATTTTTCAGTCCAAAACCGGCAACTTCCGGCCTTTGGAATCAGAAAACACTCGTTCAGCCCGTATATCTTCACCCTCACCACCATGAGCTGCCATCGATACGACATCCCTCATTCCCGTCGCGATTTCCTGCAAACCGCCGGCTGTGGCTTCGGCGCCGTCGCCCTGGCCGCGCTCATGGGCGAGCAACAGGCCGCCGCCGCACCGCTGCGCGTGCCGCAACGCGCCGCCAAGGCCAAGAGCGTCATCTTCCTCTTCATGGAAGGCGGTCCGAGCCATCTGGACACCTTCGACTACAAGCCGCTGCTGAACAAACTCGCCGGCCAGTCGCTGCCCGCGAGCTTCAAGCCGCCGATCACGGCGATGGGCGAAACGAAATCCCCGTTGCTCGAGTGCAAGCGCACGTGGAAGCAGCACGGGCAGGGTGGCCTGTGGATCTCCGACTGGTTTCAAAACGTCGCGCAGCATGCCGATGACCTCGCGGTGATTCATTCCTGCGCCTCCAGCGGCATCAACCACGCCGGCGGTGTGTGCTCCATGAACACCGGCTCCGTCTTCGGCGGTCGTCCGTCACTCGGCGCGTGGGCTCAATACGGGCTCGGCACCTCGAATCAGAATCTGCCCGGCTTTGTCGTCATCAAGGACAGCGAGGGCACCGTGGTCAACGGCGTGCGCAACTGGGGCAACGGTTTCATGCCCGCCGTGTATCAAGGCGTCGAGTTCACCTCCGAAGGCACGCCGATCAAATTCCTCGACAACCCGAAGGGCGTCGATCGTCAGCGTCAACGTGACAAGCTCGACCTGCTCGGGGAATTGAATCGCGAATACGGTGCTTCACGCACCAGCAACACGGAACTCGATGCGCGAATCCGCGGCTACGAACTCGCCTATCAGATGCAGGCCGAAGCGCCCGAGGCCGTCGATCTCAGCAAGGAAACCGAGGCCACCAAGCAGCTCTATGGCATGGACGATGAGAAGACCGCCGTCTTCGGTCGCAACTGCCTGCTCGCGCGTCGTCTCGTTGAAAACGGCGTACGCTTTATCCAGCTCTACAGCGGCGCCGGCAGCAAGTGGGACAGCCACAAGGGCATCGAAGTGAATCACTCGCGCCTCTGCAACGCCGTCGATAAACCCATCGCCGGTCTGCTTGCCGACCTGAAGGCACGTGGTCTGCTCGACGAAACGCTCGTGATTTGGGGCGGCGAATTCGGCCGCACACCGATGAGCGAACAAGGCGACGGTCGCGACCACAATCCGACGGGCTTCACCATGTGGATGGCCGGCGGCGGCGTGAAAGGCGGCCAGACCTACGGCGCCACCGATGACCTCGGCCTGTATGCCGTCGAAGACCGTCTGCACGTCCACGACATCCACTCGACGATCCTCTACCTGCTCGGCATCGATCACACGAAGCTCACCTACAACCACAAAGGCCTGCCCGAACGCATCGACCAAAACGAAGGTCATCCGTTCACGCGGCTGCTGGGTTGAGTCGTGTTCGATGGCTGCTTGTGCATCAGGACGCTTAAATGCGCTCGCAGGTGGCGTATGCTCAGGCATGCTCTCCATCAAACGCCTGTCGTTCCTGCTCGCCTGCCTTCTCGCGCTCGTCTCAACGTGTCGTGCCGCGAACATCGTCATCATGACGGTCGTCGATCCGGACAACTACGACGCGCCGAACACGATGCGCGACTTCGCCGAGAAGGAACTCAAACCGCTCGGCCACCGCGTCACGATCGTCGAAGGCGACAAGCCGGAGAAACATCACTTCAACGGACTCATCGAGGCGCTGAAGGATGCCGATCTGCTCATCCTTTTCTCGCGCCGTCGTTTCCCGCCCAAAGACCAGATGGCCGCGATACGCGCTCATCTGAATGCAGGCAAGCCACTGCTCGGCATTCGCACCGCGAACCACGCCTTCATTCCGAAGCCCAAAGAAGTTGTCGATCCCAGCCTCGCGCCCTGGCCGGAGTTCACGCACGAGGTGCTCGGTGGTGAAAACACCGGCTACGAAACGAAGGGCCTGCCATACAGCGTCAGTGTTGCCGATGGCATCCAATCACCGCTGCTTGATGGCGTGAACGCTGCGAACATCCGCGGTCATCAGTCGCTCTACAAGGTTCTGCCGCTCGCCGCCGATGCCACGCCTCTTCTCATGGGCACCGCTCAAGCCGGAGCCACCACGCCGCCTCAACCCGTCGCGTGGACACGCAGCTATGGCCCGAACAAGGCGCGCATCTTCTACACCAGTCTCGGCGCTCCGGAGGACATGAAGATCGCGGACGTGCGAAGACTTCTGGGAAATGCCGTGAACTGGACGCTGGAAAAGTAAAGTTCGGCAGCTGATGTTGCCTTCACCGGGCACTTTGCTGTTTCAAGGTGTCGATCAGAGCTGCCGGATCGCTGACACTCAGCATCAGGGTGTAACCGTCTGTCGTCGGAATCCGGGCCACGCGCGTGCGATCGGTAACATAGAGCAGGCCTTTCGTGCCGTTGCGCAGTTTGAACCAGCCTGCCGCGTAACCGGGCAGTGCCGTGCCCATCGTGCGCCACTTGGGTTGATGATCCTTGTCGGTGTAAAGGTTGGTCACGACCGCTTCGTCGAGTCGGAGCACCTTGAGCGGAATCATCCGGCCCCAGAGATCTCCCTGAAGACGCAAACCCTCCTTGGAGACAGTGAACTGCACATGCTGCATCGACCACGAGAGCCAGATCATCAGCACGAGGACACCGACAAGCACAAGACTGATGATGGCGAAAAACCACAGCGACTTACTCGCGGCGGGAATCATCGGGAAGACGGTGGAAGGGGTCATAATGAGGAGGGACGAATGGATTTATCGGCTGGACCTGACCGCATTTTCGGAGAGGGCTTTGATGTGCGTGAGCACACGTTGATGGATTTGAGAAACGGTGTGACGGGTTACTGGCTCCCAATACCATTGAGGCCAAAGATCGTGTGCGAACCAGCTGGTGCCCTCGATTCGCGTCCTGCCGCCGGGCAGTTCAATGAGCAGAAACCGACCCCGGCGTGCTTCGAAATAGCCTTCCAAATGCGGCGCATGCACTTCGCCAAAGGGATTGCTTTCGACCATCGCGGGCGGTGTCTTGAGGACATCGAATTCGAGTCGTTTGCCGGGTTCCCAAGCCGTGACCACTTCGGGCATTGCTCCGGTCGAGATGATGCACCGGCGTGTCGCCCCCACACCGCTGCCATCAATCTCGGAAGCAATCGGATACGCCACGCCGCTGGACAGCCAGCCAGCAGGCGGAGTTTCGATGGCGGGAAAGGCAGGGATAAACTGCCAGGCAACATCAGGCGAAGCGTCCACCTCGATGCTCGTGGTCTGCTCGAGAATCGGTGGTGTAGGCGGATGTGACGCTTCCCAGTTCATTGCGACCGGCACACAAAGGATCGCGAGACAGTGAAGCTGATTTCGCCTGGCACGACTTCGCACGATCGCCATGAGAGCCCACCCGATGAGAATACCGATCAACGCCATGCCAGCGATGAGCACGGCCGCCATCAGAATGCAGACAAAACCTTCGATCTTGCAGAGCAGCAGCAAAGCGGCAGTGAGCACCATCGAAACCCACGTCAGCACAAAAGGAACCTCCCACTTCCATTCCCGACCGTGTTGATACAATGCCGTGATCAAAAGGCCCATCGCCAGTGGCACCCCTATGAAGAGAGCAGAGCCGTAGTGCTTGAACTGCTCAGTGGCATAAACGACCGCCACCGTCGCAAGCAAAGACACGATCAAAACGATCAACCATCCGCTGAGGGGCTTCGGTGGCGGGAGGTAAGAGGAAGAAGACATAAAATGGCTCTAATTCGATCCGAATTAGAGCCATTCCGAAGGTCTGGGGCAATGATCGAATTCGCACTACGCATTCGCGCGCAGGATCTGCGCGAGCACATACGGCAGGATGCCGCCGGCGCGGTAGTAGTCGATCTCGACCGGGGTGTCGATGCGGACGACGAGCGGGATGTCGAAGGTGCTGCCGTCGGCCTTGTGGACGCGGAGCGTGGCTTCGCTCATGGGCTTGAAGTCGTTGCTGATGCCCAGGATGTCGAAGGTGGCGTCGCTGAGGTCCTTGACCTTGTCGTAGTCAGCCTTGTCCTTGAAGTTGCAGGGCAGGACACCCATGCCGACGAGGTTGCTCCGGTGGATGCGCTCGAAGGACTTCGTGATGACGGCCTTCACGCCGAGGAGGCGCGTGCCTTTGGCGGCCCAGTCGCGGCTGGAGCCCATGCCGTAGTCTTCGGCGCCGATGACGATCGTCGGCGTGCCGGCAGCCTTGTAGGCCTCGGCGGCGTCGTAGATGCTCGTTTCGGTGCCGGCAGGCTGAAGCAGCGTGTTGCCGCCTTCCTTGCCGCCGAGCATGAGGTTCTTGATGCGCACGTTGGCAAAGGTGCCGCGGGTCATGACGAGATCGTTGCCGCGACGGCTGCCGTAGCTGTTGAAATCGCTCTGCGCGACGCCGTTCTCGGTGAGGAAACGGCCGGCGGGGCTGTCTTTCTTGATCGCACCGGCGGGACTGATGTGGTCGGTGGTGACGGAATCGCCGAAGATGCCAAGCGGACGTGCGCCCTTGATCTCGGTGATGTCGCCGGGAGTCATGCTGAAGTCAGCGAAGAACGGCGGATGCTGGATGTAGGTGGACTTGCCGTCCCACTCGAAGACCTCGCCGATGCTGCCCTTGATCTCGTTCCACTTCGGATTCTGCGAGGCGAAGTCGGTGTAAAGTTTGCGGAAGACCTCGGGCGAAAGCGCGGAGGCCATCGCGTCGCGCACTTCGGCGAGCGTGGGCCAGATGTCCTTCAAGTAGACGCCGCTGCCCGCGATGAGTTCGTCCTTGCTCAAGTCGATGTCGACAGTGCCGGCGATGGCGTAGGCGACGACGAGCGGCGGGCTCATGAGGAAGTTCGCCTTGATGCTCTGATGCACGCGGGCCTCGAAGTTACGATTCCCGGAGAGCACGCTGGCGGCGACGACGTCCTGGCCTTTGACGACATCTTCGATGCCGGGATCAAGCGGGCCGGAATTGCCAATGCAGGTGGTGCAGCCGTAGCCGACGGTCTGGAAGCCGAGCTTGTCGAGCTCGACCTGCAGGCCGGTCTTGTTGAGGTAATCAGTCACGACGCGTGACCCTGGGCCGAGGCTGGTCTTCACCGCAGGCTTCACGGTGAGGCCCTTGGCGTTCGCTTTCTTCGCGAGGAGACCGGCGGCGAGCATGACGCTCGGGTTGCTGGTGTTCGTGCAGCTCGTGATGGCGGCGATCAGCACGCTGCCGTCGGTGATCGTGTCCTTGATGCCGTCTTTGGAATCGACGGTGACTTCGTAGGAGGTCTTGTCGGAAACGACATCGACACCGGCGGTGGCACCCACCGCCGAAACGGCGCTGCCGGCCGACTCGCCGAGGTGCTCGACGACCTGCGAGGCAGGCGCCTTGCCGAAACCACCGGCCTTCACGTCGGCGACGAGCAGTTCGTTGAACTTGCTCTTCAAAGCGGGCACTTCGATGCGGTCCTGCGGACGCTTCGGACCGGAGACGCACGGCACGACCGTGCTGAGGTCCATTTCCATCTCGGTCGTGAATTCGATCGCGCCTTTCTCGGTGGGGATGCCCCACATGCCCTGGGCCTTGTAGTAGGCCTCGACCGTCTTGCACAGCTCTTCGCTGCGGCCGGTTCCACGCAGGTAGGCGACAGTTTCTTCATCGACGCCGAAGAAGCCCATCGTCGCGCCGTATTCGGGCGCCATGTTCGCGATGGTCGCGCGGTCGGTGACCGGCAGGCTGACGGCACCGGGGCCGTAGAATTCGACGAACTTGCCGACGACGCCGAGCTTGCGCAGCTTCTGCGTGACTTCGAGCACGAGATCGGTGGCGGTGACGCCCTCCTTGAGAGCACCACTGAGGTAAACGCCCACGACTTCCGGCACGAGGAAGGTCACCGGCTGGCCGAGCATGCCCGCTTCCGCTTCGATGCCGCCCACGCCCCAACCGACGACGCCGAGGCCGTTGATCATCGTCGTGTGAGAGTCCGTGCCGACGAGCGAATCCGGGTAATACACACCGTCTTTTTCGAGCACGCCCTTGGCGAGGTACTCGAGGTTCACCTGATGCACGATGCCGATGCCGGGCGGCACGACTTTGAAGGTGTCGAAGGCCTGCTCGCCCCACTTCAGGAACTGGTAGCGCTCCTTGTTGCGCTCAAACTCAAGCGCAAGGTTTTGATTGAGAGCGTTCTGCGTGCCGGCGAAATCGACCTGCACCGAGTGGTCCACCACGAGATCGACGGGCACGAGAGGCTCGACCATCTTCGGGTTGGCGCCCAGCTCCTTCACTTTGGAACGCATCGCGGCCAGGTCGACGAGAAGCGGCACGCCGGTGAAGTCCTGCAGCACGATGCGGGCAACGGTGAACGGGATCTCATACTCGCCGGGCGCCTTCGCGTTCCAGTTGGCGAGATTCTTCACATCGGCCTCGGTGACCTTCTTGCCGTCCAGATTGCGCAGCAGCGATTCGAGGACGATGCGGATCGAGACCGGCAGCTTCGAGACTTTGCCGATGCCTGCGGCTTCGAGTGCCGGGAGGGAGAAATACTTGCCGGAGGAGCCGGAACCGGTGGTGAAGGTCTGAGGGGTGTTCATTGCGAGGGCGTGAGAGATAGCGAATTGAGCACGAATGACACCAAAAATTTGCATTCCGGCACTTCGACGGGGCAGCGCTGCAAAGCCCCGCGCCGAACCGGCGTTTGCTCTCACCGCCATGAAAGCGCTCCTCCTCTCCCTCGCCCTGACCTCCCTCGCTGCCGCCGAAGACGGCTTTGTCCCCCTTTTCAACGGCAAGGACCTCACGAACTGGACCATTCCCGAGGGCGACAACGGCCACTGGAAGGTCGTCGACGGCGTCATCGACTACGACGCCTGCAGCGAGGCGCCCGGAAAGGACAAGAACCTCTGGACTGAGACGGAATACGGCGACTTCACCCTGAAGATCGACTGGCGGCTCAAGCAGACGACCGGACTCTACGACATGCCCGTCGTCCTGCCCGACGGCACGCACAAGCTCGACGAAAACGGCAAGGAGATCAAAATCCCCACGCCGAACGCCGACTCCGGCATCTACCTGCGCGGCCAGGGCAAATCGCAGATCAACATCTGGTGCTGGCCCATCGGCAGCGGCGAGGTCTATGGCTACCGCATGGACAAAACCATGCCGCCGGAGGTGCGCGCGGGCGTCACGCCAAAAATGAAGGCCGACAAGCCTGTCGGCGAGTGGAACACCTTCGAGATCACAATGAAGGGCGACCGACTCACCGTCGTGCTCAACGGCCAGACCGTGATCGAAAACGCGAAGCTTCCCGGCGTTCCGGAAATGGGCAAGATCGGCTTCCAGCACCACGGCGGCAAAAACCCGAAGACCGGCGAGCTCTCCCCCGCCTCCAGCTTGATTCAGTTCCGGAATGTCTCGATCAAGGAGCTGTGACCAGCTGGCGGGGGAAGCCAACAGCATGACTCGAAAATCCCGGTGCAAAGTAACCTTTCTGTCGGAGATATTGCGGCTGACAAACCAACAGATTTGTCGATAAACCACCTGTTAGCCGCCAAACCATGGTCGCTCGCACAATGAACCGCGAACAACTAGACTCATTGATTCTCAGTTCCCTACCTGTCGCCCTGTTCACGAAGGATCTCGACAGTCGCTTCACATTCGTCAACCCGAAGCTCTGCGAACTTCTGAATTTGCCACTTGATACCGCCGTTGGTCAGACGGATCAGGAGTTGCTGTCTCCGATGCTTGCCGCGCAATACGAGCAAGAGGACCGCCAAATCATGGCGACCGGCAAACCAAGCGCCTATTTTGAGCTGCTCACGCAACCGTCGGGTAAGCAAATCCCGGTTAGAGTCACTAAGACACTGCTTTTTGGAACCAACGGCGAGCCGATAGGCATCCTCGGTATCCTCGATGAATTGCATTCGACATCCATCGATGCGCCCGAGGAAAAACGTCTTCAAGAAATGAAACGGACCCTTGCCGTCCTCGACGCGAAGATTTCCCATTCAGCGCCTTCCACCGTTCCGGCTTCGCGATTGTTTATCAGTTACAAGCATTCTTCCCCAGAGCATGTTGAATGGGTGGAACAGCTTTATCGTGATCTCGTTGAGGTTCACGGCATTGAATGTTTACTCGACAAGTATGACCTCGCTTTCGGAGATTCTATTTCGGCTTACATGGATCGAATCGCGACCGAAGCGACACATGTGTTGCTAGTCCTTGACTCCGCCACAACCAAAGCTATTCGCGACAGAATCGGTGGCGTTGCATTCGAGTCGGAACTTGCATCGGCCCTTCGCAACGAAAGGCGCTTGCGATTGATTCCAGTCTTGCGCGAGGGGAGCGATCTCCCAGCGTGCGTGAGAGATTGTCTGTATGTTGACTTTCGTCTAAACGAACTTTACCGCGATGCGCTGCTTCGGCTCGCTAACTCAATCAAAGGAATACATGGAAAACCAACACCGGGTTCACGCAATGGCGGTTAACGTTCGCCTAGCCTAGCAGCGTCATTCGTCGCAAGCTGGGGCGGGCCTGGTCGGGTCGAAGGCTCATTCGACCGCAGGTGGAAAGGGACCGATCTTCCCGGTCGGTGCAGATTTTGGCGGTGGCCTCCGGAAGCTTGGTCCGGTCGTCGAAATTCTGGCGGTGGCTTCCGGAAGGTTGGTCCGGTCGTTGAAATTTTGGCGGTGGCTTCCGGAAGGATTTCCCGGTCGGTGCAGATTTTGGCGATGGGTTCCGAAACGTTTTTTCGTCCATCGAAATTCTGGTGGTTCCTTCCCAAACGGTTTCCCGGGCGTAACAGAAATGGAAGTGACGGTCGGAAGGATTGGAGGGCCATTGCGATGGTGGCACAGAATTTCCGTAGGTTTGGACGTGTCTTTCCATGAGGTGGGAATCTTTACCATTGACGAAAGGACCCGTGTTTTAATAAAAGTAAAAACACCCAACCAAACTCGTCCAATGGCACACTGGGACTACGCATTTTTTGACTCCGGGGTGCGATTTGACTCACCAGACGCCCACCCAACAACCATGAGAAACCTTAGCCGCTTTCTTGAAAACCCCTTCGACGCCCCCGGCATCAGTGTCGCGGAACTGCTGGCCTTCAGCACGGATCACCTGCAGCGAATGATCGCGAACAATGGCGGCGGGGAGCTCTCCGCACGCATCACGGCCACGACCAGCGCGCTGGAATTGGTGGAAGGCTGCGTGGGCGAGGACGAGACGAAGATGGCCCTGCGCAAGGCGCGAAAGATGGCCAAGGATGCCTTCCGCGCGAGCCTGCCGGGCAGTGTGGCCAAGATCATCGCCGCCGTGGTCGCCCAGTATGGCGACGGCTCGCCGGAGGTGACGGAGTGCGTGCCGCACGGGCGCAGCATCTTCAGCACCTGCCGGGACGACCAGGTGAATGGCAACCTGCAAACGCTCCTCAGCGGCGTGACCGCCCATCAGGCGGACCTCGGCGCGCCGCTGGTGACGACGACGACGAATCTGAAGGCTGCCTGGGTGGCGGTGCATGAGGCCAGCGA
Source organism: Prosthecobacter sp. (assembly GCA_041395065.1). Classification (GTDB taxonomy): domain Bacteria; phylum Verrucomicrobiota; class Verrucomicrobiia; order Verrucomicrobiales; family Verrucomicrobiaceae; genus Prosthecobacter. Next base: position 16,854 of record JAWLBG010000007.1, on the reverse strand, counting down.
AGCTGCCACCGGCAGCAAGACCGCCACGCAGGAGGAGAAGAAGATGGCCCGGGAGAACCTTCAGCTCATGCTTTTCCTGAACCTCGTGAAGCTCATGGAAATGTTCCCCCGCCAGCCGGAGAAGCTGGCCCTCTACATGCAGCAGAGTCTGCTGGAAAACCCCTCCTCGCCGGAGGATCCGGAGCCCGAACCCGAACCGCCGCCGGGGCCGTGAGTGACAGGCCATGAAAACTATCAACGAATCCGATTCGCCCACGATTAAGTGTGGGTAAATAACGTCCGGTAAAAGACAAACTATGAACAAAACCATTGTAGCCGTCTGGCACTCAGGCAGCAAAGGAAAGACCAGCACGCTCCGGGCAGTCGCGACACATTTACTGCGTATATATCCAAGCCATCAAATACTTCACGGCTCCATATCAGCCACTGGCGATTTCAGTCTGGTTGTCAGAATTAATCAGCAAGTGATAGCCGTCGAAAGCAAGGGAGACCCACACACACAGCTTTTCGAGAGGCTCGTAGAGATTGTCGGCAAATTCGCGCCTGATGTGATTTTTTGCACCACAAGAACCAAGGGCGATACTATTGCGGCGGTTGAGGCGATAGAGAGTAAGTATGGATATGAAGCCATCTGGACTTCCACATACCAGATTGCCAGAAACCAAGCGACTGCGAACGATCTAAAGGGTCAGCATCTAATCGCGCTACTTCAAGGTCTCGGAATTATATGAAAATGGAACCTAACAAAGCGCTAGAGCCAACGCTGGCATCTGTCACAGTCGCGGCGAAGCTGCTTGGTGTGCTAGCTACCGTCGTAGCTCAGCTTTAACGTTCCCCACCCAAGTGAATGGGGAACGATCAAGGAAAAATGATCCCGCCACCTGACGCGAGGCTTCCCCGCATCAGCGGCCGTGCGCTTCACAGGTCTCGGGCTCGGGGTCGGTTTCTTCGACGACGGCCTTGTCCTTGATGAATTCGAGGGCCTCCTGCATCAGCAGGTCGCCGCGCACGTTGTCGATGAGTCCGCTCTTCTGGGCCTCGTTCATGAATTTCTTGATGGGCATGCGCTGACGCTCGGCGAGCTGGGCGAGGGCCATGGCGACTTTTTGGTCGGGCACCTCGAGGTTCTCCTTCCGGGCGACCTGCTCGAGGATGAAGCTGACCTTCACGTTGTTGCGGGCCTGGCTGGTGGCGCTGTTGAGGATTTCGTCCTGCTGCTTGATGAGCTCCTCCTCGCTGATGCCCTGCTGGATCGCACGCTGGGCGATCTCGTTGGTGCGGCGCTGGGCTTCGCGGTTCACGGCTTCCTGCGGCAGCTCGAATTCCACCTTCTCAAACAGGTGCGCGATGACCTGGTTCGACTTGGCGGCGTCACGCGCCTGCTCCTTGCGGCGGCGGATGGCGTCGCTCACTTCGCTGCGCAGGCTTTCCAGGGTCATTTCCTCACCGCCGATCTTCTTGATGAATTCTTCGGTCAGTTCAGGCACGACCTTGTTCTTTACCCCGTGGCACTTGGCGGCGAAGGCCACCGTTTTGCCCTGCAGGGCCTCGAAATTGAAATCGTCCGCCAGCGTGAGGTTCAGCGTGCGCTCCTCGTCCTTGGCGATGCCGACAAGACCGGCGTAGAATCCGGGGAGGAAGTCGTCCTCTTCAGCCAGAAGGAACCAGTTTTCCTTCATCTCCTTCAGATGGGCGGGGGCGTCCGGCATGGCTTCGGCCAGCGGCTGGCCGTCGAGGCTGCCGGTGACGGTGAGCACCACGACATCGCCGACGGCGGCGGCGCGCTCCACGTCTTCGTAGGTGGCCTGGTTTTCACGAAGGTGGAGGAGGTCGTGATCGACATCGGCGTCCGTGACTTCGATGCGCGGAAGCTTCACCGGGATGCCGGTGTACTCCGGAAGCTCAAACTTCGGCGAGAGGCTCAGCTCAAGTGTGAAGCTGAAGCTCTTGTCCGTGTCGTGATACATCTTGTCCTTCACGCCGAGCACACCGAGGAGCTCCAGGCCCTCGCTCTTCACCGCCTGACGCAGGCCGTCGTTGATGAGCTTCTTTTCCAGCTCCTCCTTCACCTCGTTTTCGTAGCGCTTCGCCACGATCGTCTTGGGCACCTTGCCCGGACGGTAGCCCGGCAGGCGCACCATGCCGGAAAAGTAGGAGATGATCGAGTCGCGCTCCTTGGTGACTTGATCGGCCAGCACATGCACATGGGCGACGGCGCGGCAGTTGGGTTGATGTTCGACGTTGATGTTCATGGGGGAAGGGGGCTGTGGGAGCGATGCTGCTGGCGCGAAGGGGCTGGAAACCGGCCCGCCGGGCCTGGGGGGCGGGCATGCTAGGACAACTTCCCGGTTTGACAACCCTGGAAAACCCGGTTCTTCCCCCATGCGCGTGTTTCAACGTTTCGAGGTCTGGCTGCTGCTCATCGCGGGCGGCATCGCCGTCTGGTGGTCTTTCATGGCGGACGGCCCGCCCACTGCCGACGGGCCGGTGGCGGAGGCGAGCGCCGACGCTCCGCTGCAAATGCGCCGCTGCACGCTGGAGCGCGACTACGGCAATGCGCGCCTCGACCTGGAAATCCGCTATCGGAGCGACAGCCCGCGCCCGCTCTACATGCAGCCGCCGGACGTGCGTCTCCTCAACGCCGCCGGCAAGGAGGTCCCGCCCTTCATCCTGCCGACCGAACGGCCCGTCAGCATCGCGGCGCAGACCACGGCCGACCTCCGCCTGCGCTTCTGGCTGGAGCAGGCCGACCTGCAGGGGCCGCTCACCCTCGACGTCCGCGGCGCGACGCTGGAGGTGAAAAACGCAACGCCCCTCAATCTGGAAAAGCTGGAAAACAAGAAGCCGAAGGTCTGGACAGGCTCCGCATGGGTGCCTTAAGTTTCCCGGAAACCACGGCCATGAAACTTCTCTCGCCCAAAACGGTCTTCTGGGCCGTGCTTCTGGCGGTCGCCTTGAAGACCGGCCCCGCCTGCCTACATTCCATTTACAGCGCCATCACTCCCAAGGCCGAGCTGGAGGCGCGGCATGAGGACTATGAGGAGCTCGTCGCCGCAGCACGCACGGCGGAGCCGGAGCAGAGGGCGGAAAATCTCGAGCGCCGGCGCCGGCTGTCCCTCTGGCTGCAGGCACGGGGTGTCAATGTGGAAGACCGCGGTGAGCGCTCGATGTGGGACGAGTGGTCGGACCTCAAGGAATACTGGACGCTGCCTCTGGAGTAGCCGCCGAAGGTCGCAGCAGCACCCACGTCGCGCCCCAGGAGCCGCTCGTCTCGTCCGCCGGCCAGATGACTTCCGCCACCTCCGGAAGTTTTTCGAGCAGCTGATGCACTCCCGTGCGCAGGGTGCCGCTGCCCTTGCCGTGGATGATTCGCACGCGCAGGATGCCGCGCTTGCGGCACTCGGCGAAGTATTCCGGCAGCAGGCTGCCGATCTCGTTCGGACGAAACGTGTGCAGGTCCAGCTCCGGACCGATGGGGTGCTCGATCACGTCCGGGATGCCGTCTTCCTCGTCCATGGTACGGCTCCCAGCCTACTTCGCGTGCTGGTGCGTTCTGATTTCCTCCGCCAGATGGACGAAGTCCCCCTTCTCGCACAGCCGGACAAATCCCTCCGTGAATCGTTTCAGCTCGTCCCACACGCCGCGGATGTGCTCCGCCTCGTCCGGCGTGATGCGGTTGTCACCCGCCGCCTTGCTGATCGCGGCCAGTAAATCGGCGAACTGCTGCACGATCTCCTGCGTCGCGGGCATGAGCTCCATCCCGCGCGGACCGCCGCCCTTCGGGTTCTGGACAAAGACGCCGTTCGCCTTGTGGCACAGCCATTGAACGATCTGCGGATCCCGCGTGATCTCGTAAAGCTGCCGCACGCGATCCAGCGGATTCGTCGTGCCGCTGCCCTGCGCTTCGTCCGGTTGGGACCACTTGTAGGCCAGGGAGAGGGAGACGCCCATCTGTGCGGCCACTTCTTTGAAGCTGGTGCGCTCGACGGCCTTGCTGATCACTTCATGCGAGTCCATGCGGCAGTTGTTTCAGAATCGGGCACTTTTGGCAAGCGTCATCGCGCCTCGTCCAAACGTTGCCGGACCCAGCTCCCGCGTCATGCACACCAAGATTCGGTTGGTGATGGCGTTCTTTGTGCGGCACCTCTCACCACGTCATGCAGCCCTCCGCTCCCAGTTCCTGCCCTCACTGTTCCTCCGAAGGGGAAAAGCCGGCAGCGGTCGTGACGAAGTCGCCCGCAGCCTACATCTGTCCGATGTGCGAGGGCGTCGGCTCGGATCAACCGGGCGCCTGTCCGCAGTGTGGCATGGCGTTGGAAAAGAATCCGCTGGCGAGGCGGGCCGAACCCGAATGCTGCGGTGACGGTGGCGACGATGAGGTGCGAGACCTCTGGTGGCGCGTGTGCTGGAGCGCCGCGATGGCCCTGCCCGTGGTGCTGCTGTCGATGGGCGCGGACCTGCCGGTCATCCGCGGCATTCCGCGCGCCGCCTCCGGCTGGATGCAGTTTGTCTGGGCGAGTCCCGTCGTGTTCTGGGTCGGCTGGCCCCTGCTGGTGCGTTTTGCCAAATCGCTCGTCACCCTGCGCCTGAACATGTTCACGCTCATCGGCCTCGGCGTGCTCGCGGCGTGGGTTTACAGCGTGCTCGCGTTGACGGCTCCGTCCCTGCTGCCGCATGCGGCCACCCACGGCGGCATGACGCTCTACTTTGAAAGCGCCGCCGTCATCACCGTGCTGGTGCTCATCGGCCAACTGCTCGAACTTCGCGCCCGCAAGGCCACCGGCTCGGCGATCAGCGCCCTGATGAATCTCGCGCCGAAAACGGCCCTGCTCGTCCGCGACGGAGAGGAAATTGAGACCCCGGTCGATGCGATCCGGATCGGCGACATCCTGCGCATCAAGCCCGGCTCGCGCATCCCCGTCGACGGCATCGTGACGGAAGGCGGTTCGTCCGTCGATGAGTCCATGCTCACCGGCGAATCAATGCCGCAGACAAAGACGGCGAAGTCCGCCGTGAGCGGCGGCACCGTGAACGGCAGCGGTTCCTTCCTCATGCGCGCCGAGCGCGTCGGCGCCGACACGCTGCTGAGCCAGATCGTCGAGATGACTGCGAAAGCGCAGGCCAGCCGGGCGCCGGTCCAGCGGCTTGCCGACCGCGTTTCGGCGTGGTTCGTTCCCGTCGTGGTCGCGGTCGCGGTCCTGACCTTTTTCCTGTGGTGGACCTTTGGACCGCAGCCCTCACTCGCCTTCGCTGTGGTGAATGCCGTCGCCGTCCTGATCATCGCCTGCCCCTGCGCGCTCGGTCTGGCCACGCCGATGGCCGTCACCGTTGGACTCGGACGCGGAGCGCAGCTCGGCGTGCTCATCAAGAACGCCGAAGTCCTCGAGCGGCTGCACGACATCGACATCGTCATGCTCGACAAAACCGGCACGCTCACCGAGGGCAAGCCGTCCGTTGTCGAAGTGGTTCCGCTGCCGGGTCTCGCCGCACGCGATCTGCTTTCCTGCGCAGCAGCGGTCGAAGCGCTCAGCGAGCACCCGCTGGCGGCCGCCATCGTGAGAGCGGCGGAGGAGCGCGGCATCCAGCTCGCCGCGGTCACCGACTTCCAAGCCATCCCCGGCGGCGGCGTGCTGGGAAACATTGGTGAAAGCGAGGTCTTCGTGGGCCAGGCCTCCTTCCTGAAGAAGAACGGCGTGTTTCTCGACGCCGAATGTCACACACGGTCGGCGCAGCTGCAGTCGGAGGGCTGCACCGTCGTCATTGTCGTGCTGAACGAAAAACCGCTCGGACTCATCGCCATCAAGGACAAGGTGAAGGAAACCACGCCGCAGGCCATCGCATCCCTGCACGCGCTCGGTTTGAAACTGCAGATGATCACCGGCGACGCGAAAGCCACGGCCGAACGGGTCGCCAAAGATCTCGCCATCGATGAAGTCAGCGCCGAGGTCTCGCCCAAAGAAAAGCTGCTGCTCGTCTACAAGGCGCGGGGCAAGGACCGCCACGTCGCCTTCGCCGGCGATGGCATCAATGACGCGCCGGCGCTCGCCGCGGCCGATGTCGGCATCGCCATGGGCACCGGCACCGAAGCCGCCATCCAAAGCGCCGCCGTCACGCTCGTGAAGGGAGACCTCCGTGCCCTGCACCAGGCCTTCGCCCTCAGCCGTGCCACGATGAAGATCATCCGGCAGAACCTCATGTTCGCCTTTCTCTACAACGGCATCGGCATCCCGCTCGCCGCCGGACTGCTCTATCCCTTCACCGGCTGGCTGCTCAATCCAATGATCGCCAGCGTCGCCATGTCCCTCAGCAGCGTGTCGGTCATCCTCAACAGCCTGCGACTGAGGAGGTTCAAGTAGTCAGCCCGCGCACGACCTCCGCCGCGATCATGAAACCGAACGCGCCGGTGACAAACGTCGCCGCGCCGAATCCGGCGGCGCAGTCGAGACGGAGACCCGTTTCAGCACCGGCTTCCGGCTCCAGCGAGCAGCTCCCGTCCGCCCACGGAAAGAACGGGCGCTCCGTCGAGAAGACACACGGCACACCCATCGTCAAAGAACGGCCCTCGGCGCTCTTTTCGAAGCCATGATTCCGGCGCAGGCACTGGCGCACGCCCTTGAGCAGCGGGTCCGTCCCCGCATGGCCGAGATCGGCGGTCTTGATCAACGAAGGATCACGCCGCCCGCCGGCGGAGCCGGAAGTGATGACGCGCAGCCCACGCTCGCGGGTCTTCGCGATGATCAGCGCCTTGATCGAGGTCCGGTCCACCGCATCGACCACATAGTCGAACTCGGGAGCCAGCAGACGGTCCGCGTTCGACTCGGTCAGAAACTCGATCACCCGGTTCACCCGGCAGTCGGGATGGATCTCCGCCGCACGCTCCGCCAGGACATCGACCTTGGACTTTCCCACCGTTCGCGCCAGCGCGGGAAGCTGCCGGTTGGTGTTGGTGATGCAAACGTCATCCATGTCGATCAGCGTCAGCTTGCCGATCCCGCTGCGCGCAAGCGCCTCCACCACCCACGATCCCACGCCACCGACGCCCACCACGGCCACATGCGCCGCCGCCAGACGCGGCAATGCCGCCGCGCCGTAAAGCCGCCCGATGCCGCCGAAGCGCTGCGTGTAGGGATCGTCAACCATGCGCGTTCATACGCGGCAGGGAGAACCGGGCAAGCCCGACGCTTTCAGTCCGAGAAAGGCGGCGAGGGATTTCACAGCGCTGCGGGCGTGGACGGCGGAGGTGGTTTGCTGGGAAACGACGTCGAGGTTTCCTCCGCTGCGATCGGCTTTCAGATCGGCATGGCCGATGAAGCGCTGGCCGTACAGCAGCGGCAGGGCGTAGTAGCCGCGCACGCGTTTCTGCGGCGGCACATAGACTTCCCAACGGTAGTCGAAGTCCCACAAGGCCTCGGTCACGCGGCGGTCATAGATCACGGGATCGAGCGGGGCGAGCAGCAGCGGCTTCAGAGCGATTGTGGCGGTGCTTTCGAGCAGATCGGAATCGCTGCGCAGGACATGCAGACGCGGAGTCGCGGTGTCTTTGATGCCGACCGGAATGACTTCGTCCGCGATGGCCCGGAGTTCGGCGGCCTTGAGCGCGGCGAGACGACGCTGGCGCAGTTTCAGCAGGGCCAGCCAGCGCGTGGTTTCGGCTTCGGTCGGCTTCGGACTGTTCAAGACGGCTGTCGGAAGCACACGCTCCGGCAGGTCGTAGTAGCGACGGTTGGCCTCGCGGCGGGCGATGAGGATTCGCCCATGGAAGAAAAGCTTTTGCAGCGTGCTTTAGGCGAGCGTGGTGGAGTCCCAAGCATGCGTCTTGGACTTGCGGCCGCTTTCGATGTCCTGGGAGCACAACGCTCCTTCCGCCGCCATGCGGGCCAGGATGCTGGCGGCCAGCTTTTTCTCCGCCGTGGTGAGTTTGCCCGACCAAGTGCTGTCGCCGCTTCGGCGGGCCTGCATGGTCCGTTGCAGATGCGGCCAGGCATCCAGCGGCAGGGCCGCGAGGTTGCCGGAGTCCGGCAGGTGATGCTCAAACGCGCTGCGGCGCGGGGTGGAATGCAGGCACTCCATCAGCCCGTCCTCGCGATAGCCCGCGACACGATGGCGCAGGATGTGATCCTGCATGCGGCCGCAGACATTGATGGGATCAATCTGCACAAAGCCCAGATGATTCAACGCCGCATCCACGCTCGGGAACCTGCCGTCCAAGCCGGTGGCCAGTTGCATAAAGCGGCGTGCTGAGACTGCGGAAAGCGTGAACATGCAGGAGGAGTCTCCGATCCTTACCATTCGATCACGGCACGATCTTTGATGAACTTGCCCCGCAGATCGTGCGGCGCATCGAGAGCGAGCCAGACGAGCGTGTCGGCTCCTTCCTCCGGCGTGCGCGGTGCATCGCTACCGCCCATCTCGGTGCGGCACCAGCCGGGGCACATGCTGTTGACCATCACATTCGACAGCGCGGCGGTGAGTTGTTGAGTGAGCATGTTCAGCGCCGTCTTGCTGATGCAATACGCCGGCGCCCAGGCCTGCGGCTCACCTTCAAGCTGTCCTGCGCCGCTGGAGACGTTGATGATGCGCGGGGTGACGGATCGTGACAGCAGCGGTGCGAAAGCCTGACTCACGCGCAGGGTGCCGACGACGTTGGTGTTGAGCGTTTCAAGCAGCATCTCCGGCTTGAGTTCCAGCAGGCTCTGATAGTGATCGAGCAGGATGGCTGAGTTGTTGGCCAGAACGTCGAGGCGGCCATGCTGCTCAGCTACCTGCTGCACCGCGGCATCGATGCTCGCCTGGTCAGTGATGTCGATCCTGACGCTGTCGGCGCCGATTTTAGACGCCGCTTCGGCGGCGCGGACGGCATTACGACTGCCGATGATGACCTTTGCGCCACGGGCGGCGAGTTGCTTCGCCGCCGCCAAGCCGATACCACGCGTCGCCCCGGTGATGAGAATGACCGGCTTCACGCTCCTCGCTCCCAGCGGAATTTGCGGTCGGCTTCGTCAATCTTCTGGTCATTGATGCTGGCGAAGCGCTTGGCCATGTAGCCGTGCTCGTCGAACTCCCAGTTCTCGTTCCCATGACTGCGCCACCACTGACCGGACTCGTCATGCCACTCGTACTCGAAGCGCACGGCGATGCGGTTGCCCGTGAAGGCCCACAGCGTCTTTTTGAGGCGATAGTCGGTCTCCTTGGCCCACTTGCGGGTCAGGAATTTGACGACTTCGGCTCGACCGTTGAGAAACTCGTCGCGGTTTCGCCATTCGGTGTCCTCGGTGTAGGCGAGCGACACGCGTTCAGGATCGCGGCTGTTCCAGGCGTCTTCGGCCATCTGGACTTTTTGTTTGGCGGTTTCTTCAGTGAAGGGCGGCAGCGGCGGGCGTGGGTTCATGGTGTTTGGAGTTTGAGTTGGGCTTCGAGTTCGGCAATGCGAGCCTTCAGAGGTGCGGTCGCAGTTTTGATCTCAGCGGTCGTATAGCGAGGAGTGATGAACTTCGGACAATTCCAGTCGTACGATTCGACGTCGATGACAAAGACGCGCTCGACCTTTCCGGCATGTCCGCCGGGAGGAGTGAGACTGACCGCGATGGCTGCGTTTTCACGAGCATCGAGCACCCGCGCATGCCCGAGGATTTTCAGACGCTCACGAGCCGGGTAATCCATGAGAAACAGGCACACGCGGTCATTCAGCGACAAGCTGCCCACACTGAGCATTTGTCGATTGCCGCCAAAATCGGCGAACATGAGCTGATTCAGGCCGGTGACTTTGAGGAAACCCTTCGCGCCCCCGCGGTGCTGCAGGTAGGGCCAGCCGTTCTCGGAGATCGTGGCCAGGTAGAAACTGTCGCGAGCTTCGATGAATGCCGCCTCCTCCGCATTGAAGGCGTCGGGGGCGGGAGCTTCATCCCGCGTCGGGTAGACGCGCCCGTAGTATTTCTCTTCCGCCGACAATACGGCGGGCGTGAGCATGGTGTGCATGAATCGGTCAGCCATGGCGGGGATTTTAGAGGCGTGGGTTAGGCGGCGGTGCGGAGTTGGTGAGTCCAGGCAAAGAGCTGGGCGAGTTTGTGCCGATACTCCTCGCAGGACGGGCACTGCCCGTCGTCAGTCAGCCATTCGGGGTGCTCTCGGCGCACGGCGGAGAGAAGGAAGCCCGGCAGATCGCGCTCGGCTTCGCTGTGTTCGGGAGAGAGGTTTAAAGAGGTGCTCATAACAGTGGATAAGATTCAAGCCTTTCCCCCGAAGGTGACGTGATCGTCGAGATCGAGGTAATCGAACCAGGTGCGCACATCCTCGCGGTCGCGACTCAGCGGCGCGATGCGGCTGGCGAAGAATTCGAGGGTTTCGATGTCGCCATCGGGCCCGCGCTCGTTGTGATAGGCGCTCCATTGCTGAATTTCCCAGGGCTGATGCTTGTTTGGCGCGTTCTCAGCGATCCAGGCGAGGATTTCGCCATCGCCTTTGCCGCTGGCGAGTTCGGCTTTCAACGCGGCGGCGTCGATGCCGGTGAAGCGGAACCAGTGGCGGTCCATGGGATTGTCGTATCGATACTCGCCGGCCGTTCCGGCGAGTTCGGCACGGCCTTTGTCGAGGATACGGGGCAGGATGACATAGCAGCCGAGGCGGACGCGCGGGCTGCGGGGTGGACGTTGAGTGAGATTGGGTGCGTTCATGAAGTTGAATGTATGAATTTTGGACCTGGAAATTAGGCAGCCCGCTCGAGCAGGGCTTCGATGGCTGTCTTGGACTGGACGCCGCGTGTGGTCGCGACAGGCTGGCCGTTTTTGAAGACGATCAGCGTGGGGACGGTGGTGACTCCATAGCGTTGCGCGATCTCGGGCGCGTGGTCGATGTTCAGTTTGGCCACGACCGCGTCGCTGGCTCGTGTGGCACTGACTTGATCAATGATGGGCCCCATCATGCGGCAGGGGCCGCACCATTCGGCGTGGAAATCGACGAGCACGGGCTGCGAAGTGCCGCTGAGCGTGCTGTCAAAGGTGGCGGAGGTGAGTTCGGGTGTTTTCATGGTGTGCGTTTTGGAGAGTTGAGCGGAGGGCGGACGCAGTCGCCGCGCCCTCCGCTTGGTTTTGGGGTGGGTTTAGTTGTTGGCGCAGGCGCAGCTTTCGGTGGAGCAGGCGGCGGCGTCTTCGCCAGTCCGTGCCGATTCCCAGGCGTTCTTCGCGAAGGCCGCATCCAATGGCGTGGCAGCGAGGTGATTGGCGTAGTTGCTGAGCGTCTTCATGGAAACGCCAAGGACGACTTCGAGGGCTTGTGCAGGTGTGTAGCCGGCGGCGAAGAAGGCTTCCTGCTCTTCCTCACGCACCCAGCCGCGCTGGCTCACAACGCCTTTGGCAAACAGGCGCAGAGCTTCCAGCTTGCCGTCCGTCAGCGGCTCGTTGGCTCGCAGCGAGGCGAGAACAGCGGGATCGACCTTCTGCATCTGCCCGATCGTGGTGTGCGCGGCGACGCAGTAGTGACATTTGTTGTCCACACTGGCGGCGATGGCGATGACCTGCTGCTCGGTAGCCGAGAAGGACGTCTTCCCAAAGGCCGCGCTCAGTCCGAAGTAGCCTTCGAGGACCGCAGGTGCGTTTGCAAAGGTGGCGTAGAGATTCGGCACAAAGCCAAGAGACTTCCGAGCGCCTTCGAGCAGGGGTTGTGCGGCGGCGGGGGCGGATGTGGTGGTTTGGAGTTCGATTTTCATGGGGTTGTTGGTGGTGGGTGTTGTTTTGTTTTACGGACAGACCAGTCTGTCTATAAAGGGTTAAAAAAATGGCGATTCTACTTCATGGTGCAGAGTTTCCTGGCGGCTTCCTTGGCTGCGTCCACGGGCCAGGAGTTACGGCAGTTCTGCGCTTCCGTCACGGCACCGGAGTAAAGCAGGAACATCGCGTCTCCCAACGCACGCGCTTCGGTTGGATCACGCTTCATTTCCAACGCGAGGCTCTGCCAAAAGACGCGTGAGCTTGCCTTGTAGTCGCGAATGATGTCCCGAATCTCACTCGAGGGCTTTGTCATCGAGGCCGTGATGGAAAACGGGCAGCCCCGGAAGTCGGACACCCGGCAGTGGGTGCGCAGTGATTCAAACTTCAACTCGACCTTGGCGAGTCCGTCGATCTGGCGCTTCAAAAGCTCGCTCCCGGCCGCCTCCGACTTCGCCGCTGCGTCTTTCAGCCATTCGGCGCAGAGTTTCTCCTTGCTCTTAAAGTTCGAGTAGAAGGTCGCCTTGGCCACGCCCGACTTTTCGATGATCTCGTTGATGCCCACCATCTCATAACCGCGCTCAGCAAAGAGCTGTCCGGCGGTCGTGAGAATGTGCTGGCGGGTTTCGGTCATGCGCAACTACTAGACAGACCTGTCTGTTTTGTCAAAGCACATTTTGTTTATTTTTTCCGCTCAGGTCTGTTCGCTCCAGCGGATGTCCCGCCGGACGCCGACGACATGAAAATGCGCGTCGCTGTCCTGGATGTAGCCGTCGCGGTTGATCTTCATGCCTTCGGATCTGAGTCGGCGTTTCTGCTTGGCGGCGAGTTTCGCGTCCATCTTCGGGCTGATCCGCGCATCAGCACTGACGACGCGGTGCCAGGGCAGCTTTTTCGACTCGTCTTCCGTGAGTCTACTCATCACAAAGGCTACATGACGCGCCATGACGTTCATGTGAATGGCGATGCTGCCATAGGTGGTGAATTTCCCGCTTGGGATCAGTCCGACCAGCCGGATCACCTCCGCACGGATGCGGATGAAGGCCTGTGATTTCGGCTTTGCCATAAAGCTCAGGCCGCCAGCGCGCCCTCGTGCTCCAACAGCCACTTCTTCCGCTCCAGGCCGCCGGCGAAACCCGTCAGCGAGCCGCCGCCTCCAACCACGCGGTGGCAGGGAACGAGGATCGAAAGCGGGTTCCGCCCGACCGCCGCTCCCACGGCGCGGGCCGCACCCGCCGAGCCGATTTCGCGGGCGATTTCAGCGTAGGTCATCGTGCAGCCGCGCGGGATGCTTTTGAGCACGGACCAGACGCGTCTTTGAAATTCGGTGCCGCCCTCAAACGCGAACGCGGGCTTCTTTGGAAGCGTCCCGCCGCTGAAGTAGGCCTGCAGCCACCTCCGTGCTGCGTCGAAGCGGGTGCCGTCGTCGCGCCGCCAGCCGTTGCGCTTGGGCTCGGGCTTGTGCTTTTCAAAATACACCCCGCACAGCGCGGAATCCGTCGCAGCGAGAGTGATCTCGCCGATGGGTGACTCAAAAGAGGTGGAATAGATCGTCGAGTTCATGATGCCGCTCAGGGTCGGACTCAAACCCCGAATTTCAATCCCTCATTCTTCAGTCGTGCAGCCGCTCCTCCGAATTGATGAAGAACCAGCAGCCCGCGCCCAGGAAGTAGGCCACGGAAAAGAACGTGATGTTCATGTTCCAGTCATTGTCCGTGGCGGCGAGCACCAGCGGCACCACCATCGGCGCGATCGCGCCGCCGGCGTTGCCCATCATGTTCATGCTGCCGGCCAGCGCTCCTGCATGACGTCCGCCCACATCCATGCAGGCGCCCCACGCACCCGGCATGGCCAGATCATTGCTCAAGGATGCCAGCCCGATCGCCAGCACGGACGCCAGCGGTGAGTTCGTCTGCTTCGAGATCACTAGCAGGATGCCGGCGGTCGTCATGCCGAGAATGCCCAGCAGGCGGCGCGTTCTTGCCACGCTGCCAAAGAGCCGGTCCAGCCAGGCGGAGATCAGTCCGGCGATCATGCAACCGATGCCGCCAAAGAACAGCGGCACGCAGGCCAGCAGCGCGCGCTCCATTTCCGTAAGCGAGGTGAACTGCTCCTTCAGGTAGGTAGGGAACCACGTGATGTAGAAGTACCACGCGTAGGACATGAAGAAGTACTGCGCCCACAGCATCCACACCGTGCGCGATGCCACCAGCCGTCCCCACGGCATCGCATGGTCTCCGGGCGGATGGGTTTCTCCGATGTGCGCGAGCTCTGCGGCGTTCACGGCCGGATGATCCTTCGGATGATCGCGGAACCAGCGGAAGAACGACAGCGCCCACACGACGCCGAGCAGGCCGAAAGTCAAAAACACCCACTTGTAATGCAGTCCGAGGCCGACCTTCCCACCCGTTCCACTCGCGAGCATCCAGCCGACCAGCAGCGGCGTGAATGCACCGCCCCAGCGGGCGCTGAGCCAGAGAATGCCCTGCGCTTTGACGCGTTCCGCCACCGGAAACCAGAGTGTGAACGCCTTGGTCAGATTCGGAAAGCAGCCCGCCTCGCCCACGCCAAAAAGAAATCGTGACACGACCAGTGACACCAGATTCCACGCCCATCCCGTGGCGATCGTAAACAGCGACCACATCGACACCACGCGCATCAGCACGCGCCGCGGTCCGATGCGGTCGCCCAGCCAGCCGCCGGGGATTTCAAACAGCGCGTAGGCCCAGCCAAACGCCGCAAACGCGTAACCCATCTGCGTCTTCGTCAGCCCCAGCTCCTCCTGAATCATCGGTGCCGCCTGGGAAATGCAGACGCGGTCGATGTAGGTGATCACCGCCAGCGTGACGGCAAAAAACAGCACCACCTGTCGGGCGCGGGAGGGGCGGAGGTTGGATTCCATCGGGCCGATGCTGTCACGTTTCACGGACGACCGTCAACCGTTCAAAGTGGCCCGCACAGTCCCGTGTGCGGAATTCCCGGGAATCTGCGGATGCTTCGTCGCATTGTTCAAGGCGGGGAGGTAGCGGCGGCGGATGGATGCCACCCGCGTTCACGAATCTGGACGCATTCCCTCTTCCAAATTTCTTCTTGTCCCCCAGCGGGCCAATGCGAGAATCACGCCATGGAAACCGTCGATCCCAGAACCATGCCACGGATGCTGCATGTCATGCCCATGCGCGGCAAATACCGGGTGGCATGGTCCGATGGGCAAAAAGCGCTGCGCTGGCTCCCTGACCAGCAGCAGGCCATTCGTTTTGCCAAGGACAAATCGGGAGGCGTTTACTCCGTGATCGTGCATAAACCCTCCGGCTTTGCGGACGTGAATCGCTCCATCGTGATTTCCAACGCCAAGACACGGCACAATATGCGCTGAAGCCATGACAGACGAAGACTTCGAGACCCATGTCTTCGTCAACTGTCCGTATGACATCAAATACCGGCCTCTTCAGCGAGCGCTGATTTTCGTGCTGATGAGGCTCGGCTATGAGCCGTGGCTGGCAGCCCAGATCTCGAACTCAGGCCAGTTAAGGATGATGAAGATCAAACAGCAGATTCGCGAATGTCGGCATAGCATTCATGATCTCTCCTGGGTTATTTCAAGAAGCAAAGGTGAGGCGGCCCGCATGAACATGCCTTATGAGTTGGGCCTTGATTTGGGGGCACTGTGGTATGGCAGCGCTCCCTTGGACACCAAAGTGCTCCTCGTGCTGGAGAGGAAACGTGGCTCCGTCAGAACAGCGCTGTCCGACCACGCCGGTTTTGACCTCCGCACCCACAATGGAAGCATTGACCTCTTGCTGCGCGAAGTCCGAGCCCATTTTTATGCTCATCTCAGCTCACAATCAGGTGGTGTCCCAGCCAGGTTTCCGAGTCATGATGAACTGCTGGCTGAATGGCAATTATTCCTCGCCTGGCTGCAAAAACGTCCTGATGACTCGCTGCGCTCGGAAAACGAACTTCAGGCCATGGAGGTGGCCGAATTTAAGGACAAAGTGCACGAGTGGTTGGCAGCAGGCCAAGCAACACCGCAAAGTCCGTCACCCGCTTAGACGGTGAGTGATGGTGCCTCATTTGTCCGTGCTCTCCCGCAGCACCGCCAGCGTCTGCACTAGGCTCATCATCGCGAGGGAGATCGTGGGCGTCGCCAGCATCTCCTTCGTGACATAACATAACTACTTGCCATCGTCGTCCCTACGATATGTCAGCCCCCAGCCACCTCTTCATCAGCTACGCGTCCGAAGATCGGACGTTCGCCGAGTGGCTGGCTCGGAAGCTCGCCTCGGCAGGCTATGCAGTGTGGTTGGATACCTTGAAGATGCTCGGTGGCGAGCCTTGGCCTCAAAGAATCGAAGACGCGTTGCATGTGAAGTCCGGTCGCATGTTGGCTCTGATGTCCGCTAACTCCGTGGACAAAGACAATCCCCGGAAGGAACGCACCGCAGGCCTGCGCATCGGAGAGGACCGAGGCATCGACGATTTCGTGATCCCACTTCGACTCGACGAGTCGAAATGGAATTGGACCATGGGAGACCTCGCTTCGGTGCCCTTCCACGAAGGCTGGGCCACTGGCTGGCGGCAGTTGCTCAAGAAGCTCGATCAAATCAATTTCCCTCGCACACTCTCAGACGGTGCTGTTCTCGCTCAGCAGTCGATGGAGCCAGAGAGCCTCGTCCTCCAGGAACCCGAGACACTCCGCCTGAATGCCATCCGTGCTGACATCACCCAACCGGTGCTGCGTGTGTTCTCCCTGCCAAATATCGGCGACAATGCCGCGAAGGCGCTGAAACAAACTTGGGCCTGCTACACAGTCGGGGACAAAGCCATAGCCCTCGCGCCACCTCCGAGTGGCGTGCCCGATGGCATCAAGACCACTCCAGCCCAGCACCTTTGGTCCGCAGGGGGAGCCATCTTGGGCGTGCCGATCACTTCCATTATGCCTGCCCTTGTTCGCACGACAATGTGGGCGCGGCTTCAGCTGCTCGGTTGTGTCGCTCACCCAAAGAAACCCTCGGTCTTCTACCTCCCAGACACCTTCAACGACACTGGCAAGCTCCCCTTCACCGATCTCGAAGGCAAACGGCACACTCACAAAATTCGCCGATACAACACCATCCGTCGGGGCATGGAAAAGGAGAAGGTCTTCTTCCACTTC